>JBHOQX010000031.1:0-17155 GCA_042408595.1 Roseiflexaceae bacterium | reverse complement strand
GCTACGGAATCTGGCTATCAATCTCATACGACGGCACCGCCCAGGCGCGTTCCTTCCTGATGTCTGGAGTGAACTGAGCGCCTACCTGCCCACTGCACTGCGCTGGCTACTCGCACCGTTAATGAACTGAGAAGCCCTAGGCGGCGCAGCGGGGCAACCGCTCTGACACCGAACCGGCGCGCCCGGCGCCGGGGCGCGACTGCATTCCCCCTTGACGGCGGGCGGCGGCGATGCTATACTCGCCCACGTCGACCGCTACGAACGCACGCCAGACAATGATGTATCACGTCGCCAAGCAGAACAAGCAGAGCAAGAAGCCGGACGCAGCGTCTGGTTAGGCTCGCTTGTCCCGCGAAGGTCCGACGACAGGCCCGCTTCACCAGACGCACGGTGAGGCGGGCTTTTTGATGAGCAACGCAGCGTACGACGATGTACCCGCCGCTGGCGATCGTCGGCCTTTGTGCGCCGTGGGCCCTTTGCGGTGAAATGAAAGGTTCAATCGGTATGGCACAGACACTCGCGGAGCAGATTCTCTCCCATGCGGCCGGGAGGCCGGTGCGCGCCGGCGAAAACGTCGTCGTCAACGTCGACCTGGCAATGATGCACGACAGCATCGCGCCGAGCATCATCAACGTGCTGCACCGGG
The DNA here is from genome assembly GCA_042408595.1 of Roseiflexaceae bacterium. GTDB lineage: Bacteria > Chloroflexota > Chloroflexia > Chloroflexales > Roseiflexaceae > JBHOQX01. The sequence goes on along the minus strand of JBHOQX010000031.1, from coordinate 16,509 downwards.
AGCTTGGTGCGGCGCGCGTCTGGGATCCGGAGCGCGTCGCTGTGGTCGTCGATCACGTCGCGCCGGCGGCCACCATCCAGACCGCCGAGCACCAGGCGAACCTGCGGCGCTGGGTGCGCGAGCAGGGCATCCGCCACTTCTTCGATGTTGGCCGCGGCATCTCGCACCCGGTGCTGGTCGAGGAGGGACTGGCGCGCCCCGGCATGCTGATCATCGGCTCCGACTCGCACTCCACCGGCTACGGCGCGGTCGGGGCGTTCGGCACTGGCATGGGCGCGACCGATATCGCGCTCGCCCTGGCCACCGGGCAGACCTGGTTGCGCGTGCCGGAGACGGTGCGCGTGCTGGCGCGCGGCCGCTTCCGCCCCGGCGTCTCCGCCAAAGACCTGGCGCTGCGCGTCGCCCGCGTGCTCGGCGCAGACGGCGCGACCTACCAGTCGGTCGAGTGGCACGGCGTCGGGCTGTTGCCGGTCGGCGACCGGATGACGCTCGCCACGCTGTCGATCGAGGTCGGCGGCAAGGCCGGGATCGTGCCGCCGACCGGCGAGGGATGGGAGGTCCACGCCCGTTCGCGCGGAATCGCGGCGCCGGAGTGGCTGCGGATCGAGCCCGGCGCGTCCTACGTCCGCACCATCGAGGTCGATCTGGACACGCTGGCGCCGCAGATCAGCGTGCCGCACTTCGTCGATAACGTGGTCGATCTGAACGAGCTCGGGCGCGTGGCGGTCGATGTGGTCTACATTGGCACCTGTACCAACGGACACTACGAGCACCTGCGCGCCGCCGCGAACATCCTGCGCGGGCGGCGGGTGGCGCCGGGCGTGCGGCTGCTGGTGGTGCCGGCCTCTCGCGAGGCGCTGCGCCAGGCTGCCGACGACGGCACGCTGGCGACGCTGCTGGCGGCCGGCGCGGCGCTCGGCACGCCCGGCTGCGGCGCGTGCATCGGGCGGCACATGGGCGTGCTGGCGCCCGGCGAGACCTGTCTGTTCACCGGGAACCGCAACTTCCGCGGGCGCATGGGCTCGCCGGAGGCGAAGATCTACCTGGCCTCGCCAGAGGTGGCCGCAGCGACGGCGGTGGCCGGGTATATCGCGCACCCGGCCGATGTGGGTTCGGAGTTCTGAGTTCTGTTTTCAGCTCTCTGTGCGAAACGAGGTGGCCCATGGCTCGCGTCTGGCTCTTCGGAGCGAATGTCAACACCGATCAGATCGTTCCGGGACGGTACGCGCCCTACATGCTGAAGGATGAGTCCGAGCTGCGCAAGTATCCGTTCGTCGAGGCGCGGCCGGACTTCGCCCCCAACGTGCGACCGGGCGACCTGATCGTCGCCGGGCCGAACTTCGGCTGCGGTTCGTCGCGCGAGTACGCCCCGCTGGCGCTCAAGATGGTCGGCATCGGCGCGATCATCGCTCCGCTCTTCGCCCGCATCTTCTACCGCAACGCGCTCAATCTCGGCATCCCGTGCTTCGAGGCCGACCTGACCGGTGTGCTGCACGACGGCCAGGAGGTCGAGCTCGATCTAGCCGCTGGCCGGCTCCAGGCGGATGGTCATGCGATCCAGCTCCCGCCGCCGCCCGCATTTCTGCAGGAGATCTGGGCCGCCGGCGGGATCGTGCCCTACTACAAGCGGTATGGGCGCTTTCCCGGTCAGCGGGCGGACGCGACGACAGGATGACAGGACGACGGCGTGACGGGTGCGCAGCCAGGCAGCAATGCGTGCATAACCGAACGTCGCATCGCATCCAGATGCTGTCTGCCCTATCTGTAATCGGACGGAATGATGCCTGCTCCCCCTGAAAGAAGCGCGACGGAGCTGCGGATACTGGTCATCCCTGGCGACGGCATCGGCCAGGAGGTCATCCCGGCAGCAGTCGAGGTGCTGCGGGCCACCGGCCTGCCGCTCGCATTCGCCGAGGCCGAGGCCGGCTGGGAGTGCTTCCGCCGTCACGGCGCCGCCCTGCCAGGCGAGACCCTCGCCGCGGCTCGCGCTGCCGATGCCGTGCTGTTCGGCGCGGTCGCCTCGCCGAGCGGCCCCGTGCCCGGCTACCGCAGCCCGATCGTCGCCCTGCGCCGCGAGCTGGACCTGTATGCGAACCTCCGCCCGGTCCGATCCGAGAGTCAAGGATTGAGGATAGAAGATCGCGAGAAGAAGCCATCTTCTCTTCTCGATCCGCAATCTTCAATCGTCGATCTGGTGGTGGTTCGCGAGAACACCGAAGGGCTGTACGCCGGGCGGGAGCGGCTGGAGGACGGCGGCGCGACGGCGATCGCCGAGCGGGTGATCACGCGCCGAGCGAGCGAGCGCATCGCGCGGGTAGCGTTTGAGCTGGCGCGGTCAAGGGGGCGGGATGCCGGGTCCAGAGTGCAGGAGAGCGAGCGGCTTTCGCCATCCGCCCTTCGTCGTCCGCCGCCACCAAAGGTGACCATCGTCCACAAGGCGAACGTCCTGCGCGAGACGTGCGGGCTGTTCCGCGCAGCGGCGCTGGCGGTCGCGGCGGAGTACCCAGATGTCGCCGTCGAGGAGCTACTGGTGGACAACGCGGCGCTGCAACTCGTCCTCCATCCCGAGCGCTTCGATGTGATCGTCACGACCAATCTGTTCGGCGACATCCTGTCGGACGTGGCGTGCGCCTGGGGCGGCGGGCTGGGCCTGGCGACCTCGGCGAATATCGGCGAGCGCCACGCACTGTTCGAGCCGGTGCACGGCGCCGCGCCAGACATCGCCGGGCGGGGCATCGCCAACCCGCTGGCAGCCATCGGCTGCGCGGCGTTGCTGCTGGAGCACCTTGCGGCAGTTCAGCAATCAGAACTCAGCATGCCGAGTCTGGCAGCCTCGGCACGTATTCGCAGCGCAGTCGCCGCGGTGCGCGCCGCCGGCCCATGGACGCCCGATCTCGGCGGCGATGCACGCACCGAGGATGTGACCCGCACCATCGTAGAGCTGGTCCGTAGCGCGTAGTGCGATGCATCCTTTCGTCCTTCGTTTTCCGTTCAATCATCCGCTGTCCACCATACGAAACACAAGGAGGCACACCGAATGACCGCTAACTGTCCTGAGTGCGATGCCGAGATCACGCTAGGGGCCAATACCGTCGAAGGGGAGATCGTCGTCTGTCCGGACTGCGCCGCCGAGCTGGAGGTCGTCAGCGTCGAGCCGCTGGAGCTGGCGCTCGCGCCGGAGGTCGGCGAGGACTGGGGAGAGTGAGAAGCGCACGATGAACCATTGATAAAGCGGGCGCAAGATCGCAAGCGCGCCGCATTTGTCATGTTGCGATGGGTCTGTTTCGCTTCCCGTCGGAGAGTAACTATGCGTATCGGGGTTCTCTGTTCACGCATTCGTGTCGAAGAGAAGCTGCTCTTCGCCGAGTTGGAGCGACGTGGCATCTCCTACATTCGGCTGGACGATGACGAATTGATCTTCGACTTGAACCGCGGCGACTATCCATACGATGTCGTACTGGAGCGCTCGATCCACCACTCGCGTGCGCTCTACGCGCTGCGGGCGCTGAACGACGCCGGCGTGCCGACCGTCAACAGCGCGCAGGTGGCCGACACCTGCGGCGATAAGTTCAAGACCACCCAGGCGCTCATCCGGGCCGGCGTGCCGACGCCGCGCACCATGATGGCGTTCACCCCCGAGTCGGCGCTGCGGGCGATCGAGGAGCTGGGCTACCCGGTGGTGCTGAAGCCGGCGATCGGCTCGTGGGGTCGCCTGATCGCCAAGGTGAACGACCGGGAGGCGGCCGAGGCGCTGCTGGAGCACAAGGAGATCCTCGGCTCGTATCACCACTCGATCTTTTACATCCAGGAGTACGTACCGAAGCCGCACGGCCGCGACATTCGCGCGTTCGTCGTCGGTGACGACTGCATCTGCGCGATCTACCGCACCAGCACCCACTGGATCACCAACACCGCCCGTGGCGGCCAGGCGAGCGTTTGCCCGGTGACGCCGGCGCTGGCGGATATCTGCGTCGGCGCGGCGCACGCGGTGGGCGGGGGCGTGGTGGCGATCGATGTGCTGGAGGCGCCCGACGGGCGGCTGCTGGTGAACGAGGTCAACTACACCATGGAGTTCCGCAACAGCATCGCTCCGACCGGCGTGGACATCCCTGGGCGGATTATCGACTACACGCTGGCGGCGGGACGGGCGTGAGGTGGTGACAAGGTGACAGGGTAAGAGACCGGCAGGGGCAAGGGGAGGGACGCACGGCACGCCGGTGAGCGCACGCGCCCGCCATCGTGTGATCGTGTCATATCGAGCAGCAAGGGCAACATCATGGACAACATCCCCCGCCCCTGGCAGGTGCTCCGGCGCGAGACGATCTACCAGAGCCCGTGGGTCAGCCTGCACCGCGACGATGTGCGCCTGCCAGATGGTAGCGTGATCGAGGGGCATCACGTCGTGGACTACCCGCTGCCAGCCGTCGGGGTCGTGCCGGTGGGCGTGGATGGGCGGCTGCTGCTGATCGAGCACTACCGCTTTATCACCGACACGACCGGCTGGGAGATACCCGCCGGGCGGGTGGACGCGGACGAGGGGCTGGCCGCGGCAGCGGCGCGTGAGCTGCACGAGGAGGCCGGCGCGGAGGCGGCGCGGCTGGAGGCGCTTGGCGGCTACCACCCGATGAACGGCACGGCCCGCAGCACTTTCCACGTATTCATCGGCCATGGCGCGCGGCAGGTCGCCCCGCTGAGCGACACGAACGAGGTGCTGCGCGTCGGCTGGTTCGCGCCGGGGGAGGTGTGGGCGCTGATCGAGCGCAACGCCATCCGCGACGGGCTGTCGCTGACGGCGCTGCTATGGTTCTTTGCCAGGGCGCGCCGCGGGGCCGACGGCCAATGACGAGGACCGCCCTGCATCGTCCGCCTTTCGTCGAAACAAGCAGGAATGACGACGATGCTATGCGTATCGATCATCGGCGGCAGCGGCTACGTTGGTGGCGAGCTGCTGCGCTTGCTCCTGTTCCACCCGCACGTGCAGGTGGCGCAGGTCACGTCTGAACGGCTGGCCGGCAGGCCGGTGGCGGGCGCGCACCCGAACCTGCGCGGCCGCACAGCGTTGCAGTTCGTGAGCGCGGCCCACCTCGCCCCCTGCGACGTGCTGTTCCTGGCGCTGCCGCACGGCGAGGCCGGCCGCCGGATCGAGCAGTTTGCTGCGCTTGCCCCGCGCATCATCGACTGCTCGGCGGACTTTCGCCTGCGCGACCCGGCGGCCTACGCGCGCTGGTACGGCGAGCCGCACCCCGCCCCCGGCTGGCTCGAGCGCTTCGTCTACGGCCTGCCGGAACTGGAGCGCGCGGCGATCCGTGGCGCGAGCTATGTCAGCGGCGTCGGCTGCAACGCCACGGCGGCGAACCTGGCGCTGCTGCCGCTGGCGCGCGCCGGGCTGATCGGCGACGAGGACGATGTGGTCATCGAGGTCAAGGTCGGCTCATCGGAAGGCGGCGCGCAGCCGAGCGAGTCGTCGCATCACCCGGAGCGCAGCGGTGCGGTACGGTCGTTCGCGCCGGTGGGGCACCGCCACACCGCCGAGATCGCCCAGGCGCTCGGGCTGCGGCGCGTTCACCTATCGATCACCAGTGTCGAGCTGGTGCGCGGCGCGCTGGCGACCGCCCACGCCTTCCCCAGGCAGCCGCTGACGGAGAAAGCGCTGTGGCGCGCCTACCGCGCGGCCTACGGCGCGGAGCCGTTCGTCCGCATCGTGCGCGAGCGCCAGGGGGTCTATCGCCTGCCGGAGCCGAAAATCCTGGCCGGCAGCAACTACGCCGATGTCGGCTTCGCCCTCGATGAGGCGTCCGGGCGGGTCGTCAGCATCTGCGCGCTGGACAACCTGATGAAAGGCGCGGCCGGCACGGCGGTGCAGTGTATGAACCTGATGTGCGGTTTCGAGGAGACAGCCGGGCTGGAGTTTCCGGGGCTGCATCCGATTTGATGCCTATCTGGAGCCTGCCATGAGTCATCTGTCTCTACGCGACGCAACCAACGCCGACCTGCCGACTGTTCTCGCCGTGCTCCAGGCGGCCTTCGCGGAGTACCGCGGGCGGCTCGATCCACCGTCGGGTGTGCACCAGGAGACGGTCGAGAGCCTGCGCGCACAGATGACCAGTGCCTGCATTGTGCTGGCGCTGCTGGACGACACCGTCGTCGGCTGTGTTCTGTACCGGCCCGAGAACGACCATGTGTACCTCGGGCGGCTGGCGGTGCTGCCGGCCTATCGTAATCGCGGCATCGCCACCGCGTTGACGGCAGCCGTCGAGCAGCGCGCCAGAGCGCGCGGCATCCCGCGCGTGCGGCTCGGGGTGCGTGTCGCGCTACCCCACCTGCGCGCCTGGTACGAGCGCCTGGGCTATCGCCTGCTGGAGGAGCGCAGGCATGAGGGGTACGTTGAGCCGACGTATCTGCTCCTTGAGAAAATGCTGGAGGAGACAAGCAGACCGGTGGGCACGGAGCTCCGTTAAGACATCGCCTGCCTGTCTCGCTGCTGGGAGGACAGCTTGAACGAAGTCGACCGGCGATATCCTATCCCGCCGTTTCTGGCCGGCGAGAATCCGGCGCACGCCCGCTACCACGAGGCAACTGAGCTGTTCGCGCTGTTCGGCTACCTGAAAGCGCAGCGCTTCGGCGTCTTCAGCATCCGCGAGTCGCTCCAGGCGGTGGGCGAGCGGCGCGACGGGACGCTCCAGGGGTTCCACCTGAGCGCCGACGAGGCCTGGGAGTGTATCCGGTTAATGGACTCGCTCGGCGTCGGCGTAGTAGAGATGCCGGCGTTCCCGGCGAACGCCGACGGCCAGGGGATGAACCGCGACCTGATCGGACGGGCGCGCCGGGCCGGCCTGCGCATTGAGTTCGCTGCGCATGCCCGCTGCCTGGCCGAAGACATCGCGGCCGCGCTGGAGAGCGGGTTTCGCCGCCTGCACCTGTTCATCGGCACCAGCAAGATCAAGCAGGCGACCGCCGGCGCGACCGTGCCGGACTTGGCTGAGCGAGCCGCAGGGGCCATCCGGCTGGCGCGGGCTGGCGGCGCGACATGCGTGCGCATCAGCACCGAGGACGCCTTCCGCACCACGCTCGACGACTACGAAACATTTTACACCCGCCTCCAGGCGCGCCTGGCCGCCGAGGGGCTGCGGGTAGAAGGAATCGGCATCCCCGACACCGTCGGCCTCTCGACGATCGACGAACTGGGCGACCGGATCGCCGTGCTGCGCCGGGTCGGCATCGCGTTTGACTGGCTGGAGTGCCATGTGCACAACGACATCGGCAACGCCGACCGGATTTATGTCGATACGCTCATGCTCTGCCAACGGTTGGGCATCGCCATGCTGCCCGACTTCTCCATCCTGGGCATCGGCGAGCGCAACGGCACGATCGGTCTATCGTCGCTGCTGGAGGCGATCTACCGCCGGCTGATCTGGCTTTACCCGCGCAAGATGGCCGAGATCCGCCAGGCGATGCGCCAGGAGTTGGGCGCGCTGCCGGATGGACAGTTGTTCGTCAACCGCTACCGCGACGCGGACACCTACTTCTACCGACTGCTGTCACGCGCCGGCTTCGTCTTCGACCGCAGCCCATTCTCAGCCAACACCGAGTACGACGGCTCCGGCGTCCACGCCGATACGACGCAGCGGGCCTATCGGCTGGCGCTGGCCGGGGGCGCGAGCGGGCAGGAGGCGTTCGACCGCGGCAACAGCGCCTACTGCGGCGCGCTGCCGCCGTACGACACGCCGCTGCGCACCCCGGTGCTGGCCTGCTTCGGCTGCGGCAAGGCCAATGTGCGCTACTGGCGCGAGCGCGAGGGGCTGGTGCGCCGCACGCCCGCCGAGATCGCCGCGGCGGCGCAGCGGCTGGAAGGCCAGGCCCCCGCCCCCGCCACGCTCGACGATGAGCAGGCGCTGGACGAGGCGATCGCCCAGATCATCCGCAGCCGCAGCATTCGCTATAATGGGCTGACGCACCAGGAAGCGATGGAGGTGCTGCTTCTGTTCTACCGGCCGGCGGCGGGGGTGGCTGGCGCCGTATAAAGTGCCGGCACGCATGCGTGGATCAAGGCTGCGGCGCATCAGGATGCTGTTCCTGTCATCTGCGATCCTCAATCCGCGGATGCGAGCGGAGGCCACATGGATTGGTCTGCTGGGGTGCGGGCGGTCGGATACCTGGGGGCCGGGCTGCTGGCCGGCGTCGTCGTCGAGGTAGTTGTCTTCCGCTGGCTCGGCCGGTGGTTGGCCGGGCGTTTTGGCCGGTACGGCCAGATCTTGCTGCGCGCGCTGCGCGGCGCGGCGCTGGTGCTGGCCACCGGGCTCGGCGCCTACGCCGCAGTGCTGAGCCTGCCGATCGGCGACGGTGTCAAAGCGCCGCTTGGGACGGCCGTGCGCGTCTGCCTGACGATCGAAGCCGTCGTGGTGTTCGTACATTTCGCCTCGCAGGCGATCGCTCAGTACGTCGAGCGCCAGAGCGGTCGGCTGGCATCGAGCACCATCGTCGTCAATATCGCCCGGGCGGTGATCATCACGGTCGGCGTCTTGATGGTGCTGCAGGTTGCGGGTATCACGATCGCGCCGCTGCTGACCACGCTCGGCATCGGCGGCCTGGCGGTGGCGCTCGCGCTGCAGGATACGCTCGGCAATATCTTCGCCGGCATCTACATTATTCTGTCCAAAAAATTCCTGCCGGGCGATTATGTTCGGCTCGAGACCGGCGAGGAAGGCGTCATCAACGACATCACCTGGAGCAGCACCTCGATCCAGACCGCCGACAACAACATGGTCATCGCACCGAATTCGCTGCTGACATCGAACCGGATCACCAACTATGAACGCCCGAGCAGCGACCTGTCGTTCGGCGTGCCGGTCGGCGTGCACTATGATAGCGATCTGAATCACGTCGAGCAGGTGACGCTCGACGTGGCGCGCGAGACGCTCCGCGAGGTGGACGGCGCGGCGGAGGATTTCGAGCCGTATCTCCGGTTCAATGCCTTCGCCGAGCGCCGAATCGACTGTACGGTCTTCCTGGGCGCCAAGGCATATCGCTACCAGTTCGCTATCCGGCATGAATTCATAAAACGCCTTCACCGCCGCTATCGCGCAGAGGGCATCGTTATCCCGTTCGCCCTGATCGAGCCAGATCAAGCGCGCGACGCGCCGGGCAGGAAGGTGGAGGGGCGGTGAGGCTTCGGGCGGACGGCCGCCCTTGATCGTCCACCATTCAACAGGAGGAGCGCAGGCATGATCGTCGTCAAAGTTGGCGGGGGCGCGGGGATGGACTACGACGCGCTGTGCGCCGATCTCGCCGGGCTGTGGCGCGCGGGCCGGCGGCTGGTGCTGCTGCACGGGGCCTCGGACGAGACCAACCGGCTGGCGGAGCAACTCGGCCATCCGCCGCGTTTCGTTACCTCGCCCTCCGGCTTCACCAGCCGCTACACCGACCGGCCGACGCTGGAGCTGTTTATGATGGCGTCCGCCGGCAAGGTGAACACGCTGCTCGTCGAGCGTCTGCAACGTCGCCAGGTCAGCGCGGTCGGGCTCAGCGGACTGGACGGGCGGCTGCTCGAAGGGCCGCGCAAGGCGACGATCCGAATCGTCGAGGACGGCAAGCAGAAGATCGTGCGCGACGACTGGACCGGCACGGTCGAGCGGGTGAACACCGGGCTGTTGGAACTACTGCTCGGCGCGGGCTACCTGCCGGTGGTCGCGCCGCTGGCCGCCAGTTACGACGGCGAGGCGCTGAATGTGGACGGCGACCGGGCGGCGGCGGCCGTCGCGGCGGCGCTGCGGGCCGAGGGGTTGCTCCTGCTCTCCAATGTCCCCGGGCTGCTCGCCAGCTTCCCCGACGAATCGTCGCTCATCCGCCACATCCCGCGCGGCGAGGTCGAGGCGTTTCTGCCGGTGGCGCAGGGGCGCATGAAAAAGAAGGTCCTTGGGGCGATGGAGGCCCTGGCCGGGGGGGTGGGGCGCGTCATCCTGGCCGACGCGCGGGCGGCGCAGCCGGTGAGTCGGGCGCTCGCCGGCGAAGGGACCCGGATCGAGTAGCCACCGAGGGCACAGGGGATCGCCCGTAGGAATCGGACAAGTGATCCTGCAAGTTACTCTGTGCCCCCGGTGGCCAAGAGACGAGCCGCCTGCCGCAGGTGCTCCGGCGTGAGCGTGTAAGCCCGGGCGAAGCCGCCGACATAGCGCGCCTCGGTCGGAGCGAAGCGCCACAGTTGGAAGTCCGGGAAGTCGAACAGCATGGCCGCGGCGGGTAGCCGGTCGAGGTAGCGCGCGCGCGCGGCGGCATAGTCGGGGCCGTCCTTCGCCAGCGGGGCTGCCCTGCCGACCAGGGTGATTCGCGCCAGGGTCTGCACATCCTCGACCGCCGGGCCATCCGGTTCGGCGACGAGCAGCGAGCAGCGTGGGTCGGCGCGGAGGTGGCGGGTATGCGGCGCAAGGCCGCTCAGATGCAGCAACAAGCCAGCGAAATCCGGCTCGGCGGCGAAGGCGACCATGGAGACGAACGGTGTGCCGTCCGCCAGCGTGCCGAGGGCCGCCTGGCGTTGCCCGTGCAGCAGCCGGGCGACGATGGCGAGTTCGTCGGGTTTCATAGCTCGTCGCTCACCTGCTCGGGATGCTTGCTCACCCACCGGCGGAAGGGGTCGGCGATGCGTTCGACATCGCCGAGTTGCGTAGAATAAATATGGTCGAGCTCGTCGGGAGCCACGATCTCGTGGTAGACGTGCATCATTCGGTTGCTGTAGCCAGCCAGCGTGCCGAGCAGCGTTGCCTCCTCGTGGACGAGTGCCTGCCGCTCCACAAGACGGGCGGCGATCTCGCGATATTCGCTCACGCCGATGCCGTCGGCGTGCGCCAGGATATGCCACCCGATATCGAGGAGCGCCTCCAGGCTGCGCCGCCGGCACGACTCCGCCGTCCCGACATTGCGCCGGTCGGCGAAGAAAGGATGAGGATCGATCAGGGCGAGGCGGTCGCCAGCCACGCGCCGGCTGGAGCGCGAGGGCATCATTCCTTCACCTGGAAGATCAGCGCGAGTCGCTCGTGCTCGAGCGGGGCGAGATCACCCCCTCGCCGCAGCACATACAAGTCGTACTCGTCGGCATCGCGCGTGTCGGCGGCATTCGGGCGCTCGCCACGGATGATCTTGGCGGCGAGGAACGGGTCGGCCTCGTTCAGCACGACCAGATCGACCCGGTCGACGCCGAACAGCGCTTCGAGCGCCTGGGCCATCCGCACCTTCTCGGCGGCCGTCCAGTGGACGCCCGGTGCCACCCGCGGGCCGATGTCCAGGGCGGACGGGCCGGAGGTCAGCGGCGGGCCGTCGTCGATCCAGGCGAGCGCCTCACGGGCGCGGCTGCCAAAGGCGTCGAGCAGGGTCGCACCGATCTGCTGGCAGAGCGCCGCGAGCGCGGCTCGCCGGGTATTGCCAAGGGAGTCCATGTTCCGCACCACCTGCACTCGACGATCTGCACTTGCCATCGGAGCCCAGGCATGATACCACACACCAACGCCGAGATCATCGCGCTGGAGAGCGCCCACACCAGCGGCGTCTATCCGAAGCGCCCGGTCGCGATTGTGCGCGGGGCGGGGGCGCGGCTGTGGGACGCCGACGGACGCGAGTACATCGACTGCGTCGGCGGGCAGGGCGCGGCGAACCTGGGCCACGCCAACCCGGCGGTCGCAGCCGCCATTCGCGCCCAGGCGGAGCGGCTGATCTCCTGTCCGGAGATCCTGCCGAACGACGAGCGGGCGGCCTACCAGGCCGAGTTGCTGGCGAGTATGCCGGCCGGCCTGGAGCGCGTCTTCCTGTGCAACTCCGGCGCGGAGGCGATCGAGGCGGCGCTCAAGTTCGCCCGGTTGCTGACGGGCCGCCCGAATGTTGTCGCGGCGGCGCGCGGCTTCCACGGGCGGACGATGGGCGCGCTCTCGGCTACCTGGGAGCCGAAATACCGCGAGCCGTTCGCGCCGCTGGTGCCCGGCTTCGCGCACGTCCCGTTCGACCGGCCCGAGGCGCTGGCGGAGTCGGTGGACGATCATACGGCGGCGGTGCTGATCGAGCTGGTGCAGGGCGAGGGCGGGGTGCGCCCGGCGAGCGCGGCGTTCGTGGCGGCGGCGGCCCACCTGTGCCGCGAGCGCGGCGCGCTGCTGATCGTGGACGAAGTGCAGACCGGCTTCGGGCGCACCGGGACGCTGTGGGCCTGCGAGCGCTACGGCCTGGCGCCGGACCTGCTGGCCGCAGCGAAGGCGATCGGCGGCGGGCTGCCCCTCGGGGCGGTCGCCATCCACGGGCGGCTCGGCCCGCTGCCGCAGGGGAGCCACGGCAGCACCTTCGGCGGCAACCCGCTGGCATGTGCCGCTGCGCATGCGGTCTTGGATGTGATCCTTTCCCCGGGCTTTCTCGATGACGTCGTCCGCAAGGGGGCGCGGCTGAAAGCAGGCCTGGAGGCGCTTGTGCAGAAATTCCCCACCGTGTTTACGGAGGCGCGCGGCCAAGGCCTGTTGCTTGGCCTGAAATGCGCCGTTCCGCAAGCCGAGGTGCAGGAGGCGCTTATTCAAGAGGGGCTATTGGTCATCAACGCCGCGGAAAATGTGGTGCGGCTGATGCCGCCGTTGATCGTTTCCGACGCGGAATGCGATGCCGCGCTGGATATGTTGCGCGCGGCGGCAGCGCGGCTTCACAAAACCGCAAACAAGAGAGCAGTCGCCGCTGCATGAGCCAGGTCACGCCAACGCATGCGGAAAGCAGCGCCGTCTCGCGCCCGCCGCCGCGCCATTTCCTGGATTTGAAGGATTTCGATGCCGCAACCCTGCGGCAAATGCTGGATGCCGCCGTCGGTTTCAAGCGAGCGGGAACGCTGAATTCACGCCCGCTCACCGGGCGCACGCTCGCGCTCATTTTTGAAAAACCCAGCACCCGAACCCGCGTGAGTTTCGAGCTGGCGATGCGGCAGTTGGGCGGCGAGGTGGTGGTGCTGGCCGGGCGCGACATGCAATTGGGCCGAGGGGAGACGGTTGCGGATACCGCGCGCGTTCTCTCCCGCTTTGTGGATGCCATTATGCTGCGCACGGATCGGGCGGCGAAATTGCATGAGCTCGCGCAACACGCCACGGTGCCGGTGATCAATGGGCTGACCGATACCTCGCACCCGTGTCAGGTCATGGCGGATATCCTGACCTTTGAGGAGCATCGCGGCCCGATCGCCGGGCAAGTGGTGGCCTGGTGCGGCGCCGGCAATAACGTGGCGCAAAGCTGGATCGAGGCAGCCGTGCGTTTCGGCTTCACCTTGAGGCTCGCCACCCCGGCCGAGCTTGCCCCGCGGCCCGAAGTGCTAGCTTGGGCCCAAGCGCTCGGCGGGCGGATCGAGCTGATGCGGGATCCCTTCGTCGCCGTTCAAGGGGCCCGGTGCGTGGTGACGGACACCTGGGTGAGCATGTCGGATCCGCCGAATGCCAACCGCCGCGATCTTCTTGCCCCTTATCAGGTCACCCGCGCGTTGATGGCCGCCGCCGCGGAAGATGCGATTTTCATGCATTGTCTGCCGGCGCATCGGGGCGAGGAAGTCACCGATGAAGTGATCGACGGCCCGCAATCGGTGGTCTTCGATGAAGCGGAAAACCGGCTGCATGCGCAAAAAGGCGTGCTGGCCTGGGTGCTTGGTGCGCTGCGTTAAGGCGGCGGAAGGGCGCGGGGCGCCGGTTCTGTGATCGGCCGTTTCCGAGTTCCGGAAACCGGCACGCAATATTGCCCGTTAATGCGCCCCGGCTCCGAAGAAAGTCGATGCCGCGATAATCGCCAAAACGAGCGCGGCGATCACAGTGAATTCGAGATCGCGATGCAACAGAAACCAGATCCCCATCACCGCAACGCGCAGTGTCGGAAGCGCGATCAGCAGCACGATTCCGGCTGAGATCAAATGCCCGGCTCCCGCGTGCGCGGGAAAGCCCAGCGCTTGCAACACCATTCCCGCGGCGATGAGCGCGCAAGAGACCCAGGTTCCAAAACCCAAAAGCCGCATCAAGTGGCTATTCAAACGATCGGGAATATCCGATGTGGACACCGTCATGGTCATAATCCGCGCATTCCGATCGCCATGAACGCCATCTTGACGGCTAACACAATAAGCACGACCACGAAAACCACGCGAAGCTTGCCTGGTGAAATGAACGCGAGCAGGCGCGCCCCCAGAACCGCTCCGACAACGGAGCCCAAAGCCACCGGGCCGGCAATCTCCGGCACGATTGCGCCGCGCATGAAATAAGAGCCGGCACTGGCGGCGGCCGTCACGCCGATCATGAAGTTCGAGGTGGCTGATGAAACCTTGATCGGTAAGCGAAGCGCCGTGTCCATTGCGGGAATTTTCAGCACTCCGCTGCCGATTCCAAGAAGCGCCGAGAGCAGCCCGGCGCCGTACATCAACGCCAGTCCCGCCGGCAGACGGTCTACCCGATATCGCACCTCGCTGCCCACGGTGTGATCCGGATAGACCGAATCAAGCTTACGCACCCATTTGCGGGACCGCTCTGCCAGAGCAGGTGCCATGGCGGCTTCTCGACGCCGCAGCATCTGCCAGGCAGAGACGAGAAGCACCACCGCAAATATTGCATAAAGAAAAGGAACCGGAACCGCACCGGAAAGTGCCACGCCGCTTGCAGCTCCAAGGGTTGTTGCCGTTTCTAACACGAGCGCCAGCCGCACATTCGTGAGCCGCTGCTTGAGAAACGATGCGGCGCTTCCGCAGGAGCAGGCGATGACCGAAACAAGACTGGCACCGATCGCGATACGGACATCGATGCCCGCAAGAATGGTCAAAAGCGGAACAATGAAGATGCCGGTCGCCATTCCGAGCGCCCCGCCGAGCGCGCTGGCGCCGACGGAGATTGCAAAGAGCGTCGGAAGAGATGCCGCCGGCACATCCATTGCAATTCAGTGCAAGCGAAAATTCTTCCGGGCAACAGCGCGGCGTGCCGCGATCATGCCCGTAACCGACCCGATGCCGTTCGGCATGTGAAGAATGGGCGGAGATGATTCCGAAAGACGGCAGGCCGGCGAAAACGGAAAGCGCCGTCCGTTTCGCCCCCTAAACAGGACCCCGCAAAAGCCGAGAGACTCTTGCGGGTCTCCGTAGTCCCAAGCAAAAATCGCGCTAGAGCAATTTCAACTTGGTGGCGGTGTCCTTGCCGCGCTCCTTGGTGATTTCGTATGAAATCTTTTGCCCGTCGTTCAGGCTTTTCAACCCGGCCGCCTGCACGGCGGTGATATGAACGAAAACATCCTTCCCCCCATCCTGCGGCACGATGAAGCCGTATCCCTTGGTTGGATTGAACCACTTGACCGTTCCGATCGGCATTTTTCATTTACTCCCAAGTCATCTTGCAAAACCACCGCCGCGTTTTTGCGGGTTGTTCTTACCTGATCGATCCTGGCACACGGTGGATTTGTGAGAACAAGGATAAAGCCCGGGGATCGCATTGCCAAGGCCGTGAGCCATTGTCTGCGAAACCCCAAGCCCTAACCTACCGAAGGTTGAAAATTCAAACGATCCGCAGTTTCACTGCCGCAGCCTTGCCGCGCTCAGTGGCAACCTCGTAGGCAACTTTCTGCCCCTCATTCAGGCCGCGGAGACCCGCTGCCTGCACGGCGGTGATGTGAACAAACACATCCTTTCCGCCGTCCTGCGGCATAATGAATCCGTAACCTTTGGTTGTATTGAACCACTTTACAGTCCCGATAGCCATTGCTGTATTGCACTCCGTTGTAAGTGCCGCAAACCCTTCTGCGGCGGTGGGACAACCGAGCCTATTGGACGTCTTGAAGGCATCCCGTCCAACGGTAGCGCAGCAAGGCAAGCCAAAGTACGATTGCGCCTTGAGTTGCGCAGAAACTGCGACGATTGTCAATCACCGATCCATGACACCGGCCGGGTCAAGCATTGCCGAAGAAAAAGGGGCGAGTGTCGCCACTCGCCCCCCTGGAGAGAGATCTGCCGATCCCAAGACTTAGAAGTCCATATCACCCATGCCGCCGCCGGGTGGGGTCGCAGGCGCGGCTTTCTTCTCCGGCTTTTCGGCAATCATCGCCTCGGTGGTGATCAAGAGGCCGGCAACCGAGGCCGCATCCTGCAGCGCCGTCCGCACCACCTTGGTCGGATCGATGATGCCCGCCTTCACCATATCCTTGAATTCGCCGTTCTGGGCGTCATACCCCCAGTTATAGTCGTCCTTCTCAAGGACTTTCCCGGCAACCACGGCGCCGTCTTCACCCGCGTTCTCGGCAATCTGGCTCAGCGGGGCCTGGATTGCCTTGCGAACGATCTCGATGCCGAAGCGTTGATCGTCATTATCCACCTTCAGCTTCGAGAGGATCAGGCTTGCGCGCGCCAGCGCCACACCGCCGCCGGGCAGCACGCCCTCTTCCACCGCGGCACGCGTGGCGTGCATGGCGTCTTCCACCAGATCTTTGCGCTCTTTCACCTCAACTTCAGTGGCGCCGCCCACACGAATCACGGCCACGCCGCCGGCGAGC
>JBHOQX010000025.1:0-191231 GCA_042408595.1 Roseiflexaceae bacterium | reverse complement strand
GGGCGGCTGGCGGCGCGGCGGCCGCGTGGTCGGGCGCGGCCGGCGGCGCTCGCCGTGGGGCTGGCGCTCGCCGCGCTGCTTCTGCTCGCCACAGGCCGCGAGCTGGCGGCGCGCGAGGCGCGCTTCGCAGCGGATGCCGGCCCGGGTGGGAGCCTCTGGCGGCTGGCGGCGCAGGTCTGTGCCGAAGCCCCCCCACGCCGGCTGATCGTGGTGGAGCCGCCGCTGGCTCCGCCGCACGCCGAGGCGGCGGTTCAGCTGGCGTGCGGTCCGGGCGTCCGCCCGCTGATCCTCGGGCGTGGCGAGGTCGAGGCCGCTCTGCGGCCCGGCTCGGTCGTGATTGCTTTCCCCAACGGAAGCGCCGCGGTCGAACGGCGCGTGTAGCCTTCTCCATGACAATTTTGTCATCCGCACCAAGCCGGCGCGCGGCCGCCGCGCGCCGGGCGCGGCCGCCGCCTGGCCTCTGTTTGCGGCTTTAAAACGCCAGATTCGATAATTTGGCAAAGTTATAGACCATTTCTATCGTTCTGGGTGCGCATGAATAATTCGTCTCATTAACAAACATGTCATCGCCGGCGATCGCGGCGTCATTCCGCTTTGAGGTGCGCGGTGTACGCTGGGGCAACATCCGCTCGTTTGCACCACGGAGGTGGCTCATGGCGCGGCGCCCTGGCTTGTCTGCGCCCACGTTTCGCCGGCGTGCGCGCGCGCTGCTCTTCGGCGCTGTGCTGGTTGGGTTGGCCGGCCTGCTGCCGGGGCTGGCCGCGCCGGACGCATCGTTCGCCGCCACGCTGCCGGCCAACTTCCAGGAGTCGGTCGTCTGGAGCGGGCTGACCGCGCCGACCGATGTGCAGTTCGCGCCGGACGGGCGGGTATTCGTCGCCGAAAAGAGCGGCATCATCAAAGTCTTCAGCGGCCTGACAGATACGACGCCGACGACCTTCGCCGATTTGCGCACGGAGGTGTACAATCACTGGGACCGCGGCCTGCTCGGGCTGGCGCTCGATCCGCAGTTCAGCACCGGCCGGCCCTATGTCTATGTGCTCTACACGCGCGACTCGGATACATTCGGCGGGCCGGTGCCACGCTGGGGCACGCCGAACACGACCTCCGACCCGTGCCCCAGCCCGCCGGGCGACACCACCGACGGCTGCATCGTCACCGGGCGGCTGGCCCGCCTGATCGCCAACGGCGAAGTGATGAGCGGCACCATGCAGGTGCTGCTCGACGGCTGGTGCCAGCAGTATCCCAGCCACTCGATCGGCGCGTTGGCCTTCGGCGCGGACGGCGCGCTGTACGTCAGCTCGGGCGACGGCGCAAGCTTCAACTGGACGGACTACGGCCAGGGCGGCGGCAGCAGCGGCAGCCCGACGCCGAAGAACCCCTGTGGCGACCCACCCGTGCCGGTCGGCGGCACACAGGCCCCGCCGACGGCCGAGGGCGGCGCGCTGCGCAGCCAGAGCCTGCGGCGCAACCCGGGCGAGCCGGCGGTGCTCAACGGCAGCATCCTGCGGGTCGATCCGGACACCGGCGCGGCCAGCCCCGGCAACCCGCTGATCGCGAGCGACGACCCGAACGCCCGGCGGATTGTCGCGCAGGGGCTGCGCAACCCATTCCGTTTCACGATCAAGCCGGGCACCAACGAACTGTACATCAGCGACGTCGGGTGGAACACCTACGAAGAGGTCGAGCGGATCGCAAACCCGACCGGCGGGGTGACGAACCTGGGCTGGCCGTGCTATGAGGGGAGTCCGCGGCAGAGCGGCTACGATGGCGCGAATCTGACTATCTGCGAAACGCTGTACAGCGAGGGCGCTGGCGCGGCCGACGCGCCATTCTTCTCCTACCGCCACAGCGACAAGGTCGTGGCGGGCGAGAGCTGCCCGACCGGCGGCTCGTCCGTAACCGGGATCGCCGTCTATCCCGGAGGTAACTATCCGTCCTCGTACAACGGGGCGCTGTTTTTTGCTGACTACACGCGCGATTGCATCTGGGTGATGCCGGCGGGTGCCGGCGGCGTGCCCGATCCGGCGGCGCGCGCCACGTTCCTCGCCGGGGCGAGCAACCCGGTGAGCATCCGCGTCGAGCCGACCACCGGCGATCTGTTCTACGTCGACCACCTGGGCGGGCGTATTCTCCGTGTCAAGTATTACAACGGCAACCAGCCGCCGATCGCCATGGCGACCGCCTCGCCGACGAGCGGTGGCTCCCCGCTGACCGTCCAGTTCGACGGGACCGGATCCTATGACCCGGACGCCGGCGATACGATCAGCTACTCGTGGGATCTGAACGGCGACGGGACGTTCGGCGATTCGACGTCGCCAACCCCGACCTACACCTACACCGAACCGGGCAGCTACGCCGTGCGCCTGCGCGTGACCGACAACCACGGCGCGTTCAGCACCAGCGTCGCGTTGACGATCACCGCCAACAACACCCCGCCCGTGCCGGTGATCGACACGCCGTCCGCGTCGCTGCGTTGGAAGGTGGGCGATACGATCACCTTCTCCGGCCACGCCAATGACGCGCAGCAAGGGACGATCCCGGTCTCCGGCCTGAGCTGGTCGGTGCTGCTGCACCACTGCTACACCGAGACGAACTGCCATGTCCACCCGCTTCAGACCTTTGACGGCGTGGCGAGCGGCCAATTCAGCGCGCCCGACCACGAGTATCCGTCCTACATCGAACTACAGTTGACGGCGACCGACGAGGGCGGCCTGCAGGGCACGACCAGCCTGCGCCTCGACCCGCAGACGACGCAGCTCACGCTCCAGTCGTCGCCGCCGGGCCTGCAACTGACCCTCAATGGCACCAGCGCCGCCGCGCCCTTCAGCCAGACGGTGATCGTCGGCTCGCGCAACTCGATCAGCGCGCCCTCGCCGCAGACGCTGAACGGAACAAGCTATACCTTCGCCAGCTGGTCGGACGGCGGCGCCCAGGCGCACGACATCACCGCCGGCGCGGCCAACACGACCTACACGGCGACCTATAACGGCCCGCCGCCGACGGCGACGCCGACCAGCACACCTACCAACACACCGACGGCGACGCCGACGAATACCCCGACGGCGACCCGTACACCCACCACTACGCCGACCAATACCCCGACGGCGACCAGCACGCCGACCAGCACGCCCGCGAATACGCCGACCACTCCGCCGCCAGCGGGCGGCGATTTCCCCGGCACCGGCGTGCTCGACACCTTCAACCGCGCCAACGGCCCCCTCGGCGCCAACTGGGTTGGCAACACCACCGGATACAGCATCGTTAACAACCAACTGGACGTGGGCGGCGGCGGGGTCGTGCTATGGAACACCGCCTTCGGCGCGGACCAGGAAGCCTTTGTCACGCTGAGTGCGATCGACCCGAACGCCGCTGAAGTCGACCTGTTGCTCAGGGCGCAGGACACCTCCGCCTGTAACCTGCTGGAGGTCTACTATCACCCCGCCAGCCGGACCGCCGAGGTCTGGACCTGCCACAACTACGGCACCTGGATCAAACACGGCGCGGCGATCCCGGCGACCTTCCAGGCCGGCGACCGGCTGGGGGCGCGAGCGCGGGTGGACGGCACGGTCGAGGTCTACCGCAACAGCACGCTGCTGGGGACGGTCACGGTGTCGAGCGCCTGGCCGTACCGGGGGAGCGGCGGGCGGATCGGGCTGTGGATGATCGGCGCCGACTACACACTGCTCGACGACTTCGGCGGCGGGGCGGTCGCCAGCGGGCCGTCGGCCACGCCGACGCCGACCGCCGGGCCGACAGCCACGCCGACGGCGACCCCGACCAGCACGCCGACGCCGACGCTGACCGCCGGGCCGACAGCCACGCCGACCAGCACACCGACGGCAACCCCGACGCCCACCAACCCGCCGACCAGCACGCCGACGCCGACGCCGACCGCCGGGCCGACGGCCACGCCGACCAGCACACCAACGGTGACCCCGACGCCCACCAACCCGCCGACCAGCACGCCGACGCCGACGCCGGGCGGCTTCCCCGGTACCGGCGTGCTCGACACCTTCAACCGGGCGAACGGCCCGATCGGCGCCAACTGGGCCGGCGCGACCGGCGGCTACAGCGTCAACGGCAACCGCCTGGATGTCGAGAGCGGCGGCGCGTTGTACTGGAACACCGCCTTCGGCGCGGACCAGGAGGTCTATGTCACCCTGAGCGCGATCGACGCCAACGCCCAGGAGATCGACCTGCTGTTGAAGGGGCAGGGGACCGGCGAATGCAACGTGCTGGAGGTCTGGTACGACCCGCGCGCCGGGAGGGTGCAGGTGTGGACGTGCCACGGCAGCGGGGTCTGGACGCAGCACGGCGCGAACATCTCGGCCACCTTCCAGGCGGGCGATCGATTCGGCGCGCGCGCCCGGTTCGACGGGACGGTCGAGGTCTACCGCAACGGGACGCGGATCGGCTCGGTGGCCGTCTCGAGCGCATGGCCGTACCGGGGCAGCGGCGGGCGGATCGGGGTCTGGATGTTGCAGGCGCCGGCCACCTTCCTGGATGACTTCGGCGGCGGCACGGCACAGTAGGCACCTGTTCGCCAACACAGGCAGGAACGCGTGGCGCAGTCGGAGGGGTCCGGCTGCGCCCTGTGCTGCATGCCGGCCGTGGCCTGCAAGATGGTATACTAGGGCCGGTGCAGATTGTCGATTGCAGATTGACACGAGGTACGCGGGAGGGAGGTTTGGCGGGGCCCAGCCCCGCCAAGCCCCCTTTTGGGCGGGCGCACGCGCGGCCAAGAAGAACCCCGTGGAGGGCCGCAGGCCCGCCACACCGCCCAAGGTGCGGGCGACCGCGTGCGTGTCCTGAGAGTGAGAAGATAGCGTCCTGACGGGCTGCGGCTGGGCAATCACCCCCTGCGCCGCTGCACGTTGCTGTATGGGAGCGGCGTGCTAACGATCATGGACGACGAAGCGAAGGCGAATGGCTGATCTGCTCTACGGACGGAATGCCGTGCGCGAGGCGCTGCGCGCCGGCCGCCGCAGTCTGAACCGGCTGCTCGTCTCGGCGGGCGCGCAGGAGACCGGAACGCTGGCCGAGATCGTGCGCCTCGCCGAGGCCGCTGGCGTGCCGGTCGAGCGCGTGGATCGCCACGACCTGGACGCCCGCCTGCGCCAGGCGAACCACCAGGGTGTAGCCCTGGAGTGCGGCGACTATCCCTATGCCGAACTGGAAGATATCCTCGCGCTGGCGGAAGCGCGCGAGGAAGCGCCCCTGATTCTCATCCTGGATCATCTGCAGGATCCGCAGAATGTCGGAACGCTGTTGCGCACCGCCGAGGCGGTCGGGGCGCATGGCGTGGTGCTGCCGGGGCGCCGCGCCGCCGAGGTGACGCCGGCGGTCGTGAACGCCTCCGCCGGCGCGACAGAGCACGTGCATATTGCCGTTGTATCGAACATCGCCCAGACGATCGAGCAGCTCCAGCGCCTCGGCGTCTGGGTGGTCGGGCTGGAAGACGACGAACGGGCGCAGATCTATGATGAGGCCGACCTGAACATCCCGCTGGCGTTGGTCGTCGGCGCGGAGGGGGCGGGGCTGGCACGGCTCACCCGCGAGCGCTGCGATTTCCTGATCAAGCTGCCGCAGGCCGGCAAGATCGCCTCGCTGAACGCGGCCGTGGCCGGCTCGATCGCGCTCTATCACGCTTGGCGGGCGCGCAACCTATGAAACTGCGCCGGGCGCACCCCTTCCGCGCCTGCGCCGCGCGCCCGCCGTGTGGCTGCATCCTTAGATCGCTGAATCTTTACACCGGAGACGCCATGACACAGACCGAACAGGCCCGCGCGCTGCTGCACGCGTGGGTGCAGAGCGAGCAACTCCGCAAGCACTGCTATGCCGTCGCCGCCTCGATGCGGCACTTCGCCGCCCGCGCCGGCGCGGACGCCGACACCTGGGAGGCGGTTGGGCTGTTGCACGATATGGACTTCGAGCAGTATCCGCAGATGCCGCCTCCCGGCGACGCGCCGCGGCGGGCCGCCGCCGCCATTCTCGCTGGCGAAGCGACCGAGCCGCCGATCCGGATGCACCCGTTTGTCGGCGTCACCTACCTGCGCAACCACGGCTGGAGCGATGAGGTCGTGCGCGCCATCCTGTCGCACGCCGACTACGCCGGCGTGCCGCCGGAGAGCGCTCTGGAGAAGACGCTCGTCGCCGTGGATGAGCTTTCGAGTTTCGTGGTGGCGGTGGCGCTGGTGCGGCCCAGCAAGAGCATCTTCGAGGTGGATGTGCCGGCGGTGCGCAAGAAGATGAAGGACAAGGCGTTCGCCCGGGCCGTCAGCCGCGAAGACATCGTCGCCGGGGCCGAGCGGCTCGGCATGCCGCTGGATGAGCTGATCGCCGGGGTGATCGCTGCGCTGCGCGCCGATGCCGGACGCCTCGGGATCGCCGGGCAGTAGCAGGACGTACACGGCGGGGAGGTTTGGAGGGGCTGCGGCTCTCCAACGACCTGTTCTTTGGCCGACGCATGGCGGAACTCAGGGAAGCTCGGAAGGTGCCGCCCTCCAGGCATCCCCGTTCCAGACGGCTTCTCACGCCTTGCTCTCGGCCATCTCCCCGCCGGCGGCCTCGGGCGTGGCGGGCGCCGCGCCGACGCTCCAGTCGGCGTTATAGAGCGGCGTCAGCTTCCGCAGGTAGATCGCCAGGATGCCGAGCAGGCCGCCGGCCAGCAGCAGGACGCTCGCCACCTGCGCCGTGCGCAGCGCCCCGGCGCACTCCCCGCCGATCAGGTTGGTGCACAGGCTGTCCGTGCGCAGCCCTTCGACCCACAGCCGCCCCAGGCCGTACCACGCCGCGTACGCCAACGAGACAACCAGGACGCGCAGCCGCCCGAGCCGGTGCAGCCGGCGCTCCAGCCAGAGGATCAGCCCGAAGCCGATGATGTTCCAGACCGCCTCGTACAGGAACGTGGCGTGGAACAACGTGTTCGGCGGATAGGCGGTCATGTCATTGTAGGGCGGCAACCGGTGCGGCTCGTCGATCCGCACCCCGAAGGGCAGCGTCGTCGGGCGGCCGTACGCCTCCTGGTTGAAGAAGTTGCCGAAGCGCCCGATCGCCTGCGCCGGCAAAAAGCACACCATACAGATGTCTAGCCATTGCAGCAGCGGGATCCGCTTCCACCAGGTGTAGAGCAGCGCCGCAAGTATCGCACCGATCAGCGCGCCGTGGATCGCCAGGCCGCCATTCGCCGGGTTGAGGATGAACGTCCACGGCTGGTGCGCGAAGCGCGGCCATTCGAAGACGACATAATACAGGCGCGCGCCGATGATGCCGAACACCATCCCGAGCAGCAACTGGTTCCAGACATCCTCCGGGTCGAAGCCGCGTGCCCGTGCCCGCCGGGCAGCGATGTAGCCGGCCAGGATCGCGCCGCTTACGATCAGGACACCATACCAGCGCACCTGGAGGTGGAACCCGAAGAGCGTGAGGTCGATCAGGTTCGGTCCAAACGGAGGGTAGAGTGCCACGCGAAGACTCCTTGCGTATGTGTGCCCGCCGGTGCGGCGGGCGGCCCGTATTGTATGCCTGGCGCACGCCGCTGTCAACGTTCTGACCGGCGCGGCCCGGCATGGTACAATGAACGCGGCGTGCGCACCACTCACCCTGCAATCGCACGAGAGGGGTTATGCTGCTCGCGATCGACATCGGCAACACGAATATCAAACTCGGCGTCTACGATGGCGAGCGGCTGGTGCGGAACTGGCGGCTGGCGACCGAGCGGCATACGCTGGCGGACGAGTACGCGGCGTTGATCAACAACCTGCTGGCGATGGCCGGGCTGGACGCGCGCCAGATCGACGGCTGCGTCATCTCGTGTGTCGTGCCGCCGCTCACCGGCCAGTTCCGCGAGCTGTGCCGGGTGTACCTGCACGTCGAGCCGGTGATGCTCAGCGCCGGCATCCCGACCGGGCTGCGCTACGAGATCGATGCGCCGCACGAGCTCGGTGCCGACCGGATCGCCAACGCGCTGGCGACCTACCGGCACTACGGCGGCCCGGCGATCGCGATCGGCTTCGGCACGGCGACGATCTTCGATGTCGTCAGCGCGGACGGCGCCTATATCGGCGGGGCGATCGCCCCCGGCCTGGGCATCTCGGCGGATGCGCTGTTTCGCCTGGCGGCCCGGCTCTACCAGGTGGAGCTTATCCGCCCGCAGCGGGTGATCGGCAAGAACACCGCCGAGCACCTCCAGGCTGGGCTGATCGTCGGCTATGCCGGGCTGGTGGAGGGGCTGGTGCGGCGCATGCAGGCCGAGCTTGGCGGGCCGTGCCCGGTCGTCGCCACCGGCGGCCTGGCCGACCAGATCGCCGGCGAGACGGATGTGATCACCGTCGTCGATCCAAATCTGACGCTCGAGGGTCTACGCCTTATCTATGAGATGAACGATGGAAGAATAAGGGTGAAGGATGGGGAACGGAAGCCGAACGCACGCCACGCTCTCTGAGCGCCGCGGCGCCATGCTTGCAGGATCGGACAGTATTGTGTGCATCATCGACCGATCACGCCAGTGGCCGCCCTTTCGCGTCGCGAGCTGCAATCGCCGCAGGGGCTAGGGGCTGGGGGCTAGGAGCTAGGGGCTGGGGGCGGACGCCGTCGCCCATCGGCAATCCGCACGCTGCAAGCTACCAAATCTGCAATCTGCTATCTCTATAACCTGCAATCTACAGTCAGGTACGGCTCGCCTTCGTCTGTCGTCCTTCGTCAGTCGGCGCTCAGCGCCCGATGGAATGCTCATTATGTCAGTCCTGCCACCGCCTGAAACAAAAGCGACCTACGTCGAGCAGATGTTCGCCCGCATCGCGCCGGGCTACGACCGGATGAACCGCCTGATGACCTTTGGCATGGATCGCGGCTGGCGCGCAGCTGCGGTCAGCGCGGTCGCGCCCCCGGCCGGCGGCCGCGCGCTGGATGTCGGCTGCGGCACCGGCGACTTCGTGCCGGAGCTGGCTGCCTGGACGCGCGAGGGACTGGCCGTCGGTGTCGATTATACCGTACCGATGATGCAGGCTGGCCAGTGGAAGCTGGACGGCCTCGGCGCGCGGGCGGCATTCGTCGGCGGCGACGCGCTGCGGCTGCCGTTTCCGGACGAAACCTTCGACGCGATCACCACCGGCTTTGTGCTGCGCAACGTGACCGATATCGGCGCGGCGCTGCGGGAGATGTGGCGGGTGGCGCGGCCGGGCTGCGCGCTGGCCTGCCTGGAGGTCGCCCGGCCACGGAGCGCGCTGCTGCGGCTCGGCCACCGGCTGTACTTCGAGCGGGTGGTGCCGCTGCTGGCGCGGGCCCTCGGCGCGGATGCCACCGCCTACACCTACCTGCCGCAGTCGGCGCGGGCTTTCCCGCCGCCGGAGGAACTGGCGGCGATCATGCGCGCCGCCGGCTGGAGCGATGTGCGTTACCGGCTGCTCGGCCTGGGCGCGGCGGCGCTACATACCGCGCTCAAGAGGTGATGCCATGGCACGCCCCTACGACGATGACAACCAGTCGCTGCCTCGCCGCGCCGATGGCCCCCGCGGGCGCCCGCCGGCCAGCGCCCGTCGTCGCGAGAACTTCGTCCAGCGCCGGCTCGAAGGCCGCGATGACGACCCCTACGAACCGGAGCCGCCAGATGACGAGCCGGCGGCCGTGGCACCCTATGTCGCCGACTATGCACCCCTCGCCCGCCGCCAGATCGGCTGCGCGACCGCCACGCTGTACGTGCTGCTGGCGGCGGTCGCGCTGGCGTTGCTCGGCGTGTTTCTTGTGCCGCGGGTGCTGGGCAACATGGCCGCTGCCGTGCCCGAGCGGGTCGTTCAGATCATCGCCACGCCGACGCCGACCGTGCGCGACCGCGGCGGGACGATCCAGCAGATCCAGGCGCTCAACCGGCTGGAGACGCAGCGCTTCGCGATCGAACGGGTGGTCGAGGCCAATGTGCAGCGCGGCAACGTGCTCGATCTGCTCCTTGGCGAGCGCCTCCTGCTGATCGCCAGCGGCGAGGTGATCGCGGGCGTCGATCTGAGCAAGCTCAAGCCGAGTGATGTGACGATCTCGGCCGATGGCGAATCGATCACGATCAACCTGCCGAAGTCCGAGATCTTCGCCGCCACGCTCGACAACACCCGCACCAAGGTCTACGACAAGCAGACCCGAATTCTGACGCGGCTGACCGGCGGCGAGAACAAGGACCTGGAGACGCAGGCGCGCCAGAAGGCGCAGGACGAAGTGCTGCGCGCGGCATGCGAAGGCGGGGTGATGCAGCGGGCGGCGGATGAGGCCCGGCGCTCGATGGAGCAGTTCCTCCGGCTGCTGGAGTTCTCCCAGATCAACGTCAACGCCCCGGCCGGCGAGTGCGTCGCTCCGGGGAGCGGCGCGCCGCCCGCCACGCCGACCCCGTAGGGTTCGACGAACCACGTGCCCTTCGTGGCCGTTGTGGCCCACAGATACGGATACCGCGATGATTCAGCTATCCTACGACCCGGACGCCGGTACGCTCTACTGGTATTTCACCGAGATCGCGGCTGGCGCGGCCACAGCCGAGGCTGAGTGCGCGAGCACGCTCCTGCTCGATGCCGACGGGCAGATCATCGGCCTGGAGCTGGAGCTGGGCGAGGATGTCGCGCCGGAGGACCTGGCGCTGGCGCTCGGCAACCCGGGCGTCTCGTTCGACGCCAGGCGCGGCCTGCTCAGCGTGCGGCTGTTCGACGAAGCGCCGGACGACGCCCGCCCGCTCGAGGAGTTAGCGGTGCTCGACCTGGACGCCGCCGGGAGCCTGCTCGGCTGCGAGGTCTACCCGGCGCCGGAGTTCGGCCTGGCCGAGCGCCTGGTCCGCCTTGCGCCGTGGCTGGTGAACGTGGATGAAGCGCAGGGGTCGGAGCTCGCAGGCCAGGGATGTGAAACAGAAGGCGAGGCCCCGGCGCTGCCCACTGCGTCATCATCGACGGGCGACGGATCATCGACACGAAGAACGCAACACGCAGACCTTACAACTCCGAACGGTTTCCGCTCCGGCTTCGCCGCGATCGTCGGGCGGCCGAACGTCGGCAAATCCACCCTGCTGAACGCGCTGTTGGGCGAGAAAGTTGCGATCGTCTCGCCGCGCCCGCAAACCACGCGCACACAGGTGCGCGGCGTGCTGCACCGCCCGGACGCGCAGATCATCTTCGTCGATACGCCCGGCATCCACCAGCCGAAGAACCGCCTCGGCGCGATGATGGTCAACCAGGCCCGCAGCGCCATCCCGGACGCGGACGTCGTGTGCATGATGGTGGACATCACGCGGCCGCCGGGCGCGCTGGATGAGCGGGTGGCGGGGTTGGTGCGCCGCGTGCGCGCGCCGCGCATCCTGGTGCTGAACAAGGTGGACCTGCCGCACCGCGACGGACCGGCGCATCTTCAGGCCTACCGCGCCCTGGCAGACTGGGACATGGAAGTAGCGATCTCGGCGCTGCGCGGCGAGGGGTTGGACGCGCTAGTGGACGCGATCACGCAACGGCTGCCGCCCGGCCCGCCGCTCTATCCGCCCGGTCAGCTCACCGATCAGAGCACCCGTGAGCGGGCGGCGGAGTTGGTGCGCGAGCAGGTGCTGCGGCTGACGAAGGACGAGGTGCCGCACGGCATCGCTGTTGAGGTCGAGGAGTGGGAGCAGCGCGAGCACGCGCTCTACATCCGCATGACGATCTATGTCGAGAAGGAGTCGCAAAAGGGCATCCTGATCGGCGCAGGGGGCGCGATGCTGAAGCGGATCGGCACGCAGGCCCGCCCCGGCATCGAGGCGCTGGTCGGCGGGCCGGTCTTCCTTGACCTGTGGGTGAAAGCGCGGCCGAACTGGCGCGACGACCCGTCATCGCTGCGCTGGCTGGGGTATCAGGAGTGAGGACGGGCGATACGGGGCGGATGCCTGGCTGATCACCCTTCCAGGACGGACGCGGTTGCCTGCAAGGCAGAAGGTGTCCTTGTGCTGTCCCTCACTCCCCCACGACGCTCGCCGCGGCGAGCAGCACCCCGAGCGCCCGACCATCAGCCGCGGCGAAGGTCGGGCTGCGCACCTCGATCGGCGGCGCGCCCGCCGGTAGCGGCAGCATCACCTGGTAGCTCCGCCAGGCCGGCCTTACATCCAGCCGCCGGCACGCCCCGGACCAGCATACCTGTACCGGCACAGGGCGGCCATCTGGCCACGGGGCGGCCATGCGCAGGCGCAGCACCGCGCGCGTCTCCGCGCCCGCCGGCGCCGCCAGGTGCAGCATCCCTCGCCCGTTCGTCCAGCGGGCCGTAACGCCCCCGATCTCCTCCGGCGCGTACATCCCGCCGACATAGCCGTAGTCCACCCCGTCGCCGATGTCGAGCGCGCTGGCGGGCGGCGGGCGCAGTTCGCGCCAGGCCCAGTCGGTCAGGCGCTGCTGCGGCGCGCCGTCGAACGCCTGGCGCGCGCCCTCCCGGTCGCCCAGGGCGCGCAGCAGGTCGCCCAGGTGGCCATGCGCGGCGACGTACGAGAGGGTGATGCGGTCGGCCTGGCGGTAGGCAGCGAGAGCGCGGTCGGTGTCGCCCAGCGCGCGGGCGGCATCGCCGAGGCGCAGCCAGGCGTCGGGCGTGCCGTAGGCAACGGCGCGCTCGTAGGCGCGCAGGCCGGCGGCGCGGTCGCCGGCCGCCCAGGCGAGGTCGCCAACCAGCGTGTGCCAGCCGCGCCCGACATTATTCTGCGCCCAGCGCCACGGATAGTAGGCGAGGACGCTGTAGCCCGCCAGCAGCCACAGCGCCAGGATGAGAAGCGCCTGTGGCATGATCAGCGGAGCCGCAGAGGACGCTGCGCGGCGTGTTTCCGCCCCGTACGCCAAGCGCTCCGCGCGCTCACTGGCGAAGCCTGCGCTTCCCGACATCCGCAGGAGCAACGTATGGAGCGCCCAGGCGGCGTACGGGATGAGCACCGGGAAGATGAAGTGGCGATAGCGCCCTTCGCCGTGCGTCAGCAGCGTCGTCACGATCACACAGGCCAGCCAGCCGATGGCCAGCCAGCGCGGATCGGGCGCGCCGGGCGGGGGGCGCCAGCGCACCAGGCCGGCCAGCGCCGCCAGCAGGATGATCAGATACAGCAGGTCATCAAAGATCAGCGCACCGACGAAGATCGGCAGGCTCACATCGGCGTAGTAGCTCTCCTGGAGAAAGCGGTCCTCGATCGGCTTGACGCGCCAGAGAGCGAACCAGTTCGGCAGGAGCCGGCGCACCAGGAGCGATGGGTCTTCCCGCAGCCGCGCCAGGCCGCGCGCCGTGGCGTAGTCGGCGCGCTCGGCCGGGTTCGAGATGCTGCGCAGCGCCTGGTAGATCTCGTCGCGCGATTCGTGCGGGTCGCTGAAGAACCAGAGGTTGAACGACAGCCCGGTCTCGATCAGGATCGGGCGGCCGTACGCCACGTAGTTGCGGATGGTCCAGGGCGCGATGGTGAGCGCGGCGGCGAGCAGCAGCCCCGCGGCCGATGGAAGTCGATGGATGGCCGACGATGGATGGCGGACGATGGAGACAAGACGGCTACCGTTTGCCGTCCTCCGGCGATCGTCCGCCGTTCGAGCCGCCAGCCACAGCGCCGCGAGTGGCAGGAACGGCAGCACGGCGGAGCGGGTCAGCGCGGCCAGCCCGAAGAGCGCCCCGGCGAGCGCGACGCGTGGCCACGCCCGGCGGCCGGCGTCCAGCGCGCGGCGGGCATGCAGCAGCGCCAGCAGCCCGGCGGTGAACAGAAAGGTGAAGAGCGTCTCCGACATGTACAGGCTGGCGAAGGTCGCTAGCGTCCAGAGAACTGCGGTGAGCAGGGCGGCCAGCAGGGCCGCGCGTTCACCGACCATGGCGCGGGCCAGCCGCCAAGCCAGGTACACCGTCGCGACGCTCAGCAGGATGTTCGGCAGCGCCGCAGCGTGCAGGTCGCCGCCGGACAGCCGCAGCGAGCCGGCCAGAAACAGCGGGTAGAGCGGGGCGCGCAGCCAGTCGTAACGCTCGTAGAACACCCAGCCGCGCCCGGCGGCCAGGTCGCGCGCGACGGCCACATACTCGTTTTCGTCGTTGGCAAGCTGGTGGAGCGGCTGGCTCCAGAGCGCCAGACGCAGCGCCAGCGCGAGCAGCAGGATCAGCGCGAGTTTCAAGCGGACGGACATGAGTGATGATGAATGATAACTGATGAATGATGAGTGATGAATCGGGAACGATGCGCAATCACGACTAAACGACTTTCACCGTGTCATCCTGTCATCGTGTCAGGTTATCGCGGCACGCCGTACCATGACGCCGAGCGCGCGGCCATCGGGGCTGGCGCGGTCGTAGTCACGCGGGCGGAAGGTGTCGCTGCGGAGCGTGACCACCGACGCGCCGCCCGGCGGTAGCGGAAAGCGGTAGGTCTGCCAGCCGGAACCGGGGCGCGCCCGCCCGATCTCACGGCCATCGGCCAGCACGGCGACCTCCGGCCGCGGCGCGTCCGCCGGCCGGCCGCTCGCCAGCTCCAGCTCTAGCACGCTGCCCGCCCCCGCCAGGCGGAAGGCGGCCTGCGCCGTTGTCCAGCGGTAGCCGCCCTCCGCCAGGGAGAAGCCGCGCAGGTAGCCCAGGTCCAGCCCCCCGCCGACCGCCAGCTCTCGCGGCGGCGGCCCGACCGGCGCGAAGACATCCCAGGCCCAGGCTTGCAGGTCTTCCAGCGAGTTCCGCTCGAAGGCCAGTTCGCGCCGGGCGTCGCCCGCGCGCCCCTCGGCGCGCCAGATGGCCCCGCGCAGCAGGTGGGCGTGCGGGTGCGCTGGCAGCGCCGTGATCGCCGCGCCTAGGTCGGCGAGGGCCGCCGCCCGGTCGCCCGCGAGGAGCGCCGCCCGCGCCAGGGCCACCCGCGCCAGCGCCGAGTCCGGGTCGCGCCGGAGCGCGGCTGTGGCAGCGGCCCGTGCCCCGGCGGCATCGCCGGCCGCGAGCGCATCTTCCGCCTGCCGCAGCGCCAGGTGCTTCGGCGCGAGCATCGCCGCTTCGGCGGGGTAGGGCCGGTGCAGCAGCATCAGCGCCAGCGCCCCGGCGACGGTCAGAGCCGCGCCGCTGACCTGCAACCGCGACGGCCCGCCGACACGACCTGCCCTGGCGGTGAACGACCCGGCCGGGCCTGACGCGCCCGGCAATCCGGCCCGGACGCGCGCCGCCAGCCCGGTGAGCGCCCAGGCGGCGTACGGGAGTAGCGCCGGGTACAGCGGCAGCCGGTAGCGCAGCTCGACATGGAAGAGCAGCGATGTGCCGAGGATGTACAGCGCCCACGGGACGAACAGCCAGCGCGGGTCAGGCGAGGGCCGGGCGTTCAGGTGTGAGCGGTGAGTTTCGTCCTGTGTCGTCTGCCGTCCGCCGTCTGTCGTCCGCCGTCCAGCGGCGCCCGGCGCGCACCACAGCCCCACGATGCCGCCGATCAGCAGCGCGAGCCAGAGGGCGTCGCCGAGCAGCAGGCGGAGCCAGACATCCAGCGGCGCGACCCAGATCGCCCGCTTTTCGCGCAGCTCATCAAAGAACTGGAGCGCGAAGAAAGCCTGCGCCTCGCCCCAGGCTTTGGCGGCGAAGCGCCCCGGGTTGTCGGCGATCGCCGCGAAGCCGCGCTGCGCCGCCAGCCGCTGCCGGGCGGCGCGGTCGTCGCCCAGGGCGTAGAGTTGCGCCTTGACCGCCTCGCGTCCGGCAGGGTCGTTGTCCAGCCAGAGGTTCTCCGCCCCGGTCGTGTCCACGACGATCAGCGCGCCGTAGCGGGCGTAGTTGCGCGCCGTCCACGGCAGGATGACCAGCATGGCGGCCAGCAGCAGCGCCGCTGCCGACGAAAAGCGGTGGGCGGTCGACGATAGGCGGTGACCCACGAGCGATCGATAGCTGACGTCTGGAGTCCACTCTCCACCGTTGACCGGCCGGATCGACAGCCACAGCGCCCCGAGCGGCAGCAACGGCAGCGCCACCGAGCGCAGCAGCGCCAGCAGCCCGACAGCCAGCCCGGCGAGGAGCGAGCGAGCGAGCGAGGGGGAGCGCGAGGCGGCGCGGTGGGGAAACTGGCCGTCAGCCCGCCCTCGAGCCTCCTTGCCACCCTGTCTGCGCCCTCCAGCATCCACCGCCCACCGTCCGCCGGCCTCCACCAGCAGCCAGAAGGCTGTCGTCAGGCCGAACAGGAACAGCGTCTCGGTCAGCAGCTCGGTCGCATTGGCGGCCAGCGTGTAGCTGAGCGCGGCGAGCAGCCCGGCGACCAACGCCACGCGCCGGTTGCCGAATAGCCGGTGCGTCAGCAGGTAGACCGGCACGACGGTCAGCGCGCTGATGAGCGCCTGGACCAGCCGCAGCCGCTGCACCAGCGAGTCGAAGAGGGAGATCGACACGGCGAGAAAGGCGGTGTAGAGCGGCGGGCGCATCAGCCGCAGTTCGACGTAGCGGTGCTCGCGCAGCAGGGTGAGCGCCTGGTTGAGGTACTCCTGCTCATCGCCGCCGAGCGGGTAGAACTCGCGCCAGCGCCAGACGAGCAGCCGCAGCCCAAGCGCCACGAAAAAAGCCAGCAGCAGGGGAGCCAAGGAGACCAGGAAATGTCGCCCCCTGCGCGTCGTCCTGTCTCCCTGCTGCCCAGTCTCCCGTTCGATGCTTGTCACGGTCGCAGCTCCGCCCAATCGAGACGGACGCCAAGGCGTCGCGCCTGGCCGGCCTGTGCGCCCTGCTGGCGGTTGAAGTCCGCCGCGCCGGGGATGAAGGTCGGCGTCCGCAGGGTGATGATCACATCCGCGCCGGGCGGGGCGGGCGGCAGCTCGACGGTATATTCGTCGATGGCGAACCCCGGCTGGAACGCGCCGGCCAGCCGGTCCCCGGCGAAGACCTGCACCGGCGGCGGCGTGGCGGCGAAGCCCTGCCAGCCGCGGCCATCGACGCGGAGCGCCAGGTGCAGCGGCCTGCCATCGCCCGCGGCCGGGAAGCGCAGCCGCGCGCCGTCGCTGCACCAGCGCCATGTGGTGCGCTCGGCGCGCTCTGGCTCACCCAGGTAGCATCCGGCGATGTAGCCGAGGTCGAGGTTGCCGCCCAGGTCGATCCGCCGCGTCGGCGCGGGATGCAGCCAGTCCCACGCCCATTGCACCGGGTTGGCGCTATCGACATACTCCGGGGTGAAGGCGGCCTTCGCACCGGGCTCGTCGCCGCTTGACCGCAGCAGGTCGCCGCGGATGACGGCCGCCTGCCATGGCTCGAGCAGCTCCGGCGGGGTGGCGGCCAGCCGCGCCAGCCCGGCGGTGGGGTGGCCCTCCAGCCCGTCCAGCAGCGGCCCGGCGATGGCGTGGGTGCGCGGCGTGACCTCCGGTGCGGCGAGGCGCGCCCGGGCGGCAGCGGCGTCGCCGCGCTGGATGGCGGCCTGGATGTCGCGTTCGGCCAGGTAGCCGGGGCGCGCCGCGAGCGCCAGACGGGTGCTGGCCAGGCTGGCGGGGTATGGCCCAAGATACGACGCAAGCGCCACGCCCGTGAGCAGCGCCGCGAGAGCCGCGCATAGCCCGAGCCACGGATGGTCGCGCGGCTGTAGCCGTACCCCTCGCACAAGGGCGACAGCGGCATAGGCCGCGAAAATAAAGGCGAACGGCATCAGCGGCAGGCGAAAGCGGTTGATCGCGAAGAGCAGCGGCGCGACCGCCAGGTTGTACAGCCACCACAGGCCGATCAGCGTGATGAGGCCAGGGGCAAGGGTTGGAAGATGCGGGGCGAGCGAGAGAGGGCTGGGGGCCAGGGGCTCGTGATCTCTTCGCTCGCTTCCCCGCCGCTCCCACTTCGCGTCTCGCGATCCCCGATCTCCAGCCTCGCGCCGCGCCAGCCCCCAGCCGAACACGGCCAGCGGCAACGCCAGGACGTACAGGGTGTCGTCGAGCAGAAAGGTTCCGAGCACGTGCCATGGCGGCGTCCAGCCGACGGCGAAGCCATCGGTGAAGCGCTCATCGCCGCTGTAGTTGATCTGGAACAGGTCGATCAACTCGGCGAGCGATTTCCGGACGAACGCGCCCGGCGTGGCGGCGAGCAGGCAGGCGGCCTCGCGGGTCATCGCCGCCTGGCGGGCGGCCTGCGACGGAAGCGGGCCGGGGTACGGCGCGCAGTGCGGCGGCGCGGCGGCCGGCGGCTGGCCGGGGAACAGCCCCAGCACAAAGTCGCGCGTGGCGGCGTCGCGGCGGGTGCCGTCGTAGGCGGTGCGCGCGCCGAGCAGTAGATTGAACGCCCCGCTGGTGTCCACCAGCACCGGCCCGCCGAACAGCCGCGAGTTGTAGGCCGTCCACGGGAGGACGACCAGCGCCGCAGCCAGCAGGAAGATGATCGCGGACCGAGGATGCCGGACGGAGCGCTTGACACGCAAACGGTGGACGGCGGGCAGTGGACGATTGCAGATTGCAGATTGGAGTCGGGCTCCCGGCTCCTGAAACAACAGCCACCCCGCCGCGACGGGCAGGAACCCGAGCGTCAGGCTGCGAGTGAGGGTGGCGAGGCCCAGGACAAGGCCGGCCGCGAGCGCCCAGCGCCGGCTTCCATCCGCGGCGCGGCACAGCGCCAGAAAGCCCGCCAGCAGCAGCGAAAGGTAGAGCGTCTCCGACAGCAGCACCTGGGCGTAGATCGCCAGTGGCCAGAAGAGGGCCATGCCGAGCGCGGCGATGAACGGCACGGAGTGGAGGCGGCGCGGCGCGCCCACGCTGGCGACCAATCGGCGCGCCAACACGTAGACCAGCGCGACATTGAGCAGGCCGAGCAGCGTCTGTGTCACAAAGACGGCGGTGGGCGTGCCCCCGGTGAGCCGCAGGTGCGCGGCGACAAATAGTGGATAGACCGGCGCGCGCGTCCAGAGGTAGTCGAGGTACCAGGCGAAGCCGCGCCCGCCGGCCAGCCAGCTCGCCGCCGAGAGGTACTCGCCTTCGTCGGAGATCAGGCGGGTGCGCGGCAGCCGCCCCCAGAGTAGGAGGCGGAGCGCCAGGCCGGCGAGCAGGGCGACCAGCAGCGGCCTCCCAAGGCGGCTGCGCGCTCGGGTCAGGAGTTCTGCGACAGTCACACCGGCTCGAGATTCGCGGGTTCGCATCACGTGACCAGTATCAGCCACAGCCGCTCAGACCGCCTGCGAGCTCAACTGGTCGCGATACCGGTTCGCCGGATCGGCGCTACTATTGTGCCGGATGGTGTTCAACACCTTGTCTGAGCCGATGCTGCGCTCGGTAGCGGCGAAATAGATTGATGGCGCTGATTCCGTCATGGGTGTGCTCATCGCCGATGCCGCGCCGACGTGGCGCGCATTGTACCATATCGAGGCATCCGGGGTTCTCGGTGGAGAGGGCATACCGCGCGCAGCCTGTCAACCGAGGGTAGCGACCACGACCTGGCCCCGTTTGATCACCGCCGCGACCAGGTTGTCGCCGACGCGGTAGGCCAGGTGGCGGTAATCCGGCACACTGAGGATGACGACGTCGGCCTGCTTGCCCGGCTCCAGGCTGCCCACCCGGTCGCCGCGGCCGATGGCATGGGCGGCGTTGATCGTGGCGGCGGCGAGCGCCTCGGCGGGGGTAAGGCCCATGCCGCGGCAGGCGAGCGCCATGGCGAACGGCATCGCCGGGCACCAGCAGGTGCCGGGGTTGAGGTCCGAGCCGAGCGCCACCGCCAGGCCGTAGGTGTCGATCATGCGCCGGGCGGGAGCGTAGCGCCCCAGGCCGAGGCCGAACGGCGTGGCCGGCATCAGCGTGGGGATGGTGGCGGGATGCGCGCGCAGCGAGGCTATGTCGGCCTCGCCGCTGGCGATCAGGTGATCGACCGAGGTCGCGCCGAGGGCGGCGGCGACGGGCGTCCCGCCGAGCGCGGCGAATTCGTCAACGTGCGCCTTGAGCGGAAAGCCGCGCGCCCGTGCCGCGCCGAGCAGCCGCTCCAAGTGGGCGGCGGTGAACGCCCCCTCGTCGCAGAAGATATCGACAAACGGCGGCGGGAGTCCATGCGCGCGGCACTCGGCCTCGACCGCCGGCAGCATGTCGCCGATCACCAGGTCCAGGTAGGCGTCCGCGCGGCCTGCGTACTCCTCCGGCACGGCGTGCGCGCCGAGAAACGTCGGCGCGAGCTCCACCGGCTGCGCCGCGCCGAGCCGCCGGATGACGCGCAACAACTTCAGCTCGGCGGCGGTCGTCAGGCCGTAGCCGGTCTTGGCTTCGGCGGTGGTCGTGCCGTGGGCGAGCATGGCCCGCAGGCGGGCGGCGCTCTCGGTGGCGAGCTGCTCCTCGCTCGCGACGCGCACCGCCCGAACGGTTGACATAATGCCGCCCCCGGCGGCCATGATCTCCTGGTAGGTCGCGCCCTCCAGCCGCCGCTCGAACTCGTCCACCCGGTCGCCGGCGAAGACGACGTGGGTATGGGCATCGACAAAGCCGGGGACGACCGCACGGCCGCTGGCGTCGATCACCTGCTGCGCGTCGGGGAAGCGGGCGCGCACCGCGGCGGTCGGCCCGACGGCGACGATCTGGCCGCCGGCCGCCGCCAGCGCGCCGTCGGGGATGATCCCGATCGCGCGCATGGCCGGACCACGCTTCGGCCCGTCGGGCGCGGCGACCGTCACCAATTGAGCGGCGTGTAGGATGAGCAGGTCGGCGTTCATCGGCGGCTGCTGTGTCGGCCCAGAGGGCGCCTTCGCCCGCGAGCGGGCCGCTGAGGTCTTGCTCACGGGCACGTCAGTCCTGTGCGCCGGCGGTGTCATACCGGCCACAGCCCCTGCCCCTCGCGCTCGACCGGGTAGCCGGCGGCGGCCAGGCGCTGGATGACTTCGCGGCCGTGCTCTTCGTCGCGCACCTCCAGCACCATCTCGATGCCGACGCGATCAACCGGGGCGAGCCAGACGGCGCGGCGGTGGAAGATGTCGATCACGTTCGCGCCGGCCGCCGCGACATGATTGAGCAGCGGCGCGAGGTTGCCGGGCCGGTCATCCATGGTCGTCTTGACCAGAATGTAGCGCCCCTGCTTGACCAGCACCTGCTCGATCACCCGCACCAGCAGATTGCCATCGATGTTGCCGCCGCACAGCGGAACGCAGACCGTCTCGCCCGTGCGGGGGGCGACCTTGCCGGCCAGCAGCGCGGCCAGGCCGGCCGCCCCGGCCCCCTCGACGACCAGGTGATCGTTCTGTACCGCATGGGCGATCGCGCGGGCGATCTCGTCATCGTCCACGGTCACGATCTCATCCACCAACTCGCGGATGATCGGCAGCGTCAGGTCGCCAGGTCGCTTGACGGCGATGCCATCGGCGATCGTGCGGATGCCGCTGACGGCCACCGGCTCGCCCGCCGCCAGCGATGGGATCACCGGGGCGCACCCGGCGGCCTGCACCCCGACGATCCGTACATCCGGCAACAGCCCTTTGACGGCGATAGCGATCCCGCTGATCAGCCCACCGCCGCCGATCGGCACGATGACCAGCGACAGATCGGGCAGCGCCTCGACGATCTCCAGCCCAAGCGTGCCCTGCCCGGCGATCACCCGCTCGTCGTTGAAGGCGTGGACGTAGGTCAGCCCGCGCGCCTCCTGGATCTCGCGGGCGCGGGCCCCGGCGTCATCGAACGTCGCGCCGGAGAGCACGACCTCCGCGCCGAGGCGGCGCGTGGCGGTGACTTTGGTCAGCGGGGCGCGCTCCGGCATCACGATCACGGCGGGGATGCCGTGCAGCCGGGCGGCGAGCGCGACCCCCTGGGCGTGGTTGCCGGCGGAGTGGGTGATCACGCCGCGGGCGCGCTCCTCCGGGGCGAGTCGGGCGATCTTGTTGTATGCGCCGCGCACCTTGAACGAGCCGCTGCGCTGCGTGCATTCGGCCTTGAGAAACACACGCGTGTTCAGCTCCTCGGAGAGGCGCTCATCGGGCAGGATGGGCGTCGCGATGATCACGTCGCGCAGGGTGCGGCGCGCCGCCTGAATATCGGCCAGGGTGACGGTCATAACTGTAGATGGTCGGGAGGCGGCCAGACGGGCAGACGGGCAGACGATCAGACCATCGAAAGGCAATGTTCAGGCCGTCTGATATCTGCCTGTCTGAAGCGTATCAATTCCCGGTCAGCTCCTCGTGGTAGTTAGCGGCGCGGGCGGCGAGGATGTGCAGCCGGCGCGCGGTCTCCTTGTCGCCGGCGTACTCGGCTGCCTTCATCAGGTAGCCGGCGGCGATCTGGGCGTTTTTCAGGCCCTGGGCGTTGCCCGACAGCTTATCCTCGGCGATCACCCGCTCGAAGTACTCGACGATCTGGTCGCCAGTCACCATGGTTCGCCCCTTCCATTGCTCCGGCGCGGCGTCCCCTAGCGTCGCCCATTCGGCGGCGCGGCGGCTCACGGCCCGCGCGACGCGGCGCAGCCAGCCCTCGCCCGCCGGCGTATCGCGTTGAGCCTCCACGCTCGCCTCCTGCCGCTCCGCGGCCGCGCTCCTGTCGAGGGCCGTATTGTACCACGCGCCCGCCCCGCCGCGTGTGGTATGATTCGGCGGGCAGCGATCTGGACGAACCAGGGCGCACGGGAGTGCGCTCATACGCGGCGGTCCGTGGCCATCCGCCCTTCGCCAGGGCCGGGCGTCACGGAACCACAACGGCTTATGGAACGCGGCGCACGGCCGCTCGTCATCGGTGTGGCGGGCGGGAGCGGCTCGGGCAAGACGACGGTCTCGAACGCGATCCTCGAACGGGTCGGGCGCGACCGGATCGCCTTTCTGCAGCACGACTGGTACTATCGTGACCTGTCGCACCTGCCGCTGGTCGAGCGCGCCCAGTTCAATTTCGACCACCCGGACGCGCTGGACAACGCATTGTTTCTGGCGCACCTGGACGCGCTGATCCGCGGCGAGGCGGTGGATGTGCCGACCTACGACTTCGCCAGCTACGTGCGGCTGCCGGAAACTCGCCGCCTCCTGCCGCACCCGGTGATTCTGCTGGAAGGGATCCTGCTGTTCGCCGACGCCGCGCTGCGCGAGCGGATGGACGTGAAACTGTTTGTGGACACCGAGAGCGACCTGCGCTTCATTCGACGGCTGCGGCGCGATGTGCAGGAGCGTGGCCGCTCGGTCGAGTCGGTCACGGAGCAGTATCTGCGGACGGTGCGGCCGATGCACCTGGAGTTCGTCGAGCCGTCGAAGCGCTATGCCGACCTGATCATCCCGCTCGGTGGGCGCAACCCGATCGCGATCGATATGGTCGTGGCGCGGATCGAGGCCCTGTTGAGCGCTAAGCTCAGTGTGCAGCATGGCGTTATGAAACGCAACACGGGGGGCGAGGTTTGACGGGGATTTGCCCCGCCGGACCCCTGCTTTTGACGAAGCTGTACCACGCCAAACTCTCAACGCTGAATGTAGCACTCACAATCTACCCGCTTCCGCCGCAATTGCCCACCAGCCCCTACCTGGACGAGCTCTACCGGCCGATGGCGACGCTCGGTGTCAGGGTGCGGCGCATCCGGCCGCGGGCGGCGCTGCCGGAGCTGCTGGCCGGGCGCGGACCACGGCTGTTGCACCTGCACTTCTTCGACGAGCTGACACAGCGCCCCGGCGCGCCGGCGACCGTCGCCCGCACCCTCGGGTTCGCCGGGGTGCTGGCCGCGCTGCGGCGGCGGGGCGTTCGGATCGTATGGACGGCGCACAACCTGGCGCCGCACGAGGCGCGCCACCCCGCCTGGGCCTACGCCGCCTATCGCCTGGTGTTGCGCCAGAGCGACGCGGTCATCGCCCACAGCCAGGCCGCCCGGCGGATGCTCCAGGATCGGTACGGCCGGCTGCCGCGCACGGCCGTCATTCCCCATGGCAGCTATATCGGCCTGCGTGGCCCGCCGCGCGACCGGGCCGCCAGCCGCGCCGCGCTGGGGCTGCCGGTCGCCGGGCCGGTCTGGCTGAACTTCGGCACGCTGCGGCCCTACAAAAACATCGAGGGGTTGATCGAGGCCTTCGCCCGGCTGCCGGCGCAGGAGCGCGGCACGCTGCTGATCGGCGGGCAGGCCAAGTTCCCCGAGTACGCCGCGCGGCTCGCCCGCCGCGCAGCAGAGGTGCCAGGGGTCGTGCTGCGCCCCGGCTTCGTGCCGGACGCCGAGCTGCCGGTCTGGCTCGCCGCCGCCGACGCGGTCGTTCTGCCGTACCGCGAGTTGCTGACGAGTGGTATCCTGCTCTGGGCGCTGTCGTATGCCCGCCCGGTCGTCGCGCCGGCGTTCGGCCCGGTGGCCGAGTTGGTGCGCGACGGGCACGAAGGCTGGCTGTTCGCGCCCGGCGACGACGCGGCCCTGGCCGATGCGCTGCGCCGTGCGCTGGCCTGCGCGGAGCGCGACGCCCTCGGCGCCAGCGCGCTGCGGGTCGCCGGGCGCTTCGCCTGGCCGGCGATCGCCGCTGAGACCGTGGAGGTCTTTCGGTTGGTGACAAGGGATGAAGGGCGAAAGACGAACGCCCGGTGAGCCTTCGGAGGGCTGGTGTTCGCCCCGGTCGTCCGTCCGCCGTTGGGAGGAGCTGCCACGCGCCACCGCCTGCTACAACTGACCCGCCTAACTGCCGGCTACAGCCTGGCGACGCTCGCCGGGCCGCTGTTCGCCGTGGTGCTGACGCCGCTGTACATGCACGCGCTCACCCCGGCGGACTACGCGATCCTCGACACGACGCTGACGATCGGCATCCTGACGCTCACGGCGGCGACGCTCGGGCTGAACGCCGCGCCGGCGGTCTTTTTCTACGACGGCGGCGAGCGCCATGGCCGGGCGGTCGTCGCGACGGCCGCGGTGGTCGGCGTGGCCTGGGCGACGCTGGTCGGGCTGGGGCTGGCGGCGGCGGCGTACCCGCTGGCGTCCTACGCGCTCGGCGGGGCGGAGCGCGCCGTGCTGATCCGCCTGTCGGCGCTCAACTTGCCGTTCGCCGTGCTCTACAGCGTCATCCAGGCGGCCCTGCGGCTGCGGCTGGCGGTGCGGCGCTCAAACGCGCTCGCGCTCTGTTTCATCGCCCTCTCGCCGGCGCTGAACCTCCTGCTCGTGCTGGGGTTCGGCATGGGCGTGCTCGGCGTCCAGATCGCCGGGGTGATCACCTCGGTCGCCGTCACCGCGCTTGGTCTGGCGCTGACGGCGCGCGATTGCTGGGCGCGGCCCGACCCGGCGCTGGCCTGGCCGCTGGTGCGCGCCGGGCTGCCGTTCATCCCGAACGCGCTCGCCTTCTGGTCACTGGCCTACCTCGACCGGCTGCTGCTGCCCCTGTTCCATGTCGCGCTCGACAACCGCGGGCTATACGCCGTGGCCAACCGGATGGCCTCGCTGCTGGCCATCGCGACCGCGCCGTTCCAGAGCGCCTGGGGGCCGCTCTCGCTGGCGATCAAGGACGACCCGCATGCGCCGCGGACCTACGGCAAGGTGCTGACCTACTTTGTCGCCGGGGCGCTGGGGTTGGCGCTGGCGATCGGGCTGTTCGCCCGCGAGATACTGGCGCTGCTGACG
Organism: Roseiflexaceae bacterium; assembly: GCA_042408595.1. GTDB lineage: Bacteria > Chloroflexota > Chloroflexia > Chloroflexales > Roseiflexaceae > JBHOQX01. The sequence continues at coordinate 165,827 of JBHOQX010000025.1, read as the reverse complement.
CTGGTGATCGGTAACCGCGAGTATGTGCTGGCCGCGCCGTATGTCGGCGTGCTGGCGTACTACCCGGTGGCGAACGGCGCGATGGTCGCGCTCGGTGTCGGAGCGTTTCTGGCGAAGCGTACCGCGGCCCTCGGCTGGACGACGGCGCTGGGCGCGGCGGTGAATCTGCTGCTGAACCTGCTGCTCATCCCGCGCTTCGGCGTGTGGGGCGCGGCCTGGGCGACGGCGCTCGGCTACGGAGCGGCGGTGCTGGCGCTGTACTGGGCGGCGCAGCGGCTCATGCCGCTGCCGTTCGAGCCGGGGCGGGCGCTGTGGGCGTTGCTGGCGCAGGGGGCGCTGCTGGGGGCCGGCGGGCTGGTCGCCACCGGCGCCCCGCTGGCGGACGCGGCGCTGAAGCTGCTGCTCCTGGCGGTTTACCCGGCGGCGCTGGTCGCGCTGCGTGTGCTGGAGCCGCGCGAGGCACGCATGCTGCTCGGGGCGCTGCGCCGGCCGCGCTCCGCGCTGCGGGAAGTGAGAACTGTGGACGGGGGGCGGTAGGCGGTGGACGATGGACCACAGCAAGCCCGGTTAGCATGAAGCTCGTATCGTAGCTCATAGACTCGTCCTGCGCCCTACGCCGGTGGCCGGTGGCCGCTGGACGAGGGGCGGCGGTGCATCGACACCGGGCGGAGAGAGGATCGAACAAGGCCGATCTCCAGATACGTCGTGCAATCATGACTGCCAACCTCCGCGCCTCAAGCTGTACGCCCTACGCCTCTCTGATCGTCGTCACCTACAATAGTGCGGCGACATTGCCGGCGTTCTTCGCCGCGCTGGCCGCGGCGGGCGACCGCGATGTCGAGGTGATCGTGGTGGACAATGCCTCGCGCGATGGGACGGTGGCGCTGGCGCAGCGGTTGTGGCCCGGCGCCCATGTGATCGCGAGCGCCGACAACCTGGGGTTCGGGCGGGCGTGCAATCTGGGCGCGCGGGCGGCCCGCAGCGACCTGCTGATCTTTCTGAATCCGGACGTGTACGTGACGCCCGGCTGGCTCGCCACCCTCGCGCGCCACCTCGTCGAGCGCCCGGACGCGGCGATCATCTGTCCGCAGACATGGGAGCCAGGAGCGATCGGTCAGGGGTTAGGCGCTAGAGATCAGGGAGACACCGGGGCAGGGAGACAAGGAGATGGTGCGATCAGCCCTCAGCCCCTTGCCGCTGGTCCCCAGCCCCCGACCGCCGCTGTCACGCCACCGGTCGAGGAGAGCGCCGCCGTGCCCGGCTGTGCTATGATGATCAGCCGGCGCGCGTGGGAAGCGTTGGGCGGGTTCGACGAGCAGATCTTTCTCTACTGGGAGGATATCGAGCTGTGCTGGCGCGCCTGGCTGCTCGGCTGGCGCGTCCTGTCCGACCTGGAGGCGGCGGTGGTGCACGAGCGCGGCGGCAGCGGCGGCGGGGGCGGCTGGGACGCCGAGCGGGCGAAGAACAGCCTGTATACCTACCTGAAGCTGATGCGCTGGCGGCGCGTCGTGCCGTTCGCCACTCGGCTGGCGCTGGTCTCGCTGGCGAAAGCGGCCACGGGGCGTGGGCACGGTCTCGGCGTGGCGTGGGCCTGGAACTGGCGCAACCTGGGCGGGACGCTGGCGCGGCGGCGCGAGATCGCCCGACAACGGCGCGGCGACCCGGCGGCGCTGGAGCGACTCGCCGCGGTGCACGAGCGGCGGCAACGGCGCGAGCGGCGTGAGCGTGACAGGGTGACACGATGACACGATGACAGGGTGATTGTGTGCCGTTGTTTCTTCGCTTCGGTTCCTTTGTTCTCTGTTCCTTGGTTCTCTTTCCCATGAATGACGCTCGTTGCCCAATTTGCCATCATCAGGAGCTGGCGCCGTTTCTTCGGAGGGGCGGCTACCAGATCGTACGCTGCGAGCGTTGCGGTTTTCTGTTTGTCTGCCCGCCGCCGACGGAGGATGAGCTTGCCGCGTTCTACCAGGATCCGGGCTACTACTGCGGCAGTGCGCTTGGCTACCAGGATTACTTCGCGCAGCGACCGCTCCACGAGCGCGAGGCGCGCCGGCGGCTGCGGCGGATCGAGCGACTGCTCTTGGGGCGCGGGCGCATCCTGGATGTCGGCGCTGCGGCCGGGTTCTTCCTCAAGGTGGCGCAGGAGCGTGGCTGGGCGGTGCACGGTGTGGAGCTCTCGGCGGAGATGCGGCGCTCCGCCGCGGAACTGACGGGCCGCCCGCTCGCACCACGCCTGGCCGACCTGGACGCGCCGCCCGGCTCGTTCGACGCGGCGACGATGTGGGAGTACATCGAGCACATCCCCAACCCGCGGGCGGAGATCGAGCGGCTGGCGGCGTTGTTGCGGCCCGGCGGTATCCTGGCGCTCTCGACGCCGAACACCCGCTACTGGACGGCGGTGCACCAGCCGGAGCGCTGGCGCGAGTTCAAGCCGCCGGCGCACATCGGCTTCTTCACCGAGGCGACGCTGCGGGAACTTCTGAGCGCCTGCGGGCTGGAGGTGGTTGCGGTGCCGCGGGTCGTCGCGCGGGCGCCGCGCCATCCCTACGCTGCCGACCGGCTGCTGGCGTTGCTGCATGCGCGCGTCGGCAACGGCGCGGACCGGCGGACGCCGCTGTGGTGGACGTTCAGCCTGGCGTGGCGGGCGGTGGAGCGCGGCAGCCAGCTCGGCTACGCGCTGCGCTGGCCAGAGAGTGAGGTGCATGTCGGCCTGGAAGCGTACGCACGGAAGCTGTGACCGATGCGAATCGCGACGATCATCGTAAGCTGGAACCAGCCGCGGCTGACCTTGGAGTGCCTGGCGGCGCTGGCGGCGCAGACGGTGCAGGAGGATATCTGGCTGGTGGACAACGGCTCGCAGCCGGCGCTGTCGCCACCAACCGCGGCCTGCTTCCCGCGGGTGCGCCTGCTCCGCCTCGAGCGCAACTGCGGCTTCGCCGCAGGGTGCAACCAGGGGGTCGCAGCGGCGCTGGCGGAGGGTACGGACGCTTTTTTTCTTTTGAATAACGACGCGCTGCTCGCGCCCGGCGCGCTGCGGGCGCTCGCCGACGCGCTGGAGGGGGACAGCCGGGTCGCGGCGGTCGCGCCGAAGGTATACTTCGCCGGCACGCCGCGGGTGATCCAGTCGGTCGGGCTGTGGGTGGACGCCGACAGCGGGCGGGCGCGGATGCTTGGCAGCGGCGAGCCCGACCGGGGCCAGTACGACCAGCCGGCGGATCGGGTGGCGCTGTTCGGCTGCGCGCTGCTGATCCGCCGCGCGGCGTGGGAGGAGGTTGGGCCGTTCTGGGAGCCGTTTTTCGCGTATGCCGAGGAGACGGACTGGTGCCTGCGGGCGCGGGGGCGCGGCTGGCGGCTGCGCTACGTGCCCGAGGCGGCGGTATGGCACCGGACGAGCAGCAGCCTGGGGGCGGAGTCGCCGCGGAAGGTGTATCTGATCGCGCGCAACCAGTACTACCTGCGGCGGCGCAATGCGCGTAGGGGCTGGCGCGGCGCGTGGGGGCTGGCGCGGGCGCTGGCGGGCAGCGGGCGGACGTGGGCGCGCTACCTCCGGCGCGGGCAGAGGGCGCAGGCGCAGGCGCTGAAGCTCGGCGTGTGGGATTATGCGCGGGGGCGGAGCGGCCCGCCGCGGGAGCTGTAGGGGCCGGTAGCGTGCAGATTGGCTGCCCGTCTGCCTGTCCGGCTGGTTTGTGATTGCAACGTGTCGATTGTAGCTTGGTGATGCGTGCCCGTCCACGGTGGCCGGTGCATGCCGCTAGCCGCGCCTATGTCTACGCCTGACCGCCCACGCTGTCTGATCTGCGGGAGCGCCGCGCTGCCCCACCTGGCGCGGGATGGCTACCAGTTGTACCGCTGCGGGTTGTGCGGCTGTATGTTCGTCTGGCCGACACCGGCGCCGGCGGAACTGGCCGACTACTACGCCCGTACCTATGCCGTACCACGCGAGCGCTACGCCGCGGCGATCGCGAGCCACGCGCGGCGGATCGCCGACCTGGAGCGCTGGATGCCGGAGCGGGGCCGGCTGCTGGAGGTCGGCGCGTCGTATGGGCACGGGCTGGCGATCGCCCGGGCGCGCGGCTGGCAGGTGGCCGGCGTCGAGCTGTCGCCGGAGGCCGCCGCCTGCGCGCGGGCGCGCTTCCGGCTCGAGGTGTTCGCCGGTGACCTGCTCGATGCGCCGTTCGCCGAGGAGAGCTTCGACGCGGCGGTGATGTGGCACGTGCTGGAGCATACCCACGACCCGCGGGCGCAGCTCGGGCGCGTGCTGCGGCTGCTCCGGCCCGGTGGCGTGCTCGGCGTGCGCGTGCCGAACATCGCCAGCTTCGGCGCGCGGGTGGCCGGGCGCTCGTGGGCGTGGCTCTCGCCGCCGGCCCACCTGTGGTACTTCTCGCCAGCGACGCTGCCGCGCCTCCTGGCGCAGCTCGGCTTCGAGGTCATCGAGGTAGCGACGCTGCGCGGCGATGGAACGAACCCGTACCAGCACGCGCTGATCGGAGCAGGCGCGCGGCTGCGGGCTTGGGGTTCGCTGCTCAGAGGGCGACGTTCAACGGTACGCACGAGCGAGCAAGGACCGGGAGTTCATCCGTCTCCGTGGAACGGAGATCAGCACATCGAACGCCGCGCTCTGAACGTTTCGCTGGAACGGCGCGCCTGGGCTGGCCTGCTGCGCCGCATGCAGCCGGCGACCGAGGCGCTGGCGCAGCTGACGGCCCCGGCGCTGGAACGTTTCGAGGCGGCGGGGTGGGGGGATGAGTTGCTGGTGTATGCCCGGCGGGAGTGACACGGTGAGCGGGTGACAAGGTGAACATCTGCGATCTACCATCTGCAATCTACACTCGACCCTCCCTCATGGTCGAGCCTGCCATGGAACCAACCCCCTGCCTCCTCTGCGGCGCGGACGCCTACACGGTCGTCCATACCGGGCCGGACTATCTGCTGCGGCGGCCGGGAGCGTACCGGCTGGTGCGCTGCCGGCGCTGTGGGCTGATCTACCAGAACCCCCGTCCGCCGCTGGCGGCCATGTCCCGGTTCTACCCGGATAGCTACGGCGCGTACGGCAGCGCGGCGGGGGGGCTGCGGGCGCGGCGCGGGGCGCTCGGCGCGCTGATCCGGCACGGGCAGGGCCGGCGGGCGTGGATGCTCGACCGGGCCGTGCCGCCGACGCCTGGCCGCGCCCGGCGGGTGCTGGATGTCGGCTGCGCGTCCGGGTTGTTCCTGGAGGCGATGCAGGCGCGCGGCTGGGCGGTGGCCGGCGTGGAGCCGAACGCCGCCGCCGCCCGCGCGACCAGCGCCCGCCTGGCTGCGCCGGTGTTCGCCGGGCCGTTGGAGCACGCCCGATTCCCGGCGGCGAGCTTCGACGCCGTGACGCTCTGGGATGTGCTCGAGCATTTTCACGATCCGCTGGTGAACCTGCGAGCGTTGCGGCGCATCCTGCGGCCCGGCGGGGCCATCTTCGTCCGCGTGCCGAACGCCGACAGCTACGTCGCCCAGCTGGCTGGCCGCTACTGGGTGGGGTATGACCAGCCGCGCCACATGGCGGTTTTCACGCCGGAGACGCTGCTGCGGATGCTGCAGGAAGCCGGCTTCGGCGCACCGCGCGCGCTGTTCTTCTCGGCCAGCTACCTGGCGGCGAGCCACAGTCTGCGCTTCGCGCTGGACGACCGGGCCGGCCCGCGGCTGGCGGCGGCGGTCCACCGCGCATTGTACAGCCCGGCGGCTCGCGCTGTCGCCGGGCTGCCGTTCCGCCTGGCCGACCGGGTGTGGGGCGGCGCGGCGGTGGAGGTGCTTGCGCTGGCATGTCACGGTGACGGGATGACCGGGCGGGAGCAGAGTGATGCATGATGGTGAACGATGCATTGGACATGTTGTCCCTTGCACGCTACACGCTGACCGAGGTTCCTCGCCGTGCTACCTCGCCTCGACATTATCAGCCCGCTGCTGCCGACGCGCCCGCTGGTCGGGGGGAGCGCGCACATCGTCGGGGCGGCGCGGCAACTGGCGCGGAGCTATGCGGTGCGGCTGTTCGCGCTGGCGCCCGACCCGGCGGCTCCGCCCGATCCTGCGCTGGCGGCCTGCGCCGAAGTCCATGTGGTGGCCCGCGGGCGGCCCCGGGGCGCGTGGCTCCTGCCCCCGGCGGTGCGGCTCGACCGCTCGGCGGCGCTGGCCGACCTGCTATGCAGGGCATGGGCGCAGGCGCGTCCGGAGCTTGTGCAGATCGAGTTCACCACCATGGCGCAATACGCCCGGCTGGCGCGGGCGACCGGGGCGGCGGTGGTCTGCACGGCGCACAACGCCGGGTTTCTGGCGCAGGTGCGGCGGGCGCGGCGCGAGCGCGATCCGCGGCGGGCGGCGCGGCGCTGGGCCGGGGCGCTCAGTCTGTGGGCCTTCGAGCGGCGGGCGCTGCGCGACTGCGATCTGGTCGTGGCGCACAGCCCAGCGGACGCGGCGGCGCTGCGGCGCTGGCTGCCCGGCGTCCCGGTGGTTTACCTGCCGAGCGGCGTGGATCTGGAGGAGCGACCGGTGCTGTTCGACCCGCGCGCCGCGGACGAGGTGCTGTTCGTCGGCAGCTTCCAGCACCCGCCGAATGTCGAAGGGGCGCTCTGGATGGCGCGCGAGGTCTGGCCGCTGGTGCGCGCCGCCCGCCCGACGGCCCGGCTGACACTGGCGGGGCGCGGGCCGGGGCCGGAGGTGCGGGCGCTGGCGGCGTTCGACGTGCGCGTCCCGGGGACGCTCGACGACCTGCGGCCGCTGTATGCGCAGGCCAGCCTGCTGGCCGCGCCGATCTTCTGGGGCGGCGGGGTGCGGGTGAAGATTCTGGACGCGCTGGCGCACGGGCTGCCGCTGGTGACGACACCCGCCGCGGCGGAGGGCATCCCGCTGCGCGACGGCGAGAGCGCGCTGTTTGCCGAGACCCCGGCGGCGTTCGCCGCAGCGGTGCTGCGGCTGCTGGACGACGCGGCGCTGCGGGCGCGGCTGGGGGCGGCAGGGCGGGCGCTGGTCGAGCAGCGGTACGACTGGGAGCGGATCGGGCGGCGGTTGCGCGGGCTCTATGCGGGCCTGCGGCAGGCGGAAGACCGCGCTTGGTGAGGCCCCGCAGCGATGCGGTATACTGTGCTGGAGATCACCCGCCAGGAGGCGCCGCAACGGCGCTCGAAGTGCGTCGATCTGCGATGCGGTTCCAACTAGAGCTCGAGATGTCTTCCTCGCTTCCGGCCGTCGCCCTGATCATCCCCTCGCTCACCGGCGATGTCGAACCACTGCTGGCCGGTGTGCGGCGGCAGACGCTCCAACCGGCAGAGATCGCCGTGGTACGCGGCGTACGCCCCAACGGCCGCGCCCGCAACCAGGGCGTCGCCCGGACCAGCGCGCCGATCCTGGTGTTTGTGGACGATGACGCGCGGCTGGGGGATGAGCGCGTGCTCGCCAACCTCGTCGCGCCGCTGCTGGCCGACCCGACGATCGGTGTGACCGGCGCGGCCAAGCTGCTCCCGCCGGGCGCCGGGCTGTTTCAACGCTGGGCGGCGCACGAGGTGCCGCGGATCGTCCACCCGGTCGTCGGCGCGCCGCTGGAGACCAACCCCGACCCGCCGGCGTTCTACTGCGAGATCACGACGACCTGCTGCGCCATGCGCCGCACGGTCTTCGAGCAGGCCGGCGGCTTCGACGAGACGCTGCTGCGTGGCGTGGACACCGAGTTCTTCGTGCGGGTGCGCCGGCTGACGGCTCGTGACCGAGGGCTGGCAACCGATGATGGGGAGACCTCACCCGCTGGCGCGCGCGCCCGCCCGCCTACTCACTACCGCTTTCTGCTCGTCCCGCACACCTGGGTGTACCACCCGGCCCCGGCGACGCTGCCGGCGCTGCTGCGCAAGCAGTTCCTCTACGGGGCGGGGCATGCGCAGGAGGTGCGGCGCGATCCGCGCCGGGCGCGCGGGCGGGCGCTGCATACCCCGTTGCACGCCGCGGCGTTTCTGCTGTTTCGCACGGCCATTCTGCCGCTGAACGCCGTGCTGCCGTACTCCTTCGCCGCGCCGTCCTGGCGGCCCGGCTTCAAGCCGCTCAAGGCGCTCGCGTCCTACGCCAGCGCGCTGGGGTATGTCTGGGGATGGTACGTGCTGCCGGATGGGGCATAGCGCCCCCCCGCTCGGGGGCTGCGTCGCGGCGGAGGGCAGGCGGCCGTCCCGCCGCTCGTCATCCCGGCGTACGCACTGCCATCACATCGAGGGCGTAGGTGGCCGCCGCGCCTTCCGCCCCGCACGAAAGCCCGCGATGCGAATCGCGCTCGATGCCCGCTATGTGGCCGATCATTTTCCCGGCATCGGCCGCTACGTCTACAACTTGGCGGCGGCGCTCGCGGCGCTGGAGCCCGGCCCTGAGCTCTGCCTGCTCTACAACCCGGCGCTGCCGAACACGCGCCACGACTTCACGGCCCTGGCGCGGCCTGGCGTCACCCTGGTCCCGACTACGGCCCGGCCGTTCAGCCCGGACGAGCAGGCGGCCATCCCGCGGCTGCTGCGCCGGCTGCGGGCGGATGTCTACCACGCGCCGTATTACGTGCGCCCCTACGCCGGGCTCCCCTGCCCATCCGTCACGACGCTCTACGACATCATCCCGCGGCTGTTCCCCGGCGAGGTACGGCCGCGCGCCCGGCTGCTCTTCGACCTGCTGACTCGGCTCGCGGCGCGCGTCTCCACCCGGCTGATCGCCCTCTCGGCCAGCGCCCGCGCCGATCTCGCGGCGGCTTATCGCATCCCGCCGGAGCGGATCGCCATCACGCCGCTCGCTGCTGACCCGCGCTTCTGCCCACAGCCGCCGGAGGCCATCACCGCCGTCCGCGCGCGCTACGGCCTGCCGGCGCGCTATGTCTTGTGCGTCTCCTCGAACAAGCCGCACAAGAACCTGGCGGGGCTGGTGGAGGCCTGGCATCAAGTGCAGACTGGGAATCGCAGCTCGCAGCGTGGGCAGCAGCATCTGCCATCGGCACGCTGCGAGTTGCCATTAGTCATCGCCGGCCACTGGGACGCCCGCTACCCCGAGGCGCGCGCGGCGGCGGCCCGGCTCGGCGTGGCGGTGCGCTTCCTGCCGGGCGTGCCGGAGGCCGACCTGCCGGCGCTCTATGCCGGCGCGGAGGTCTTTGCCTACCCGTCGCGCTACGAGGGCTTCGGCCTGCCGCCGCTGGAGGCAATGGCCTGCGGCGCGCCGGTGCTCTGCGGCGGGAACGCCAGCCTGCCGGAGGTGGTGGGCGACGCGGCGATGGTGGTCGATGTGTCCGACCCGCAAGCGCTTGCCGCCGGCCTGGCCCGGCTGTTGGGCGACGCAGCGCTGCGGGCCGGGCTGCGCGAGCGCGGGCTGGCGCGGGCGGCGAGTTTCTCCTGGCGGCGCGCGGCGGAAGCCACGCTGAGGGTCTACGCGGCGGCCGCAGGGCTTCCGGCGCCGTGAGATGGCACGCAGACGCGCGGCGGCTGGCCTGGCGGCTATGGTCCGGGGCGCCTGGCTACTTCGTCCAGTCGCGCACGATGGTGCGCGCCAGCTCGGCGGCGTAGCCGGTGTAGGTCTCTGGCGTGAGGGCGCGCAACTCGGCCTTGACGTCCTCGGCCACGTCGAGGCTGTCGGCGAAGGCGCGCAGCTCCTCGAGCGTCAGCGCCTGGCCGCGGGTCAGCCGCTTCAGCGCCTCATACGGCTCGGGGTAGCCGGCCCGCCGCAGGATGGTCTGCACCGCCTCGGCCAGCACCTCCGGGTGGTCCCGCAGGTCGCCGAGCATGCGCTGCGGATCGGCGGCGAGCTTCGCGAGGCCGCGCCGGACACGGCAGTACGCCACCAGGCTGTGCCCAAACGCCACCCCCAGGTTCCGCAGCACGGTTGAGTCGGTCAGGTCGCGCTGCATCCGCGAGATCGGCAGCTTGCGGCTGAAGTGCTCCAGCAGCGCATTGGCCAGCCCCAGATTGCCCTCGCCGTTCTCGAAATCGATCGGGTTGACCTTGTGCGGCATGGTGGACGAACCGACCTCGCCGGGGCGCGCGGCCTGCACCAGGTAGCCCAGGCTGATGTACTGCCAGGTGTCCTGGCACAGGTCGATCAGCACGCTGTTGAGCCGTTTCAGCGCGTCGCACAGCTCGGCGAGCGTGTCGTGCGGCTCGATCTGCGTCGTCAGCAGCACCGGCTCCAGGTCGAGCGAGCGGACGAACGCCCGGCTGAAGGCCGGCCAGTCGATCTGCGGCAGGGCCGCGTGGTGCGCGGCGAGCGTGCCGGTCGCGCCGGTGAGCTTGCCGGTGAGCTTCACGCCGCTCAGGCGCTCCAGGGCGCGGCGCAGCCGGGCGACGAAGACGGCGTACTCTTTGCCGAGGGTCGTCGGGGTGGCCGGCTGGCCATGGGTGCGCGCCAGCATCGGCGTGGCAGCCTCGCGCAGCGCCAGCTCGTGCAGCGCGCCGGCCAACTCGCCTGCCGTCGGCACGAGCACCAGATCGCGCGCCTCGCGCACCGCCAGCCCGTAGGCCAGGTTGTTCACGTCCTCGGACGTAAGAGCGAAGTGGACCGCCTCGGCGTAGGCGCCGAGGCCGAGCCGGGCGAGTTGCTCGCGCAGCCAGTACTCCACCGCTTTGACGTCATGGTTGACCGTGCGGTCCCAGGCGGCGATCGCCGCGGCATCCTCGGCGCTGAAGCCGCGGTAGAGCGCCCGCAGCGCCGCGGCGGCCTGCGGATCGAGCGGCGCGATGAAGCCGACGTTGCGGGCCCGCGAGAGGAAGATCAGGTACTCGACCTCGACGCGGACGCGGTAGCGGAAGAGCGCCGCCTCGCTGAAATACGCCTCCAACGCGGCGGCATCCTGGTGGTAGCGCCCGTCCAGCGGCGATAGTGCGGTTAATGCTGTTGCCACTGTATGCCTTGTGCACGCTCAGAGTTCAAAAGCGCAAAACTGCCAACCCACTATTCATGATTCGTCATTCACGCCGCTGCCCCTCACCGTGTGATCGCCTCGAGCATCTCTTCCGCCTCGGCGACGCGACGCACCAGGTCGGCCTCGCCCGGCGGCGTCTCGCGCAGCCGCGCCAGCGTCGCTCGCAGCGCCGCCTCGTCCACCGGGCGGGCGCGGGCCAACTCGCGCACGAACGCGTCGTCGTCCAGCCGCGGGTTGATGCTGTACGGCCGGGCCAGGCGGCGCTTGAAGCTGTCGTAATAGTAGCGCATGATGAAGCCGCGCTTGCCGCCGCGCTGGAACAGATCGGCCATGCTTTCGACATACTCGGCGCTGCTGCGGCGGGCGGTCTCCTCGCGCAGTGGCACGGGCCGCCCGAAGCGCCGCCCGGTCAGCAGCAGGTACAGGCCGGCCACCGCCAGCGCATACAGCGCCGCCCAGCCCCACGCCGTCCCCAGCAGGCCGCTGCCGGCTGGCGGGCGCACGACATAGCCGTGGTGAATCTCGTCGAACAGGACGCGCCCGCCCGGCGGGATGCGCTGTAGCAGGTTGAGAGCCAGCGCCGCGTTGCTGCGGTCGCGCAGGCCGCCGTTGGTAAACGGGTGCGTCGCCGCGCTGACGATGGCGTAGCCGTCCCCGATGCGCCGCCCGGCCACCACCGTCCCGTCTGGCGGGCCGGCGAGCTTCAGCCAGTCGTCGGCGCGCGGCGCGAGCACGCGGGCGGTGTTCGCCTCCATGCTGGCGACCGGCGGGCTGTCGAAGGCCGGTTGCGTGATGGGAACGCGCTCCAGTTCCAGCGTCGCCGTGTAGAGCTGCGGCTCGATCTTCAGTTCCTCCAGCAGCGGGCGCGCCGGGCTGAACAGCACCGGGCTGTCATCCGCCAGGATGAGCGTGCCGCCATCTTCGATCCAGGCCAGCAGGTCGCGCACCTGCGCGCGGCTGAAGATCTCGCTCGGGTTGAGCACGACCAGCGCCGCGTCGTCCGGGCCGAGCGCGAAGTCGCGGTACTCCAGCCGGCGGGCGTCGTAGCCGAGCTCTTGCGCCCAGCGGAACAGGCCGAGCGCGCCGGTCCGGTTGGCGCTGTAGCTCGTCGGGCGGGTCTCGGTGGCCTCTTGCACGGCCCGCCCCGTCCCAAGCACCGCGAACGCCGCCAGGGCCAGGAAGAGGCCGATGAGGATGAGCATGTCACGCTGGGAGGGCATAGGAGCTGGATAGTCCGGATACTGTGATGGATGATCAGAGCATTTGGCGATCAGCGATTCCCTTGCGGCAGCGCAGCGCCGGGTGCGCCGTGCCCTGACCTTCACCGTGTCGTCTTGTCAGAGACCTGCCGCAGCGCCTCAACCTGGGCCTGGTAGCTGGCGAACGCCGCGCTATCGAGTGGCACATGGCCGTACCAGACGCGGTCGAACGTCTCGACCACCGGGGCGAGCCGCGCGCACAGCGCCGGGTCGCTGGCGGCGCGCTCGAGGTACTCGCGGTTGGTGAGCGCCCGATCGTAGCGCAGCTTGCCGCGCTCGTCCAGCGCCAGCAGCGCGGCCAGATAGAGGTAGCGCACCGCCGTCCGCCGGTCGCCGCCGCGGGCCAGCGCGCCGGCCTGCTCGTAGGCCTCCTGCGCCGTCAGGTGGGCCTCCGGGTCGTCGCGGGCCTGCGCCTCGCCGGCCACCGCCCGCCGCAGCCCAAGCCCCAGGTAGACGAAGACCGCCAGCAGCAGCAGCAGGCCCATCGCGGCGATCAGCGCCCCGAGGGGGGTCGCGAACAGGGCGTTGCCGGTCGCGCCGAACAGCCGGGCGAGCAGCAGGATCAGCCGCTCGCGCAGCGCCTCCGCCAGGCGCGGATCCTGCGGCTCGTCGCGGAAGGGCGGCCCGTCCAGCAGGCGCTGGAGGCGGTCCAATGCGTCGGGCGGGGGTGGGGCGGACGGCGCGGCCAGCGCGTCCACCAGCGCGCCCAGGCGCGCGGCGATCAGCGGATAGTTCGGGTCGTTCGAGCGGGTGGCCTCGGCCAGCCAGCGGTTGTCGACCGCCACCCGCGTGCCATCGCCGAGGCGAACGGTTTCCACGGCGGCAAGCCGCGCGCCGGCGTCCTGCAGGCCGATCCGATCGCGGCGCTGTGCCGCGGCCAACGCTTCACGCGCCAGGGCAGCGTAGGTCGCGGCGTCGGCCTCGGTTCCCTGGGCGGCGACGGGCGCGGCGAGACACAGCGCAGGCAGCAGCAGAGCCAGGAGCAGAACGCGCGCCCGCAGCGATCGGGTGACCAGGCGACGAAGAGCGAAGGAGAACGGCTGCGCCTCCGTCTCCTGCGCTTCTCGTCGCCGGGTTCCCGGATTTGCGCACTCGCTCACCGTTCCCCGTCCGCGGTCTACTGTCCTGATGTTCACGCTGTCGTAAGTTGCTGCGCCATCAACTGCAGGTCGTACCCTTCCTTGCGCACCCGCAGGTCGTAATAGAGCAGCGTGAAGACCGCAAGCTGGAGCGGCATCACGAGAATCGTGCCGATCTCAACCAAGAGGTTCGAGAGAACCTGGGTGCTCGTGAGCGCGAATGGCGATGCCTGGCGTACCGCGAGTATGGCGTTCAGGATCGAGGCTGGCAGCCCAAAGATAAAGCTGATCACAAAGACGATCAGCCCCATGAGCACCACGACGCCGAGCACGCGCCAGAACGAACCGGAGACGAGCTGCCAACTGCGGCGCAGGCCGTCCACCGCCTCCTTGCCTTCGAGAACGATCGCCTGCGTGGCCAGAAGGAAACGGGGGAGCAGCATGGCGGCCAGCAGGATGGACAGAATAGCCAGCCCGATCAGGGCGAAGGCGAACAGGAGGCCCCCCGCCACGCCATCCACCCGCCCGCTGGCCGCCGCGCCGATCAGGAGCAGGGCCGGCACACCGATCACCACACCAGCCAGGACCAGTGCGAGCAGCCCGAGCAGGAGCGACGCTACAATCAGCGAGCCGAGCCGCCCCGCGCCGAAGCGGTACGCGCCGAGGATGCTCACCGGCTGGCCAAGGTAGCTGCGCGAGATCGCGTTTGCCAGCGCACCGGCGATCAGGTTCTGGATAACGAGCCCCTGGATGATCGCCAGACCGAACGATAAGACGTAGTACAGGGCCAGCTGGCCGAGCGGCAACACGTCGGACAGCGAGCTCCCTTCCGTCGCTGCCGGGTTCTCCAGCAGCTCCGTCAGCCTGCCGTTTACGGTACCGCCGATGGCGAACTGCAACAACGCCTGCAGAATCAGGAATGGCACCTGCAGCAGCGCGGCGATCCCGATGAAGGTGAGGAAATGCCGGCGATACAACCGGAAGGCCGCGTCGAGCAAATCGCCGATCGACATGGGTCGGAGATGCGGTGTGAGTGTCATGCAGCGCTCTCCTGAATGAGACTGATCGTCGTTTGATCATTATACCAGCGCGGCAGGCCTGTGGGGGACAAGATGACAAGATGGCGAGATCATACGGGGGTAGGGAGACAGGGAGGCAGGGAGACAAGGTGATCGTCACTCGTCATGCATCACGCATCATTCATCGCCTGATCTTCAGCTCTCACGCTTCTGTCCACAGAAAGCGCTCCAGATCGACATATCCATGCGGGTCGAATCGGACGCCCTCGGCCTCGAGCAACGCGCGCTGGAGCGCGGCGTTGTACTCGTTGCTGATCCGCCCGGCGGCGTTGATCACCCGCCACCACGGCACCTGGCGGGCACGGTCCGGCGGCAGGCCGGCCAGCGCCCAGCCGACGCCGCGGGCTCCGCGTGGCACGTGGGTCATCGCCGCGATGCGGCCATAGGTGCTGACGCGCCCCGGCGGAATGCGGCAGACGATCTCGTACACGTCGTCGTAGTAGGACATGTGGATGATGACAGGACGTACGCGCCAGAGAGGTCCGGCGGGCCGAAGCCCCTGGGAAACCCTCTGCTAGGGCGCGGACACGCGCTACGGCGCGCGTGTCCGCGCGAAAACAGACGCCGTGGCGGGCCGCAGGCCCGCCGTACCTCGGATGAGAAGCTGGTTGAGACGGGAGGTTGGCAAGGTGGCCCCCCCAATGCCCCCGCTCGCAGCTCTTCAGACACCCTCTGAGGTGTGTGGTGTATGATGAATGATCCCGGGCATAAGGACGAAAGGCGACGGCCGATTGCTCGGAATGGTACACCCTTGGCCGTGGCCAGTCGTGCGTTCGTCCTCCCGCCCACCGTCCAGCGCCCGGCGCCGATGGAGCGGGTGGCACGCCCGGCTTCAATTCCTCGCGTTCGGGTCGTCGAAGCGCTGGAACGTGCCGTTGTCGAACAGAACGTAGATCGTCGGTTTGCCGCGCAGCCCCTCGGCGCTGAAGAGCATCACGCCGCGCTCAAAGGGCTGGTAGGCGCCTTCGAGCGGGATGCTCGGCGCGCCGGTGGCGTAGCCCAGCCGGTTGCGCACCTGCGGGACCTGCGACCAGACCAGCCCGAACGCGTCCGTGGGGATGCTCAGCCCCGGCTCCGCCGGCGTCGGCAGCGGCTCCGGGGTGGGTGTGCCGGCGAAGTCGCTTAGTTGGTGGCCGCTCCAGCGCCCGCGATCTTCCCCGTAGAGCGCGTAGACCAGTCCGTGCGGCATGAAATAGAACATGCTGCCGCCTTGAAAGGGCTGCTCCGCCGCAGCATTCTTGCCGCCCTCCTCCGGCGCGGTCGGGCAGCCGAGCTGCCGGCGCACTCCGGCGTCGGTTTTCCAAAGGGCGCCGAACCCGCCCGTCAGCGGCGCGTCCGGGCAGGGTGTCTCGGTTGGCGTAGCGGTCGGTGTCGGTGTGAGCGTTGCGGTCGGCGCAAGGGTCGCGGTGGCGGTCGGCTCGGCGGTTGGCGTGGCGGTCGGTTTCGGCGTGACGGTCGGCGGCACGGCGGTCGGCTTCGGCGTGGCGGTCGGCGGCACAGCGGTCGGTTTCGGCGTGGCGGTCGGTTTCGGCGTGACGGTCGGTTTCGGCGTGGCGGTCGGTTTCGGCGTGACGGTCGGCGGCACGGCGGTCGGCGGCGCGGGCGTATGTGTCGCCGTGGCCACGGGCAGGGGCGTGACGGGCGTCGCCGCGCCGGCGCCGTTCTGGCCAGCGCGGGCTAGCAGCCAGCCGCCGAGCAGCGCCAACAGCAGCGCGCTGACCCCAAGCGCCCAGAACAGCGAGCGGCGGGCGCCGGTTTCTGGCGGCGCGTCGAAGCGGGCCGGCGGAGGCGGCGCCTCGGCGGCGCGTCGTATCGGCGCGCCAGGCGTGGCCACCGGGCGCGCCTGCACCACGGTCGGCGCGGCAGGCGGCGGAGGGATGGCCGGCAGCGTTGCGGCGGGGGCCTCGAACGCTGATCGCAGCGCCCGGGCGAACGCGCTGGCCGTCAGAAAGCGATCCTCCGGGCGGCGGGCCATGGCCTGGCGGAGTACCGCCCCCACCGCTGGCGGCAGTGTCGGGTCGAGGTGCGAAATGTCGGGCGGCGTGCCGTGCAGATGCCCGAGGAGCACATCCTCTGTGCCGCCTTCGAACGGGCGCCGCCCGCTGAGGCAGCGGAAGACCAGCACGCCGAGCGCGTAGATATCCGCCGCGCCGGTGACCTGCCGCCCGCCGATCTGCTCCGGCGCCATGTAGTCCGGCGTGCCGAGCAGCATGCCGGTGCCGGTCAGCCCGGTAGCCTCCGCGGCGAGCGACTTGGCGATACCGAAGTCGGTCAGAATCGCGGTGCAGTGCGGCGGCTCGCCCTCAAGCACGATGTTCGCCGGCTTGATGTCGCGGTGGACGATCCCGCGCGCGTGGGCGTAGTCGAGCGCGGCGGCGATCTGGTCGACGATCGGCAGGAGGTGGGCGGGCGGGATGCGGGCCTGCTGCCCCAGCACATCCGCGAGCGAGCGGCCGGGCAGCAGCTTCATGGCGATATACACCAGCCCGTCCTGCTCCCCGACATCGTAGATCGGGACAATGTTGGGGTGATCCAGCCCGGCGGCCAGCACCGCCTCGCGCTGGAAGCGCTCGACCAGCGCCGGATCGCCGGTGTACTGCGGATAGAGGATTTTGAGGGCGACATCGCGGAGCAGCGCCGTGTCGTGCGCTCGATAGACGGCGGCCATCCCGCCGCGCCCGAGCAGCGCAACGACATCGTAGCGGCCGACCTGTCGGCCGATCAAGTCTTCAAGGCGCATCGGTTGCTCGTTCCAGGGCGGCCGCGCCCGCTTCCGCAGCGCCGGTATTATACACGACCCGCACGCCCGACATTCGCCGGGACGTGGCCCACCGGGGGGATATGGTACAATGCGGCCCGGTAACGCCAGGGCGGATCAGGAGAACCAGGGAACAACCCGGTTCAAGGAATGAGCCGGTGGAAGCTGCCGGGTCTCAGTGCTCCTGTTCCTCTGTGCCATTGTTCGCTCAGCCTATGTCATCGAACCCTTACGTCCGTTCGCGCCGCCGCAGGCGGCGCCGGCTGCCCCCACACATGTTCGGCCCCGCGCCGCAGCGCCGCAGTGCCTGGCCGTGGCTGCTGCGCGGCGCGGCGGCCGTCCTGGCGCTCAGCGTGCTGCTCGGGCTCGCGGCCGGCGGGGTGGCCTACCGTGCCTACGCCAGCCTGGCCGACGCGCTCAAAGGACGACTGGAAGGTGGCATCGCGCACCGCGCCGATTTTCAGACGACCCGCATCTTCGACCGCAACGGCACGCTGCTCTACGAACTCTTCGGCGACGGCAAGCGTACGCCGGTGAAGCTGGCCGACATCTCGCCGCTGCTGATCAACGCCACGGTCGCCATCGAAGACAAGACCTTTTTCCAGAACAAGGGCGTGGATTACGAAGGCATCGCCAAGGCGCTGATCCGCAGCTTCTCCGCCGGCGAGGTGACGGGCGGCGCGTCAACCATCACCCAGCAACTGATCAAGCGGGTGGTCCTCACCGATGAGGAGCGGAACGAGACCTGGCAGCGCAAGCTGAAGGAGGCGGTGCTGGCGCAGGAGCTGACGCGGCGCTACAGCAAGAACGAGATTCTGGAGCTCTACCTCAACGAAATCTACTACGGCAGCCTGGCCTATGGGATCGAGGCCGCCTCGCAGGTCTATTTCGGCAAGCCGGCGAAGGACCTCAACCTGGCGCAGGCCGCGCTGCTCGCCGGGCTGCCACAACTGCCGAACGCCTACGACCCTTTCAACTACCTCGAGGGCCGCACGCTCCCCGGCGTCCAGCTCGGCGACGGTTGGCTCGCGGCGAGCTACCAGCTCCCGAGCGGCACGCCACCGCCGAAGCGCCGGCAGATCGCCGTGCTGACGCAGATGGTGGAGGAAGGCTACGTAACGGACGCCCAGGCGCGGGCCGCCGCCGCAGAGGACCTGATCTTCGCCCCCCAGGAGACGCCGCTCAACGCGCCGCACTTCGTCTTCTACGTTCGCAAGCTGCTGGAGGAGAAATACGGCCAGGGGTTCGTCAACCGCGGCCTGTCGGTCTACACCACGATCGATCTCGAGCTGCAGAACATGGTGCAGCAGAAGGCTGCCGAGCGGATCGCAGAACTGGAGGAGCGCAACATCCACAACGCGGCGGTGGTGGTGATGCAGCCGAACACCGGCGAGATTCTGGCGATGGTCGGCAGCATCGATTTTAACAAGTCGCTCCCTTCGAAGACCCCCGGCGAGCGCGGCAATGTGCTCGACGGGCAGGTGAATGTCGCCGTGCGCGAGCGGCAGCCGGGCTCGGCGCTCAAGCCGTTCGCCTATCTCGCGGCGATGGCGCAGGGGATGACGCCTGAGACGGTGCTGTGGGACGTGCCGACCGAATTCGGCCGCGACGGCCAGGTGTACGCCCCGCTGAACTATAACGGTAAATGGAACGGTCCGCTGCGGATGCGCACCGCGCTCGCCAACTCGCTGAACATGCCGGCGGTCAAGGCGCTGCGCTTCGCCGGCGTCGAGACCATGATCGACCTGCTGCACCGCGCCGGCATCACCGGCCTGCAGCGCGGCGCCAATTTTTACGGCCTCTCGCTCACCCTGGGCGGCGGCGAGGTGACGCCGCTCGACCTGACGACCGCCTACAACACGCTGGCGAGCGGCGGGCGCTTCTATCCGCCGGTGGCGATTCTGAAGGTGGTCGACGGCGACGGCACCGTGCTCGAAACGTTCCGCCCCCCAGCCGGGCCGCAGGTGCTCGACCCGGAGCACGTGGCGATCATCAGCGACATACTGAGCGACGATACCGCCCGTGCGCCGATCTGGGGGCTGAACAGCAAACTCAAGCTCTCGCGCCCCGCCGCCGTCAAGACCGGTACATCGAACGACTGGCGCGACGCCTGGGCGGTCGGCTATACGCCCTACGTCACCGTTGGCGTCTGGACGGGCAACAACAACAACGAGCCAACGGCGAAGGTCGAAAGTATCACCGGCGGCGGCACAATCTGGCATAACGTGATGGAGGCGCTGTTCGCGAATCCGCGCTTCGCGAAGCTGCTGGCCGAGCCGTACGGCGGCAGCCCGCCGCTGCAGTTCACGCCGCCGCGTGAGTTGGCGCGCCGGCCGATCTGCCGCATGCCGGGGCCGTTCAACGCCTACGGCGAAGAGCTGTTCACGCCGGCTATGCTGCGCCGCACTGGGAGCATCTCGGGCACAGCGACCATGTCGGGCACCACCAGCCTTACGGCGGAAGGCGGGGCGATCTGCACCGCGTACACCAAAGTGACGGCGGTCAAGCTGGTCGAGACGCCGGTGGCCGACGGGCCGGATGTCGCCCGGCAATACTGCCTGCCGACGCCCGAAACGCCGCCGTACCTGCCGGAGGCCGAGACGCAGCTCTATCTCTGGAACCTGCCGCCGCCCGACCCGGCCGAGAAAGCGACCTACCGGTGGGACGGGCAGGGCGCCACGCTGGACGGCATCCCGATCCTGCCGCTGCGGCGCGACGAGATCCAGCCCTGCACCGCCGAGGTGCTGGCCGTGCTCGCGCCGCCCGGCTCGGTGCGCATGCCGGACCTGCAAGGGCTGGGCGAGAACCAGGCGAAGGACCTGCTGCGCCTGATGGGTGTGACGAACGAGGTCTATGTGGACTACCAGGGGCGCGACCGGATCCCGGAGGTGTATGATCGGTTCCCGCCGTATGCGGTGGTCAGCTCGCTGCCGCGCGCGAACGAGTGGCTGCGCCCCGGCGAGACGATCGTGCTCGGCGTGCGCGCGCCGGACCCGGGGCCGCCGCCCGAAGCGCCGCCGCCCGCCGAGCCCGGCCACGCGCCGCCTGCGGCCCTGCCGCCAACGCCCGCCCCGGGCGGATGAGAGGGTGATGGCAGCACGAACAAACAGCAGCCTTCAGCCTCTCATCCCTGGCCCTTTTCAGGAGCACGTATGCGGGTCTACATCTCCGCCGATATGGAAGGCGTCTCCGGCATCGTCCATGCCGCGCAGACCGAGCCGGGCGCCCGCGAGTACGATCGGGCCTGCGCGCTGATGGCCGCGGATGTCAACGCCGCCATCCAGGGTGCGCTGGATGCCGGCGCGACCGCCGTGCTGGTGAACGACTCGCACTGGACGATGCGTAATCTCAACCTCGAAGCGCTGCATCCCGCCGCCGAGCTGGTCTCCGGCTCGCCCAAGCCGTGGTCGATGGTGCAGGGGCTGGACGGCAGCTTCGACCTGATGTTCTGCGTCGGCTACCACGGCATGGCTGGCAGCAGCCCGGCGACGATCGACCACACCTTCACCGAGGACTCGATCTACCGCGTGCGGCTCAACGGCCTGGCGGTCGGCGAGCTGGGACTGAACGCCTTCTATGCCGGCTACCACGGCGTGCCGGTGGCGCTGGTCACCGGCGACCAGGCCATCTGCGCCGAGGCCGCGGCGTTGATCGACGGCGTGACGACGGTGCAGGTCAAGGAGGCGTACAGCCGGAGCGCCGCCCGCTGCCTGCCGCTGGAGGAGGCCCGCCGCCGCATCCGCGCCGGCGCCAGCGAGGCGGTGCGCCGCCGCCCCGCGCCGCTGCGTCCGGCCGCGCCGCTGGCGCTCCAGGTCGAGTTCATGAAAAGCAGCCAGTGCGATATGGCCGCGCTCACGCCCGGCGCCGAGCGCACCGGGCCGCGTTCGATCACCTTCCGCCACAACGATTACACGGAGGTCTACCGCGCCTGGCGGGTGATGTATAATCTGGCCGGCCTGGGATAGCAACATAGGCATCATTCACCATGAACCTTATCCTCATCCGCCACGGTGAAACCGATTGGAACGCGACGCTGCGCTATCAGGGCCATGCCGCCATCCCGCTGAACGACGCCGGCCGCCGCCAGGCCGAACTGGCCGGCCGCCGGCTGGTCCGGCTACGCCCGACGACGCTCTACACCAGCGACATCCGGCGCGCCGCCGAGACGGCGGCGATCATCGGCGAAGCGTGCCGGCTTGCGCCCCAGCCCATGCCCGACCTGCGCGAGATCGACGTCGGGCAGTGGGAGGGGCTGACGCCCGAGGAGCTGTACCGCCGCTTTCCCGACCACATGCAGGAGTTCGAGCGCGACCCGGCGCGCACCGTGCGGCTCGGCGGCGAGTCGTATGCGCAGCTCCAGGTGCGGGCGCTGCGGGCGCTCAACGCCATCCAGGCGGCGCATCGCGGCGACGAGACGGTGCTGGCGGTCTCGCACGGCGGCACGATCCGCGCGCTGCTCTGCCACGTGATCGGGCTCGATCTGGCGCACTTCGGGCGGCTCTGGCTGGACAACGGCTCGTTCACCGAACTGCGCACTGGGGTGAACGGCTGGCGGCTCATCCGCCTGAACGACGCGGCGCATCTGGAAGGGATGCGCTTCGCCGCGGGCGAATAAGCGCCATCGGGCGGGGCGCAAGCGACCGCGCCCCGTCCGGCGGCGCCTGACGTTGCCAATGAACAAATTCCAGTTTCAGGTTTCCGGTACGAACATCATCTTCGGCGCAGGCGCGGCGGCGAAGCTTGGTGCGCAGGCTGCCGCGCTCGGCGTGCGGCGAGCGTTTCTGGTCGCCGATCCGTTCGTGGCGCAGCAGCCGGCCGGCGCGGCGGCGCAGGCCAGCCTCCGGGCGGCGGGCGTCGAGCCGCTGCTCTACACCGATGTCGTGCCGGATCCGGATGCGCCGAGCGTTGCGCGGGCGGCGGCGGCCTATCGCGCCGCTGGGGCCGATGGGCTGGTGGCGCTCGGCGGCGGCAGCGCGATGGACACCGCCAAGGCGCTCGGGGTGCTGGCTACTGCTGGCGTGGAGCACATCGCACCGTTCTACTTCGGCGGGAGCGCCACCCCGCGCGGCATCCCGCCGCTGATCTGCCTGCCGACCACCGCCGGCACCGGCGCGGAAGTCACCTTCGTCGCCATTGTGACCGAGCCGGAGACGGGCCGCAAGATGCTGGTGCGGCACCCGTCCATGGCTCCGGCGGTGGCGCTGGTCGATCCGTTGCTCTCCGCCAGCATGCCGCCAGCGCTGACCGCCGCGACCGGTATGGACGCCCTGGCTCACGCGCTAGAGGCGATCACCTCGACCATGGCCAGCCCCCTGAGCGACGCGCTGGCACTGGATGCGATCCCGCGGATCGTGGAATCCCTGCCCCGCGCCGTGGCGGATGGCGCGGACGCTGAGGCCCGCGTGCAGATGGCCTATGCCGCGACCGCCGCCGGGCTGGCCTTCCTCAGCGGGCGCGTCCATCTAGGGCATGCCGTCGGGCATGCGCTCGGCGGGGCCTTCCATATGCCGCACGGCCTGGCCTGCATCGTCTGTCTGCCGGCGATCCTCGGCCTGCTGGCGGAGGCATGCGCGGCGGAGTTGGCGCGGATCGCCCCGGCGCTCGGCGCGCCGGATGCGGCCGGGGTGCCAGGGGCGCTGGAGGCGCTGATGCGGCGCTGCGGCGTGCCACGCCTGCGGGCGGCGCTCGGCGCGCATCGGCCATCGATCGACGACCTGGTCGGGCTGGTGCAGGGCGAGGAGCGGCTCATCCGCCTCAGCCGCCACGCGCCGACCGCCGCGGAATGGGCGCATGTGTTCGAGCGGAGCATGTAGCGCGCGAGGACGCGGGGGCGTTATGACACAGGACGAACGCCGGAAGGCGAACGTCAGCTCACCTGCGGCACAGGTGTTCCAATCTGAAGTGGCCTGCTTTCACGCGGCGTCATTTGTCCTCCGTCTGATCTGAAAACCGTATGTCGAACCCATCAACGACTCGCCCCGTCGCCCTGGTCACCGGCGCGTCGCGCGGCATCGGCGCGGCCACCGCGCGCGAGCTTGCCTGGCGCGGCTACGCGCTGGCGCTCGCGGCCCGCTCCATCGGGCCGCTGGCCACGCTGGCCGGCGAGCTGACGCGCGCCGGCGCGCCCGCCGTGCCTATCCCTGCCGACCTCGCCCGCCTGGAGGATGCCCGCCGACTGGCGCGGATCGCGCTGGAGCAGTTCGGTCGGGTGGACGTTCTGGTGAACAACGCCGGGATCGGCAGCGCTGGCAAGCCGGTTGTCAAGCTCAGCGATGCGCAGGTCTACGATCTGCTGGCCACCAACTTGCTCGCGCCGATCGAATTGACGCGGGCGCTGCTGCCGGGCATGCTGGAGCGGCGGCGCGGCGCGATTATTTTTGTCGCGTCGGTCGCCGGGCATGTCGGGGTGCCGGGCAGCGCGCTCTACAGCGCCAGCAAGTTCGGGTTGCGCGGCTTCGCCGAGGCGCTGCGTCGCGAGTGCCGGGGGCGCGGTGTCGATGTCACCATCGTTTCGCCCGGTTTCATCCGTACCGAGATGACCGCCGATCTGCGCATCCCGATGCCCGGGCCGGAAGGCGTCGCCCGGGCGATCGCCGATGCCATCGACCGCCCACAACGCGAGGTGATCATCCCTGGCTTCTATCGCCTGGCCGTCTGGGTCAACCAGTGCGCGCCCTGGCTGGTCGACGCCGTGCTGCCCCGGCGGCGACGCTAGCGGTGTGTGCGATCCGCGCTTGCTCCGGGCTGCCCGTATCCGTACCGTGGCGAGGACGAAACTGATCGATTCGCCGCGCGCCGCAGCCTCCCGGCCACCCCCTCTTCCTGGGGCGAGCGTGAGCGAATAGCCGCTCCACATCCCGCCCTCGCCCCCGCCCGATCGACGGCACGGAGCGCCACAACGGCGTGCTGACACGGCGCGCCGACCCGCTCCCTGCGCTTCCGACGCCGACCCGCCCCTGGCGCACATCCATTTGCCAGATCTTAACGGGGTGCTAATCTATTCTTAATCGCCACTTGACCTGCCCGTCGCACCATGCAACGCCGGCATCGCGCACGGAGTCGGAGCAACGGCACGCCATGGCCACGCAAACTGTTGACCAGACCTACCTGCTGCGCCGCACCGCCGCCCGCAGGCAGCAGCGGCGGCGCGAGATCGCCCTGGGCTATGCGCTCCTCGCCCCGGCGCTCGCGCTGTTGGTGGTGTTCGAACTCTATCCCATCCTGTACGGTCTGTATATCAGCAGTTGCGACTGGCGCCTGCGCTGCGTGCGCTTTGTCGGTCTGGACAACTACGCCCGTGCGCTGCACGACCCCGAGATGTGGCACGCGCTCGGCGTCACGGCGGTCTACTCGCTGCTGTCGGTGCCGGTCCAGCTCGGCCTGGGGCTGCTGCTGGCGACGCTGCTGTTCCAGCGGCTGCGTGGCCGGCAGGTGCTGCGGGTGCTGTACTTTCTGCCGTATATCACCTCAACCGTCGCCTCGGCGGCGGTCTGGAGCTACCTGTACAGCCCGGACACGGGGCTGCTGAACACGGCGCTGAAGGCGCTTGGGCTCGCGCCCCTGCGCTGGCTCGGCGAGCCGCGCGGCGTGTTCCAGATGCTGGCGGAGAGCGCCGGTGTCGCCCTGCCCGCCTGGGCCGCCGGCCCCAGCCTGGCGCTTGTCGCGCTGGTGATCTTCACCACCTGGGTGTTCGTCGGCTTCGATATCACGATCTTCCTCGCTGGCCTGGGCAACATTCCCGCGGAACTGTACGAAGCCGCCCGGATCGACGGCGCCAACGGCTGGCAGCTGTTCCGCTACATTACCCTGCCGCTGCTCTCGCCGACGACCTTCTTTCTGCTGACATTCACGATCATCGGGACGTTCAAAGCCTTCAATCACATCTATGTCATGACCCAGGGCGGCCCAGGAAACGCGACGACAACCAGCAGTATCTATATCTTCAAGCAATTGTTTGAGAATAATCGCTACGGCTATAGCGCCGCCCTGTCGTTCATCCTGTTCGCCGTTATATTGCTGCTGACGATCATCCAGCATCGGCTGTCCAGCCGGCGCGTGGTGTATGCCTGAGGTAGCGGAGGCTCCCATGGCGCTTTTGCAGCCCCACGAATCGCTTCCGATGGCCCGACGCCCCCTGCCGGCGCCCGCCCGCCTGCTGATCTACGCGGTGCTGATCGTCGGCGCGGCGGCCTCGGTCGTCCCGTTTCTCTACATGCTGATGACCTCGCTCAAGAGCTACGGCAGCGTGATCAACAACATTTTCTGGCCCTGGCCGCCGTTCGGCGATGAGTTGCCCCAAGTCAGCAACTACCCGGCAGCGATCGCCGCTGTCGGCTGGGACGCGCAGTGGGGCGTGCCGCTGTTCTTCCGCTATGTCGCCAACAGCCTGGTCGTGACGCTGCTGACGGTCGCCGGGGTGCTGCTGACGTCGATCCCGGCGGCGTATGTCTTCGCCCGCATGGATGTGCCAGGCAAGCAGGCGCTGTTCCTGCTGCTGCTGGCGACGATTATGATTCCGCCGGATCTGGTGCTGGTGCCAAAAGTGGTGATGATGTTCGACCTGAAGTGGTATAACACGTATCCGGCCCTGATCGTGCCGTTTCTGGTGAGCGTTTTCGGCATCTTTCTGCTCCGCCAGTTCTTTCTGCAGATTCCGCGCGATCTGTTTGATGCTGCGCTGATCGATGGCGCGGGGCATCTGCGGTTCATGGCGCAGGTGGCGGTCCCTCTCAGCCGGCCGGTGATCGTCACCATTGCGCTGATGCATGCCATTTGGGCCTGGGATGAGTTCAAGTGGCCGTTGCTGGTCACGAAGGACGCCAGCATGCGCGTGCTGGCGGTCGGGCTGCAGCAGTTCATGCTCGGCGAGGGCGGCGCCAATGTGCAGTTGCTGATGGCCTTCGCCACCATCGTTGTCGCGCCGGTGCTGATCGGCTATTTCTTCACGCAGCGCTATTTCACCACTGGCGTGCTGTCAACCGGGATCAAGGGCTAAACGGCCAGGCGGCGCCCTCCAAACGGATGGGCGGCCCGGGCCGATGCCAGATAGGATCGATCAGATTCCACGAGAAGGAGAGGACCATGCGCACGACCATCATCCGCCGCGGGCTGCCGCTGCTGCTGCTGGCGCTGCTGGCGGCCTGCGGCGGCCAGCCGGCCGCCCCGGCGCCGACCTCGTCCGCCGGCGCGCCCCCTGCGGCCACCGCCCAGCCCGCCACTACCAGCGCGGCGGCCACTGCCCAGCCGGCAGCGACCGCCCAGCCGGGCGCCGCCGGCGCCCTCACACCCGAGCAGGTGGACGCTATCGACCTGACCGGCAAGAACATCACCGTCACCTATTGGCACAACCGGCCGCAGAAAGACCAGGATCTGTTGCAGTCCATGCTGGATGAGTTCAACAAGAGCAATCCGTACGGGATCACCGCCCGTGCCGAGATCGCCGGCGCCACCTACAACGACGTCTACAACAAGGTGAACGCCGCGATCCAGGCCGGCCAGCCGCCGGAGATGTCCGTGGCCTACCAGAACCAGGCGGCGTTCTATCGGGCGCAGGGCGCGGTGATCGACCTCACGCCGTTCATCACGAGCAAGAAGTACGGCCTGAGCGACGCCGACCTGCAGGACTACTTTCCGGTCTTCCTCGACAGCGACCGCAACCCGCAATACGCCGGCGAGCGCCTCGGCTTCCCCACCCAGCGCTCCATGGCGGTGATGTACTACAACGCCGACGCCCTGGCGGCCCTCGGCTACAGCGCGCCGCCGAAGGACTGGAAGACCTTCGAAGAGGCGGCCTGCAAGTTCAGCGACGCGGCCTCCAACAAGTATGGCCTGGCCCTCCAGCACGACGTCTCGAACCTGGCGGCCATGATCTTCTCCAACGGCGGGCGAATCCTGGCGCCGGATGGGCGCGCCTATGTCTTCAACGATCAGGCCGGCGTGGACTCGGTGGCGCTGATCCAGCGGCTGTTCAAGAACAAGTGCGCCGTGGAGGTGCCGGTGAGCGAGCGCAACGGCGAGCAGACCCGCTTCGCCAGCGGCAACGCGCTCTTCACCTTCGGCTCCTCCTCCGGTCTGCCCTTCTATGCCGACGCCGTCAGCAAGGGCGGCAAGTTCAAGTGGGACATCGCCCTCTTCCCCTACAAAGAGAAGCCGGCGGTCGATCTCTACGGCGCCAGCGTTTCGATCTACAAGACCACGCCGGAAAAGGAGCTGGCGGCCTGGCTGGTGCTGAAGTTCCTCGGGGAGAAGCCGCAGACCGTCCGCTGGGCCAGCGCCACGGGCTATTTCCCCGTCCGCCAGAGCGCCAAAGACGAGGTGATCGCCAATTTCAAGCGCGACCCACGCTACGGCCCCGTGGCCGACTCCTACGCCAAGATGTTCGACTGGATCCAGTACAGCATGGTCGAGTCGCCGGTGGCCGGCTACGACCCGGTGCGCACGCTGCTGGATAAAGAGGTGCTCAGCCGGGTGATGGCGGACGCCAGCGCCGACCCTAAGCAACTGCTGGATGCGGCGGCGGCCAAGGCGAATGACATTCTGAAGGAAAACGCGCCGCAGTAACCCGAGCGGCCAGCCGGCACACGCGTGGCGGGACGCGGCGCTCGATCCCTGCGCCGCGTCCCGCCGCAGTGTGTTGGCGGGGCGGCGTGCCCGGATGCGCCCGGCGACCCGCGCCGCTCCGTTGACACTGCCCGTAAAGCGCGGTATAGTTACCGGGCGGTAGATAGAGCGCAACTCGGCTGATGACTGACGATACGGTAGAACTGACCGCGGCGGAGCTGCCGGAGGCCATGCGCGCATGGCTCGACGAACAGCCCGCCGTTGTGCTGTCGGCCGAGCAGCTCGGCGGCGGGCGGGTGCTGCTCCGCCGCCTGCCGGGCATCGCGCCGGAGTTCGTCGCGCGGGTGCAGGTCGCGCTCGCGAAGTACCGTGAGGCGTTGATCAACTTGACGTAACAAAAGTTCGGCGTTCAGCGTTCAACGGTGACGAGGCGTGCAGCTCCGCACGCTGTGCGCGGCACGTGATTCAGCGGTCAACATTCAGAAGCTGCCTGGACAGGGGGGAGGGCGAAGCCCTCCCAGATTCCTATGTTCCGTCGCGCGGCCGGCGGGCCTGCGGCCTCCGACGCCCCCGTTGGGAGCCTTTCAGACAGCCTCTCAGAGATCGATGGGCCGCTTAACTTTGCACGTGGCACCGAACCATGCGCTATCTCACGCCGGAGGAGTTGATCGCGATCCACGAGTTGCTGATTGGCGTCTTCGGCGGGATGCGCGGGATCACCGAGGCCGGCTTCGGGCGGCTGGAGGCGGCGGCCGCCGCGCCGCGGGCCAGCGTCCTGGGCGAAGAGCTCTTTCCGGACGTAGCGGCGCAGGCTGCGGCGTTGTGCCACGCGATCGTGCGGGCGCATCCGTTCTCGGACGGCAACAAGCGTGTCGCGCTGGCGGCGCTCGATGTCGTGCTGGCGTGCAATGGCTATGACCTGGCCGCCTCAAACGATGCGGCCTACGAGGCGATGATGGCGCTCGCCCGCGGCGACATGACGCGCGCGGCGCTGATCGGCTGGGTGCGGGCGCACACCCGCCGCGATACCTGTGAACTACCTGACGATTGAGGATATCCTCGACATCCGTGCCCGCGTCACCGCCAACAACCCGAACAGCGTCGAAGTGCGCACGTTTCACGGGCTGATGTCGGCGCTGGCCGCGCCGCAGCGCGCCTTTTTCGGCGAAGAAGCCTACCCGACCCTCAGCGCTAAGGCTGGCGCGCTGGTCTATGCCCTGGTGCAGCACCACCCGTTCTGGGACGGCAACAAGCGGATCGCCGCCGAGGCGCTTCGGCTCTTCCTGCGGCGCAACGCACGCGAGCTCCTGGCGGACGAGGGCGAGCTGCGCCGCTTCACCAGCCAGATCGCGCGCGGCGAACTGCGCGGCGACGACGTGGTGCGCTGGCTCGAGGCACATCTGTGAGGGTGGATGGACGATCCATGACACAGGACAAAAGACGAAGGACGCACGTAAGCTCTGTCTGGACCGATGGCTTTCATCGTTCGTCCGTCGTCCTTCGTCGGTTTCAGCTGCAATCTACATTCTGCAATCCCCAAAGGAGCGGTCATGTCGAAGAAATGGGTCTACCTGTTCACCGAAGGCAATGCCAGCATGCGCGACTTGCTGGGCGGCAAGGGTGCCGGCGTCGCCGAGATGACCCGCACCGGCGTACCGGTGCCCCCCGGCTTCACCATCACCACTGAGGCCTGTAATGCCTACTACGAGAACGGCAAGCAGTTCCCAGAGGGCATGTGGGAGCAGGTGCTCGAAGGGCTGAAGGATATCGAAGCCAAAACCGGCAAGAAATTCGGCGACCCGTCCAACCCCCTGCTGGTCTCGGTGCGCTCCGGCGCGCGCGAGTCGATGCCGGGGATGATGGACACCGTGCTGAACCTTGGCCTGAACGAGCAGACGCGTGAGGGCCTGGCCCGGCTGACCGACAACCCGCGCTTCGCCGCCGATGCCTACCGCCGCTTCGTTCAGCTCTTCGGCAAGATCGTGCTCGGGGTGGATGGCGAAAAGCTGGAACATCTCATGGACGAGGCCAAAGGCCATGGTCAGCGCCAGGACACCGACCTCACCGCCGATGAGTTGCTGGCGATCGCCGAAGAGATGAAGGCGCTGATCAAGCGCGAGACGGGCCACGACTTCCCCGATGACCCGTACGAGCAGTTGCGCCTGGCGATCGCCGCAGTGTTCAACTCCTGGATGGGCCGCCGCGCGATCGACTACCGCCGTGTCGAGAAGATCCCCGACAACCTCGGCACCGCCGTGAACGTGCAGGCGATGGTCTTCGGCAACATGGGCAACGACTCGGCGACCGGCGTGGCCTTCAGCCGCAACCCGGCCACCGGCGAGAATGTGCTCTATGGCGAATACCTGGTCAACGCGCAGGGCGAGGATGTGGTCGCCGGCATCCGCACGCCCAAGCCGATCGAGGAGATGAAGCGGGAAATGCCGCAGTCCTACGAGGAGTTCGCGGCCTACGCCCGCCAGCTCGAGCGGCATTACAAAGATGTGCAGGACATGGAGTTCACCATCGAGCGCGGCAAGCTCTGGCTCCTGCAGACGCGGAATGGCAAGCGCACCGGCATGGCCGCGGTCAGGATCGCCGTCGATCTGGTGCACGTAGGCTTGATCGACAAAAAGACGGCGCTCATGCGTGTCAAGCCGGAGATGCTCAACCAGTTCCTCTTCCCGATCGTGGACGCGGACGCGGCGAGCAAGGCGGGCGTGCTGGCCAAGGGCCTGGCCGCCGGGCCCGGTGCGGCGAGCGGCAAGATCGTACTCGACCCGGACGAGGCTGCCGAGCGCGCAGAGAAGGGCGAGAAGGTCATCCTGCTGCGCACCGAGACCGCGCCGGAGGACTTCCACGGCATGGTCGCGGCCGGGGCGATCGTCACGGCGCGCGGTGGGCTCACCAGCCACGCTGCGGTGGTCGCCCGGCAGCTCGGCAAGTGCTGCGTCTGCGGGGTGGACGCGCTGCAGATCGACTACAAGAACCAGACCGTCACGGTGCGTGGCACGAATACCGTGCTCAAGGCCGGCGATGATGTGACGGTGGACGGCCATGGCGGCCTGATCTACGCCGGCGCGCTCCCGACCAGCGAGTCGGAGGTGATCCAGGTCATCCGCGGCACGCTGAAGCCGGAGGACTCGGCGCTCTACGGCTACTTCACGGAGTTCCTCGGTTGGGCGGACGAGGTGCGGACGATGGGCGTGCGCGCCAACGCTGACAGCCCGAACGACGCGCGCGTCGCCCGAGCGTTCGGCGCCGAGGGCATCGGCTTGTGTCGCACCGAGCACATGTTCTTCGAGGGCGACCGGATCGACGCGGTGCGCGAGATGATCGTCGCCGAGACGCCGGAGGAGCGCCGCGCCGCCCTGGCCAAGATCGAGCCGTTGCAGCAGGGCGACTTCGAAGGGATCTTCACCGCGATGGACGGCCTGCCGGTCACTATCCGCACGCTCGACCCGCCGCTGCACGAGTTCCTGCCGCATGGCGAGGACGAGATCGACGACCTGGCCAGGAAGATGGGCATCGCGCCGGCGAAGTTGCGCGAGAAGGTCGAGAGCCTGCGCGAGGCCAACCCCATGCTCGGCTTCCGCGGCTGCCGGCTCGGCATCATCTACCCAGAGATCACCGAGATGCAGGCCCGCGCGATCTTCAAGGCCGCGGCGGCGGTGCAGCAACGTGGCGTCAAGGCCATTCCGGAGATCATGATCCCGCTGGTGAGCGACGTGACTGAACTGCGCGCCCAGGCCGCGCTCGTGCGCGGCGTGGCCGGGCAGGTGGAGGCCGAGACCGGCCAGCGGATCGACTACCTGATCGGCACCATGATCGAGCTGCCGCGCGCTGCGCTCACCGCCAACAAGATCGCCGAAGAGGCGCAGTTCTTCTCGTTCGGCACGAACGACCTGACGCAGACCACGCTCGGTATGAGCCGCGATGATGCCGGGCGTTTTCTGCCGATCTATGTGGAGCGCAAGCTGTATGCGGAGGACCCGTTCCAGGTGCTCGACCAGGAGGGTGTTGGCCAGCTGGTGCAGATCGGCACCGAGCGCGGCCGCAAGACCCGCCCCGAGCTGAAGGTCGGTATTTGCGGCGAGCATGGCGGAGAACCGCAGTCGGTGGAGTTCTGCCACCGCATCGGCCTGAACTACGTCTCGTGCAGCCCCTACCGCGTGGTGATCGCGCGGCTGGCGGCAGCCCAGGCGGCGCTGCGGGACGGGAAATAGCGGCGCGTTGACCACGTGCGACAGGCGGCTGGCCGCGCTGTGGGCGATCGGTTGGAGGGCGCGCCGGGAGCACAGTGGAACCGCTGCCTTGCTCGCGGCGGATCGGAGGGGCGGGGCCAACCCGCCCCTGCGCCGCCTGTCAGTGGCTGCCTGAAGGGCTCCCGGCGGGGGCATCAGCGGCTGCAAGCTCTCGGCCGGCGAGCACATGGACGCCGTCCAGGCACCAGTGGGGCTGCGAGTAGACGCCGATGAGGCGGGTCAGGCCGATCGCGAGCCCGGTCTCCTCGGCGGTCTCGCGCACCGCTGCGTCCGTGACGGACTCGTGTGGCTGCACCAGGCCGCCGGGGAGCGCCCAGGCCGCCACGTCACTGCGCCGGATCAGCAGCAGGCGTCCGGCGTCAATGACCGCAAGTGGAACGACCAGGCCGGCCAGAGGTGTCAGCTCTCGGCGCCGACACGACACACGCCGCGCCGGCACCGGGGAGGGTGTCAGGCCGCCACCGAACGCCCGGCCGGCACCCGCAGCACCTCCTCTGCCATGGGGGTGCCGACGCCGGGTCTTGTCCGGTTACCAGGCGCTCGCTCACCGCGGTGTGGGCCTGGAAGTTCGGCGCCTTGGTGATTGTCGTCCCACGCTCGCGCAGGCGATTCTCCAGCATGAAGGGCACGACCTCGGTGAGGCCCACCGCTGACCGGCAGCAGAGCCGGCGGAGACATGCTATACTTTGTTCGTATGCTTCATTCCCGATCCGCCGACACGAACGCTGGAAAGCGACCTGCGATGGGGCGCATTCTGCGCGCGCTGCTGGCCGGGCTGCTGCTGACCTGCCCGGCCTGCCGCCACGGCGACATGTTCCGCGGCGCGTTCCGCATGAACGTTCGCTGCCCGGCCTGCGGCGTGATCTTCGAGCGCGACAGCGGCGAGATCACCGGTGGAATCGCGATCAACTCCCTCGTCACCTCCACGCTGGCGGTAGTGCTGGCGGCCTATCTGGCCTTCAGCGGCATGCCGGTACTGCTGGAGCTCGGTGGGCTGACGCTCTTCGTCATCGCCTTCGCGCTGCTGTTCTACCGCCACGCGCGCGGCCTTTGGACGAGCATCCTCTATCTCACCGGCGATATGTTCGAGGACTGACCATCAACAACGGTATCAGGCCATCATTGGCTTACTTCGGTCCTGGTGCTTCGTTGCCGGAACGATCCGCGGGGGCGAGCAGCGCCTGGACCGCGGCGGTCGGCGCGTAGCGAAAGCGCACTCCGGCGAAGGCATCGCGCAGCGCGGCGACGCGGGCGGCCAGCGCCTGCTGCGCCGGCTGCTTCACCTGCCACTCGCCGCGCCCCTGCTTGACGACCAGCTCGTAGTTGCTCACAACCTCGATCTGCGCCCCGCCTGCGCCCGGCAGCTCGCGGGCTGCCTCCAGGCCGGCCACCAGCGCCTGGTAGACCGCCGTCGGCTGGGTCCCGGCCCGCACAGGCGCGTCGCCTGCGCGCCGCTCGCCGCTGGCAAGCAACGCCCAGCGGGCGGGCCGGCCTGTTCCGGGCGCGAGAATCGCCAGTGTCCACGTTTCGGCTGTGGCCGGCGCCGGCTCGCCCTCTGCCGCCAGGTAGGCGCGGTTGGCCGCAGCGTTTGCCGCCCGGTCCACCTCGTCGTTGCGTGGGTCGCCGCTGTGCCCGCGGACCCACGCGAAGGTGATGGTATGCGGCTCGGCGGCGCGCCGCAGCCGCTCCCACAGCTCGCGGTTCGCGGCCGGCAGCGCCCCGCCGGCCCGCAGGCGCTCCAGCCCGTCAAGCACATAGCGCGAGTCGAGCCGCAGCGTGACGCGGCAGGGTCGCGTCAGCGCCTCGAGCGCCGCCGCGACCGCCGTCAACTCCATCGCGTTGTTGGTCGTCCGCTCCGGCCCCTGGCCGCTCAGGAGGCGGCGCTGGCCGCCCGCTTCCAGCAGCGCCGCCCAGCCCCCCGGTCCAGGGTTGCCGCGCGCCGCGCCGTCGGCGGTGATCGTCACCTGTGGCAGGTCGTCCGTCATAGGCTGATCATACCACGGCGCGCCGTGCTTTCCGCGACGCCAGCGGAACGAAGGGCCGGTCGGTGGGACCGTGGTAGTCGGCTTTCGGGCGAATAATCCGGTTGTCGGCGATCTGCTCGCGGATGTGCCCGACCCACCCGGCGATTCGGCTGGCGGCGAAGGCGCAGGTGAACAGGTCGAGCGGGAAGCCGAGGGCGTAGAGCAGCGGCGCGCTGGCGAACTCGACATTCGGCGCGAGCTGGCGTTCGGCGAAGTACGGATGCTGCGCGACGACCTGCCGGACCGCATCCGCCAGCGCCATGCCGCCCACGCTGCCGGGCAGCCCGGCCAGGCGCGCGCGGAGGTGGCGGACGCGCGGATCCTCGACGCGGTAGATGCGATGGCCGATGCCCATCAGCCGGCCACGACGCGCCAGTACGTCGTTCACATAGCCCGCCGCGTGCGCCGGCTCGCCGATCTCCAACAGCATCTCCATCGCCCGTTGGTTCGCGCCGCCGTGGAGCACGCCCTTCAGCGTGGCGATCGCCGCGACCAGTGCAGCGTAGACATCCGCCCCGGCGCTGATCGCCACCCGCGCGGCGAAGGTCGAGGCGTTCAGCCCGTGCTCGGCGAGCAGCACCATGTACGAGTCGAGCGCGCGGGCTTCGGCGTCGGTGGGGGGCGTGCCGTGCAGCATGAACAGGATATTGGCGGCGTGGCCGAGCGCTGGATCGGGCGACAGCGGCGCCAGCCCGCGGCGCGCACGGTCCCAGGCAGCGATCAGCGCGGGCAATTTGGCCGTCACCTGCAGGCCGATGCGCGTCGCGCCGGCCAGGCTGGTATCGTCCGCGCGCGGGTCGAGCTGCGCCAGCGCTGAGACCATCGTCCGCAGCGCGTCCATGCCGTGGCCGCGGCGGGGCGTCGCGGCGACCAGCGCCAGCTCGTCGGCGGTCAGCGTGCGCGCGGCGGCGAGTTGTTCCGTGAATGCCGCTAGCTCCGCCGGAGCTGGCAGGTCGCCATGCCACAGTAGGTAGCAAACCTCCTCGTACGTCGCATGATCCGCCAGTTCGTGAATATCGTAGCCGGCGTAGCGCAGCCGGCCGGCCGCGCCGTCGATGGTGCTTAGCGCGGTGCTGGCGGCGACGACGCCTTCCAGCCCACGGGTTACAGCCGCTGTGCCTGTCATCGCCATGCTCCTCTCACGCGCTCCCGGGCTCCATCCCTGTCCGCACTCAGAAGCCGCCTGAAACGGGAGGGTTCGGCGGCTGCCGCCTGCAGGGTGTCTTTTGAACGCCCATGGCCCCCGACTCCTCCGCTGGAAGTCTTCCAGGCGGCTCTCATGTTACCACGTCGCTTGATGAAAGTCAATATACATTGATATAGCTTGATACAGGTTGACGCCGCCGCGCCGCGCGCGTATACTGGCGGGTGACAGTGCGCAAGGGGGAGGGGAGCCGTGCAGGAGATCGATGGCGAGGAATATCTGGATATCGACGAAGCGACCCGGCGGCTCGGCGTGAAAAAGGCGACGATCTATGCGTACGTCAGCCGCGGCGTCTTACGCTCCTATCGTCGGAAGGTCGGGCGGGGCCGGCTTTACCGCCGCGCCGAGGTCGAGGCGCTCCGGGCCTTACGCCCGAGCGATACGCCAGCGACGCCGGACGACCGCGTGCTGCGCGACGTGGACCTGCCGGATGCTGCCAGTTGGGCGGGGGAGCATTGATCGGCGGGTGGTGGGGTGAAGGGGTGCGCGGGCGAGCGGGTGACCGGGTGATGGAGCGAGCACCCGGCGCCGGACGTGCAGCATCGCGATGATTCAGCTTCCTGCCTCGATCAGCGCGAGGATCAGGCTACGCAGCAGCGCCAGGCGCCCGTCCATGCCCTCGGGGCGGAGAAACAGGTCATCGCGCAGCCGGTCGATCTCGCGCCGGCGCTCCTCGATCGGGTCCTTCAGTGCCACGCCGGCGCGCTCGTAGGCCAGCGCCAGCGAGTCGTCGGCCGCGACCAGCCGCTGGTCGACGCCGGCCAGGTCGTTGTCGCGCAGGGTTGCCTCAGCGTCGGAGACCAGGTTGAGCGCCTTGGCGAGGTAGATCGCCGTCCAGAGTTGGTTCTGCCCAGCGCGCAGATCGGCGATCTCCTGCCGAAGGATGGCGATGGCCGGCGCCTGATCGCCGCTGGCGGCGGGCGTCGGCGGGGGCGTCGGCGGGACGGGCGTGGGCGCTGGGGTCGCTGGCACACGGGTTGGGATCACCACGGTGAGCGGCGCGGGGCGCAACAGCGTGGCTTGCAGCACCAGGCTCACGCCGATGGCGGCCAGCGCTGTCAGCGCGAAGGGCAGCGCCGCGCGCCACCACGGGCGCGCCCGCGCCCCAGGCGCGCCCGGCTCGGAGGGCTGTGGCTCCGCGCTCGCCACGGGGAGCACCTACTTGTCGATCTGGGCTGTCAGCAGAATCGCCTGCGCGATCTCGCGCATCGACTTGCGTGTGTTCATGGAGAGTTGCTGGATCTTGCGGAAGGCTTCCTGCTCCTTCAGGCCCTGCGTGTCCATCAGCACCCCTTTTGCCCGCTCGACCAGCTTGCGCGTTTCCAGCGTCTCCTTCAGATCGTTGATCTGCTTGTCCATCTCGCGGAATTCGGCGTAGCGGGCCAGGGCGATCTCGATCGCCGGCAGCAGTTCCGCGTCGCGGAACGGCTTGACGATGTACCCACCCACACCCGCGTCCAGCGCCCGCTCGACAAGCTCGCGATCCGAGTACGCGGTCAGGAGCAGCACCGGACAGATGCGCTCCTCGGTCAGCACCTTCGCTGCCTGGATGCCATCCAACTTTGGCATCTTGATGTCCATGATCACTAGATCCGGCCGAAGCTCGCGCGCCAGATGGATGACGCTCGACCCATCCCCGGCGTCGCCCACGACCAGGTACCCCAGCCCGACCAGGGTCTCCCGGAGGTTCATTCTGGTGAGAGAGTCGTCGTCCGCGATCACTAAGCGAAGCTGCTGCCCCATCGGTCTCTCCTCGTATTGTGTTGATTGGTTCGTTGTTGCTGCGGCAGGGGTTCTGAAAACAGACATCTGGCCGATCACCCGTCGCACGGCGTATATCGCGCCGATCACCGCCGTCCCCTACGCCATGGCCCGGGTGGCCCCGATCCGGTAACGTTCCCCGAAACCGCGCCATTCTGCTCCAGCCTTCGCAGGGTTATTGTGAAGTATAGCACACGGAGGGGGAGAGTCAAGGCGCTCGCACGAGCAGGCAGGGCTGCGATGTTCTCCGACGCCTTGGACCTGAAGGCGCCGGCTTGGTGCACCAAGCCCGCCTGCGTGGTGGTTGCGGCGGCGCGGGCGGGCTTCCGCGCGTGCTCCGCCGCGGCCGCCGCCCTACATCGCCGGCCGGATCGCCAGCGGCGCCAGCAATCGCCCGCTCCACAAGCCCTCGATCTGGACCGGGCCGTACCGCACAGCTCCCGTCGGCGTGGCGTGCAGCCGGCGGAGCAGGGCACTGTCGCGCAGTGGCGCGGCGAGCTTGATCTGGCGAGCGTTCGTCGCAGGCGCACCGCCCGGCTCCAGGCGCTCCACCAGCAGCGCCGAATCCGGCAACACGATCAGACCCCCCTGAAGGCGGACGAAGCGCTGCCGGAGGGGATCGGGACCGTCCAGCAGAGCGCGGATGGTTGTCTCAGACGGGGTTACCGGCTGAAGCTGAGCATCCGCCAGCCGGTAGCCGTAGCGGCCGCCCGGGCCGTAGCGCCCCGGGCCGTCCAGCCGCCCGCGTGCGAGCACCGCGCCGTAGGCCGCCTGACCGGCCTGCTGCGCCGGCGCGATCGATTGGTCGTCTAGCCAGAGCTGCGCTGCTGCAGGCGCAAGCGGCATGGGTGCGCTCCCCTGGCTGAACGAGAGCCCATCCACCAGGCGCAGCCCATCCGTGTCGCGGTACAGATAGCCGAGGGTCGTGAGCGGGCGCCCGCCGGCTGCCAGGCGCACACCATCCGCCAGCGGCGTCACAGCCAGCGGCGCATCCCTGGCGGGCATGGGCATCGTGCTGTTGGTGCAGGTGGTGAGCCCGGCGGCCAGCGCCAGCAGCAGGACAAAGGGCATCCGTCCCATAGCAAGTATTCCCGTGTCCGGCCCCGATCGACCGGCATCATACCATATGACCCGCGCCGGCCTGAAAGCCTGCGGCAGTGGATTGATAGCTTTTGGCAGCTTTTTCTGACCCTTTCGAAGAGCCGATGTGCTATGATGCGCGTAGAAAAGGTAACGGCCGGCGCCCAACGAGGGGTGGGTCGCGGCGCGGAGAACTCCCGCGCGCCCCGCCTCTCGGAATGTTTGCCGCTGATATCGCACGACTAAAGGACGACGCGATGGCAACCTACAACTCACGTCTCAGCGGCTTTTACCAGCTAAATCCATTCGAGCGGCTCCAGGCGGTCAAGTCGTTCGACAGCCTGACCGACGACGACCTGCGCATGCTGCACGGCGGCACGGGCGCCCTGAGCGTCGAACGTGCCGATAAGATGATCGAGAATGTCGTTGGGACATTCAACCTGCCGCTCGGCATCGCGACCAATTTCCAGATCAACGGTCGGGATGTGCTTATCCCGATGGTCGTGGAGGAGCCGTCGATCGTCGCCGGGGCCAGCTATGCGGCCAAACTGGCGCGCGCGGGCGGCGGCTTCCAGGCCAGCTCCACCGCGCCGGTGATGATCGGCCAGGTGCAACTGGTGCAGATCGCCGATCCGCATCGCGCCCGCCACGATATCCTCGCCCGCCGCGACGAGATCCTTGCGCTCGCCAACCGGCAGAGCAGCAGCCTGCTGGCGCTCGGCGGCGGCGCGCAGGAGGTCGAGGTGCGCCTGCTCGACAGCAGCCCGATGGGGCCGATGCTGATCGTGCATCTACTGATCGACTGCCGCGATGCCATGGGTGCGAACGCGATCAACACCATGGCCGAGGCGGTCGCGCCACTGCTGGAGCAGATCACCGGCGGGCGGGCCTACCTGCGCATTCTTTCGAACCTCTCCGACCGCCGCCTTTCGCGGGCCCGGGCCGTCGTTCCGGCGGCCGCGCTCGCCCGCGATGGACTGGAAGGGGACGAGGTCGTCGAGGGCATTCTCTGGGCCTATGCCTTTGCGGCGGCGGACCCGTACCGCGCTGCGACCCACAACAAGGGCATCCTCAACGGCATCGACCCGGTGCTGATCGCTACCGGCAACGACTGGCGCGCGGTAGAGGCCGGCGCACACGCCTACGCCGCGCGAGATGGGCGCTACACCTCGCTCTCCGTCTGGGAGCGCGATGCCGAGGGCAACCTGGTCGGCACGCTGGAGATGCCGCTGGCGGTCGGGATCGTCGGCGGGGCGACCAAGGTGCACCCGGCGGCTCAGGCGGCGCTCAAGTTGCTTGGAGTACGGCACGCCCACGAGCTGGCCGAGATCTGCGTCTGCGCCGGCCTTGCCTCGAATCTGGCCGCCCTGCGCGCGCTCGCCACCGAAGGAATCCAGCGCGGGCATATGGGCCTGCATGCCCGCCAGGTCGCCCTGGCTGCCGGCGCGCACGGCGCTGAGGTGGACGAGATCGCTGCCCGCATGGTCGCGGAGTCGCTGATCAAGCCGTCGCGCGCTGAGGCGCTGCTCGAAGAGCTGCGCGCCAGCCGGCCGCGCGCCTACGGCGACTGATCTCCCGGAGCACCGCTGGCGCTTGCGCGGTGGCGAGCGATGCACTGCGCGCTCGCCCCGGCTGCGGGTTGCCGCGCTGCGTCCGTCCTTCGCCCACACGTCCTCGGCCCAACCGGGATGACACCCACAGGAGCCCAACCATGATGCAACCTGCCAGACCTGTCGGCATCGCCGGCTACGGCGCCTACATTCCGCGCTACCGCATCGCCGCCTGCGAGATCGCCCGCGTCTGGGCGGATGGGCAGGGCGGCGTGCCGGTCGAGGCCAAGAGTGTGCCGGGGCCGGATGAAGACACGGTGACCATGGCGATCGAGGCGGGGCGCAACGCCCTGGCGCGCGCCGCCCTCGACGCCGCGCGGCTATCGGCGGTGTGGGTCGGTAGCGAGAGCCACCCGTACTCGGTCAAGCCGTCGGGCACGCTGGTCGCCGAGGCGCTCGGCGCGACCCCGTGGGTCAGCGCCGCCGATTGGGAGTTCGCCTGCAAGGCCGGCTCCGAGGCGCTGACGGCGGCGATGGGCATGGTCGGCAGCGGGATGATGGACTACGCGCTGGCGATCGGCGCGGATACCGCGCAGGGCCGCCCCGGCGATGCGCTGGAGTACACCGCGGCGGCGGGCGCGGCGGCGCTGCTGGTCGGCCCGGCCGAGGACGCGCTGGCGACGATCGACGCGACCGTCTCCTATGTGAACGACACGCCCGACTTTTTCCGCCGCGCCGACCGGCCCTATCCGGTGCATGGCAACCGCTTCACCGGCGAGCCGGCCTACTTTCACCAGACGCGCGGCGCCGCCGAGCGGCTGCTGGCCGACCTCGGCGCGAAACCGTCCGACTTCACCTACGCGGTGTTTCACCAGCCGAACGCCCGCTTTCCGCAGGTCGCCGCCAAACAGCTCGGCTTTACGCCGGAGCAGATCGCGCCCGGCCTGCTCGCGCCGCGGATCGGCAACACCTACTCCGCGGCGGCGCTGCTCGGCCTCTGCGCCGTGCTCGACGTTGCCCGGCCCGGCGAGACGATCTTCGTGGCGGCCTACGGCTCCGGCTCCGGCTCGGATGCCTACGCGCTGCGGGTGACAGAGGCGATCCGCGAGCGGCGGGGGCGCGCGCCACTGGCCGCGGCCTACCTCGCTCGCGAGCGCTTCGTCGATTACGCGATCTACGCGAAGTGGCGCGGCAAACTGGTGATGGAGTGAGGACGAGCATGCACAACGTCTACATCGTCGGTGCGGGCGCCACGCCGGTGGCGGAGTATTGGGACCGGACGGCGGCCTCGCTCGCGGCGGAGGCGCTGGCCGCCGCGCTCGGCCCGGTCGATCCAGGGCGGGTCGGTGCGCTGTACGTCGCCAACGCGCTTGGTGCGGCGCTCGGCACCCAGGCCCAGCTCGGGCCGGCGGTCGCCGTGGCCGCCGGCATGTGCGGCATCGAGGCGCTAACCGTGGAAGCCGGCGGTGCGTCCGGCGGGGTGGCGCTGCGCCAGGCGTACCTGGCGGTGGCCGGCGGCGCGCACGATGCCGTCGCAGTCGTCG
The DNA here is from genome assembly GCA_042408595.1 of Roseiflexaceae bacterium. GTDB lineage: Bacteria > Chloroflexota > Chloroflexia > Chloroflexales > Roseiflexaceae > JBHOQX01. Next base: position 124,776 of record JBHOQX010000025.1, on the reverse strand, counting down.
GTGTCGAGAAGGTGACCGACGTGCTCGACGGGCGGCTCGAGGCGGCGCTCGCGCTCAGCGCCGACGCCGACTGGGAGGGTGTCCACGGGGTCACGCCCACGGCGCAGTGGGCCCTGCTGATGCGGCGCTATATGCACGAGTACGGCTACAGCGCCGCGGACTTCGCGCCGTTCCCGGTGAACGCCCACGCCAACGGGGCCGGCAACCGCGGCGCGCTCTATCGCTTCGCGATCACCGCGGAGAAGGTGCGTGCGTCCGCCCCGGTGGCCGATCCGATCGTGCTGCTCGACAGCCCGACGGCGGCCGATGGCGCGGCGGCGCTGCTGCTGGTGAACGAGGGGCTGGCCCGCGAGCTCGGCGGCGCCCCGGTGCGGATCGCCGCCTCGGCGCTGGCGACCGACGCCCTGGCGCTGCACGCCCGCCGTGACCCGCTCTGGCTGGAGGCGGCGGCCCGCTCGGCGGGGGCGGCGCTGCGGGCTGCCCGGCTCGCCCCGGCAGAGGTGGATGTGCTGGAGCTGACCGACCCGCACGCGATCGCGGCGGTGCTGGCGCTGGAGGCGTGCGGCTTCGCCGCGCGCGGTACGGGCGTGCAGCTCGGCCGCGAGGGCGCGATCACGCCGGCGGGCGCGACGCCGCTGGCGACCGGCGGCGGCTGCAAGGCGCGCGGCGATGTCGTCGGCGCGAACGGCGTCTACCAGGTGGTGGAGCTGGTGCGCCAGCTCCGCGGCGAGGCCGGCGCGGCGCAAGCGCCTGGGGCGCGGGTGGCGCTGGCGCAGTGCCTGGGCGGGATCGGCGCGACCGCCGCGACGCACGTGCTGGTGCGGGAGTAATGCAAAAAGCCGCGCGGCGACTCGTTCCTATTGGATGCGTGGACGCAGTATGCTCCACAAACCGTCCCTGTAACGAGGAGGCCGTCATGCGGACCATCCGGCGAATCTCGATCGGCTCGGCGTTCAAGGTTGGCGCGGTGCTCTACGGGTTGTTGTGGGTCATCGTCGGCGGTTTGGTGCTGCTGGCGCAGCTGGCGTTCGGCGGCATGCTCGCCGGGGCGGCCGGCGGGCGGCAGGGCGCCGGGATGTTCGGTCTGTTTCTTGGCGGCGGGATCGTCTTTTACGTCATCGGCATCGTGCTGTATGCCCTGTTCGGCGGCATTTTCAGCGCCATCGCAGCGCTGTTCTACAATCTCGCCGCCGGCTGGGTAGGCGGGCTGCAGGTGGAGATGGAATAGCGGCCGGCGGCGGGGCCGTGGGAGGAACAGGATGGACCTGGCGAAACACTGGCGGCAGCGGGCCGCGCGCTATCGGCTGGAGGGGCAGCGCCACGCGACGAGCGGGGAGGTGCGCTTTCCGCCGGAGCCGGCTGGCGAAGAGTGGCAGCCGTTCGCCCTCAGCGGCCGCGGCGAGATCTACTCGTTCAGCGTCGTGCGGCAGCCGCCGGCGGGCTACGAGGCGCCCTACGTGCTGGCATTGGTGCGCCTGGCGGAGGGGCCGCTGATCACCGCGCAACTGACCGACTGTGACGCCGGGGAGCTGGCGATCGGCATGCCGGTCGAGATGGTGACGCGCCGGCTGCGCGACATCGGGCCGGAGGGGCTGCTGGTCTACGGCTACAAGTTCCGCCCGAGGCTCGCGGCATCAGAGGATTCGGCTGGGACGGCATGACACTTCCCGCGTGGTGCATGGTCGCCTGCCATCCACCTACGCGGAGCCTGCGGAAGCAACCAACAACGGCCCGGTGCGATCAGCCGCACCGGGCCGTTGTCTTGCCGCGACGGCCAGCCCCGGTCAGTGGTACATCGAGCGGATCACCCCGACCACGCGCCCCTGCACTCGCACCCGCGAGGCATCCACGTAGATCGGGTCCATCGTCACGTTCGCCGGCTGAAGCCGTACGCGGTTCCCCTCACGATAGAACTTCTTGAGGGTGACGGCGTTCTCGTCCTCGATATACGCGGCGACCATCTGGCCGTTCTCCGCGGTCTCCTGTTTGCGCATCAGCACGATATCGCCGTCGTCGATCAGCGCATCGATCATCGAGTGGCCGCGCACCCGCAGCGCGTAGACGTCCTTCAAGCGCTCGGGTGGGGCCAGCTCGGCCGGCACGTCGACCGTTTCCGTCGGCGCGTCCGAGGTATCCTCCGGGTCGGGCAGCGGCGCGCCGGCGGTGATCACGCCGAGCAGCGGCACGGAGAAGAAGGTCTGGCTGGGCGCTGGCAGCGACAACGCCTTGGTGCGCGACCGGGTGAGCTTGATGCCGCGCGACACCTTGTCCTGCCGGTCGATCAGCCCGCGCGCCTGAAGCGCCCGCAGATTGTAGGCGACAACCGACGTCGAGGAGATATCGAGGCCCTCCTGGATCTGCCGGATCGCCGGGGGGAAGCCATGCTCGCTAATGAACTCCTCAACATAGTTCAGAATCTCTTGCTGGCGAGCCGAGAGCCTGTCTGCCGTTCGCGCGCGCATGGTCGAGTCCTTTCCCTGGCTGCGGCTGTGCGCGCCGGCTTGTGCCGCCGCGACAGATGAAGAACGTCTGTTCCGAACAGATGTCTCAGCAATTATAAGTCAAACAGGTGTGCTATGTCAAGAGGGTGTGGAAAAGCTGTCGATAACCGGCAGCGCTATTTGACTTTTAGCTTTGCTTATGCGACAATAGCGCCGCACGCGGCTTGGTCGTAGTACGTTATTCGGTGGCAGCGTAAGGTCGTGTCGGTCTTGGCTCCCGCAGCGCCCCCACCCGGAGACGCATTGTCGCAGGAACCTCCGGCCGCTCGCCGTGGCTGGAGGGATTTTGTTGCGTGAAGAATCGATCATGGTGACCTCCCGGCCGGTCTATCCATTCAGTGCAATCGTCGGGCAGGAGCGCCTAAAGCGCGCGCTGCTCCTGAACGCGGTGAACCCGCGTGTTGGGGGGGTGCTGATCCGCGGCGAGAAAGGCACCGCCAAATCGACCGCCGTGCGCAGCCTGGCGCGGCTGCTCCCTCCGATCGACGTGGTGGCCGACGATCCCTACAATAGTTCCCCGTCGAACCCTGCCCTCATGTCCGATGAGGTGCGGGCGCGCTTCGAAGCCGGCGAAGCGCTGCCGGTCACCTTCCGCCCGACGCCGCTGGTGGAGCTGCCCGTCGCCGCCTCGGAAGACCGGGTCGTCGGCTCGCTCGACCTGGAGCACGCGATCGCCGAAGGGCGGCGCCGCTTCGAGCCGGGCCTCCTGGCGCAGGCGAACCGTGGCCTGCTGTATGTGGATGAGGTCAACCTGCTCGACGATCACCTGGTGGACGTGCTGTTGGACGCCGCCGCCATGGGCGTGAACACCGTCGAGCGCGAAGGGATCAGTATCTCCCACCCAGCCCGCTTCATCCTCGTCGGCACTATGAACCCCGAGGAAGGCGAACTGCGGCCGCAGCTCCTCGACCGCTTCGGGCTGGTGGTGGAGATCAGCGGCATCACGACTGTCGCCGGGCGCGTCGCGGTGATCGAGCGGCGCATGGCGTTCGAAAGCGATTCGGAAGGGTTCGCCGCGCAATGGGCGGACGCCGAGCGCGAGCTGGCCGAGCGGATCATCCGCGCCCGCGCTGTGCTGCCGGCGGTTGAGATCGCCCGGAGCGACCTGGCGGCGGTGGCCGCCCTGGCGCTCGAACTGGGGGTCGACGGCCACCGCGCCGACCTGGCGATTCTCGAAACAGCGCGAACGCATGCGGCGTGGGCCGGGCGGGCGCACCTGACGATCGAAGATATCCGCCTCGCCGCGGAACTTGCCCTGCCCCACCGCATGCGCCGCCAGCCCTTCACCGAAGTGCGGCTGGACGAGGAGCGCATCAACGCGGTGCTGGAGCGCGCCGCGCGCGATGCGGACGCGCAGGACGCCACCCAGGTCGATGGGGTAAAAAAAAAGAGTCGGTGAGTGCCGCGCCGCCGGATGGCCAGGAGCGGGATACGGCGGGTGAGACCGGGCCCGCGCCGAGCGGCGCATCCGGGCGCCTGGCCGATGGCGACCAGCAAAGCGCGGGGCAGGGCGGCGGCGAGACGCAGGTCGCTCCGGGCGAGACGTTCAAGCCGCGCCGGCTCGAAGCCGAGCGCGACCGGATGCAGCGGCGGGCGGCCGGGAAGCGCAGCCGCACCCGCACCTCGCGCAAGCAGGGGCGCTACATCAGCAGCCGGCCGCAGCGCCGGGTGACCGACCTGGCCTTCGACGCGACGTTGCGCGAAGCCGCGCCCTATCAGCGCGGGCGGCGGGCGGGCTCCCCCGGCGATACGCCGCGCAAAATGCTGCTGCGGCGCAGCGATATGCGGCAAAAGGTACGGGTGCGCAAGACACGCAATGCCGTCTGCTTTGTCGTCGATGCCAGTTGGAGCATGGCCGCCGACGAGCGGATGAAAGCGACCAAGGCCGCCGTGCTGTCGCTGCTGCGCGATGCGTATCAGCGGCGCGACCAGGTCGGGCTGGTGTCGTTCCAGCGCGATTACGCCACGCTGCTGCTGCCGCTGACGAACAGCGTTGAACTGGCGCAGAAACAGCTTCAGACGATGCCGACCGGTGGCAAGACCCCGCTCTCGCGTGGGCTGCTGCTGGGCTACCAGGTGCTCGAGCGCGCCCGCCGGCGCGACCCGGAGGTGATGCCGCTGATGGTGATCCTGACGGACGGACAGGCGAATGTCGCCATGGGCGACCTGCCGCCGCAGCAGGAGTCGTACCTCCTCTCGGATTTTATCGCGGCGCAGTCGATCCATGCCGTCGTCATCGATACCGAGCATCCGGTTTTCGAGCGCGGGCTGGCGCGCCAGCTTGCCGAGCATCTCAAGGGAAGCTATCATCGGCTGGAAAGCATCAAAGAGGGCGGGCTTGCCGATCTCGTGCGGGCGGAGCTCCGTCGCTGAAATGAACCAGGATTCAGGCGCACCGCGCCTGTCGTGCGCAAAGGAAGCCCACTGAGTGGAGGATCGTCGGTTATGACCAACCAGGAGCGCCCCGTCGAGGAACAGGAGGAGCTGCGCGGCAACGGCGCCGCCGGCGAGCACATCGCGGGTGTATCGCCGGCGTCGCCCCAGGCCGCTGTTGCGGAAGCCGCTCAGGCGACAGCAGGCGACGCGGCGCGTGACGAACCAGCCCCCCCCGCCGAGGCCACACCGGCTGAACCGGCCGCCGGGACCGCGCCTACTGCCGACGCAGCGCCGGGTGAACCCGCGGCCCTGGCGCGCCCGGAAGCCCAGGCCGAGCCGGCCGTGACCGATGCGCCGGCGATCACGGTGACCGGCGGGCCGCTGAACGAGGCGGAGCCGGTCGAGACGGCCGGCGCCACCGAACGCGTGCCACCGCCGGAAGCGACGGCGACAGCGGTGGCATCCGGGGAGACGGACCAGGAACGAGCGGTCGGTGCCCCGGCCGCGGCGGCGCCCGCTGCCGACACACCGGCCGAGACGACGCCGGATGTGGCGCCGGCCGCGGGGGCGCCCACTGCCGATGCGTCGGCCGAAGCCAGCTATACACCGGTGGAGGAGGACGGCAAGCCCCGGCGCGTCAAGGATCTCCAGCCCGGCATGGAGCTGGAAGGGCGGGTCACGTCGATCGCGCTCTACGGCATCTTCGTCGATATCGGCGTCGGACGGGACGGGCTGGTGCACATCTCCGAGATGAGCGACACCCGGATCGAGTCGCCGAGCGATATCGTCAAAATCGGCGACACCGTGAAGGTGCGGGTCAAGTCCGTCGAGCCGGATGGGCGGCGCATCAGTCTGACCATGCGTTCAAAGGAGCGCAGCGAGCCGCGCGGGCCGCGCCGGCCCAAGAAAGCGGAACTCAACCGTGAACTGCTCGCCTCGCTGCGAGTGGGTGACATGGTGGAGGGTACCGTCACCGGCATCGCCCCGTTCGGCGTGTTCGTCGATATCGGCGTCGGCAAGGACGGGCTGGTACACATCTCGGAGCTGGCCGAGGGTCGGGTGGAGAAGGCCGAGGACGCTGTGCAGGTCGGGCAGAAATACACCTTCAAACTGCTCGAGGTCGATGCGGCGGGCAGCCGCATCAGCCTGAGCCTGCGGCGCGCCGAGCGCGAGCATCGCATGCAGACGCTGGAGAAAGGCCAGATCATCGAGGGAACGGTCAGTGGCCTCGCGCCGTTTGGCGCGTTCGTCGACATCGGCGTCGGGCGCGATGGCCTGATTCACATCTCCGAGCTGTCCGATCAGCGCGTCGCGCGGGTGGAGGACGCCGTCCAGGTCGGCGATAAGGTGACGGTGCGGGTGCTCGGCGTCGATCCGCAGAGCAAGCGCATCAGCCTGAGCCGCCGCCTGGAGGACCGGCCGCGCGAGCAACCCGAGAGCGTCAGACCGGAGCGCGGCCCCCGCCCCGACCGGCCGGAGCGCGGCTTCCGCCCTGAGCGGGCCTCGTCCCCGCCTCTGGGCGAAACCACCCGCGCCGAGGCGGACGCAGCGGACGAGGAGCCGGTCGGCAATGCGACGCTTGAAGATCTGCTCTCGAAGTATGGCGGGAGCGGCCGCAACGAGCGCCGCCGACGCTACGACGACGATAACGACGAAGACGACGACCGCATCAGCCGCCGCCAGCGTGAGGCGCTGCGGCGCACGCTCCAGCAACTAAACGACGACGAGTAGCGTCTCCCGAGGCGTTGGAGCGGCCGCTCAGACCCTGATGTCCCGCCGGGCGGTCGGTGGCTGCGCCTCCGACCGCCCGGCGGGGGAGGACGTCGTCTGCGGGCCGGCGATCCCCCAACCCCTCCGCTGTGCGTGTTTCAGACAGCTTCTCAGGACAGAGGCGCCGCCTGGCGCCTCTCTTCCATTGCCGCGGCTGACGCGCTGGAAAGGTGGAGCGGTGCGACCCCTCGTCAGAACCGCTTCCGGGTCACGGGTGCGCGAGCACGCGCTCCGTGGCGGCCACAGGCCCGCCACACCCCCCGCGCGGCAGGCGGCTGCGTAACGCCTGTCATTTGACAGTCCGTTCCGGTAATGGGTATAATTGCGCGTCGTGTTGCCGTAGCAGGCAGCCGTGGGTGTTTGTGTGCCGGAACACGACGCGCACGCGATAGCGTTCGATCCGGCCCGCGCGGCCGCACGCTGGAATCTAGAGGTTGAACCGACAATGCCGAAGCGAACCTGGCAGCCGAAGCGCATCCCGCGCCGGCGCAAGCATGGCTTTCTTCACCGGATGGAGGACAAGGACGGGCGCAATGTGCTGCGGCGGCGCCGGCTGCGTGGCCGCTGGAAGCTGTCTGTCAGCAACGAGCGCCGCGGCGTGCGACGCGGGCATCGGTAAGCGCGGTGGGCCGTACCGGCGGGGCGACACACGCCCCCTGATCGCCGATCACCGCGCAGTTGCTGCGATGAAGCGCACGTACCGGCTTCGGCGGCCTGAGCAATTCTCCCGGGTGCGACGTGAGGGGCGAAGCTGGGAGACGCCGCTGCTCATCCTGAACGCTGCTCCGAGCCGCCGCCGGGCGCCCCGCTGCGGGTTTGTCGTTGGCAAACGCATCGGCGGGTCGGTCGAGCGCAACCGCGCGCGGCGGCGTACGCGCGAGGCGGTGCGGCTTGTCTTGCCGTATGTCGCCCCTGGCTGGGATCTGGTCTTCGTCGTTCGCTCGCCGGCCGTGGCCACGGTGCCGTTTACCGAGCTCCGGGCGGCGGTCGAACATCTGCTGCGGCGCGCTGGCATCTGGCGTGCCGGCCCGGCGGATCAGTAATGCGCGGAAGGTATCCTGTTTATGCTCCAGATCTGGAATGCCTTCGTTCATCTCCTCGAGAACGTCCTGCTCACATTCTCGAGCTGGACGGGTAGTGCCGGCCTCGGCATCATTCTGTTTACGGTCGTCGCCCGCCTCGTCATCCTGCCGCTGACGATCACCTCCATCCGCTCCACCCGGCGGATGCAGGAGATTCAGCCGCTGCTGAAAGACTTGCAGCGCAAGTACGGAAAGGATCAGCAGCGCTACACCCAGGAGACGATGAAGCTGTACAAGGAGTATAAGATCAACCCCGCCGGGGGATGTCTGCCGCTCCTGCTTCAGCTTCCGATCTTTCTCGCCGTGTATCAGGCGGTAATCAACCTGACCCAGGTGCCACTCTCGGAGCATGCGCTCGCGGCGATGGTGACTGTGCTCGGTGGCGCCGGCGTCGCCACCGCGCCGATGACCGCCGCGCTCACCAGCAGCCGGCTGGTCGGCGGTTTCCTCTGGCTGCCGGATCTCGGCAAGCCGGACCCCTTCTGGATCCTGCCGATCCTCTCCGTGCTGCTCCAACTCATCGTCCAGGTCATGGCGATGCCGCGCGTGCAGGATCCGCAGCAGAAAGCTATGACGCAGTCCATGCTGGTGCTGCCCTTCATCTTTGGCTATATCGGCTTCATCTTTCCAAGCGGTGCGGTGCTCTATTGGGTGACCGGCAGCATCCTCTCGATGATCCAGCAGGTCGTGATCTCCGGTTGGGGCTCGCTGGCGAACTACCTGAAGTTCCTGCCTGCTGATTTCAACGGCTTCCTGCCGCCCGCCACGCTGCCCACGCCGGCCGCTGCTGGCGCGGCCGCTGGCGGCGCCACGGTGGCCGTGGGGAATGGCGTGGCGGGCAGCACCGGAGAGGCGGCGGCGGTCAGGCGCACCTTTTGGGATGTGATGGGGCCGCTGACCGGCGAGGACGCGCCGGCGGATGAACCGACCGACGGCGCCGATACAGCCGGTGCGGCCGACGAAGCCGCGGCGCGCCGCCCGATGGCGGCCAGCAACCCGCGCCGGAAACGCTCCCGCCGCTAGCCGGGCCATCATGCGCGCGCCGCCCGCGCCCGCTCGACAGAGGACGTTATGAAGAGCATCGAGATCAGCGCACGGACTGTCGCAGAAGCAATTCAGCTGGCGCTCGCTCAGCTCGGCAAAGATCGCGACGAGGTCGCGATCGAAGTGTTGGAAAGCGGCGGTGACGACGAAGAGGCGCTCGTGCGCGTGACGGCTGTGGACGATGACGCCGAGCCGACCGCTCCTCCGGTGCGTGATGAGAGCGGCGCGTCGGTCGAGCAGATCGCTCGCCGCATTCTGGAGGACCTGCTGGAGCGAATGGACATCCACGGCTATGTGACCGCCGTTCGCACCACCGCCCCAAGCCAGCGCGGCGACCCGGAGGAGACGATCACGCTGCATGTCGAAGGCGCGGACGAGGAGGCGATGAGCCTGCTGATCGGCCGGCGCGGCGAGACGCTGCGGTCGGTGCAGTTCATGGTGAACCTGCTCGTCAGCCGGCGGGTGCAGAAGTGGCCGCAGATCATCGTGGATATCGGCAACTATCGCCAGCGTCGCCAGGAGTCGCTCGAAGGGCTGGCGCGCCGCATGGCGGAGCGGGTGCGCCAGAGCGGCCGGCCGCTCACGCTCGAACCGATGGGCGCCTACGAGCGCCGCATCGTCCACCTGGCACTGCGCGACGATCCGACCGTTTACACCGAGAGCAGCGGCGAGGGCGAGAACCGCAAGGTTGTCATCTACCCCGCCAAGCAGTAGCAGCAGACAAGCAGCAGTGAGAGGTAAGGACGGGCGACCGCCGGTTCTTGCCGCTTGCTTCTTTTTCGCCCCGATGCGCCCAGACTACCTGCTGCTCGGCCACTTCACGCGCGACCTGCTGCCGGATGGCACGTTCGCGCCGGGCGGCACGGCGCTGTACGCCGGCCTGGCCGCCGCGCGCCTGGGGCAGCGGGTCGCTGTCGTCTCGGCGCCGTCCAGCCTGCCCGCTACATGGCCCGCCGAGAATCCGGTTGCCTTCACCGCGTCGCCCACCGCACCGATCTTCGAGAACCGCTACACCCCCGCCAGCCGGCAGCAACTGCTGCACGCAGACGCGCCGCCGCTCGATCTGGCGGATATCCCGCCAGCCTGGCGCGCCGCGCCGATTGTGCATCTGGGGCCGGTGCTCGCTGAGATCCCCGAGTCGCTGGTGTTCGCCTTTCCCAAGGCGCTGCTCGGCGTGACGCCGCAGGGCTGGATGCGCGCCTGGTCGCCGCCGCTGCCCGCGCCGGTGCGCTATCGGCGCTGGGCGCCGCTGCCGGAGCTACTCCGGCGGATCGACGCATTGGTGCTGAGCATCGAGGATGTACAGGGGGATGAACGCCTCCCGCGGGCGTACGCGCGCCATTGTCGGCTCGTCGCGCTGACCCGCGGTGCGGCCGGGGCGACGGTGTTCGTCCACGGTCGCCCGCACGACATTCCGGCGGTGCCAGTGGATGAGCACGACCCGACCGGCGCAGGGGATGTCTTCGCCGCGGCGCTGCTGGTGCGCCTGCGTGAGACGGGCGAGCCGCTCGTGGCGGCGGCCTTCGCCGCCGAGGTGGCGGCGCAGCATGTCGCGCGCGCCGGACGCGACCCCGCCGCGGCGCTGTGAGCCCGGAGCGGTGGCGAGATCGGCGCGCGAGTCAGTGGAGCATCCCGGGACGAGCGCGTTCAGCGCTCGGTGTCAAACCCGCGGCGCGGACGGATGCCTGGGCCGCGGGCGCCGATCGGCGCGGCGGTGTGCTCCATGGTCGTGCCGCGGTCGGCGGAAAGGCCGACGCTCGGTTGCTGCGGCGTGTCGCCGCTGCCGGCGCCCACCCGGCCGACTTCGGCGGCGCGCAGCTCTTCCGCCCGCAGCAGCAACGCGGGCGCGTCCTCATAGTAGAACTCGAGCGCCTCGCCGTGGCGATCAACGCCGGTGTAGGCGACCAATACATGGCTCCCGCCCGGGATGCCGCCCGACGCCATCAGGTCGGCCAACGGCGCTTCAACCAGCTTAAGCAACTGATTGCGCAGCGGGCGTGCCCCGAAGCGCGCCTCGAACCCCTTGCGCAGCACATACTCCTTCGCCTCGTCGCTGAGCGTCACCTTGATGCCGTGGCGCAGGTACTGCTCGTTCGCCTCGTGCAGCATCCGGTCGAGCACCTGGCGCAGCGTCTCGCTCGACAGCGGGCGGAAGGCGACGATCTCATCCAGGCGGTTGATCCACTCCGGCTGGAAGACCTTCTGCAGCGCCTCGAAGCCGATCTGGTAGATCTCCTGGCCGGTCGCCTCGACGTCCTTGTTCGCCGTGCGGAAGCCGATCGTGCGGCGGTCGAGGTAATCGACCATTTCCTTCGCGCCCACATTCGACGTCAGGATGACGATGCTCTGGGCAAACGAGACGCGCCGCCCGCCGTTCAACAAGAGAATCTCGCCATCCTCCATGATTTGCAGCAGCAGGTTCCAGAGCTCTGGCTGGCCCTTTTCGATCTCGTCGAACAGGACGACACTGTTCTCCTGCTCGATGATATCCGGGTTCAGCCACGGCTTCTGGTCGCGCCCGACATACGATGGCGGCGCGCCGACCAGTGCGGAGACCTCGTGGCCCTGGCTGAAGAGCGAGCAATCGATCTTGAGGAACGCATCCTCCTCGTTCGGGCGGAGCAGCTGCGCCAACCGGCGGGCGGTTTCGGTCTTCCCGACGCCGGTGGGGCCGAGGAACAGGAGGGTGGCGCGCGGGCGGCGCGGGTTGCCCGCCGCGAAGCCGTAGCGCGCGCGGTTCAGCAGCCGCACAATGGCTTCGATCGCCCGATCCTGCCCGAAAATGCTTGCGCGTAGCTGCTGCTCGATCGTATCGAGCGGATTCGCGTCGCCGCGTACTGCGCGCTTCATGCCGGCCGGTACCTGGCTCATGGATCTCCTCTGCAGGGGTCGCGGCGTCGATGCGCCGGATTGTCTCTGGCGCCGCCCGAGGGCGGCTCATCTGCCTTGCGCGTTATTATAGCCAGCCGCCGCCGGCCTGCGCAAACAGATAGGTGGCGGATCAGGAGCGGGAATGTTTCTAATTCGCGCGGCGAAGCTTCAGCGCGCGGTCCATGTCGCGTTTCGCCTCGCGCCTGGCGATATCCTCGCGCTTGTCGTACAACTTCTTGCCGCGCGCGACACCCAACTCCAGCTTGGCGCGGCGCCCCTTCAGGTAGACGCGCAGCGGGACCAGGGTGTACCCCTGGCGCTCGACAAGCCCGGCGATCCGGTTGATCTCGCGGCGGTGCAGCAGCAGCTTGCGCGGGCGCGTCGGCTCGTGGTTGAAGTGCGCGCCGGACTGCTCGTAGGGGGAAATGTGGATGTCGTAGAGCCAGATCTCGCCGTTGACGACCTTCGCATAGCCGCCGCGCAGGTTCAGCCGCCCGTTGCGCAGCGATTTGATCTCGCTGCCGGTCAGCGCCATGCCGGCCTCGAAGCTCTCGTCGATGAAATAATCGTGTCGGGCCTTGCGGTTTTCGGCAAGCTGGCGAATGGGCTGGTTATTCCCCGACATGGTGTTCCCTCGCTGCGGGGGTTCGGCGGCTTCGCTCCCCCCTGAAATTCCGCTGTCGCCGGCGCGGCTGCGGCCTGCTGCCGCTGCGCCGAGAAAATAAACGTGGAGGGCCGCCGGCCCTCCAAACCGTCCGCATCGCGGACGCTTCGCTTCCGCAGCCGCATTATAGCACGCCGGCTGTGGCGATCCGTTCCAGGTCGTCGAGGGTGCGGTCGCGCAGCGCGGCGGCTTCCTCCAGGAAATCGGGCGACTCCTGCTTGAGCCGGTTCGTCCGCTCGATCAACGGCCAGACGTCGCTCCAGCGCCCATCGAGCCAATCGACCGCCAGCGCGCCGGCCAGACCGTAGCGGGCGAGGAACTCGCGAAGCTCGCGGCGAAACAGGGCGTAGCGCCCGGCGGCAGCCTCCTCCGGCGGGGTACGGCGCCCTGCCATGAAGGCGAGCAGCCCGAAGCCAAGCACCTGCTTTAGCCGCAGGTTCTGCGTGTGGGCGGCGAGCTGTTCGGGGTCGCGGAACGGCGGCGCATCCACCACCAGAAAGCCATCGACAAAATCGGTGCGTGGCCCGCGGGTTCGCCCGCGCCCGCTGAGGTCGTCCAACACGCCGCCGCCGCGCATAATGAACGGGCGCTCATCGCCGCCGGCACGGCCCGGCCGTTCCTCCAGCGTGACCGGTGCGCAGGCGAGGTACAGCAGGCTGAGGGCGCGCGACTCCTGGCCCATGTCCCCCTGCACGGTGAGATGGTGCGGATAGACGCGACCGGCGGGCAACAGGCGCAGCGCGATGATCGCGTCGATCAGTCGGCCGGCTACGCGATAGGAGCGTGCCGGCGGCAGGCGCACCAGCCAGGTGCCGAGCGAGGCGGAGTAGGCGCCGTCCATCCCGAGCGCCTGGGCCGTGGCGCCAAGCATCTGGGCGATCGTGCCACTCGCGGCCACCGGCATGTAGATTTTGCCGCCGACCGGCGGGAGAAGCGCGTGACACCGCTCGTCGGCATAGCAGGCGTGCGCGAGGGCGCCTATGGCGGCTAGCAGGTCGTGCTCATCGCGCGCCGGCTCCTCCTGGAGCGCGAGGTAGGCTTCGATACGCAAGAGCGCCACGGCTCCGGGCGAGAGCGGCAACGGCGAGAGCGGCATGCCAGCGACCCGCCGGGCGATCGCCGCGTCGAGCAGCGGTGGCATGCCGCGGCCCGGGGCGGGCTGCGGCGGGGCTGGGATGCGCTCGCGGGCTTGGCGCAGGCGGCTCTCCAGCGTACCGAGACTCGCGACGATCATCGCTAGGTGCTGCCAGATCGTCACGATCGCGAATAGACCGAGCGCGAGCGCCAGGCCGCGCTGCCACAACGGCGCCCGGCTGAGGATCGGCGCGCCGAAGGCGATCATGCTGACAAGCATCACGAGCGCGGCCGGTAGCGCGAGCGCCGCCGCGGGCGCGAGCGACGGCGGCTCGGCGGTCGGGCCAAGGCCGAGGTAGCGGCTCACGTCGCGGTTGTTGATTCGGGCGCGCACCAGGATCGGCTGGACGGTCAGCGCGGCCTGCACCAGGAGCACCGCCCCGCCGAACATACCGATCAGGGCGGCGACCCACCCGCGCCCGACCTGTGCGACGGCGAAGCCGATCGGCAGCAGGAGCACCGGCATCAGATAGCAGGCCAGCCGTCGCAACAGCAAGCGGTCGCGGTCGATCTGATCCAGCAGCCGGTCGATCAGCAGCTCCGGGCGCATAGAGCGGTCCTGCGTGAATTGTCGTGCCGCTTGCTGGCAGGAGGTGGATGCCGCCTGAACACGGCACGACGGCTATCTTTGCAGGTAGGACGGCTACAGTTTACCCTCTCGGGCGGCGTTGATGGCATCGCGCAGGCGGCTGGCTTCGCGGCGCGCGGCCCCGGCGAAATCGGCCTCTGCCGAGGCGTAGAGGATGCTGCGCGACGCGTTGATCAGCACCGGGCCGCGCGCCGCGGCGGCGACCGCCGCCCCCAGTTCGCCGCCCTGCGCGCCGACGCCGGGAACCAGCAGCGGCAGCTCCGGGCAGAGCGCACGTACGGCGGCTAGCTCCCGCGGGTAGGTCGCGCCGACCACCAGGCCGATGTTTCCGGCAGTGTTCCAGTCGTCGCGCGCGCGTCGGGCGACCTCCAGATAGACCGGGCGGCCATCCGCCAGCGCCAGGTCTTGCACATCCGCCGCGCCGGGGTTGGAGGTCTTGCAGAGCACGAAAATGCCGCGGTCGGCGTAGGCCAGCAGCGGCGCGAGCGCATCCCCGCCCAGGTAGGGGCTGGCCGTCACCGCGTCTGCGCCGAGAACGTCAAACGCGGCCCGGGCGTAGGCCGCAGCGGTCGAGCCGATGTCGCCGCGCTTGGCATCCAGAATCACCGGCACATCGCGCGGCATGTCGGCGATCAGCCGGCGGAGCGTTGCGACCCCTGTCGGGCCGAGCGCTTCGAAGAAGGCACTGTTCGGCTTGAAGGCGCAGGCCAGGTCGGCGGTGGCGTCGACGATCGCCATGCAGAAGGCGTAGACCGGGTCGGCGGCGGCGCGCGCCGGGGCGGGCAGCCGTGCCGGGTCCGGGTCGAGGCCGATGCAGAGCAGGCTGTGGTTGCGGGCGGAAGCGGCGTTCAGGCGCTCAAGAAAGGACATAGAATCACCGGCCTTTCTAGGTTCGCAGGCCCCCTGTCTGAGATGCCAGGCATTATGGCACATGCCCGGACGAATCTGCAACATGCGCGGCGTCTCAACCGCGTTGCTCAGGGTCAGGACCTACGCGGTGGGAGGTTCGGCGGGGCGACGCCCTGCCGAGACCGCTTCGTTGGCCCGCCGCCCCTCCCGCGGCGCGGGCGACCGTGGACCTTCTGGCATGGTGTCGACGCCCGCGGCGGGGGAGGCCGCGGCGTGCGGAGCGGGCGCCTGCGGTATCCACATGCCGAGCCGGCCGATGTGGAAAACGTATGTGCTACCGCGTCCTAATCTGATACCGTTGTGTGGATAAGTGGACAACATGTCGAGTAATCTGTGGATAGAGGGGTTGACTTTAACGTCTTCATAATGGTATATTAACAGACGAACAAGCGGGATGCCCAGTATGCGTCCCCGTTATCGCATGAGAGCGCTCCGGGGCTTTGAGTCGCCTGCTCTCAGCCCCGTCTTGTTGCCTGAAAAATCGGGACTCTGGTGAGAGAAATCACAACCGTGGCCCACCGAAACACGATCGCTTGACAAGGCGTGTAATATGTCAATTAAAGCCACTGAACTGATCGCGCTGGATTCCGCCACGACGCAACAGGAGTGGGCGCAGATGCTTGGGCACCTTCTGGAAGTCGCTCGGGCGCAAGGGTACCTCACCTACAGCGACATTCTCGACGCCCTTCCGCAACCAGAGCACCACGTCGCTGACGTGGACCAGCTCTATGCCGCCCTCGAGGCCGAGGGTATCCGGGTCGTCGACAAGCCATCGGACGTGGGCGACGCACCGCCGGACGACGAAGGGCTCGGCGACATGCCGGACCTGGCGGATATCGCGTTGGACGATCCGGTGCGGATGTATTTGCAGGAAATCGGCCAGGTACCGCTCCTCTCGGCCGAGCAGGAAGTGGCGCTCGCCAAGGCGATGGAGCAGGGCGCGGCGGCGGCCAAGCGGCTGGAGCGCGAAGAATACAGCTCCTGGAGCGAGCGGTACGCGCTGAAGATGGCTGTCGAGCGCGGCAACGACGCGCGCCAACACCTGATTCAGGCCAACCTGCGGCTGGTCGTCAGTATCGCCAAGAAATATACGTCGTACGGACTGACGATGATGGACCTGGTGCAGGAAGGCAATATCGGCCTGATGCGGGCTGTCGAGAAGTTTGACTATACCAAGGGCCACAAGTTCTCGACCTATGCCACGTGGTGGATCCGCCAGGCGATCACCCGCGCGATCGCCGACCAGAGCCGCACGATTCGCCTGCCGGTCCACATGGGCGAAGCGATCAGCCAGGTGAAGCGGACCTCGCATCGGCTGCAGCAGACCATGCAGCGCGAGCCGACGCCGGAGGAGATCGCCGATGCGATGAACCTCAGCCCCAGCAAGGTGCGGCGCACGCTTGAGGCCTCGATGCACCCGCTCTCGCTGGAGATGCCGGTCGGGCAGGAGGGCGAGGGGCGCATGGGCGATTTTATCGAGGACGACCGCATCTCCGCCCCCGCCGATGCTGCCGCGGCGACGATGCTGCGCGAGCAGATCGAGGAAGTTCTGCAGAAGCTGCCGGAGCGCGAGCGCAAGATCATCCAGTTGCGCTATGGCCTGAAGGATGGGCGCTATCGGACGCTTGAAGAAGTCGGTGTGGAGTTCGGCATCACGCGCGAGCGCATCCGCCAGATCGAGGCGGTGGCGCTGCGCAAGCTGCGCCATCCGCACCTCGGCAAGAAACTGCGCGGCTATCTGGATTAGCGGATCGCCAAACGGTCGCTATCAGATCGTTAGGTAATCAAACGGTCAGACTCAGGGGGCGTTCTGGTCGTGTGACCGTCCGACCACCTCCCGTCTGGCGGCTGCCTGCGAGGACTCCATGGCGATACGGCTGAGCGAGGACGAGATCATGGCCCGGCTCGCGCAGCTGCCTGGCTGGCGGCGCGAAGGCGACGCGATTCGCCGCACGGTGGAGCTGGTCGATTTCCCCGCGGCGGTGGCGTTTGTCGTGCGGGTCGGCTTTCTGGCCGAGGCGGCGGGCCACCATCCGGACATCGACATCCGCTGGCGGCGAGTGACGTTGGCGCTCACCACCCACGACGCCGGCGGTCTCACGGACAAGGATTTCGACCTGGCCGCGGCGATCGAGCGGGTGAGCCCTGCGAGTTAAATGCGGCGGCACGTGGCGCAGTGCAGCCGGGGTCCGTGCCGTCACGCCCTGCGCTCCGGCTTCCTCAGCCTTTCACTTGTTCCGAGGAGCATGCCCGTCTCGTACCGGCTGCGACAGTTGCTCAGCGCGCTGACCGCGTATGTGTCGCCGGTCGAGCGTCGTCTGGTCGTTAAGCTGCTGTCGCCCGGCGAGCTGCTGCTGTTCGAGCGCATGTCGGCGTTCGATCAGCGCCACTGCCTCGATGTCTACCACATGCTGGCCGCGGCGGGCCATACCGACCCTATCTTGCTGCGCGCGGCGCTGATCCACGACTGCGGCAAGGTCGACGACGACGGCCGGGGTATTCCGCTGTTGTATTACGGCCTGTTCGTCGTTCTGGGGCGATTCGTGCCACGGCTGTACGCCGCGGCGGCCCGCGATGGCCGCGGCCCGCTTCGCCCCTTCGCTGTCCATGCGGCGCACGAAGTGCGCGCGGCCCTGCTGGCGGAAGCCGTGGGCAGCCCGCCGGAGCTTGTGGCTATGCTGCGCGACTACGGCGCGCGCGCTGACACCCCGCGCGCCGCCGCGCTGCGCTGGGCGGACGAGCGAAACTGATGCCCTTGCTCCAGGATGAACTCGATTATACCGTCCAGCTCCCGGTCTTCGAAGGGCCGCTCGATCTGCTGCTGCGCCTGATCGAGCGCGAAGAGCTGGACATCACCGCCGTGGCGCTGGCGCAGGTCGCCGATGCCTACCTGGCGCACGTCCGCGCGCTGGAGGCGCCGAACCCGAGCGCGCTCTCCGCCTTTCTCGTGATTGCCGCTCGGCTGTTGCTGATCAAATCGCGTGCGCTGCTGCCGCGCCCGCCCGTGCCCCCCGGTCCAGACGATCCGCCGGATGAAGGCGTGGCGCTGGCCCGCCAGTTGCGCGAGTACCAGCGCTTTCGCCAGGCCGCCGCCGTGCTACGCGCCTGGCAAGAGCAGGGCCGGCGGATGTACCTGCGCGCCGGGCCGCCGCCGGTCGTCCGGCCGCCGGAGCGGCTAGAGGCCTCGCTGGCCGAACTGATCGCAGCGCTCGAACGGCGGCTCCAGTTGATGCTTCCGCTCGAAGATCCGCCTGTGCCTCTCCCCGCGCCGAAAGTCATCACCGTCGCCGAGATGGTCGCGCGTATGCGCGAGCGGTTGTCCGCGCAGGAATGGCTGGAGTTCACCGATCTGCTCTCGGTCTCGGCCAATCGTGTCGAGGTGGTCGTCGCGCTCTGGACCGTGCTGGAGTTGCTGAAGCGGCACGCGATCACGGTCGAGCAGGAGGCGCTGTTCGGGCCGATCATGATCGGTCGGGCCGCCTCCCCCGCCACCCTCGTGCTGGGCGAGGATACGGCGGGGGAATGATGCATCATGGCGCGCATTCTGCTATACTACCCGCCACAGAGCGATTTGACCCAGATGGCGGCCTGGGGCGCGGGGCGCTCCAGCGCGAGCGTGGAGGCGCATGAGCCTCGCATCGGAGCATGAGAGCCAGGGTGGCGCGCAGGCCGGGCCCACAGCCGAGCTGGCGCGGAATCTGCCGCTGGGCGACTTGCTGTCGCTCGGCACGCAGCTCCGTGCCAACACGACCCCGGAAGCGCTGCTCCAGGAGGTGGCTGAGGCGATCCGCGCCGTGCTCGGCTTCCCGCGTGTGTATGTGCGCCTGCGCAACCCGGAGACCGACGCGCTCGAAGCCTGCGCCTTCGCCGGGCTGCCCGAGCCGGAGACCAGCCGGCTGCGCGCCACCCCGACGGCGCCTGGCGCGTACCAGCCGCTGCTCCATCTCCGCTACCGCCTGAGCGAATCCTACCTTGTCCCCGCCCGCCTGATCGAGGGGCGGATGAGTCGCGCCGAGCGCAAGCTGCTGCTTGTGCCGCTGCGTGGCCGGGGCGACCGGCTGATCGGCGTGATCTATCTCGAGCCGCCGGGCGATCCGGAGGCCCTCGCGCCCTCGAATCTCCAGATACTCGAGGCGATCGCCCGGCAGGCGGCGCTTGGCCTGGAGAACGCCCGCCTCGCCGACCGCATGGCCCGCCTGCTGGTCAAGGAGCAACTCCTCTCCGAGCTCGGGCGCGACATCGGCAACACGCTCGATCTTGGCGAGATGCTGACCCGCGTCGTCGAGCGGCTGCGCGTCGAGTTCCAGGCGATCACGGTCATGCTGCGGAACGAGCGCGATGGCATGCTCGAGGTCGCGGCGACGATCGGCGATGTGGATGATGCGGCGCGCGCGGTGCGCCTGCGGGTTGGTGAGGGGATCTCCGGCTGGGTGGTGCAACACGGCATGCCGTTCCTGTCGAACGACACCTACGCCGAGACACGCGTGCGCCCGGCGGCGCAGCACGTCGGCACGAACCGCCTCGTCCGCTCCTATATCGCCGTGCCGCTGCGCAGCGGCGGGCGCACGATCGGCACGCTCAACGTCGAATCGCACCAGACGAATGCCTTTACCTACGAGGATGTCGATCTGCTGGAGGCGGTCGCGGCACAGATCGGCGGGCCGATCGCCAGCGCGCGGCTGTTCGCCGAGGCTCAGCGCCTGGCCGAGCAGGTGAAGCGGCGCAACGAGCAGCTCACCGTGCTGAACCAGCTCGCCAGCATCGCCGTCTCGACGCTCGACCTGCAGGGGATGCTGGCGGCGACCACCCGGCAAATCCAGCGCGGCTTCGGCTACGATCATGTCGAGCTGTACACCGTCGAGGAGGACGGACAGACGCTGACGCTCACGGCGCAGGCCGGCCCGGTGCTCACCAATCCGCTTGGGTACCGCCAGCCGACTGGCGTCGGGCTGCTCGGTCGCACCTGCCGTACCGCGATGACGGTGCGGGTGGACGATGTGCTGCTCGACCCGGACTACGTCGACCAGAACCAGAGCGGCACACGCTCCGAGCTGTGTGTGCCGATCATCGCCGGTGGGCGGGTGCGCGCCGTGCTGAATGTCGAGTCGCGCCGGGCGGGGGCCTTCACCGACGAGGATATGCACACCCTGGAGACCGCTGCGGATGTGCTCGCAGGGGCGATCGAGAACGCCCGGCTGTACCAGCGGGCGCAGGCCGCCGCGGTGCTGGAGGAGCGCAGCCGCCTGGCGCGCGACCTGCACGACTCGGTGTCGCAGCAACTGTTCAGCATGACCCTGACGGCGCAGGCGGCGCGGGCGCAGCTTGATAAGAACCCGGTGCGGGCCGCCGCGCAGCTCGAGCGCCTGCAAGAGACCGCCGCCGCTGCGCTTGCCGAGATGCGCAACCTGATCTTCCAGCTTCGCCCGCCGGCGCTGACCGAGCAGGGCCTGGTCGCCGCCATCCAGCAGCATGTCGCCGCGGTGGACCGACGCGATGGGGTGACGGTCAAGCTGCGCATCGTGGGAGAGGAGCGCTACGCCCGTGGCGCGGAGCCGGCGATCTTCCGGATCGTCCAGGAAGCGCTGAACAATGTCGTGCGGCATGCGGGGGCGTGCACGGTGGAGGTCGAGCTGGAGATGCGGCCTGAGGCATTACGCCTGCGGGTAGCGGACGATGGCCGCGGCTTCCTATCGTCCGAGGCGGCGCAGAGCGACGGCCGGCACCTGGGGCTGACGAGCATGCGCGAGCGCGCCGCCGAACTTGGCGGGTCGCTGCAGCTGCGCTCCCAGCCAGGGGTGGGGACGGAGATACTGGTTGTCGTGCCGGGACGGGCGAGCGCAGCGGTTCGAGGGGAGAGTGCGGAGTGCGGAGTTCAGTAGGGTTCTCTACCGCCGCAAGCAGTCGACCGCGAAAATCAACCTCTGAGAGGCCCCATAGTCCCACCTGCCTCGTCGGGAGTGTTTCCGATGGCCTTTGCAATGTTGCGATCTGAACTCTGGACTTTGAAGACGGGGGGCATGCCATGGACAAGATCAGCGTGCTGTTGGTGGACGACCACCGCGTGGTGCGGCAGGGCCTGCGCGATTTTCTGGAGTTGCAAGACGATATCGAAGTCGTCGGCGAGGCGGCCAGCGGCGAGGAAGGCGTCAAGGCGGCGCGCGAATTGCTGCCGGACGTGGTGCTGATGGACCTGGTGCTGCCGGGGATCGACGGCGTGGAGGCGACGCGGCGGGTGAAGGCCGCCAGCCCATCCACCCGGATCATCGTGCTCACATCGTTCGCCGATGACGACAAAGTCTTCCCTGCGATCAAGGCAGGCGCGATCTCCTACCTGTTGAAGGACGTGCAGCCGGAGGAGCTTGCCCGCGCCATCCGCGCGGCACAGCGCAACGAGGCGGTGCTGCATCCTGAGGTCGCCGCCAAGCTCATGCAGGAGTTCACCACGCCGCGCGGCGCGGACGAGCAGGTGGAGCAACTGACCGAGCGCGAGCTGGACGTGCTGCGGCTGATCGCCAAGGGGCAGAGCAACAAGGAGATCGCCGATTCGCTGATAATCAGCGAGAAGACAGTCAAGACGCACGTCTCGAACATTCTGTCGAAGCTGCACCTGGCGGACCGGACACAGGCGGCGATCTATGCGCTGCGCCAGCGCCTGGTGCCGATGGACTGATCGATGACGAGGATCCATGGAGACAAGGAGCGTCTGTGAACCATCGCACGCGTCTCGCGTTCATCCCCGCAAATATGCAGCGACGACCCAGGTATAGCCTTGTCTCCCTCTTCCTCTGTTTCTCTCTTTGGGCAATTGCGGCCTGCGCCCCCTTCGGGCCGCCGCCGACACCGACCGCCGCACCGACCGCTACGCCCACCCGCACACCGGTGACGATCGTGCCGGCGACCCGCACGCCCCTGCCGACCGTCACGCCCCTGCCCACGCCGACTCTGTCGCCGACGCCGACCCTCCCGCCCACGCCGACCCTCCCGCCCACGCCGACCCTCTCGCCCACGCCGACCCTCACCCCTACGCCGCCGATCCTGCTGCGGCCGTCGCCGTTGCCGGCGGGGCCGTGATCCGGCATCGTCGCTGACAGGCGGCTACACGGGCTGCCGCGATGCGTGCTGAGATGGGACATGCTGTCCCGATTCTGCGCTGCGCTCCGCCTTTTGCCGGATGCCACCATCGGCACTCCGTCTCGCCCATAATCATGCGCCGGGCTGATGCCATTCCGACGCCATCCTGCTATCGTGTGCCTGCGAAAGGCTGGCTGATGGCCGCGGAGGTGGTGCGATGAATCTTACGGACCTGGACGCTCAGTTGGCGCGGGAACGCCATGCGGAGCTCGTTGCTGAGGCGCTCCCGCTGCGCGCGTTGCGCCTGGCGCGCGCCGAGCGGCGCACGGAACAGCCGCAACGCCGGATCTCTCTGATGTGGCGGCTGCTCGCCGCGCTGCGCCCCGGCCGGCCCGCCCATCACGCAGGCTAGCGCCGCACGACCGCGGGCGGAAGGCGGATGACGGTTGTGCGATTGGGCGTTCTCGGCCTTCCGTCTTCCCTGGCACTCTTCGATCACGCTGAAATCTGAATACAGGAGACAGGCATGACGCCAGGTACAGCGATCGACACTCGAGGCGGCGCCGCTGTTCAGACCCTCTATGAGACCTACCGCCAGCCGGTGCTGGCTTACCTCACTCGCCTGGTGAGCGACTGGGAGACAGCGGAGGATCTTTGCCAGGAGACGTTCATCAAAGCGATGCGTGGCTGGGCGGGGCGCGACCCGGCAGCGAGCGAGAGCGCCTGGCTCTACCGTATCGCGACCAACACCGCCTATGACCACCTGCGCCGACGCCGCCGCATCCGCTTCCAGACGCTCGAGGCTGGTGAGGGGCGGGAGTCTGCCCAGGTCGCGAGTGTGGGATCACGGGTGGACGAGCAGGAGACGGTCCGCTCGGCGCTGGCGCAACTGCCGGAGATCTACCGCCTGCCGCTGGTGCTGCACACCTGCGAGGGGCGCAGCACCCAGGAGATCGCCGACCGCCTCGGCGTCTCGAACAGCGCCGTCAAGACGCGCCTCTTCCGCGCCCGCGAGCGATTCCGGGCTGTCTATCAAGGGTGAACCGAACGCCGTCCGTCGTCCGCCGCCCAGCGCATCCTCTCACCGCCGCGCCAGCGGCAGCGACACGGTCCGTCCGCCGACCAGGAACGAGACCGACAGGTCGGCGGTATGGCCGCCACGGACGCGCGCGACGACGCTGAGGATACCGGCGGCCCCGCCGGCGATCCGCGCCTGGAAGGTGACGGTCGCCGGCTTGCCGGAGCGCAGCGTTCCGTTCCAATTGATCGTTCCTGCGCTTTCGCTTCCCGATCCGCCGGACACCGCCAGGCTTCCCGGCACATAGGTCAGCCGGGCGGGCAACGCGATCGTGGCCTCGAGCGGCAGCTGTGGTGCGCCGAGCGGGTCGGCCAGCGTCAGCCGGAAGGTGACGGTATCGCCCGGCTGTGGCGTGGAGGGCCGTGCCGCCGTGAAGCTGGTCTGCGCTGGGGCCGCGCCGGTGCGCAGCAGGCTGCCGCGCCCGGTGCCCCACAGCACTCGGGCGTCGGCCGTCCCCGGTAGATCGTAGGCGACAATGCCCGCGCCGACGGTACCGAGCACTACTTCCAGGTCGGGGTCGCTATCGATGTTGGCCAGCGTGGGCGCGGCGAGCACGCCATTCCAGGCGGTGGGGTCGCTGTTGAGCGGGGCGGGCAGCGGCGCCTGGTGCAGCACGCGACCCTGTGCGTCCGCTATGATCAGCTTGCCGTTGCGCTGGCCGCCGGTCTTCGGCCAGGTGCCGAAGATCACCTCGGCCTGCCCGTCGTTGTCCAGGTCGGCGACCGCCGGCTCGGAGGCGAACGAGATGTCGCCGGCCAGGCCGGCGACGTTGACCGGCCAGTTGCCGTGCTCGGTTTTGTCCATCCAGAAGGCGTGGAGTTTGCCGTCATAGGCAGCGAAGAGCAGCTCCTTCACGCCATCGCCGTCGAGATCGGCCAGCACCGGGTTCGGCAGCGCGCTCTGGATCAGATTGTAGTCCTCGGAGAGTGGCGCGCCGCTCGTGCCCCCGAGCGGCGGCGGAGCCGTCCAGTCGTAGTTGCCGGCGCTCCAGCGCGAGCGGTCGGCGTTGAAGATGAAGGGGATGTGCGCCAGGCTCTCGGGCGGATCGACACCGCAATTGGAGACATTGCCGACCACCACGACTTCGTGCGTGCCGTCGCCGGTCAGGTCGGCGATCGCCGGGGCGCTGACGGCGAAGTTCGGGCGGTGCTCCGTGCCGCAGTTCGCGTAGCCGCGCAGATCAACCGCATCGCTCAGGTGGACGCCAACCTGGCTCCAGACTTTCGGCCCGCGCGGGGTGGAGTTGTTGTAGCGGGCATTGGCTGGGATCTGGCTGCCATCGTCGTTGAAGGCGCTGATGTAATGCACATCGGAAGGGCCGATGATCTCGCCGCGGCTGTCCCCATCGATGTCGGCTACGCCGACGTTCTGGTTGTAGGCGCCGTAGCCGTAGCCCGGATCGCTGGAGCTAAGGCGCGGCCAGCCGGGGCGGACGGCGCCGTTCGGTTCCAGGACCGTCCACTGCTTGCGGTTGTTGTCGTCGCTGCTGGCGCGCGCAAAGACGATCTCCATCTGTCCGTCGCCGTCCAGGTCGTCCACCGCCAATGAGCGAATCTCGGCGGTGTAGGGGCGCTCTGGCCAGCCGGGCTTGAACCTGCCGGCGGGCGTGTACACGCCGACATACCCGCCGTTGTGGGCGGTGACGATCTCCGTCTGGCCGTCGTCGTCGATATCGGCGATAACGATCCCGGGCCAGGTGCGGCCGACATCGCTCGCACCGGGCTCGCTCGTATCATGGCCGGAGGCGGCGCGCCAGATCAGCGCGCCGGTCGCTCCGGCGACCACGTTGATGCTGTAGGCCGACCAGATGACCTCGACGCTCCCATCGCCGGTCAGATCGGCGACGGCCGGCGAGGCGTACTATCCCGTCTGGCACCAGGAGGCGAAGCAACCGGCGTAGGCCCACTTGAGGGTGGGCGCAGCGGGCGCGGCGGCGGCGCGGGGCGGCGTGGCGCTCGCCGGGGCGACCAGGGCGAGCAGCAGGGCGATCAGGGCGAGGCGGTTCATCAGCGGCTCCTTGGATGAACTGGTTAAAAAGAGGGGCGGAGGCCGGACGGCCCCTACCTCAGATTCGGCTCGCATGCGAAATGTGCCCGAAGCTGCCGGTTGATCAAGCCGGCCACCGCGCGTACGCGTGGCGCGTGGTTCTGACGATGATGCCGATCGGTCTTATCCATAAAGATAGGTCATGCGCGATAGCATACCCGGCTGTGCCGCCAATACCTGGTGGATTGTCAAGGGACGTTTTTGGGCATGGGCACCGACGGAACAACACCAGAACGCCTGCGATGAAAATCGCACCGGCGAACGCTGCACGCATTCCCGCGCTACCGCCCTGCGACCGCCGCCGCCTGCTCGAAAACGCCGAGCGCCAGGTTCGGCAGGATGCCCAGCAGCACTACCAGCGCCGTCGCAACGGCCAGCGCGACGC
The DNA here is from genome assembly GCA_042408595.1 of Roseiflexaceae bacterium. Classification (GTDB taxonomy): domain Bacteria; phylum Chloroflexota; class Chloroflexia; order Chloroflexales; family Roseiflexaceae; genus JBHOQX01. The sequence goes on along the minus strand of JBHOQX010000025.1, from coordinate 99,256 downwards.
CCATCGCCCGCGGCGTTCGAAGTGGCTCGGTGCTCGGCGGCCGCTCGATCCAGATCGCTTTCAGGATCCGCAAGTAGTAGTATAGACTGACGATCGTCATGATCACAGCGACGATCACCAACGGCAGCGCCCCCGCCTGGTAACCGGCCATGAAGACGAAGAACTTGGCCCAGAAGCCGGAGAGCGGCGGGATGCCCGCCAGCGACAGCACCAGCAGGCTCAGGATCAGCGCCAAGCCGATGTTGCGCCGCCACAGGCCGTTCAGGTCGGCCAGGCGCGACCCGCCGCCCACACGCTCCACCGCGGCCAGCGCCCCGAATGCGCCAGCGGTGGTCAGCGCGTAGACCAGCAGGTAGTACAGCAGCGCTGTGCCGGCGAAGGCCCGCGCCCCGAGCGCTGTCGAGCTCCAGAGGATGAGCGCCAGCAGCGCGAAGCCGGCGTGCCCAATGCTCGACCAGCCCAGCAGCCGCTTCGCATCGGTCTGCGGCAGCGCGGCCATGGTGCCGACGATAACCGTCAGCAGCGCCAGCAGGGCCAGCAGGCTCGTCCAGCCGTAGGCGCCGCGTTGCAGGTTCGGCGTGCCGGCCAATGCCGGGAAGGCGGTGACGAGCAGCCGGTAGAGCAGCAGGAAGCCGGCGACCTTCGAGGCCGAGGCGATGAAGGCAGTCATCGGCGTGGGCGCGCCCTGGTACACGTCCGGGGCCCAGCCGTGGAACGGCACCACGGCGATCTTGTAGCCCGCCCCGGCGACGATCAGCAGCATGGCGAGCGTGATGACCGCGCCGCCCGTGCCGGCCGCCGCCGCTGCCCGCGCGATCTCGCTGTAGAGCGTGCTGATCGAGCCGACCGCCCCGCCGGCGTTGACGAAGGCGGCGGTCGCGCCATAGGCTAGGCTCATCCCGTAGAGCAGGATGCCGGACGAGAGCGCCCCGAAGACGAAATATTTCATGCCGGCCTCCGCCGAGCGCGGCTCGCTGCGGAAGTAGCCGGCCAGGACGTAGAGCGAGAGCGACGCCAGTTCGAGCGCCACAAACGCCAGGATCAGCTCGGTCGCTGCGGCCATCAGGCACATCCCGGCGGTGGCGAACAGGATGAGCGCGTAAAACTCGCCGGGGCTGCCGGTGGGCCGGTAGTCCGCCGCGAGCAGGACGACGAGGAACGCGCCGCCGACCAAGATCAGCCGCGCGATCACCGTCAGATCGTCAGTGGCGAACGCGCCGAGGATCGGCTCGCCGCCTGGCCCCGCCGCCTGGAGATTGCGCCCCAGGTTGATGAAGGTGTTGCCGATCCGCTCAAGGATGCCGTCGCCGGGAAGCGGCGCGCCGACGGTGAAGAGGTAGCGGCTCTGCACCAGCGCGACGACAAACACCAGGCCGAGGCCGATCAGCGTGAGTTGCACCGCTGAGCGGCCGCGCTCCTCTTGGGCGGCCGGGTCGGCGCCCCAGCGCTCCAGCACGTCCGAGCCGACCACCAGGATCGCCACGGCGACCAGCAGCAGCTCGGGCAGGATTCGTGGGAAGTCGGTGAGTTGGAAGGTCACGCGTAACTCCGTAGAAGTCAGACGGTCAGACGGTAGACGGTAGGCGACAAAGGGCGAAAGCGCTTGTACCCCCGCATACGCTCGGGATGGAGTCGCTGATGTTCGTCCATTGCCCACCGTCTGGTGTCGGTCAACGGCCCACGGCGAGCAGCTCCGCCGCGCGCCCGACGGCCTCGGCGACCGGCTGCACGCCGGCGCGGATCGGCTCGGCCAGGTAGGCCGGGTACAGCCCGCTGACGATCAGGATCGCCGCCAGGATGCCGCCGACCGCGTACTCCTGCCATGTGAGCGGCGGGAGATGGAGCAGGTGCTCAGCGGGCGCGGGCTTGAAGAACACCTGGTACGCTGCGCGCAGGATGTAGGCGGCGGTGATCGGGATGCCGAGCGCGGCGAGGACCGCGATCAGCGGGAAGCGCGGCCAGGTGCCGACCAGGATGCTGAACTCGGCCCAGAATCCGGCCAGCCCCGGCATACCCATGGATGACAGCCCGGCGATGATAAAGACGATCGCCGCGAACGGCATGACCCGCCAGAGGCCGCCGAGCTCCGGGAACTGCCGCGTATGCGCCCGGTCGTAGACCATGCGGCCCACCACGGCGAAGAACAGTGCGGTCATGATACCGTGGGCGAACATCTGAAACACCGCGCCGGACATACTGATCGCGTCGGCGGCGGCCAGGCCGAGCAGCACCAGCCCCATGTGGCTCACCGACGAGTAGCCGATCATAAACTTGAAATCGCGCTGCACGGCGGCGATCGTCGCGCCATAGACGATATTCACCAGCGTGATGGCGGCGATCGGCAGCAGCCAGTAGGCCGCGCCCTGCGGCAGAATCCACATGGCGACGCGCATGCAACCGTACGCGCCGAGCTTCATCAGCACGCCGGCGTGCAGCATCGACACGGCGGTCGGCGCGGCGACGTGGCCGGTCGGGCTCCAGGTGTGGAACGGGAACATGCCGGCGAGGACGCCGAAGCCGAGGAAGATCGGCACGAAGAAGGCGATCTGGAAGCTGCGCGGGAAGAGCGCCGACTGCGCCAGCACGCGCAGATCGAAGGTGTGCAGCCCGCTACCGAAGTAGAGCGCGACCATGCCGAGGATAATGAAGGCCGAGCCGCCCATGAGATAGAGCGTCAGCTTCATCGCGCCGTATTCCTTGCGGGTGCTGCCCCAGATGCCGATCAGCAGGTACATCGGCAGCACCGACAGTTCGTAAAAGATGAACAGCAGAAATAGGTCGAGCGACACGAAAACGCCGTACACGCCGCCGGCCAGCAGCAGCAGCAGAATCCAGTACTCGCGCGCTCGGTCCTCGATGTTCCAGCTCACCAGCGCGCCGGTGAAGATCACGATCCCGTTCAACAGGATGAGCGGCAGGCTGACGCCGTCCGCGCCGAGGATGTAGTTGATGCCGAGCGCCGGCAGCCAGGGGATGGTTTCGACGAACTGGTAGCCGCCGGCCCGCGGGTCGTAGGCCAGGTAGACCAGCAGCGCCAGCGCGAGCGACAGCCCGGCGACCCCGGTGCCGATCAGCCGGATCGCCTGCAGCCGCTGCGGCGGGACGAACATCAGGCCGATCGCCGGGACGATCAGGCTGAGCCAGATCAGGCTGAGCCAGGGAACGGCCGTCGGGAGCGTGAGGACAGGCATAGGTTAGCGCTCATTGTTCAAAGACAGCTCGTGGGTTATCGCAAGAGCCCGTTTCCGGTGTCGGGGCGGGATCCACGGCCCATGAGCCTCACAGCTGCATCCCCACTACCGGGCTGAGCACACCACGCCCCCAACCGCGTCAGCGCGTCAGGAACGCCGCCGCCAGCGCCGTCGCCGCGCGGTTCGTCACGTCCATCAGCGGGGCGGGGAAGACACCGAGCGCGATGGCGAGCCCGAGCAGCGGCGCGACCGCCAGGAACTCGCGGCTCGCCAGCCGCATGTCCGACAGCCCGGCCCAGCGCTCCTCCAACGGCCCGTGGAAGATCTGCCCGTACATCGCCAGCAGTGCCAGCGCCGTCACCACCAGCCCGATCGTCGCCAGCAGGGTGTAGAGCGGCAGCGACGGCCAGGCCCCGCGGAAGATGAAGAATTCGCCGACGAACCCGGCCAGCCCCGGCAGCCCGAGATTGGCGAACAGCGCCACGCCCATCACCCCCGCGAAGGTCGGCATCACCCGGCGCAGCCCGCCCCACTCGCGCAGCTGCCACGTCCCGCTGCGCGCGGCCAGCAGCCCGGCGAGCAGGAACAGCGCCCCGGTCGAGAGCCCGTGCGCGACAAGCTGGAACACCGCGCCGTTCAGCGCGATCGCCCGGCTCTCCGCGCCAGCCGCGCCGAGCGCCGCCACCGCTGCCACCGCCAGCGCCACGTAGCCCATGTGGTTGATCGAGGTGTAGGCGATCAGCCGCTTGATGTCGCCGCCGGTCTGCGCCAGCGCGCCGAACGCCCCGGCGACGATGCTCACCAGCGCCAGCGCGGCGACCGCCGGCGCGAAGAACTGTGCGGCGTCCGGCAGCAGCGGCAGCATGATCCGCAGCATCCCGTACGCCCCCATCTTCGACATCACCGCCGCCAGCAGGATCGAGCCCGCCGTCGGCGCCTCGGCGTAGGCGTCCGGCAGCCAGATATGAAACGGCCAGACGCCGAGCTTGACCGCGAAGGCGATGAACATCGCCCAGAAGGCGATCGAGGTGTACAGCAGCGGGAAGCGCCCCAGCACGTCCGATACGCCATGCGTATCGACATACTCGAAGATAATCTGCTGGAGCGTGCTGGTGAGCCGCACCGCCTGGCCCGCGTCGTTCACCACGACCACCGGCAGCCCCTGGCCGAGCCGCCCGAGCGTGATCAGATCGAACGTCGGCGCGCCAGCGGCGCGGGTGGCGACATAGAAGAACTGGAAGAGCAGCAGCATGCCGAGCGAGCCGGTCAGCGTGAAGATGAAGAACTTGAGCGCCGCGCCGCGCCGCCGGGCCGGGTTGCGCCCCCAGGCCTGGATCAGGAAAAACGCCGGCACCAGGCTGAACTCCCAGAAGATGAAGAAGAAGAAAAAATTGAGCGCCAGGAAGAATCCCAGCATCGCCGCCTCGAGCAAGAAGATCAGCGCGATGTACGCCCGCAGTCGATCAGGCGCGGGCGCGGGCGCCAGCAGGGCGACCGGGGTCATCAGCGTGGTGAGCAGCACCAGCGGCAGGCTGATGCCGTCCACGCCCAGAAAGTACTCGACGCGGATGGCGCGTACCCACGGCAGCAGCTCGACGAACTGCACCACTCCCTGCCCAGCGGCGACACGCCCCGGCTCGAAACGCGCCCAGACATACAGGGCGATGCCGAGCGGCACGAGCGCCCACGCCGCTGCGCCGAGGGCCGTCGCCCGTTCGCTCAGGCGCAGCGGCCCGGCCAGCCAGACCAGCCCCATGCCCAGGAGCGGCGCGGCGATCAGCAGCGAGAGCCAGGGGAAGTCCGAAAACGTCAGGTAGTCCATGGGCTCACCCGCGGAAGACGTACAGGTACAGCACGGCGATCACGATCACCACGCCGAACATCAGCATCGCGTAGTCCTGGATCCGGCCGGTCTCGCTGCGGCGCACCACGTCGCCGCTGTCGTTGGCCGCCTCGGCCAGCCGGTCGGCCCCGTCGTTCAGCAGCGTGTCGTCCAGGATGAAATTCACCCGGCCCAAGAAGAGCGTGAAGCGGTCAGTGTCGATCACCAGCCGGTCGAACACCTGCCGGTCGAGCCAGTTCCACGCGGCGGCGAGCCAGGCGACGGCCCGCCCGGTCGTCGCGGCGTACAGGCGATCGAAACCCAGGCCGCCCTGCAGCGCGGCGAACAGGCCGCCGAAGCGCGCCGCGAGCGGGTCGGCCTCGCCGGGTGTGCGGAACGCCGCGCGGTAGGTGCGCCAGCCGAGCCCGACCCCGGCGAGTGCCAGCAGCGTCGCCAGCGCCGCGACGGACAGATCAGCGTGGGGCGGCTCCTGGCCGAGGAAGCCGGCCAGCCAGCCGATCCCCGGCGCGTTGATCAGCCCGCCGCACACCGCGACGATCGCCAGAATTATCAGCGGCGCGGTCATCGTCCACGGACTCTCGTGTGGCAGTTCAGCGTTCAACGTGCGGCGTTCTGCGTTGTGGGGATCAACCCCCGCCGGCTCGTGGCGAGGGGTGTCTGCATCTGCACGTTGAACGCCGCGAAACTCGCCGAAGAAGACCACCGCCACCTGCCGCGCCATGTAGAACGCAGTGAGGAACGAGGCGAGCAGCAGGATGGCGAGGATAAGGTAGCGGCCGTGGCCGAGCGCGTCGGCCAGGATCTCGTCCTTGCTCCAGAAGCCGGCGAACGGCACGACGCCCGCCAGCGCCAGCGCGCCGGTCAGGTATGTCCAGAAGGTAAGCGGCATCGCGCGGCGCAGCCCGCCCATCCGCCGGATGTCCTGCGGATCGCCCGCGTCGTGCCCGCGCGCCGCCTCGACGCCGTGGATCACCGAACCGGCGCCGAGGAACAGCAAGGCCTTGAAGAAGGCGTGCGTCAGCAGGTGGAACAGCGCCGCCGTCCAGCCGCCGATGCCGAGCGCCGCCACCATGAAGCCGAGCTGCGAGATCGTCGAGTAGGCCAGGATGCGCTTGATGTCGAACTGTGCCACGGCGACCAGCGCGCCGAACAGCGCGGTGAGCGTCCCGATGAAGGCCACGGCCGGCAGGGCGTTGCCGGCCAGGAAGATCGGGTACGTGCGGGCGACCAGGAACACCCCGGCCGCGACCATCGTCGCGGCGTGGATCAGCGCCGAGACGGGCGTCGGGCCCTCCATCGCGTCCGGCAGCCAGACGTGGAGCGGCACCTGCGCCGACTTGCCGACCGTGCCGCAGAACAGCAGCAGGCTGATCGCCGTCGCCGTGGTGATGCCGAGCGGCGTCGTGGCCCCGGCGATCCGTTCCAGAAAGGCCGGCGCGAACACCTGCCCCGGCGCGGCGCCCAGATCGAGCGAGCCGGCTTCGTACCACAGGTAGGCCAGCCCGACCATCAGCAGCGCATCGCCGATGCGGGTGACGACAAATGCCTTGATCGCCGCCCGGCGCGGCGTGATCCGGCGCGGGTCGGCGTACGTTGTGTCGTACCAGAAGCCGATCAGCAGGTACGAGCAGAGGCCCATGATCTCCCAGGCGATGAAGAACAGCAGGAGGTTGCTCGCTACCACCATTGCCAACATGGCGGCGGTGAAGAGCGCGATGAACGAGAAGAAGCGCGCCTGCCGCGGGTCGTGGGCCATGTAGCCAAGCGAGTAGAGGTGGATGCAGGCCGAGACAACCGTGACCATCACCAGCATCACCGCCGCCGCCGGGTCGATCAGGTAGCCCAGCAGCACCGCCGCATCGCCGCCGGCCGGGGCCCAGCGGAACGTCTGGACGATGTTCGGCAGCGGCGCGTAGGCGTGCGCCGCGCCGTGCCCGGAACCGCCGGGCGCGACCGAGACCCCCTGGGCGACGGCGGCCGCCACGCCGAGCGCCAGCACGGCGGCCACGGCCAGCGCGCCGGTGGCGAGCCAGCCGGACGCCGCGGCGCTGCGCCGGATGGGTGTGAGCGTGATCAGCACGAACGCCGCCAACGGCAGCAGCGGGATGAGCCAGGCGAGATGGAGCATCGTCATGGCAAGACCTGTCGTGACACGGCGACCGAGTGGCAAGGTGGCAGGGGCAGCGATCGAAGCACTGGCGCCTTCTTCACAGCGCTGGCGATCACCTGCTCACCCCTTCAAGGAATCGACCTCGTCCGCATTCACCGTGCGGCGAGCGCGGTAGATGGCGATCACCATCGCCAGGCCGACGGCGGCCTCGGCGGCGGCGACCGTGATGACGAACAGCGCGAAGACCTGCCCGGCGACCAGGCGCGGCTCCAGGTAGCGCCAGAAGGCGATCAGGTTCAGGTTGACGGCGTTCAGCATCAGCTCGACGCCGAACAGGATGCCGATGGTGTTGCGCCGCGAGAGCGCCCCGAACAGGCCGATGCAGAACAGCCCGCCGGCGACGATCAGTATCCAGGGTAACGGCACGGATTCGGTGATGCTCATCGACGTTCGGGAGAATAAAGGAACGAAGGAACAACGGAACAAATTCATCGGTCTTCAGTGCAGGCCCGGGCTTTCACCCCGGCCGCTGCCGCGCCACCCTCCAGCGCGCCGGAAAAAACGGGCTGGGGATGCGGGCCATGTCGATCTCAAGCATCCCCCACGTCCTGCACGGTCGGCGCCGCCCCAACCGCCGGCACGCCCTCCGGCACTGGCCGCCCATCGGCTTCCGGCTGCTGCTCCCTGACTGCCGGCTGCTGGCGGCGTAGCGCCAAGTCTTCCGCCAGCGTCAGCACGCGACGCCGCACGCCGCGCTCCTCGAAGGCGATGACGATCGCGCCGATCAGCGCGGCGAGCAGCAGCAGCGACGCGGCTTCAAAGGGCAGCAGGTACTCGCGCATGAAGGCGATGCCGATCTCGCGCGCCCCGGCCACGGTCTGCGGCTGCCCCGCGGCGGGCGGCGGCACGGTCGCCCAGGTCGTCCCGGTGACGGCCGGGACGATCAGCAGGCCGAAGAGCGCTGCCGCGACGACCAGCGCCACCCACCAGTAGCGGTACAGGTGCCGCTCGCCCTCGCCGGTGACGTGACGCGTCAGCATGATCGCGAACAGGGCCAGGATGGAGACCGCGCCGACGTAGATCAGCACCTGCACCACCCCGACGAATTCGGCCTGCATCAGCACGTACAGCCCGGCGACGGCGAAGAACGAGGCGATCAGCCAGAGCGCGGCGTGGATCAGGTTTTGCACCGTGACGACCATCACCGCCGCGCCGAGCGCCAGGGCGGAGAGGAGCAGGAAGATGAGCTGGATGAGCAGTGTCATTGCGTGATGCGTCATGTATCGACGAAGGACGAAGGGCGAACGACGAACGATTGCCTGCTTTCGTCCTTCGTCACCCGCCCTTCGTCACGATGGCGATGCCGGTGCTGCCGCCGGCGCCAGATCCGCCTCCCCCACCTGCGCGCGGTTGAGCCGGACGACCCACAGGAACGCGGCGATGTTGATCGCCGCGGTGACACCCAGCGCCGCCAACTGGCGCGCCCACGGCCCCAGCCCCTCCAGGAACGGGACGCCCTGCGCCGCGCCCCAGCGCGTGATCACCACCCAGAGCGCGGCGCTCAGGATGTTGACCAGCGCGAGGGGGATGAGAAACTTCCAGGCGAACCCCATGAGTTGATCGACGCGCAGGCGCGGAAATGCCCCGCGCAGCCAGACCATCACGAAAAATAGGAACCAGACCTTGGCCTGAAAGTAGACGGCGGAGAGCGCGCCTGCCGCCAGCGGGCTGAGCGCCGCGAGCTGCGCCACACCTGGCCCCTGCCAGCCGCCAAGGAAGACCGTGGCCGCGATCATCGCCAACGCATAGTTGAGCAGAAACTGGCCGAGGTAGAACAGCGCGAACTTCATGCCGCTGTACTCGGTCAGATAGCCAGCAACGATCTCCGAGTCGGCTTCCGGGATGTCGAACGGCGTGCGCTCGCCTTCCGCCAGCGCGGCGATGAAGAAGAGCAAGAAGCCGAGCAGCCCGACCGGTGTGAAGGCGAACCAGCCGAGGCCGAGGTCTGGCAGGCCGGCGAAGCGCGCCGGGTCGCCGGTGTGCGACAGGAACGGCAGCCCGCCCTGCAGCTCCGGCTGCGCCGCCAGCGACATCGTGCCGGTGACCAGCACGGCGGCTAGCAGCGCGAAGACCGCCGGGATCTCGTAGGACACCATCTGCGCCACCGCGCGCATCGCGCCGAGCAGGGCGAACTTGTTGTTCGACGCCCAGCCGGCCATCAGCAGGCCGACCGCCGAGACCGACGAGACGGACAGAACGAACAGGATGGCGACACCGATGTCCACCGGCACGACGCCGCGGGCCCACGGCAGCACAGCGTACATCAGCAGCACCGGCCCGGTGGTGATGATCGGCGCGAGCAGATGCACCCAACGGTCGGCGGCGCGCGGGACGATATCCTCCTTGGTGAACATCTTCACCCCGTCCGCGACCGACTGGAGCAGCCCGGCCGGCCCGACGCGGTTCGGCCCGAGGCGATCCTGCATCCGCGCGACGATCCGGCGCTCGAACCAGACCTGGATCATGAAAATCGCCGGCAGGACGAGCAGGATGATCGTGATAGCGACGACGTAGGCGATCAGGACGATCAGCCAGTCGGGCAGGTAGTTGCTCAGGATGGAGCGGAGGAAGTCGGTCATGGCGTACGTGCGATGTTCAACGTGCAGCGTTCAAAGGTGCTGACGATGGACGAAGGGCGAACGTGGCCCGTCCGTTCGTGAAAATATGCCAATGGCATCGTGCCGCCTTCAGGGGGTGAGCCTCCATCCGCTACCCGCGATCCTCGACCCCTGGTTCTCCGTCTTCCGTCCTTCGTTTGTCATCATCCGTTCCCGCGGCCTTGGCGCGCCTGGCGGCGTTGGCGGCGCGGATGGCGGCCAGGCGGGCGGCCTTGTCAGGTTCTGAATGCTGAGTCTCGGGCGCTGCGTGTGTGGCGCCCCCTACCGCCGGGTTCGTCGATTCCGGCGCGGCGGTTCGTGGTTCTCCGGCTGCCGTCTGCGCCTGTCTGGCGGCGTTGGCGGCGCGGATGGCGGCCAGGCGGGCGGCTTTGTCGTCGGGTGCGGCTGGCGCGGCGGCCGGCGACGCGGTCGATGCGACAGGCCGCGTCGTTCCATCGGCCGGTTCCTGGTTCCCGGTTCCTGGCTCGCGGCGGGGGCGTAGGCCCTCCTGCACCCTGCCCAGCATCTGCGGCGCGATGCCGATCGTGCCGCTACGGCGCTTGACGTTGGCTTCGAGCTTTTTATAGGCGCTGGCTTTGACCTCGTCCCAGAACGCGGGGGCGATCCGAGCGTAGTACGACACCGGCCGGTTGAGTTGCTCGCGGTTCCACGTCAGCCCGCCATGCATATCGGTCGCGAGCTCGAACTCGTGATCCATCTTGATCGCATCGAACGGGCAGACTTCGGCGCACAGCCCGCAACTCATGCAGGCGTCGTACTCGATGATGAACTCGGCCAGCGCCGGCACGGGCTTGCCGGTCGCCGGGTCTTTCGCCTGGGTCATGTGGATGACCTGCGGCGGGCAGATGCGCTGGCACTGGAAGCAGGAAGTGCACAGTTCATGGCCGGTCTCGTCGTCGTACAGCAGGATCGGGAAGTTGCGGAAGGCCTGCGGCAGCTCGCGCCGCTCCTCCGGGTACGACACAGTGAACAGCCCGGTCGTCCGGCTGTAGTTGTCGTTCCGGGTGCGGAAGGCCGCAGCGAAATGCCGGATGACGACGTCCAGTCCGGCGAGCAGCCCCTGCCCGGCGCGCAGCTTCGGGCGGCCCCGGTCGACGGTGTAGATGGTCGATTGTTGCTGCTGGTTGGTCATATCACTGGCGGGCGGATGAGAAGTGCCCCGTGTCGGCCCCGCTCGGGCGGCGGCATTGCTACCGGTCGACCTCTCCCATCACGATGTCGATGCTCCCCAAAATAACCACCACGTCCGCCACTTTGTGACCGCGGCACATCGCGCCGAGCGGTGTCAGGTTAATAAACGATGGCGCGCGCACCTTATAGCGGTACGGCCGGTCGCTTCCATCGCTCACCAGGTAGAATCCCAGCTCGCCCTTCGGCGACTCGATCCGGGCGTAGGCATCGCCGGGCGGCGGGCGCAGCGCCTTCTGCTTGCCGATGTTGGCCATCGCCGGGTTGATGTGCCCGCCGGTGGTGTCGGGCAGGCGCTCGGCCACCTGCTCCAGGATGCGCAGGCTCTGGCGCATCTCCTCCAGGCGGACGAGGAAGCGGTCGTAGACATCGCCGACCGAGCCGACCGGGATGTCGAACGCCAACTTCGGGTAGACGCTGTACGGGTCGGCGCGGCGGATGTCGTACGGGATGCCCGAGGCGCGCAGCAGCGGCCCGGTGACGCTGTACGACGCGGCGACCTCGCGCGGCAGAATGCCGACGTTGACCGCCCGCGAGAGCAGGATCTCGTTCTCCTTCAGCAGTCGCTCCATCTCGTCGAAAAAGCCTGGCAGGCCGCGCAGCAGGTCCTTGAGCTGCGGCAGGAACTCCGGCGGCAGGTCGCGCCAGACCCCGCCGAAGCGGAAGTAGTTACACATCATCCGCGCGCCGGACGCCATCTCGAACAAATCGAGAATCTTCTCACGCTCGCGCATGCCGTAGACCAGCGGCGTGCCCCACGCGCCCATGTCGTTCAACATGAAGCCGATCGCCGAGGCGTGGTTAAGGATGCGCGTCAGTTCGACCATCAGCACGCGGATATACTCGGCCCGCTGCGGCACCTCGATCCCGGCCAGCTTCTCGACGGCCAGCGCGTAGGCGTGGTTATTCGCCATCGAGTTGAAATAATCCAGCCGGTCGGTGTACGGCATGGACTGGATGTAGGTCGAGACCTCGGCGAGCTGCTCGTGGTTGCGGTGCAGGTAGCCGAACACCGGCTGCAGATCGACGATCGTCTCGCCGTCCACCGTCACAACCAGCCGGAACACCCCGTGTGTGGACGGATGCTGCGGGCCGATATTGATTTGCAGTTCCTGCGTTTCGAGCATGATGTGCAGACGGTCAGATAATCGGCAATCCGCAATTACACAACGGCCAGCAGCCAGCAGCTAGCAGCTAGAAACGACAGAACCAAGAACCACATCCATCCTTCATCATTCCAGTATTATTCCGCGCTACGCTTCTTCGAGGTACTTATCTCCCTGCTTCGGGAAGTCCTTGCGCATCGGGAAGCCCTCGAACTCGTCCCACAGATAGATGCGGCGCAGGTTCGGGTGGCCGCGGAAGACGACTCCGAACAGATCGAACGCTTCGCGCTCCTGAAAATCCGCCCCGGGCCACGCGGGCGTGAGCGAGGGCAGCTCCGGCGCGTCGCGCGGCACGCGGGCTTTGATCGGGAGCGGCGGCCCGCCCTCCAGCCGGCAGAAATGGTAGACGATCTCGAACACCCCCTCCGTCAGGTAGTCCAACGCGGTGATATTCGAGAGCAGTTGGTAGCCGTGCGCGTCGCGCAGGTGCAGCGCGACATCGACGATGCGCTCCGGCAGCACGACGATATCGTTGGTCGCCAGCGGGTCGGCGGGCGGTGCCTCGCCGCGCTTCGGGTGGCTGCGCGGCTGTGCGCCATCGGTCGCGGCCAGGGGGCGCGGCGGCGCCAGCGCGCCCGGGAGCGCCGCGGCGAGGCGGGCGCGCAGGTCGGTCGCGGCGGGGCTAGACATTGGTGATCTCGGCTTCCAGCGCGTCGTCGCCGGCGGGTGCGGGCTCCTCGGGCGGCGCGGCGGGCAGCATCGGGCGCTTCAGGTCGTTCGCGGCGAGCTCCGGGGCCATGCCCGCCGCTTTGCGCGGCGTCTCCAAGTCGACCGTCTCGTCCATGATCGGGAACTGGCGCACCAGCTCGGGGTGCTCGATCTCGCCCGAGCGCTCGCCGCCCGCTGCCACGGAGCGGTACGGGCTGATCAGCGGCAGCCCGCCGACCGGATCGACCAGCTTGCCGTCGATCTCCAGCCCCTGCCGGCCATACGCCGGCACCGGCACATCCTGCGCCGGGCGCGCCCCGTACCAGCGCACCGTACCGAGCTTTTGGGCGTCGATCTGGCGCTGGAGCGTGATCAGCGCGTGGAGCAGCGCCTCCGGGCGCGGCGGGCAGCCCGGAACATAGACATCCACCGGGACGTACAGGTCGATCCCACGCACCACATTGTAGCCGTCGCGGAACGGCCCGCCGGATGTTGCGCAGGCGCCCATCGAGATCACGTAGCGCGGCTCCGGCATCTGGTTATAAAGGCGAGCGACCTGCGGGGCCATCTTCTTAGTGACGGTGCCGGCGACGATCATCAGGTCGGCCTGGCGCGGCGAGGCGCGGAACATCTCCGCACCGAAGCGGGCGATGTCGTAGCGGGCGAACGCCGAAGCCATCATCTCGATCGCGCAGCATGCCAGCCCGAACGCCATCGGCCAGAGCGATGAGCGCCGCCCCCAGTTGTAGAAGCGGTTGACGGTCGAGAGGAACACCCCCTGCCGTTCGAGTTCGAGCTGGATGTCGTGGTCGGTCATAGGTCAGCGTTCAACAGTCAGCGTTCAGAGGCGCCGGGCGATCAGGGGTCACGAGTGAACGCTGCGCTCTGAACCCGGCTACACCCACTCCAGCGCGCCCTTCTTCCAGGCGTAAACCAGGCCGCCAGCGAGGATGAGCAGAAAGATCGCCATCTCAACCAGGGCGAACAGGCCGAGTTGATGAAAGGCGACAGCCCACGGATAGAGAAAGACAACTTCGATATCGAAAATCACGAACGCCAGGGCGTAGAGATAGTATTGTACCTTGAACTGCACCCGGATGTCGCCGATCGCCTCCAGGCCGCACTCGTAGGTGCTGAGCTTGGTCGGGGTGGGGCGGCGCGGGCGAATGAAGTAGGCTGCCGCCAGCGGGAGCATGGGGAAGGTCGCCGCGGCGATGACGAAGAGCCCGATGAAGGCGTAGTTGCTGAGCACGGCTGCGCTCCTTCTGGGCAGGGCTTGGGTTTGCTCAGTATATCACAAAGGCCCTGCCCGCGCAAAAGGCGCAGGTTGGCCGTGGGGTGCGGCGGGGCCGTGGGGCGCCGCCCGATCCCAGAGCATGGCGGCGTAACCGCCCGCACGGGTCGGCCTCGTGTTTCCCATCGAACAACGGTCCGGCCCTGGCCGGGCGCAAGTCGGACGGGCCAGGAAGGCCCCGCCGGTTGACAGCCGCCCGTGGCGGTGGTATCTTTACGCCATTCGATAAGTTCATACCGCTAGGGGAGCCGGGCGAGCCCGGCTGAGAGCGCGGCCCGACCGATGCCGCGGACCCTTCGAACCTGACCTGGATCATGCCAGCGTAGGGAAGCGCTCACGTTTGCGAACGCCGCCGACCACCGCTGGTCGGCGGCGTTTGGCATGCCTGGGCGACGATCACCAAGGAGGACGACCGATGCGCAGACTCATTCCGCTGTTGCTGCTGCTGGCCCTGGCTGCCTGCGGTGCGCAGCAGCCCGCCGCGCCCACCGCCGCGCCCACCGTGGCTGTCGCGACACAGCCCGCCGCGCCCACCGCCGCGCCCACCGCCGCGCCCGCGGCGACGGCCGGGTCATTCGCCGGCCAGAAGCTCACCGTCATGGCGCACGACAGCTTCAATGTCAGCGCGGATGTGCTTGCCGCCTTCGAGCAGCGCACCGGCGCGAAGGTGGCGTTCCTTAAGTCCGGCGATGCCGGCGCGGCGCTGAACAAGGCCATCCTGGCGAGGAACGCCCCGCTGGCGGATGTCTTCTTCGGTGTGGACAACACCTTCCTCAGCCGCGCGCTCGACGCGGATATCTTTGAGCCCTACCAGTCGCCGGCGCTGGCGACCATCCCTGCCGACCTGCGGCTCGATCCGTCCAACCGCCTGCTGCCGATCGACTATGGCTACGTGAACATCAATTACGACAAAGCGTACCTGCAAAAGAACAACCTGGCGCCGCCCACACGCCTGGAGGAGCTGACCAAGCCGGCATGGAAAGGGAAGCTGGTGGTCGAGAACCCGGCCACCTCGTCGCCGGGGCTGGCGTTTCTGCTGGCGACGATCGCCCGCTTCGGCACGAGCGGCAACTACACCTGGCTCGATTTCTGGAAGGACCTGCGCGCCAATGATCTGCTTGTCGCCGACGGCTGGGAGGATGCCTACTACACGCATTTCAGCGGGTCATCCGGCAAGGGACCGCGCCCGCTGGTCGTCTCCTATGCGACCAGCCCGGCCGCGGAGGTCTTTTTCAGCGAAGGGAAACTGACCGAGCCGCCGACCGGCAACCTGCTCGATGGCAGCTTCCGCCAGATCGAGTTCGCCGGCGTGCTGAAAGGCGCGAAGAATCCTGCACTCGCGCGCGCATTTCTCGATTTCATGCTCAGCAAGCCGTTCCAGGAGGACATCCCGCTGCAGATGTTCGTCTATCCGGTGCTGCCGGATGCCGCGTTGCCGGAGGTGTTCAGGAAGTTTGCCGAAGTGCCGCCGCAGCCGGCCGGCCTTAGCCCGGAGGAGATCGGCAAGAATCGCGACCGGTGGATCGAGCAGTGGACGAAGACGGTGCTGCGGTGAGTATGAAGCGGAAGTGTTGGAGACGCGAACCTGCCTGAAACGCGGAGGGGTTGGAGGGCGCAGCTCGACAAGATCCTGATTTCCACCGCGTGGTCGGCGGCGCAGCCGGAGTTCGCCTGCGCGTCTGCGGCCCCCTCCCCCGCTCGGAGCGTTTCAGACAGCCGCTTAGGCGGCGCGCCGCCGCAGCAGCAGCCCGATCCCCGCCAGCGCCGCCGCGAGCGCCAGCAGCGCCAGGGCCGTGGGTGCGTCCGCCTCACCGGTCGTGGGCATCCTCGCCGGTGAAATGGTGCGGAAACGGAGCGTACGGATGACGGGCGGGGACAGGGATGAGTGATCGTTATTCGCCAGCTCGACCTTGAGTTGGTGCTCGCCGGGGGGCACGTCGGTGAAGGTGTAGGGTGCGTTGCGGTCCCAGACGACCAGCGGCTGCAAGTCGAGCGTCAGGTGCAGGTGGCCTTCATGCGGTTTGTTCAGGTCGGGACGCTTGCCGTACTGCTCCAGCGGGACGGTCGAGGGGACGATCGCGAAGTCTCCTGCGGTGAACACGACGGTCACGGTGCGGCCCTCGATCTGCGCCCCGTCCGTCGGCGCGGTGACGGTCAGCGTCGGGCCGGCGGCGTGGGCCACGCCGAGCGCGGCGGCGAACAGCGCGGCCAGGAGCATGATCAGGCGGAATGTGCGCATACGTGTCTCCCTCGTTGCGACGGTGGCATGATCGTGACTGGCGTGTTCCAGCCGCGATAGATGATGGTCAGGCGTGGCCCGCCCCCGCGCGGCTGCTGGCGCAGCTCGCGCGGCAGCCCGCTTGCCGGGTCGAGTATCAGGGTCATCGCGCTCTCGCGGCTCGGATCGTACCAGCTGATCGTGGCCGCGTCGGGCGTGGCGATCTCGCGCATGTAGGCCGGGTCGGGCAGGAACGACTGAAGCTGGCCGCGGATGTGGCCGTGGGCGTGGGCCGTCGCCCAGGGGCGATCATCCTGCCGCTCCCACGCCTCGCCGCGGATCTCGATCCGGTCGGTCGTTCGCGTCTCCTCGCTGCTGGTGTAGACGGTGTGCATGGACAGGCCCGGCGCGTTTTGCCCGTCGCCTAGATCGAAGATGACGCGAGCGGTCGAGCGGTCGCCGCTGTCGTAGACCATGACAGCCTCCAGCTCGCCGCTGCGCAACTGCGCGACGAGCTCGCCCAGACGCTGCGACACCGCGGCAGCCGCCGGCGTAGCGGGTGCTGGCGCGGTGGGTATGGTTGTCGCAGGAACGGCCGTGGGCGGCGCGGCGGTCGCGTCTGGGGACGCGGCTGCTGTGGGAGCAGCGCCTGGCGACGGAGCCGCTCGCGCCGTCGGCGCGCTGGCGGCCGGAGTGGCAACCGCCAGGCTGGGAGTGGCGGCGGGGCGGGTGAACAGCAGCGTGACCACCCAGCCAAGCAGCACGGCAGCAGCCAGCATCCCGGCGATCAGGAATGACACGCGTCGGTTTGCCATGGTCGGTCTCCTCTCTCCGGGGTATGCGAACCATGGCCGCGGAATGGATCTCGCATGAGCGGCTTCGACGAACGACGGTCGGTGGTACGGCGCCCGCTGCGCGGGTGGGGTCGGGGTGCGAGCGTTTGGGATGGCGCCGCACGCCTGGCATGGCTGGTCTTTCTCCTGCCGCTCGGATTCCTGGCGATCTTCTTTTTCTACCCGCTGAGCGCTATCCTGGGGGTGAGCTTCCGCGATGGCGGCGCTGGGGCGCTGGCGACCCTCAGCGACCAGTACGAGCTCGGCGTCATCGGGTTCAGCGCCTGGCAGGCGGCGCTCTCCACAGCGCTGACGCTCGCTGCGGCGCTGCCGGCCGCCTGGGTCTTCGCCCGCTTTGAATTCCCCGGCAAGCCTTGGCTGCGGGCCATCGCCACGGCGCCCTTTGTCCTACCGACGGTGGTGGTCGCCGCGGCGTTCGGGGCGCTGCTCGGCCCGCGCGGCCTGCTGAACGCCGCGCTCCAGGGGCTGCTCGGGCTGGAGCGGCCGCCGATCCAGGCCAGCCAGACGCTCGGGCTGGTGCTGCTGGCGCACGTGTTCTACAACTACGCCGTCGTGCTGCGGATCGTCGGCGGGTTCTGGAGCACGCTCGACCCGGCGCTGGAGGAGGCCGCCGCCAGCCTCGGCGCGGGCCGGCTGCGCGTCCTGCGCGTCGTGACGCTGCCGCTGCTGCTGCCGTCGATCGGGGCGGCGGCGCTGCTGGTCTTCATCTTTACCTTCTCGAGCTTCGGGATCGTGCTGCTGCTCGGCGGCCCGCGCTTCGCCACCGTCGAGGTTGAAATCTACCGGCTGACCGCCCAGGCGCTGCGGCTGGACGCCGCGGCGGCCCTGGCCCTGGTGCAGATGGCGGTGACGCTCGCGTCTACGCTGCTCTACACACGGCTGCTGGGGCGTGCTGTGCCGCTGGAGCAGCGCCCGGCCGCCGCCCGCCGCCCGCCTGGCTGGCGCGAGCGCCTGCTGATCGGCGCGACGATTGCGCTGCTCCTTTTGCTGGTCGGGGCGCCGCTGCTGGCCCTGGCGCTGCGCTCTGTCAGCGAACTCGGGCCGGATGGCGGCCTGACGCTCGCCTACTACCGGCTGCTCAGCGTCAACCGTACCGGGTCGGCGTTCTTCGTCGCGCCGTTGCGCGCGATCGGCAACTCGCTGCTCTTCGCGCTGATGACCACCGGCCTGGCGCTACTGGTCGGCGTGCCGGCGGCCTACCTGTTGCATCGGGGGCAGAGGTCAGGGGCGAAGGCTCAGGAGACACAGACCGAGAGAGGGGTGGAGACCGAGGGACCGGGGACGGCTTTAGACGGCGGACGAAGGACAAAGGACGAAGAACACAGGGCGAAGGACCAAAGACGCTGGGCGGCCGATGACGGATGGCGCACTCTGCACTCAGCGCTCAGCACTCCATGCTCAGCGCTCAGCGCTCTCCTGGACCCGCTGTTCATGCTCCCGCTCGGTACCAGCGCGGTGACGCTTGGACTGGGCTATCTGCTCGCGTTCGGGCAGCCGCCGCTGCGCCTGATCGAGTCGCCGCTGCTGATCCCGGCGGCGCACACGCTGCTGGCCTTTCCGTTCGTGGTGCGCAGCCTGCTGCCGGCGCTGGCCGCGCTCGACCCCCGGCTGCGCGAGGCCGCCGCCGGGCTGGGGGCCGGGCCGC
This sequence comes from Roseiflexaceae bacterium, assembly GCA_042408595.1. GTDB lineage: Bacteria > Chloroflexota > Chloroflexia > Chloroflexales > Roseiflexaceae > JBHOQX01. The sequence goes on along the minus strand of JBHOQX010000025.1, from coordinate 80,421 downwards.
TACGCATCGCCCTTCTGGTCGACCTGCCGCTGCTCGCCCCGTCGCTGCTGGCCGGGGCGATCTTCGCCTTTACCGTCTCGCTCGGCGATTTCGGCGCGGCGCTGCTGCTGGCCCGCCCACAGTACCCGACGGCCCCGCTGGTGATCGCCCGGCTGCTCGGTCAGCCCGGCGCGGCCAACTACGGCCAAGCATTGGCGTTGAGCACGCTGCTTATGCTCGTCGCCACCGCTGCGTTCGTGCTGCTGGAGCGCGCCCGGCCGCGCGGGGCGGGCGGCTTCTGAGCCCTGAGGCGGGCTCCTGATGCGTCATCCGTCGTTTGTAACCCGCTGTCCCTCATCCCTCGTTCAAAGCGGTCCTCCATCTCGCGTCCTTGTTGCCGCTCTGCTGCCGAATCGCTTGTACGCGGCGCCAGCCTGGTGTATACTAGGCACGGTCGCATGGAGCGGCGCATGCCCACTGGCGGCCGGTAGACGATAATGAGACGATCGATTAAACCACCCCCAGCCTGGCAGTTTCTTGCCGGGCATACGTTGTTCGTGCTGGCCTTTGCCGCGGCGGATGTCTGGTTGCGCGGGTCGGACTCACTGCTCATCCTGCTGATCGTCCCTGTCTTCGTCGCGGCGAGTTGGTATCCGCGGCGCGTCTACCTCGCTGTCATCTGTATCAGCATGGCCGTCGCTATCCCAGCGGTGGCGCAGCTCTCGGCTGACTATACCAGTTCGCGCCTGACGATCGTCCTCATGGCCATTGCGACGATGATCTCAGCCGAGATTATCCTGCGGCAGACCGCCGCCCGCGCCCGGGCGCAGGAGGCGCTGCGCGAGCGGGATGCCCGTCACCAGAAGATCATCGGCCTGACCTCCGACTATGTCTACGCGTTTGCCTTTGATGAGCGCGGTGAGCCGGTCAGCGAGTGGATGACGCCGGCGTTCAACCGGATCACCGGGTACACGCCGGAGGAACTGGGCACACACGGCATCTGGCTCAGCATCATCCACCCCGCGGATCGCGCTGCGGTTCTGCGCCATATCGCAGCGCTGCGCAGCGGCCGGTCCGCCGTCTGCACCTTTCGGCTGATCAAACGTGACGGTCAGGTCCGCTGGCTGCGGGAGTATGCCTACCCGGAAACAAACGAGCACGGGATCGCCCGGGTCTATGGAGCGGGGCAGGACATCACCGAGGAGCGGCACGCCCAGGAGCAGCTCCGCCGCCAGAACGACTACCTGGCCGCGCTGCACGAGACCGCGCTTGGCTTGCTCAACCGGCTCGATCCCGTCGAGCTGTTGGAAGATATCGTCGTGCGTGCCGCCCGCCTGCTCGAGACGCCGAACGGCTTTCTCTACCTGGTGGATGCCGACGGCGAGGCGCTGACGCTGCGCGTCGCTCGGGGAGTGCATATGCACCATCACGGCATGCGTCTGGGGCCCGGCGAAGGGCTTGTCGGGCGCGTCTGGCAGACGGGCGAGCCGCTGATGGTGGACGATTATAGCATCTGGCCTGGCCGGTCGCCCCAGATCAACGATAGCCTGCTGCGCGCCTTGATCGGGGTGCCGCTCGTCTCGAACGGACGGGTCGTCGGCGTGCTTGGCATGACTGTGTCGGATAGCACCCGCACCTTCGGCCCGGACGAGCGCGATATCCTGGTGCGCTTCGCCCAGCTTGCAGCGATCGCTCTGGACAACGCCCACCTGCATGCCGGTTTGCAGCAGGCGCTGGACGCCCGCGCCCGCGTCGAGGCGGCGCTGCGCGAGAGCGAGGAATACTTCCGCCAGATTTTCGAGTATGCCCCGATCGCGATCGGCATCTCCGCGCCGGATGGTCGGCTGACGCGTGTCAACCGGGCCTTCTGCCAGACCTTCGGCTACACCGCCGAAGAGCTCTCGCATATGACGATCTCCGATTTCTCCGAGCCGGAAGACATGCCGGCGAATATTGAACTGCGCAAACGTATGATGGCGGGCGAGATCGAGCGTTTCGTCCTTGAAAAGCGCTATGTTCACAAAAACGGCGCTATCATCATCGGCGAGCTGCATACGTCGCTGGTGCGCGATGCGGATGGCCGCCCGCTGCACGTGATCGGGCAGGTGCTGGATGTGACCGAGCGCCGTGAGGCTGAGCGGATGCGACTGGAGTTCGAGCGCAAGCTGCTGGAGACGCAGAAGCTGGAGAGCCTGGGCGTGCTGGCCGGTGGGATCGCCCACGACTTCAACAACATGCTAGCGGTGGTGTTGGGCAATGCCGGGCTGGCGCTGCTCGATCTGCCCGCCGACCACCCGGTGCATGCCCAGATCATGCAGATCGAGCGGGTGGCGCGGCATGCCGCCGCTCTCACGCGGCAGTTGCTCGATTACACCGGCCGCGGGCGGGTGGAGGCGCAGGTCCTCGACCTGCGCGAGCTGGTGAGCGAGATGAGCACACTGCTGCGGGCCTCGATCGGCAAGAAGATCGCGCTGGACCAGGAGTTCACACCCGGCCTGCCGCCGATCATGGCCGATGCGGCCCAGATCCGGCAGGTGGTGATGAACCTGATTGTCAACGCGTCGGAGGCGATCGGCAACCAGGAGGGGACGATCAGAGTGGCACTCGCGCGGCGCGTGCTGACAGCGGCCGACCTGGCCGGCATGCAGGCTGCCGCCGAGGCCGCCCCCGGCGAGTATGTCATGTTGGAGGTGCGTGATACTGGCTGCGGCATGGACGACCGGACGATGGCGCGCATCTTCGAGCCGTTTTTCACAACCAAGTTCACCGGACGCGGTCTGGGCCTGGCCGCGGTGCAGGGGATCGTGCGCGGGCGGCAGGGGGCGCTTCAGGTGCAGAGTGCGCCGTGGCGCGGCACGGTCTTCCGCATCTTCCTTCCGCCTGCCTGCGAGCCGGCTGCGGTGCCCGCGCCGCTCCCTGCCGTAGAACCGGCCGCGGCCTCGCCGCGCGACACGCCGCACGGCACCGTGCTGATTATCGACGACGAAGCCGAGGTGCGCACCGTCGCCCAGCGGCTGCTGGAGCGCGCCGGTCTGCGGACGCTGGTCGCGGCGGACGGGCAGGAGGGGCTGGCGCTGTTCGCACGGCAGGCCGAGACGATCGACTGTGTGTTGCTCGATCTGACTATGCCCCGGCTGGATGGTGCACAGACGCTGCGACAGCTGCGCACGATCCGCTCGGACGTGCCGGTGCTGCTGATGAGCGGCTTCACCGAGATCGATACTGTCGAGCAACTCGCCGGACAACCCCTCGCCGGCTTCATCCAGAAGCCGTTCACTCCCGCCGACCTGTATGAACGGGTGCGCCGTGCGATGGAGGCCGCTCCGCGCTGGCACCACGGCACGATGACCCGATGAGCCGATGACCCGATGACCTTGTCACCGTGTCATCGGGTCGCTGTGTCACCCGCTCACCCGCTCACGCAAAAACGCCGCTTCCTCCTCGCGGGTGTGGACGCGGCCATCCAGCCGGGCGGCGCGCAGCGCGTCGAGCAGCTCGGCGTAGCGCGGGCCGGGGGGCAGGCCAAGGTCGCGCAGGTAGCGCCCGTCCAGCACGGGCCGGATGGCGCGCAGCTCGCCCAGGTAGCGCTCGATGGCGGGCGCAGCCGGCGGTTCAGCGGCCTGTGCCGCTCGCAATGCCCGCTCGTCGACCCCCCGCAGCAGCCGATCGATGGCGCTGGCAGGCAGGCTGGGGTCGTGGAGCACCGCGGCCGCCGCGCGCGCTGCGCTCAGGTCGCGCACCAGCCGCGCCAGCGGCGCCGGGAGCCGGTAGCGCGCCACGAACGCCTCGCGCTCGGCATCCGGCAGGTCGTACAGCAGCAGGCCGAGCGCGACATCCGCGCCGGCCCCGCGCGCCCGCGCATAGCGCCCGGCCTGCTCCGGCGTCCAGCGCAGCGCCGGGTGCAGGTGCGGCAGCGCGCCGAGCGCCTGGAGCAGCGCCAAGGCCGCCTCCGGTCGCTCCTCGGCCAGGGTCAGCTCCAGCTCGTTCCAGATGCGCTGCGGCGTCGTCCGTTCGAGCATGCCCTGTGCCAGCGCATCGGCCAGCAGCGCGGCGGTGCGCGGCTCGAAGGCGAAGCCCAGGCGGGCCGCCAGCCGCGCCCCGCGCAGGATGCGCGTCGGGTCATCCACGAAGCTGGCATCGTGGAGCACGCGCAGCACGCGGCGGCGCAGATCATCCACTCCGCCGGTGACATCGATCAACGCGCCGTAGTGCGCCGGGTCGAGGGCGATCGCCAGCGCGTTGGCCGCGAAATCGCGGCGCAGCAGGTCGTCGCGCAGCGGGGCCGGCGCGACCTCCGGCAGGGCCGCCGGGCGGGGATAGCGCTCGCGCCGGGCGGTGACCAGATCGAGCAGCGGCGGCTCGCCGGCCCACTCGACGGAGGCCGTACCGAACTGCGGGTGCGCCCGCGTGCGCCCGCCGAGCCGCGCCGCCAGCGCCGCCGCCAGCGCCGGCGCGTCCCCCTCGACCACCAGGTCGAGGTCCGCCTGCGGGCGGCCGAGCAGCATGTCGCGCACCGTCCCGCCGACCAGGTAGAGCGCGCCGCCCTGGTTGGCAGCGAGTTCGGCGGCCTGGCGCAGCACTCCACGGACGCCGGGGCGCAGAAAAGCGTCGAGCGCCGCGGCGAGATCGGGCTGTGCTACAATGGATTCCACAGGACAGATTATAGCACGGCGCATCGGCCGGAGCGGGGCGCGCAGCCGCCGGCCCCGGGGCACCCGCGGCGCGCCGTCTGCGCAGAAAGGGGTGAGTCGATGATCAAAGAGACGATCCAGGCCGCGATCAACCGCCAGATCAGCATGGAGTTCGCATCGGCGCATGCCTACCTGGCCATGGCTGCCTATTTCGAGGACCGCAATCTCACCGGCTTCGCTCACTGGTACCGGGTGCAGGCCGGGGAAGAGATCGGCCACGCGATGAAGTTCTTCAACTACCTGACCGACCGCAACGGGCGCGCGCTTCTGAGCGGCCTGCCGGAGCCGCAGAACGAGTTCGGCTCGCCGCTCGATGCGGCGCAGGCGGCGCTGGGCCACGAGCAGAAGGTGACGGCCTCGATCACCGCGATCTACGAGCTTGCCGGACGCGAGGGCGACTCGGCGACCCAGAGCTTTCTCCAGTGGTTCCTGGATGAGCAGGTCGAAGAGGAGAAGAACGCCGACGAGATCATCCAGCATCTCAAGCTGGTGGGCAACGAGGGTGTGGGACTGTACCTGCTGGATCGGCAGCTCGCGACGCGGCCGGGGGTGGGCCTCGGCGAGGGCGCGGCGGAGTGACGCGGCGCCCTCGCCGCGCGGCGTTCCAAGAGGGCCACGCCGCGGAATGTCGAACCCTGAGCGCTGTCAATGACGGAGGCCGGGTGGTGCACCACCCGGCCCCTGTTCTACGCCCCTGAGCGTCGAGTCCTGAGCGCTGAACGTTGCACAGTGAACGTTGAACGTCTCTTAGTGATTCGGCGCCGCCTGGCCGGGCACGCGGTCGCCGCCGAGGTGGTTCTTGTTGTCTTCGTGGACCATCGAGCTGCCGTTGATGCCCCGGTTGGTGTTATGGATCTCAGGCGCCTCGGGGCCGCAGCCGGCCAGCGCGAGGGCGAGCAGCAGCGCGGCGAACAGGGCGCGACAGCGGCGGGGCGGGAAGAGCGACATGGTGGTCTCCATGGAAGCTGCAAACAGGGTTCAGCGGCCGCGCGGCGGCGCGCTACCTTCATCTTACGGTGGCTGGGCGCGGCTGTCAAATCGGCGGCTTGCCGGCGCGCCCGGTCCGTGATACCCTGTTCGTAGCGTGGCTACCTGGCACGAGCGGTGCAGTGCGCTGGCGCGCCCGCCGGACATCGCCTGACAACAGAAGAGACGACCAATGGAAGACTTTGAAAAGCTGGGCGTCTTCTACCTGGGCCGGATGTACGACCTCGCCAGCGGCAAGGCCGGCGACGGGCTGTTGCTCTACGACTCGAAGGACCTGACCACCCACGCGATGATTATCGGCATGACCGGCAGCGGCAAGACCGGCCTCGGCATCGGCCTGATCGAAGAGGCCGGGCTCGACAAGGTCCCGGTGATCGCCGTCGATCCGAAAGGCGACCTGGGCAACCTGCTGCTCACCTTTCCGGAGCTGCGCCCGGAGGACTTCCGCCCATGGATCAGCGAGCAGGAGGCGGCGGCGAAGGGCGTCAGCCCGGACGATCTGGCCGCCACGACGGCCGCGAATTGGGCCAAGGGGCTGGCCGACTCCGGGCAGAGCGGCGAGCGCATCCGCAAGCTGCGGGAGACGGTGGACATGGCGATCTATACGCCGGGCAGCAGCGCCGGCCGCCCGATCTCCGTGCTCCGCTCGTTCAGCGCGCCGCCGCCGGCTGTGCGCGATGATGCCGACCTGTACGCCGAGCGCATCCAGGCGACGGCCACCAGCCTGCTCGGCCTGATGGGAATCGACGCTGACCCGCTCACCAGCCGCGAGCACGTGCTGATCGCCAACATCTTCCAGAACGCCTGGAACAGCGGCCAACACCTCGATCTGGCGGCGCTGATTGGCGCGATCCAGAAGCCGCCGTTCGCCCGCGTCGGCGTGCTGGACCTGGACTCGTTCTTCCCGGAGAAAGAGCGTTTCGCGCTGGCGATGAAGCTCAACACTCTGCTCGCCGCGCCCGGCTTCGAGGCATGGATGCAGGGCGACCCGCTCGACACGGGCCGGCTGCTCTACACCGACAGCGGCCAGCCCCGCATCTCGGTGATCTCGATCGCGCACCTGAACGACCGCGAGCGCATGTTCTTCCTTTCGATGCTGCTCAACGATGTGATCAGCTGGATGCGGATGCAGCTCGGCACCGGCAGTCTGCGCGCGATGCTGTACATCGACGAACTGTTCGGCTACATGCCGCCGGTGGCCAACCCCCCGTCAAAGACACTGCTGCTGACCTTGCTGAAGCAGGCGCGCGCCTTTGGTCTGGGGCTGGCCCTTTCGACGCAGAACCCGGTGGACCTGGACTACAAAGGGCTGTCGAACATCGGTACCTGGTTCATCGGGCGCTTGCAGACCGAGCGCGACAAAGCGCGGGTGATGGAGGGGTTGCAGGGCGCAGCCGGCGGCGGCCCATTCGATGCGCAGGAGATCGACCGAACCCTCTCCGCGCTCGGCAAGCGTGTCTTCCTGATGCGGAACGTAAACGATAGCCACCCGGAGATCTTTACGACACGCTGGGCGATGTCGTACCTGGCCGGGCCGCTCACCCGCGAGCATATCCGGCGGCTCAGCCCGGCCCCTGCACCGGCGCCTGCTCCACCCGCAGCCGCTCCGCAGCCGGCGGCAGCGCCGCAACCAGCCGCGCCCGCGGCACGGGCGTCCGGGCCGCCGCTGCTGCCGCAGGGCATCCAGCAGTACTTTCTCCCGGCCAACGGCGCCGACATCCATTACCTACCGATGCTGGTCGGCGCGGCGGATGTCGCCTATGCGAACGCCAGGCTTGGCGTGCAGGAGACGCGCCGGGTGCTGCGACTCTGCCCGATCGGCGACGGGCCGGTGCCGGTGGACTGGGCCGACTCGCAGCCGTTGGAGCTGGATATCGCGGCGTTGCAGCGCGAGGGTGTGCCCGGTGCGACCTATGACGACCCGCCAGCGGCCGCACTGAACGCGAAAAACTATGCCGAGTGGGAGCGTAGCTTCGGGCGCTGGCTGCGCGCCAGCGCGACGCTCACGCTGCTGCAAAGCCCGGCGCTCAAGCTCACCGCGCGGCCGGGCGAGTCGGAGCGCGATTTTCGCATCCGGCTGGCGCAGGCGGGCCGCGAGCAGCGCGACGCGCAGGTCCAGGCGCTGCGGCAGAAATACGCCGCGCGGATCGCGTCGCTGCAGGATCGGCTGGCGCGCGCCGAGGCCAACGTGCAGAAGGAGAGCGCCCAGGCCAGCCAGCAGACGTGGAACATGGGTGCGTCGGTGATCGGAGCGCTGTTCGGCGGCGGGCGGGCCTCGCGGCTCGGCTCGGGCCTGGGGCGGGTGCAGAAGGAGCAGGCCGACGTGGCCCGGGCACAGGAGCAGGCCGACACGGTACGGCGGCAGCTCGCCGAGTTGGAGGCCGAGCTGCAAGCTGAGCTCGATCGGCTGGACGTGGCGCTTGACCCGGCGACCGCGCCGCTCGAGACAGTCGAGCTCGCGCCGAAAAGCGGCGATATAACGGTCCACTTTGTCGGGCTGGCCTGGGCGCCGTACCGCCGTGATGCGCAGGGGCTGCGCCAGCCGGCATGGTGAGGCGGAGCATTCTGCGGGCCGCGCCGCCGACTGGCCGCAGCGGCTGGGCGCCGGTTGACGCTGACCGCAGATGCTCCTCTCGAACGAACATCACGCTGTGGAACGGAGAGAACGGAGGTGGGCGTCAGACATCCGAAGCGTGGGTAGAGCAGGCGGCGGGTCAACCGTGTGGCGCTGCCGTAGTCCGGAGCGTCGCTCCGCGAGACGGTCGTCGCGCAGAGTCTTCTGCGCGGAGCGAGGGCAGGAGCCAGCGTGCTTGACGATCCATCACGGGTCGCGTAGAATAGTTGAGTATCTTACCAAGTCAACTATAGAATCAGCCAGAAGGAGGTTCAACCATGGCTGGCTACGCCCACCCCGAGGTGCTGGTCGAGACGGAATGGCTCGCCGACCATCTGAACGACCCGAATGTCCGGATCGTCGAAAGCAACGAAGACATTCTGCTGTACGATCAGGGGCACATCCCCGGCGCGGTAAAAATCGACTGGGTGAGCGATCTGAACGACCCGGTGATCCGTGACTATCTTGACCGCGAGCACTTCGAGAAGCTGCTCTCGGCCAAGGGGATCGGCAACGATACGACGGTGGTGTTCTATGGCGACAAGAACAACTGGTGGGCGACCTACGCCTTTTGGGTGTTCAAGCTCTTCGGTCACAAGGATGCGCGCATCCTGAATGGCGGGCGGGCCAAGTGGATCGCCGAGGGCCGCCCGTTGACCAAGGAGGTGCCCAACTATCCGCCGGCTGAATATCATGCGGCCGAGCGTGACGACACCACCATCCGCGCCTTCCGCAACCAGGTGCTGGAGCACATCCGCAAGAGTGGCGTGGCGCTGGTGGATGTGCGCAGCCCGCAGGAGTACAGCGGCGAGCGCACCCATATGCCGGAGTACCCGCAGGAGGGTACGCTGCGCGGCGGGCACATCCCGACGGCGGTGAACATCCCGTGGGCCCAGGCGGTGCGCGAGGACAGCACCTTCAAGAGCCGTGAGGAGCTGGAAGCGCTGTACGGCGGCAAAGGGATCACGCCCGACAAGGATATCATCGCCTACTGCCGCATCGGCGAACGCTCCAGCCACACCTGGTTCGTGCTGACCTACCTGCTCGGCTACCCCAAGGTGCGCAATTACGATGGGAGCTGGACCGAGTGGGGCAACAGCGTCGGTGTGCCGATCGAGAAGACGTATCAGGGATAAGTCGTCGTGTGTCGGGCGTACGCCAGGATACCCGGCCGTACGTCCGACGCACGACTCACGATGCTATGAGCGATTTGCCGGACCGCCTGCCGCCGCGCCTGCGCGAGATCGTGGACGACTTTCGTGAGATGGATCGGGCCGAAAAGCTCGACCTGCTGCTTGAGTACGCCGAGAAGCTGCCGCCGCTGCCGGAGCGCTTTCGCGGCGCCCCACTGGAGCGCGTCCACGAGTGCATGACGCCGGTGGAGATCGCGATCGAGCGGCAGAATGGCGGCCTGCGCTTTCACTTCGATATTCCGCCGGAAGCGCCGACGATCCGCGGCTTCGCCGAGATCCTGCGCGAGGGCGCCGATGGCGCCACGCCCGAGGAGGTGCTGGCCATCCCGGCCGACTTCTATATGGCGATGGGGCTGCATGCGGTGATCTCGCCCCAGCGGCTCAGCGGGCTACATTTCATGGTGGCGCATATGAAGCGGCTCGCGACCCAGACGCTGGCGGCTTAACGGAGGGCGCGACACGCCACAGGAAGACCGGGAGCGAAGCGATCTCCTCCTCTCGCGGCTCCCCGTGGCCCCGCGCGCGGACCACCATCGGCCCCGCGGCCGGTATCTTGGTAGTGTGATGGGACGCGAAACGATGGTCGATGGTGTGAGGCAACGGTATCGTCTCGATCGGCGCGCGGCGACGCTCGACTTGGTCGGCAATACGCCGCTGCTGCGGCTGGCGCGCCTGGCGCCGGACCTGCCGCCGGGGGTCGAGCTGCACGCCAAGGCCGAGTGGTACAACCCGGGTGGCTCGGTGAAGGACCGCCCGGCGCTCTGGATGATCCGCGATGGCGAGCGGCGTGGGCTGCTGCGCCCCGGCATGCGCATCGCCGATGCGACCAGCGGCAACACCGGGATCGCCTACGCGACGCTCGGCGCGGTGCTGGGCTATGGCGTGACGCTCGCCCTGCCGGCGAACGCCAGCCCCGAGCGCCGGCGTATCCTGGCGGCGCTCGGCGCCGAGTTGCTCCTGACCGATCCGCAGGAGGGCATGGATGAGGCGATCCGCGCCATCCGCGCGCTGGTCGCCGAACAGCCGGAGCGCTATTTCTACCCCGACCAGTACAACAACCCGGCGAATGTGCAGGCGCACTACGAGACGACGGGCGTAGAGATCTGGGAGCAGACCGACGGGCGGGTGACGCACTTCGTCGCCGCGCTCGGCACCTGCGGCACCTTCACCGGGGTGGGCCGCCGGCTGCGCGCCGCGAACCCGGCGGTGCGGCTGCTGGCGGTGCAGCCGGACGGGCCGTACCACGCGATCGAGGGTGTGAAGCACCTGGCGAGCACCGCGCTTGTCCCTGGCCTGTACGACCCGGCGCTGGCCGACGCGACGCTGGAGGTCAGCAGCGAGGAGGCGTTCGCCATGGCCCGGCTGCTGGCCCGCCGCGAAGGGCTAATGGTCGGCGTCTCGGCGGCGGCGAATGTCGCGGCGGCGCTGCGGGTGGCGCGCCGGCTGCGCCAGGGCGTGGTTGTGACCATCCTGTGCGATGGCGCGGCCAAATACCTCAGCGAGCCGTTCTGGGAGCAGGATGAGCGCTGCGAGGAAGGGGCGGGGATTTAACGACCGCCGTAGGGGCGCAGCGCACTGCGCCCCTACCGCGCGGATGCATATCGCAATGATCACGATTTCCGATACGGCGCGCGCCGCCATCGCAGCGCACGCCGAGGCAGCATACCCCAACGAGTGCGTCGGCCTGCTGCTCGGGCGGCTGGTGGGCGATGTCAAAACGGCCGACGTGGCCTATCCGGTCGAGAACCGTTGGGCCGGGCAGGTCGCGCTGGCGGCGAGCGACAACCCGGAATCGCGCCGCGACCGCTTCTACCTCGACCCGCGCGACTACCTGCGGGCCGACCGGGCGGCGCGCGCCCAGGGGCTGGATATCGTCGGCTGCTACCACTCGCACCCGGACTGGCCCGCCGAGCCCTCGGCGCGCGACCGGGTGGGTGCGCAGGGCGTCGGCGGCGGCCCGAGCTTTTCGTTCGTGATCCAGAGCGTGCGCGCCGGCCGCGCGGCCGAGCTGCGGAGCTGGCTGCTGGCGGAGGATGGGTCTCAGTTCGTCGTTGAAGCACTTCGGGGACAGGATGACACACTGCCAGGGTGAATTGCGCCGGGCTGCCAGACGATGTGTCGTATTATCGTGTCATCTGGTCATCTTGTCATCGCGTCAGGAGGGCACATGGCAGTTACCATTTCGATTCCCACGGCGCTGCGGCAGTACGTCGGCGGCGCGGCGACGGTCAGCCTGCCGGGCGGGCCGGTCGGACAGATCCTCGCGAACCTTGTCGAGCAGCATCCGCAGCTCGGCAAGCACCTGTACGGCGAGGACGGCAAGCTGCGCAGTTTCGTCAACATCTACGTCGGCGACGAGGATATCCGCTACCTGAAGGGGCTGGAGACCGACGTGCCGGACGGCGAGACGGTGAGTATCATTCCGGCGATCGCCGGAGGCTAAACCCAAGCATCAAGAACCGTGGCGCTGGTGCTTGGTTCCCGGTTCTCTCACGAGCAAGGCCTGAGCGATGTCTGGTATAACCCTTTCCAATGAAGAAATCCGAAGGTACAGCCGCCACCTCATCCTGCCGGAGTTCGGCATGGCGGCGCAGCGGCGGCTGAAGGAGTCGAGTGTGCTGCTGATCGGCGCGGGCGGCCTGGGGTCGCCGCTGGCGCTGTACCTGGCGGCTGCCGGTGTCGGGCGCATCGGCCTGGTGGATTTCGACGTGGTCGATGAAAGCAACCTCCAGCGTCAGATCGTCCATGGTACCAGCACCCTCGGCGTGCGCAAAACTGAGTCGGCCAAAGCGCGCATCCAGGACCTGAACCCGAATGTCGAAGTCACGACCTACGAGACCCAGATCACCTCGGAGAACGCTTTCGACCTGATGCGCCCGTACGACGTGATCGTGGACGGGACGGACAACTTTCCGACGCGCTACCTGACGAACGATGCCAGTGTGATGCTCGGCAAGCCGAACGTCTATGGCTCGATCTTCCGCTTCGAGGGGCAGGCCACGGTCTTCGACCCGCAGCGCGGCGGGCCGTGCTACCGCTGCCTCTACCCGGAGCCGCCGCCCCCCGGCCTGGTGCCGAGCTGCGCCGAGGGCGGCGTGCTCGGCGTGCTGCCCGGCGTGATCGGCACGATCCAGGCGACCGAGACGATCAAGCTGCTCACCGGTGTCGGCGAGCTGCTGGTCGGCCGGCTGCTGCTGTACGACGCGCTGCACATGCGCTTCCGCGAACTGAAGCTGCGGCGCAACCCGGATTGCCCGGTTTGCGGCGAGCACCCCACGGTGACAGCGCTGCTCGACTACGAGCTGTTCTGCGGTATCGTGCCGGAGCCAGCGGACGCGGCGTCGTTCGAGATCACCCCGCGCGAGGTCGCGGCGTGGCTGGAGCAGCCGGATCGGCCGTTCCTGCTGGATGTGCGCGAGGCCAACGAGTGGGAGATCGGCCACCTGCCCGGTGCGGTGCGCATCTCGGTGAACGAGCTGCCGGAGCGCCTGCACGAACTCGACAGCGCCCGTGAGATGGTGGTCTACTGCCGCAGCGGGGCGCGCAGCGGCCGGGCGGTCGAGCTGCTGCGCCAGGCCGGCTTCCGCAAGGTGAAGAACATGGTCGGCGGCATCCTGCGCTGGTCGGACGAGGTCGATCCGAGCATTCCGAAGTATTGAGGCGCGGCGGGAACGTCGTGAAATGCGCTCCAGGTGCTCCGCAATCTTCGATCGGTAATCTGCAGGTGCACTAGGGCGCCTGGCGCAGCAGCATGTATCGTTGAGTGTTCGCCGGCTGCTCGATTGCGGAGAGCGCATCGGGCAGGGCGGGTCGGGCGATGATCAGGCTTTTGTCGACCGAATACACCAGCAGGTGATCATCCGGGAGATCGGATGCGCGGGGCAGGCGCTCGATATCCTGGCCGATGCGCGCCAGCCGATCATCGAGCAGCGCGACCCAATCGGTCGGCGGCTGCGCGGCGACCACACAGAGCCAGCCGGGGAGGGTGACGCCCCAGAAGCCAAGCAGCGCGGGGCGCAGGGCGTCATCGCTGCAGACACATGGACACACCCGCCGGGCTGCCCGTCGCCTGGCGGCCGGTGAACCGATTGCTGGGCCTGCTGGATGCGCGCCAGCAGGCGGGGCGGATCAAGGGCATGGCAGCGGATGAGCAGCGGCCGCCCACGGGCCGCGCTCCTCGGGGTGGGCGCGCAGCAGCGGATCCGGCGGGAAAAGCCAAAGCCCTTCATCGATGATGCGATAGCGCCAGTCCGGCGTGTTCTCCCGGAAAGTGCTCGCCAATCCCGCCGATAATCGCCCTGGCCACAGTGCCGACTCCTGGGACGGTCGCCGTCCCGATCAACGTCCCGGCCGCCGCGCCGCCCCATCCGCCGGCCACGCGCCCATTCGTTCATCGCACCAGTACGCGGATGCGCGTGTGGGCACAGGCGGCTCACCCTTGAATCCCCGCCCATCCCGGGGTATAGTAGACTCGCACGGGGCCGACGCTGGCGCGCCGCTGCTCTCCGCCGCACCTGCCCCGCCGGCCCATTGATGTGCCAGGCCGCGATGTGAAAGCAAAGGAGCAGACCATGAGCGACAGCGTCTACAAGGTGATCGAGATCGTCGGCACCAGCAGCGAGTCGTGGGAGCGGGCGGCGGCCAACGCGGTGGAGACGGCGGCCAAGACCCTGCGCGATATCCGGATCGCCGAAGTGGTCGAGATGGATATGCACATCGAGGATGGGCGCGTGCTCGCGTACCGCACCAAGCTCAAGGTCTCGTTCAAGTATCACAGCGATCTCGCCGGGGCGTGAGTCTCCGGTGGCGCATAGAAAGACGCCGCGCGGTTCGCAACCGCGCGGCGTTTGTGGTCTGCGGAGCAGATCAGCGCGGCAGCGCCTGGTACAGCGCGACCCGCTCTGCTTCGATGATGAACTCTGACCGGTGATACCCAACGAACACCGGCTTATTGCTGCCGCAGCCGCCGGCGCAGCCGCATCCACGGGCGCACCGCGCGGCGGGCCGTGGCGCCGTCCGGCGGGCGGGGGCTGTACTGCGCCGCGACGAACGCCTCGGTGAGCGCCGCGACGTCCGGCTCGGCGTCGGGGAGCTGCGCCGCGAGGCGCGCGCCGTATTCGTAGGGCGTCTGCCCGCGCTCGCGCGGCAGGCCGCCTGCGGCGGCGCGGCGCAGCGTAGAGCGGTAGAGCGCCCGCACCAGTTCTCGCGGCGGCAGCCCGCGCAGCCGGCGTATCTCCCGCCGCACCTCCATGGGCGCCGGGCGGCGCAGGCGCTCGCGCACGGTGCGCGCCGCCAACGCCGACCAGGCGCGGCTTTCGGCCCACAGGCCGCGCAGCCAGGCGAGCAGTGCCGCCAGCAGCCCCCAGCGCGCCAGCGCACGCAGCAGGCCGGGATGGCGCTGTACGACCACCCAGGCCGCCCAGGCGACCAGCGCGAGCATGCAGCTCCAAAAGAGGAGTGCCGCGAACAGATTCTCCTGGCGTACGGCCGGTGGCGCTTCGGGGGGGATGAACGGCTGGGCCGGCGGCGGCGCGTGCGCTCCATCCGTTGCGAGGAGCGAGAGCAACCAGGCCGGGATCAGCGCCAGCAGGCTCAGCAACCAGATCATCACATAGCCGATCACGGCGACGATGTAGCCGAGCAGCCCCAGCGCACCGCGGATGGTATCGAGGATTCCGAGGCCATAGGTTCGCGGCAGCAGCACCGCCGCCAACGCGACCCCGGCGATCAGCAACGCGCTGGCTCGCCCCCAGCGCCGCTCGACCAGCGGCGAGACATGTGCGCCCTCGATCTGCCAGCGCGCTCGAAGCAGCGCCAACCGAGCCTGACTGTAAAGGAGGAGGCCGCTGATCACGTAGGCCAGCGCAGCGCCGGCGCTCGCCAGCGATACCGGCTGGCCGGGCGCGTTGAGGCGCTGGATGTTCACACTCTCCAGGCTCAGCGCCAGCAGCAGCAGTACCCCGCCCATGACAAACCGCCCACCGATCTGGCGTAGCGCCGCGCTGCGCTCCTGCCGCACCGCTAGCATCAGCCGCGCGTTCGAGCCGTCGCGGTCATCGGGGCTGTCCGATGGCAGCGGCTGCAGCGTCAGCAGATTGTCCATCGTCGCATGGGTGATCAAGCCGATCAGGAGCCCCAGGATCAGTGCGGCGATAAACGGGGCGTCGAAGATGCTCAGCGGGTCGTACAGCCAGCGGCGCACATCGGCCTCGACGCCCCGCAGCCCCAGACTCAGCGTCGTCGCCACGCGCGTGATGACGACCATGAGTAGCAATTCCGGCGCCAGGTAGCGCAGCGCTTCCTCCGCCCACATCCGCTCGCGGCGAAACTGATGGTGCACGACCGCTGCCTCGATCGAGACCAGGACGCAGGCCGCGACCAACCAGGCCGGCCGCCAGCCAGGCAGGAAGCGCGCCAGCGCGCCACAGATGGCCGTGACGAGCGAGCCGAGCATCAGCGTGGTCAGCAAAGCGCCGGCGGTGTGAAGCTTCATGCCATATAGTCTACACCGGCGAACCGTGCCTGGCAATCGCCGCAGCGTCTGTCAGCGGCCAAAGCGCTCGTCGGCGCGTACCGCGAAGACGCGCTGGACCACCCCGCTAAACCAGCCGATGCGCGCCTCAGCCCGGGTGTCGAACAGCGGCACGTATGGCTTGATATCCAGCACCGGTGTTCCATCCAGCAGATCGACCTCCTCGATGTGCAAGGTCGTTCCATCGACCCCGACAAGGCGCACCAGCGACAGGCCGAGCGGGTTGGGGCGGCGCGGCGCGCGGGTGGCGAAAACGCCGCGCGGCTCGCTATCGAGAAATGGCGTCACCGTCAGCGCCGGCGCCGCCACCGCGTGCAGGTGCGTGAGCAGCCAGAGGTGCGAGAAGCCGTCCAGGTCGCACAGGCCCGCGGCATAGGCCGGCGCGACCTCGACGGTTGCTGCGATGTCCGCCGCGGCGACTGCCTGGATCGGCATGCCGGTCAGCGTTGTGAAGGGCGAGCGCACCACGCCGATCGGCGTGTAGCATACTGGTTGATCAGTCATCGCTGGCGACCAACACTTCGGTAGCTTTGATCACGACAGTCACCTCCTTGCCCGGGGCGAGCCCCAGGCCCCGCGCCGAGGCGGCAGTGATCACCGAGACCAACTCGTGACCGCCGGCGATACTGATCACGATCTCCGCCATCACCGTGCCCTCTTTGACCGACTGAACCGTCCCCCGAAGTTGATTGCGTGCGCTGAGTTTCACGTCTGTTCCCTTTCCATCCGTGTGGAGTGTGGTGCGGTGACCGGTGCTTTGGCGGGGCCGCCCGCTCAGAGCAGCGTCACCCGTTGGCCCAAAACAAAGCGTACAAAAAGCAGAATCGCAAAGGATGTGAGCAACAGGATGAATGCAAGCGACAGCGCCACGTCCAGATCGCGCTCGAAGCCAAGGTAGATCGCCAGCGGCATCGTCTGGGTGCGCCCAGGGAAGTTCCCGGCGAAGATGATCGTCGCGCCAAACTCGCCGAGCGCCCGTGCCCAGGTCATCACCAGGCCGCCGAGCAGTGCCGGCCACGCCAGCGGGACGGTGATCAGCCGGATGACCTGGGTCGGGCTAGCGCCATCGACCTGCGCCGCCTGCTCCAGGTCGCGGTCGACTCCGGCAAAGCCTGCCGTCGCTGATTTGACATAAAACGGAGCGGAAACAAAGGTCTGCGCCAGGATCACAGCCAGCGGTGTGAACGCGATCTGCACACCCCATACGTCGAGCGAGGCGCCGAGCATCCCACGCCGCCCGAAGGCCAGCAGCAGTGCGATGCCTGCAACCGACGGGGGCATGACCATTGGCAAATCGAGCAACGTATCCAGCGCGGTCCGGCCACGGAAGCGATAGCGCGCCAGCAGGAAGGCCAGCGGCGTGCCCGCCAGCAGGGTCATGCCGGCCGTGCAGAGCGTCGTCCAGATGCTCAGCCAGATCGCCGGAGCCACTTCGGGATCCGCCAGGCGCCCTAGCAAATCAGTGGGCGAGACGCGCAGCACCAGTGCGATCAGCGGCACCAGCAGGAACAGCAGGAGCGGCAGGCTGGCGAGCGCAAGCAGCCAGGCCGGTCGTCCGCCGCGCCGGCGGACGACCGGCGCCGCCGCCGTGCGGGTGCGTGTCAGCGGTGTTTCGGCCATGGGCCCTCGTGGCGCCGGCGCTGCGCCTCGCCAGCGCCGGCATGCTCCGCCATGCGGCTACTGCACATCGAGTTTGATCAATCCCTTGACCCACACACGCGGCTGCTGGGTTGGAATGATATTGCGGAACGCGCCGTTCTCATCAGCGGTGATGATCGCGTTCGGATCGGCCTGGATGGCGCTGAGCGCGACCTCGGCGGTGTAGCCGTCGCCACCGGTGAAGACCAGTTTGGTAGCCCCAGCTTTGACACCTGCCGTTTTGAGGAGCGCCGCGATCGGCACGCCTCGGTACGCCCGCTCCGCGCCGCCTTTGTCGGTCGCTTTGACGTCGATCTGCGCCAGCTTCTTGAAATCGTCCAGGTTCAGGGTGATCGGCTGCTCGACCAGGCCGCCGATCGCCAGCGGCGCGGCGGTCGGCGCGGCGCCGGTCGCGCTGCCGGTAACCGGGATAAAGCCATATGTGACCAGGATCTGCTGCGCGTCGGGCGAGAGCACGTACTCAACAAATTTTCTGGCCAGTTCCGGCTGCTTGCTGCGGGCGGTCGCCGCGATCGGGTACGAGGCGATGACGTTGAGGTTGTCTGGAATGTCGAGGGTGCCGATCTTGCCCGCCCCGACGGTCGCCGCATCGGTCGTATACACGATGCCGGCATCCGCCTCGCCGAGGCTCACCTTGTTCAGCACCGATCGCACGTTCTCTTCGTAGGAGACGACGTTTTTCAACACCGTCTCGCTATAGGCGGTAGTGAACTCCGGGAGTTTTGATGCTTTGGCCAAGAAATCGAGTGCGTATGCCCCGACTGGCACGCTCTTGCTCGCCAGGACGAGTTTAACACCCGGGCGTGCCAGGTCCTTCAAGGCTTGGAGTTTGGCGGGGTTGTCCTTCGGGTAGACCACCACCAGGCGGTTGCGAGCAAATGTCCGTTCTGTGCCGCTGATCACCTCGCCGGCCTTGATCACGACGTCCATCTGCTTTTTGTTGGCCGAGGCGAAGACGTCGGCGGGTGCCCCCTGGATGATCTGCTGGGCGAGTTGGTCCGATCCGGCGAAGTTGTAGCTGATCGAAACGCCGCCATTGGCCTTGGAGAACTGTTCGCCGATCGCCTTGAACGCCTCGGTGAGCGACGCGGCGGCGAAGACGGTCAGTTCGCCGCCTGTGGCAGCCGTCGGCGCGGGGGCCGCTGTCGGCGCGGGGGCGGCCGTCGGCGCGGGGGCGGCGGTTGGCGCGGCGGAAGGCTGCCCGCCGCAGGCGGCCAGCAGCCCCATGGCGGCAAGAACGAGCAGCGAGCGGAGCGGTCGTGGCACGCGCGTCTCCTTTCCAAGTGGAAGATCGAATATCGCTCAGCCGCCGCGCCGGGGATCGGGCGGCGCGGTCAGCGTGGCCTCGCAGGTATCCAGCCAGACGAGAATCTGCTCCAACTGCCCGATGCGGAACGCCAGCACGAGCTGGTCGTAGGCCTCCCTGGCGGCAGCCGCCTGCGCCCGCAGGCTGTCCAGCCGGGCGCGGCACGTCGCCCGCTGGCGGGCCAGCAGCGTGGCGAGGGTGGTCGGGTCCTCAGCCTGGCGCGCAAAGAACAGCTTGGCTAAAAATTCCTGGCGAAACTCGCGCCCATGGGCGACGGGCTCGGCCAGCCAGCGCGCCAAGACTGCCCGCCCGGAGTCGGTGAGGTACAGCATCTTGCGCGGCGGACGGCTGCCCTGCTGCTCGATCCGGCTCGCCAGGTATCCTTCGGCCTCCAGGTGGGCGAGCAGCGCATAGAGCTGACCCTGCTTCAGCCGCCAGACCATGCCAAGCGCCCGGTTCTGTGTCAGGGCGCGGTGGATCTCGTAGGCGTGCATGGGTCGCTGTCGCACGAACCCCAGCAGCGCCGGCTCAAGCGCCGTGGCTGTCATCGTCGAACCCCATTCATTGAATATTCACAATGTGAGTAATACGTCGCCGTTATAGCATATCGACGGCCAGGCGTCAATCCTTGCCGCCTGGCCGTCCTGAGTCAACACCTCTTGATGATGGTGCATATGCCATGGGTGGTGAAAGGGGCGAAGCTCCTCTGGGGGCGCTCGTTTGCCGGCTCACGATGAGGGATAGGGTCGATCTGCTCACCTGGCCATCCTGTTGCTGCCAGGAGTGTCACGGCGGACGGCGCGCCCGCTATTGTTCCTGGCTACATCCAGCGATTGGCTCTGGCGTTGCGCCCATCTCACAAGTATGCTCAGAGAGCCGTTGCGTGACCTTCGCCCGATGACCCGGCGGGCATCGATGCGCCGGGCTGCGCGACGAAGGCCGCCCCGCGGGTGGATCCGCAGGGATGGCTGCTCTTCGGACGCGTGCGCATCGTCGCGCGGTGGAAGGCTTGCGATGAAGGCCCAGACCCCCATCTTCATTCTCGGCGCCGGCGCGATCGGTCTCCCTCTGGCGGTGCATCTCGCCATGGCCGGCAGGACGGTCGTCGCGGTTCGAACCAGCAGGAGCGATGTCCCCGCCAGCACGGCGACAGTGACGGTCGACACCGGCGCCGAGCGTCTCAGCGCCGCCATTGCCACCGTGTCTCTGGCGCAACTAGAGCGAATCGACGGTCTGGTTGTCGTGACCAGCAAATCGTACGCCAATGCCGTGATCGCGCAGGAGCTCACGGCGAAAGCCGGCGTCGGCTCGGTGGCCATTCTGCAGAACGGCGTCGGGGTCGAGCGGCCGTTTCTGGAGGCTGGCATTCCCGAGGTGTACCGCTGTGTCCTGTATCTCACCAGCCAGGCCATCGCGGCGGCGAGCTACGCCACCCGCCCGGTCACTGCGTCGCCGATCGGCGTCATCAGGGGCAGCGCCGACGGGCTCCAACGGTACGTCGCGGCGCTGCACACCGCGGCGTTTCCGTGCCGTGCCGAGCCGAATATCCAGCGCGAAATATGGAAAAAGGCGATCATCAACGCGGTGTTTAATTCGATCTGCCCGCTGCTCGAGGTGGACAACGGGGTGTTCGCGCGCGACGAAGCTGCGGCCAGCCTGGCGCTGACGGTCGTGTGTGAGTGCATCACCCTGACGGATCGGCTGGGGCTCGATCTCGGCGAACACGATGTCATGGAGCAGCTCCGCCTGATCAGCCGGCGCTCGGATGGCCAGCTGATCTCCACCCTCCAGGATATCCGCAGCGGGCGGCCGACCGAGATCGCATCGCTCAACCTGGAGATCGCCCGGATCGCAGCGGAATCGCAGCCCAGCCTGGCGTTGCCCTGCACCGCATTACTCGGGCGAATGATCGTCGTGAAGTCCGGCCAGCACGTTGTCGGCGGAGACCCTTATGAAGGCGCCGGCAGCCCGGTTCGCCCAGCGGCTACCGAATCGTGATTCAATCGCAATACAGCGCGTATCTTTTTGACGCCAGCAGTGGTTATAATCGGTGGCGATGGCTCCTGCTAGCACCGAGCGTACCATGCTGCTCCGTCGCGCTCTCGCTCTGCTCTTCGTCCTGGCTGCGCTGGTCTCGGGGGCCGTCGCCACGGCGCAGCCTGCGGCCACCGGTCCCCACACGGTGTATCTGCCGCTCGCCAGCAGCCCGCTGGTGAACAATGGCGTCAGCCCCTTCGGTTTCGATTTCCGCGTCTACGTGTCGAACGCCGCGATGCCCTATGTGCGCGAGGCGCAGCCGCGCTGGTCGCGGGCCGGCGACCTGATGTGGGCGGATGTCGAGCGGGTGCGCGGTGTGTATCAATGGGAGGCTGCCGCGAGCCTTGAGGCCAACATCGAGCGCCTGCGGTCGGCTGGTGTCGAGCCGACGGTCGTCATCCAGCATACGCCCGCCTGGGCGCAGCGGGGGCCGGGCGCGCGCTGTAGCCCGCCACGGCCCGACGCCGTTGCCGATTTCGCCCGGTTTGTGCGAGCGGCCGCGGCGCGCTATCCTCAGGTGAAGTTCTGGGAGATCTGGAACGAGCCGGATTTCACAGCCGAGCAGGCCGACGACTCCGATGGATTCGGCTGCTGGGCGGACGCGTCCCTGCCCCACTACGGCGGCGAATACTACGGCCAGGTCCTGAAGCAGGTGTACCCGGCCGTCAAAGCGGCCAACCCGAACGCGTTTGTGCTTGGCGGCGCGCTGGCCTACGACTGGCCGAACAACCAGGTCTCGCTCGGCTTTCTGGAGGGCATCCTCGCCTCGGGGGCCGGCAACGCCATGGACGCGCTCAGCTTCCATGCGTACGGCGACTATGGCGCGAGTGACCTGCTGCTCAACAAGGCGACCAACCTGCGGCGGACGCTCGCCCGCTACGGGCTGGCGAACAAGCCGCTCTTCGCGACCGAGATCGGCGTGCTGTGCACCCCCTCCCCCAGCTGCCTCAACGGCTTCGCCAGCCGCCAGGCAAACTACGCGGCGCGCATCTATGCCCAGGCTGTCGCGCTCGACCTGCTCGGCGCGTTCTGGTTCTCGCTTGTGCTGCCGACCGGCAACGATATCGGCAACCCGCAACTGATCGACGAGGTGAACGGCACCCTCCAGCCGCGCCCGGCGTACTATGCCTTCCGCAACTCGGCGCTGCTGCTTGACAGCGCGCGCTACATCGGCCCGCCGCTGGCCGAGCCGCCGCCCAGCCAGTACCAGGTCGTGCAGGTGCTGCAGTTCCGCAAAGCGCGCAGTTCGTTCGATGCCAGCCGCGCGAGCACGCTCTACGTCTTGTGGGTGCCCAAGACCGACTTTCCGCTGCTCTATAACCTGCCGGTTGCGCCCGGGGCCACCGCCGTCTGCACCGATCACCTGAGCAACGATGTCCCCTCGCGCTACATGTGCTCCGACGGCAACCGCGACGGCCTCATCCCCCGGGCGGTGAACATGCTGCCGCAGTATGTTGAGGTGCTGGATTAACGTGCGGTTCAAGGGTCGGCGTTGGACATCGGGCTGCCCACACCGCCGACCATCCCCTGCCGCTCACGGGCGGAGCTGCGCCTGGTGCCACGCCACCGCCCGGCGGATGCCCTCCGCCAGCGGCACCTTTGGGGCATAGCCGAGCAGCGCCTGTGCCCGGGCGATATCCGCCACGTAATGCGTCACCTCGCCGACGCGCTTGGACGGCTCGACCCGGATGCGCGGCGGCACGCCCAGAGCCTGGGCGACATATTCGGCCATGGTCACCAGACTGTTTCCCTCGCCGTACGCCAGGTTGATCGTCTCATTGACGACCTGCCCCGCCAGCAGGCGTTCGATCCCGGCGACGATCCCATCCACGCAGTCATCCACGTAGGTGAAGTCGAGAATCTTCTCCCGCCCATAGACCGTCACTTCGTCGCCACGGCTCATGCGCCGGATGAAGAGCGGGATGACGCGCTCCATCCGCTCGATATCGCTGTCGTAGCGACCGTACACGTTCGAGAAGCGGAAGACGATATAGCGCAGCCCATAGCAACGGGCGTAGGAGTAGATCAGCGCCTCGCCGGCGATCTTGCTGGCTGAATAGGGGCTTTCGGTGAAGGCGAAGTCGGCGTGCTGCTCCTCGGTGATGTAGCGCCGGATGTCGCCGTAGACTTCCCGCGAGGAAGAGAAGATCAGCGGCAGGTTGTTGTGGCGGCAATATTCCAGCACGTTAAAAGTGAGCTGAATGTTCTCCAGGGCGCGGTGCGGCTGCTCGACCAGCTCGTGAACCTTCGCGTTCGCCGCCAGGTGCACCACGATGTCGCAGGGCGGGTAGGGCGCGCCGCCGATCCCGCCGCGGAAGTCGCGGTATGGCGCGGCCAACTCTTGCAGCAGGGTCGGGATGCGCTCCGTCCACGTGTTCGCCCGCCGGTCCACGCCGAAGACCTGGTGGCCCGTATCGAGCAGGCGCAGACCCAGATTGGTGCCGATCTGGCCGCTGGAGCCGGTGATAAGCACACGCATACGCATCGTCCTGGGCGTCGGCCGCCGGAGCGTACGACGCACGCCAGCCTGCGATCTCACCCGACTATACCATGCCCAGCATGCGCCCGATGCGCCGAAGCTGCCCTTGGCGGCGCTCAGGCAGCCGCCAGTAGAGCGGCTGCAGCATCATCTTCGGCAGCAGGTGGGGCGCGTGGCGCGCGATCAGCAGGCAATGGCCGACGTACGCCCGCACCCACGCGCGCCCGGCGAGCGCCCTGCCGTTTGCGTCGCGCTGCACCTGCCAGGCCCATGCGAGAAAGTCGCTGGAATACAGCCGCGGATGGTTCAGCACGATCCGCGCCCGAATCTCAAGATCGCGCGGTGTTTTGCGCGCCAGCATGCTCCCCGGCAGGCGGCGATAGCGAAAGAGCGGCTCGGCGACATAGCGGCCCTGCCAGCCGAACTCCGCAAGACTGAGCCAGAAATCCCAATCCTCGTAGCCGTTGCTCATGCTCGAGCGAAAGCCGGCGGTCTGCGCCCAGGCCCGCCGCCGGAAGAGTGTCGAGACGTGGAACTGGCAGTTGAGCAGGTGCGTGCGCAGATCGTACGGCTCATGCCGGATCAGCGAATCATCCGCGCCGAACAGCCGGACATCCGTATAGACGAAGCCGACCTCCGGCTCGGTGTCGAGCACGGGGACGGTTCGTTCCAGCATCCGCGGCTCGATCGCGTCATCGGCGTCGAGCGGCAGGATGTAGGCCCCCTGTGCAGCGCGGATGGCGGCGTTGCGGCTTGCGCTCAGGCCGGCGTTCGCCTGGCGAAGCAGGCGGATCGTGTGGTGTGGGTATGCGGCGATCAGCGCGCCAGCGACCGCGGCGGTATCGTCCGGGCTGCCGTCATCGACGATGATCAGCTCCCAGTTCGGATAGGTCTGTGCGACCACGCTGGCGACCGATTCCGGAAGAAACCGGGCCTGATTGTAGCAGGGCGTAATGACCGAGACCGCGGGGCTCATCGGCGCACCCAGGCCGCCGCCCGCCGCACCCGTTTCATGATCTCGCGGCGGGCTTCGTAGATCGCCCGGTTCAGGCGGGCATCCGCGTCCTGGGCGCGGGCAACGGCATCCATCAGCGGCGCCCAGGCGGACGAATGGCGGAGCGCCAGGGCGATCCGCACGGGCGGCAGCCGCCGCAGTCGCTGTTCCAGAGTGAAATGCTCGATCGCCAGCGCGGCGGCGGGCAGCCCGGCCTCGACCGGCACCGGCGGGCGCGGCGAATCGAGCGCCAGTTGGCTGGCTCGATCCAGCAGCGTCTGCATCCGGCCGATCATCGCATCGAGCGTGAAGCTACCTTCGATCCGTGCGCGCCCGGCACGCGCCATGGCGGCACGACGCTCCGGCGCCGTGATCAGGTCGCGGAGGGCCGCCACATAGGCCGCTGCTTCGTCCCCGCCTGTCGGTATCAGTACCCCGCATTCCGGGGTCACCAACTCGCGCTGCCCGCCGACATCCGCGGCGACCGGAACGACTCCCGTGGCCAGGGCCTCGAACAGGATGAGCGCCAGCCCTTCCCTGGCCGAGGGGAGGAGCAACAGATCGCTGGCCAGCAGCAGGTCGCGCACGCGCTCGTGTGGCACCGCCCCGAGCAGGCGCACCCGGCCGGACAGCCGCCACCGTCGCACGAAGCGCCGCATCCAGCCGGCATCCTCGCCGTCGCCGGCTATCAATGCGACGAACGGCAGCCCATCATCTCGGAGCCGGCGCACGATCTCGGCGGCCAGGCGTGGGCGCTTCTGCGCTGTCAGCCGTGCTGCATACAAGATCACGGGCACGTCCGGCGCGATTCCGATCTCGCGCCGGACGCGGGTGCGCACCCCGGCGTCCGGCGCCCAGCGCTGCGGATCGATATTTGTTGTGCAGACGGCTATCCGCGCAGGCGGCGCACCGTGGGCTATCATCCACTGGCGCAGATGGTCGGTTGATGTGATATGCAGGTCGATCAGCCCATCATGCTCGATCGCGACCCGCGGAAAGCCGCCGTGTCGTGCTTCCTGCTCCATGTGGAGAACATCAACCACCGCGACCTGCGGGCAACGAGCGCGCAGATACGGCAGGAGCTGATAGCCAAGCAGTGCGTTCGAGAGCACGAGGTGCGTTATCCCGCGCGACTCGCTCAGGTAGCGAAGGAAGCGTGGAATGTCCGCCGTCGCCAGGAACGCGCCCAGGTTGAAAACGTCCGGCGTGATGCGTTGGAGCTCAGCGAGCCAATCGTGCGGCTGGTCATCGCGCAGCAGGCACGCGGTCACGCGGTCGCCGCGGGCGGCCAATCCGGCGGCCAGATCGAGCACGAAGCGGTCGGCCCCGCCGACGGTGATGCGTGGAAGGAGGAGAAGGATACGGCGATTGCCATCGCGCGCCAGCCGGTTCTCGAACGGCAGATCGTCGCGCACAAGCGGGTGTGGGTCGGCCGCGAACGCCGGCTTGACAGGCAGCCCGTCCCGGAAGAGGCGTGGATAGCGGGCACGCATCTCGGCGCGGAAGGCATCATAGCGATCGGGGTCGTCGCGTGTGGCCCAGCGGTAGGCGGTGTACTCTTGGGGCGCCTTGCGGCGGATGAAGAGCAGGAACTCGTGAACATCGCGCCCCCAATAGCCATGCGCGGCACAGCGCAACCAGAACTCATAGTCCTCCAGGCCGGCACGGCGCGCCTCGTCGAAGCCGCCGACCGCCGCGAAGACGCTGCGCCGCACCATCGTCAGCGCCGTCGCCATATTGGCGTACAGAAAGGCGTGTCGGGTATCGAAGCCAAGGCGCCACGCCAGTCGCCGCGCACCGAACGTCTCGACCCAGGCCGTGGCGAAGGCGGCCTCTGGGTAGGATTCGAGCGTCCAGGCCAGCTTTTCGAGCGCGGTCGGCGCGAGCACGTCGTCGCTGTCGAGGAAGAAGAGCAGCGGGGCGCGGGCCGCAGCCGCGCCCGCGTTGCGCGCGGCGGGCAGCCCGCGGTTCGGCTGGTCGATCAGCCGCACGCGCGGATCGTCTACCGCGCGCAGCGTATCCAGCACCCGCAGCGCCGCCGGGTCGTCCGAGCCGTCGTTGACGATGATCCACTCCCACTGCTGAAACGTCTGGCGTAGGAGCGAGACAGCCGTCTCGAAAAACATCGCGCCGGTGTTGTAGTAGGGGGTCACAATGCTGACCACCGGCTGCGCCGATGGGTCGGCGGGCGCGTAGCCATAGACCGGGCGTGCGGGATAGAGAGGACGGGAAGGAATGAGGACATGGCTAATTTTCATTCTCTTGTTTTGTACACAAATTACCTGCCTGATCACACACCGGGGATACCCTACCAACCACGGCGGTGAACTTCTGATACCAGTCGTTCCTTGAGGGGAACGAGCCATCTCATGTTACGACCCACGCCCCAGCGGTAGAGATGCGCAACCTGTGCCCAGACAAATCGCAGCATTCTGCGACGAAACGATTGGCGTGGAGGGATTGACAGCGATGGATGGGGACGCGGATTGGAGCGCCAGCTTTCGCGCTCCGCCCATATGTCATCAAGCGCCATCTCCTGACGCGTACATTCAATGATTTGAGTTGCCCATTCACGTGCCAGTTCGATAGGTATCACCGCACGCGGCGCTGTACGGTGCAACTCCCGCGCCTGCTCTAATAGCGCCTCCATACGAGGTCCAAAATCACGTAACGCAAAGTGCCGCTCAACCCGTTCGCGGGCTGCCTGTCCCATACGTCGTCGCGTTTCCGAATCATCGGCGAGACGTGCCAGCACTCGTGCATACTCATCAATCTCATGAGGTCCATGAGGAATGAGAACACCACAGTCCGCCGTAATCAATTCGCCCTGACCGCCAACATCAGCGCTTATCGGCACGACCCCCATCGCCATAGCTTCCATCGTTGCTACCGAAACGCCCTCAGTCTGTGACGGGATCAGAAACACATCGGCAGCAGCGAGATAACCAAACACCTCATCGTCATTGACGCGTCCCAGAGTGCGCATAACATCATTGAGGCGCAATTCTCGTATATGACGCTCAACCTGACCTCGTAACGGGCCATCACCTAACACTAGCGCCAGAAAACGAGAGGATGTTTTTTTTCGTAACGCCGCAATGATCGGTGCAAAAAGAAGAGGGCGTTTTTCGCTCGTCAAACGACCAATCAGCACAATCAATAGATCATCTTCCCCAAGACCAAGACTTGTCCGTATTTCTGCACGACGTTGCGGATCAGGGCGCCAACGGTCAACATCCACATTGGTATAACATATGTGAATTCGTTCTGGATCGGCGCCACGAGCCACCATCCAACGCTTGACATGATCGCCGGTTACGATGGTCAGATCGAGTTGGGATTGATAGCCGACGCTAGCGCGCGGATAACCTCCATTTTTCCATACCTCCTCGTAACTATGTAAGAGATCGACAAATACCGTTTCTTGGCAGTAAGAGCGCAAAAAAGGGAGTAATTGATATCCAAGATAACTGTTAGCAATTACGACCGCGTCAATTCCGCGAGATCTGATCAAATAAACGATGAATCGTGGGAATTCGGGAAGGCGAAGAAAGAGGTCAAGAATGAAAATATCGGATGTGAAACGTTCAAACTCGGACAGCCATGGATGTTTTTGTCCGATAATGGTCGTTACAACACTGATTTCCGAATCTTTTTGTGTCAGATGCGATATCAGGTTGAGATTAACTCGCTCTGCACCACCAACTACGAGCCAGGGCACTATCATCAAGATACGCTTCGTTATCGTACTTTTTGCTAATTGATTCGCGAGAACCGGAGAAGCACTAATTGTTTCAAATGGTGTGGCATCGGTCAATCCGACACGTGGAAAGCGACCATGCAACGCTCCATACCGTGCACGCAATCGGTCGCGCTGTACTGCACGTTGTGAAGGATCTCTCGATTGAAAAGGGGATATCGAAAGCGGGTAAAGAGAGAGAATAAGGGGTTGGGGAATAGTGAAGCCCCACTTTCCCTGATCTGCGAGTTGCAACCATATTTCCCACGCGCCATCGTCGGTGGTTGGGAGCGGCAATCCTGTTGCCAGCAGATCATCCGTGTAGAACAATGCAGTTGCCCCGGCATAGTTCATATCAAGGAACCGATCTCCCTGCTCGAAACCATATGACCAGAGAGCGCCGCTCTCATCGCGGGTATATGCGTTACAAAACGCCACGTGGGGGTTCGTCGCCAGGAACCACGCGGCTTTCTCCAGGAAAGTAGGAGCGAGAGCGGTATCGGCGCTCAACGTACAGACGAACCGGCATGATGACGATTGCACAAGGCGACGTGACACCGAAGCAGGGTGCATCTCTGGAATAACCTGCACACGCGGATCGGTCGTGAGAGGCAGCAATCTGTTCGCCAGGGAAGGCAAACAGACAATGACCCACTGCCAGGATTGCAGTGACTGAGCGCGCAACGCCATTGCCTGGCGCGCAAGATCGGTTACCGATACCACCAGTGTGACCACCAGCACATCGGGGTCAGCAGACGGATCGGCAGGGGCGTAGCTGTAGGGTGACCGATGATCGACGTTCATTATACAAATGTTGCCAGCAAATCGTGCAGACTTGTGTCGAGATCAAAACGAGATCGCCATCCTGTTGTCGCAGTCAGTCGTGCCGCACTGCCAACCTGAATTAGGATATCGCCAGAAGTATGTGTACCTGTTTCCTCGACAGCGGCATCGATCCCGGCTAACCGTAATAATCGTTCAACAATATCGCCAATAGGGGTCGCTGCACCAGAGCAGACATTGTAAACTCTGCCGGGTTTACTATGCTCCAACAGCGCCCAGTACGCCGCTACAGCGTCACGCACATCGGTAAAATCGCGACTCGTAGCACGGTGTCGCATACGCACAATCGGTGGATGCTTCCCTGCAGCAATGGCGGCAATCTGTGCTGCAAGCGTACTGGTCAGCATGCCTCGTGGTTCGCCGGGACCGATAAGATTGAACGGTCGAGCACGAATCACCTGCAACCCGTGCTCGGAAACATAGCGGATTGCCAGAAGTTCCTGTATTGCCTTACTGACCCCATACATTGTCGCAGGCTGCATAGGATGATCTTCGGTCACTGGCAGGCGATCAAGGGGAACATGACCATACACTGCCGATGAACTGACGATAAGCACCTTTGCTTGCGGACAATGCATACGTACTGCTTCGAGCAGATTAAGCGTAGCGACCGGCGTACCGGTCAGCCATTCCTGTAGCGGCAACTGAGGGCGATTTGCTGGGGTATGCGCAGCAAGGTGGATGACAGCTTCAGCTGCTGCTGCCTTTACCGCATCTGCTGTTGCATCAGCGCAATCCATATCCGCTACCAAAAATTCGACACCGGGCGCCGCGCCCGGCATCCGGCTAATGCCAACCACAGTTGCACCCCGGGCAACGGCATAAGCTGCCATATGGCGCCCGACAAAGCCGCCTATGCCGGTGATCAACAAACGCATTACTCTAACTCAAATGGTAAAAAACGCTCGCGGCGCTGCTCAAAATCTTCAACTGCCTGCTGGTAATCATCGACCCGCCCAATGTCGAGCCAGTACATATCTGGACGATAACAGCGCACCTTCTCACCGCGCGCCATCATTTCTTGCAGGAGATCAGGCAGATCGAGTCGCTGATTGCGGGGAATATAAGATCTAACCCGTGGCTCGAATATATAAATACCAGTGCTGACGTAATAGTGATGAGTCGGTTTCTCAATGTAGCGCTTCAGACAATCACAGGCATCAAACTCAATAACGCCAAGATCGATCTTCACACTGCGCGGATAAGTCAACACGGTTGCAACTGCGTCCCCTTCTCGATGAAAAGCCATCAAGGCGGCAAAATCGACCGTTGTCAACACATCACCGTTCATGACCAAAAAAGGTTCGTCGAGTCCATCGACCAGCGCAATCGGTCCTGCGGTGCCAAGCGGTTGCTCCTCACGCGAGTATCGAATAGTCACCCCAAAACGCTCACCATCGCCGAAATACGCCGCAAGCAACTCGGCAAGATAACCAACTGCGAGCGTAATATCGGTGAATCCATAGTAGCGCAATTGACGAATGACAATATCCAGAATCGGCTTGTCACCAATCGGCATCAACGGCTTGGGAAGAATAGTCGTATATGGCGCAAGACGTGTGCCACGTCCACCTGCTAGAATAACTGCTTTCATCACTACACCTGATAATGCAATGGATCGTACCGGTCAATATGCTGCGCAATCCAGTCGATCGTGCGTCGCAGCCCCTCATCGAGATCCACCTGCGGTGACCATCCGAGCAACTCACGCGCCAGGCGGTTATCGCCATGCAACCGGAAGACCTCGCTGGACTCTGGGCGCAGACGGGACTCATCAACTTCAATAGTAACCTGATGACCAACCAGCGCAATGATCTTTTCCGCCAATGCACCGATACTGATCTCATCATTATTCGCAAGATTAATGACCTGACCTATCGCCTGGTCTCGTTCGGCAGCCGCCAGAAAACCGTCGACCGTATCGCTCACATAGTTGAGATCACGGGTCGGACGCAGATCACCTAGACGAACAACGGGACGGGTCAACGCCTGAGTGATAACGGTCGGAATGACCGCGCGCGCCGACTGACGTGGACCATACGTGTTGAAGGGGCGAACCGTAACCACCGGCAAACCGAACGACAGATAAAAACTTTCAACCAGTTTATCGGCGCCGATCTTGCTGGCTGAGTAGGGCGATTGACCCTGCAATGGATGATACTCAGTAATCGGGACGAAACATGCCGTGCCGTACACCTCACTGGTCGATGTATGCACCACACGACGAACCCCGTGAGCGCGCGCGGCCTCCAGGACGTTCAGCGTGCCGATCACATTGGTCTCAACCGTCTCACGCGGATGGACATAGGAATAGGGAATAGCAATCAGCGCGCCGAGGTGAAAAATCGTATCGACGCCGCGCGCCGCTTCACGAACGGCGTGGCTATCGCGCAGATCGCCAAAGATAATCTCGATCCGCGCGCGCAGATCATCCGGCAGATCGCGCAGCAATCCAGGATCGCCGCGCCCGTTGTAGCGCACAAACGCGCGAACATGATTGCCGCGCGCAGCGAGCGCTTCGACCAGGTGGCTGCCGATAAACCCGCCGGCGCCGGTGACGAGGGTAGCACCCGTTGGTGTCATGATGAATACTCCGATCCGGCACCTAATAGGGTTGACTGTGCGATTGAGCCGATCACCGTGCTGCTCACCATCAAAGTGAGCATCAGGCGGCGCAACGCAGCTTCATACACCAGAAACTCATCAACGATGCGCTGCAACGCCAGAAAGAGCGCTACGGCAAGAATAACCGCCGTTACCCACTCTGCTGCCAACTCATACCAATCGTTACCCCATGCCATATGCTGAAACAAGAACACGGTCAGCACACCGCTTGCGCCAATTGACACGCAAACTAATAATAAGCGAGAAATATTCCCGAAATATGACCGAAGAATGCTCATGTTCATCTCAGCCCCCGCGGGTCAACACTGCAAAATTGCCGACCGTCACAGTTGATCCAAAACGTGCCTCAACAGCAGCGGAAACATCAGGATTTGCACGAATCGTATTTCCATAATAGTCGTTTGTGCGCAAGACGAGCGCATAAACCCCGGGATTATTGAGATGCGGTCGTGGATCAGTGGTAAGCTCGATGTATCGCCAGCGATCCTGCAACATATACCCGACATCCTTAGGCGCAATCACGACGACGCCATCAGGCAGAGTCTGCCGAAGATAATCAACGACATGCTGGATAGACTGTTCGCCATACATGTATGTTGTAGAGTAGGGCGCCCTCATTTGTTGCAACGTCACATTAACCTGCCATCCCAGCGTCACCGTCAAAGCCGCTACTGCTAATGCCATGCGCATAGACTGTCGCATCAAGACAACGGCTATGCCTGCCAGTGACATTGCTGCTATCAACGGCCATATCTGCCAGGCAAAAACCAAAGGTTCCTTTGGCCACTCGGTATAGATAGCGAGGATAAAGTCCTTTCCCGTTGTAACAGGATTGATCCAGATATATACCTGGTAAGCTATTATCCCGACTAAGATCGAAGCCAATGCTAGCCAGGAACGACGATTACCCTTCAGGCTGAGCAGCACATCGGCGGTGAGTAAGGTAAGAATTGGGATGAGAGTCGGCCAGTATTTCGGAAAGACAAAAGGAGCCGGTTGTAAAACAAGATACATGAAAAGCAAGACGAGGAAGAAAGTCAAAAGAGCGACCCGCTCGGAACGGCGGAGGATTCCTCGATCATCTAAACGGAACTCTCGCATTATGAGAATAAATATCAGTACCAGGACGGGTAAACCGATCCATTGGACAGCATAACTAAAATGTGGTCCTATACCCG
Organism: Roseiflexaceae bacterium; assembly: GCA_042408595.1. Lineage (GTDB taxonomy): Bacteria > Chloroflexota > Chloroflexia > Chloroflexales > Roseiflexaceae > JBHOQX01. The sequence continues at coordinate 47,565 of JBHOQX010000025.1, read as the reverse complement.
ACAAAACAACAGAAAGAACCAATAGTATGTTATCGGAACCCGAAAAGTTGAGCGGGTTATTCGCAGATTGACTGAGATATAAGAACGGATATCGGTAATCTACGCCCCAAAGATTAGCTATAAACATCCAACTAACAATAAATACGACTAAAGCGATCAGGAACGCCCCGGTTACACAAGCAAGGCGCAGTATAGAGTTCCTCCAACTCGAAGATACCATAACGATGAATCGATGATACCTGGACCATTCCCCACCTTTGCCTTGTGACTGTTTTATCTTGACACGAAACACGGAGCCTTCCCTTAAAGATTCAGTAAGCTCATACATGAGGAGGGTTGGAAGTATCAGTGGAATTGTCGTTAGTTTTGTGTATATTAGAAGGGTTAAACCGAGAACGAGAATAGTCCATTTTATGAGTTTCCTTGTTTTTCTGTGGCCTATTTCAATAAAAAGCAAAAGAACGGTTATTGTCAGTAAAGGGAGGATTTGTGTGTCGATATCGGGAAGCAAAGATCCGTGTATAAACAAAGGTGATGTTGCTGATATCAAAAGTGCAAATAATAAAACTGCTACTCGCAACGCCGGTCTTAATTCGTTTTCGAGATCACGCTGGCGATGCCATACAAAGATACTTGCGACGATCAGCGTCATTCCTGCATTGAATAAACCAAAAACACGAGCTGAATCAACTGAAGAACCAAATATTTTAAACCAGAAAGCATACCAGACAATATATAAAGGTGGATGCCATAATCCGATATTATTGGGCAACGTTTCTCCTCGATAGTAAACAGGCTTGCCAGTCTCCAAAATTCCTCGCGCCACCGAAGGAAACTCCATTTCATCTGTGATGTACGGCTTATCCAAAGACGGAAAAGCCATAATAGTCAAAATAGATATCGCCACTATCATAGCCATAAAGTAAAGCAATCTTTCAGAATAAATAAATGGAAATTGCTTGTTTTCACGCATTCTCGTATCCCCGCTGCTCAGTCCGTTATCACGCTAATCTCATTATTACGAGGAATATCCCGACGGAATACCGCATGGAGTATATAAAAGCGAATTGTAAAGATTATCATGGTTAAACCCAAGACCACCGCTTTCTTCAGATCACCGGTAACAGAGGAAACCCCAACCCGTTCAAGATAATTTACACTAATCTCAATAGTACGAAACCGTCTCATAAAAATAATAAGCATCATCTCAACACCGAAATGAGACGAACCAACTGAAAAATATGAACGTATTTGTTCATATACGTGACGGTGCAAAAGACGGAAAGTACAACCAACGTCACTTAGACTTGTGGTATTGAATAGTAGCATGATCATTTTTGCAACTGCCCAGTTGCCCCACCTTAAGAAAAATCCCATATTAGCCCGCTCTCCGATTAACTCACGGGTTGTTCTGGTTCCAAGAACAACGTCAAACTCATCCGCATATGACAAAAATCGAATAATATCTTTGGGAAGAAATGTACCATCAGGCTCGCATATCACAAGAATATCACCTTTCGACTCAAATAAACCCCTTTGTATTGCATAACCATATCCCTGTCTTTTCTCGAATACCAGACGAGCCTTTGTCTGTATAACTTCCTCAGTCGTCCCCGGTGCTGCGTTGTTATTGACAACAACCACCTCGTCAACCAGACCCGTCTCAAAAAAGTCGAGAATACATTGACGAATCGATTCTTTCTCGTTGTATGTCGGTAGAATAACCGAAACAGTTTTTCCTTGCCACATAGTATTCTTGTCTCACGATTTCATGTTCGATAAACGGCGAACGATAGCTACATTGTGCGCAGATAGATTACGAAGAACGGGTATTTGTTCAAGAATCTGCTCAAACCACACTAAAACTTGCATCCTTTGTTCAGGAGCGAAGTCAGGTATAAACGTCATATTTCGCCAATGCACTTCAATCGGATATATCTTACCAACTGCACGAAGAACAGATACTATTTCATGTTTCGGAATAAGACGTTCATCACCCGTATCCTGAGGCACACGATGCATAATCAATGGCCAGTAGGGATTCAATGGATTGTGATCCCAGATAACGGCAACACCGCCAATACGCGTTACACGGATCATTTCCTCAATTGCTCGTCGGACTGCCGCAGGATCAGCAATATGGTGCAACACTGCTGCACAGAATACCAGATCAAAACTCTCATCAACATACGGAAGAGCAGTCGCGCTAGCGACACAGCACTGCAATGCCGAATCCTTTATTTGTGCGGCTCGAATCATTCCTGCAGATAGATCAACACCAAAACGTTGATATGTATCTCCGGGCAATGCGCCAAGAAAACGGCCGGTGCCACAACCAACATCCAACACTCGACCACTTATTGCGGCACGTCGCGCAACATTCACACGGCGCCGCGTCAGATGTCGCATAATATGCGCCGGAATGCTATCGTCATAAAGGTTTCCAGCGATAGCGTCAAAGTGTTCGGCATTCCGCGCTAAACGTCCCTTTTTCACTGTTGACATGTCCGTAACTCGTAAGACTTCGAGGCTTCCATAATTACAGCGAATATCGTAATGACGCAAGCCGGCGCCTTGCAACCCGCCAGGCGCCGCCGACCAGCGCCCGAATTCGATCAACTGGCTCAGGATGCGCTTTGAGCACTCGCTGCCCTCGCAAGATCTGATATCTCCACCATTGGCGACGCTGCTCCCGAGCAGCCAGATGCCGGTCGTATCGCGCGATTATTTCTAACCGATCCTGTGCCACCTGCTCCCAGGCGCAGCATTGCTCGTCGAGCCAGTGGACATATGCAGTCTGTAGGGCAAACTGAAGATCTTTCAATCTTAGGACTTCGGTTCGGTATTGATCGAACAGTTCAGCGTGCCTTTGATACATCATCGCCAATGTATCACAGTAGACCTCGGTTTGAGTGTTGACACTGTGTCGCGACTCATGACGTACCCGATATTCGAACAAGCACTCACGAATGACCGCACTTCCAAAACCATGCCCCAGGAAACTGAGCCAGAGATCCCAATCCTCAAACCGTATCTCAGGACAATACCCGCCAACCGCTTCCCACGCGCTGCGACGGAATACCGACGAGATCGGAACCACATTCTCGACCAGCATGTCAGGCAGGCGATACTCCTGCGGGCGACATTCAGCCTGGCGCAGACCGAAGGTGCGATAATGGCATCCGACAAACACAACATCGGGATGCGCATCGAGGATCGCAGCCGCGCGCGCAGCATATTCTGGATGAATGCGATCATCGGCATCGAGCGGCAGAATATACTCGCCGGTTGCCTGAGTGATACCATAATTCCGCGCTCGCGCCACACCCTGGTTGGCGATGCGCAAGACGCGCAACCGCTGATGTGGCGCAAGACTATCCAGAACCCTGATCGTTTCAGGTTCGGTCGAGCCATCGTCGATCAGCAGCACTTCAAGATCAGGATGTGTCTGTGCAAGGGCGCTTTGAAGCGCTTCGGGCAGGTATGCTCCAAGATTGTAGCACGTGAGAATGATGCTGACGCGTGTCATATCGTTTTTACCTGTTTACGACGCACCAGCCGACGCAGTGCCACGCGGCTGCGCGGGATATGCACACATTCTCGCTGCAACCGATCGAGTTCTGCCTTTTGAATGCGCGCTTCCTCCTGCCAGTTCGCCGCTTGCTGCGCGTGATAGTCGCGCGCCGCTTCCAACTCTCCGGCGACTGTCTGCCAGTTCGCCGCTTGCTGCGCGTGATAGTCGCGCGCCGCTTCCAACTGGCGAATCCAGGCGGCGCGCTCCTCTGCCAGGCGCTGCCACGCGCCAATCGAGGAACTGCCGCTCAACTCTCGCTGACGCGCCAGCCTGGACTGACCATCTGCGTATACTGCCAGATTCGCATAATCGTGTGCGTACATCACGACCACATCGCGCCACCAGCGGCGATAGAGCTCCTCGTGGCGCTCGATAATGCGCTTCACCAACGCCGCGTAATGTTCCGGTTTACCGGTCGTGGCATACATCGATCCCGGACGCACTCGATACTCGAACAACACCTCTGGAATAACCTCGGCACGGTAGCCAGCTTCCAGGATGCCAATCCAGAGATCCCAGTCGTGCATGCCGCTGAGGGTTTCGCAATAGCCGCCAGCGCGTTTCCAGGCGTCGCGGCGAAACAGCGATGATACCATTGCGCGATTAAACGCTAATGCATCGGGAAGCGCGCATATCGGATGCGCTACGAGTCCTGATCGTCCGTCAAATTCACGATAATACGAAGTGACAAAACCAACCTGCGGATCAGACTCCAGCAGCGGCATCGCTCGCGCGAAGAACTCGGGATGGAGCCGATCATCAGCGTCGAGACAGCAGAGAAACGCTGCGCACGCCGCGCGAATGCCAACATTGCGCGCAGCCGGCAGACCCCGATTCTCCTGGCGAATGACACGCACCTGCGGATGAACGATCGCGTCGATCGCCAGGCACGTGTACTCGTCCGTCGATCCGTCATCGACCACAATGACTTCAACAGGTTGGAGCGTCTGGTTTAGTGCCGACGCCAGCGCCTCGTGCAGGTAGCGCCCCAGATTGTAGCAGGGAATAACAACGCTGATCCGTGGCGCAACATCGAGCGGCACATCAACCGTCGGCAGCGGGCGCAACCAGGCGTTCAACCGCGCACGCTCCGCCTGATCGAGCGTATCGTCAGTTCGATGATACCCCAGTCCCGGCAAGCGACGGAAGCGCCACGGTGGGAGCGCCGGCGTATCGTCAGGAAACCAGCGCCGGATCGTCCCGATCGCAACCAGGCGCGACCAGGTAGCCCACACATCACTCGCACGCAAGCGACCCTCCATGGCCGCCCAGCTGCTGAAACGATAGACCCGGTCAGCGGCGCCCATAGAATAGCCAAAGCCGCCATCATCGTTCTGCGCATTCCACAGTCCCCAGAACGCGCGAAGCACCGCGCGCTGCACGTCATCAGCGCGATGCCTGGAATAACGGGCGGCAACTGCCAGCACGCCGATCGCATCGAGGTCTTCACAGGCACCGCCGCCCGGTCCTGCTCCGAACAAGCCATCCGCCTGTTGCAGCGATAGCGTAGCGTCAATCAGATTATTCAGGCGCTGAATGGGACGCTGAACATACTCGTAGAACGGCAAAAAGTGATACGTTGCCGCCATGCTGTTGAGCAGCGATGAACCGGCTTTCCGTCCCCACGTACCGGTCTCCTGATCCTGCGCAGCATCGAGCCAATCGAGCGCAGCATGAAAAATCTGGGCCGCTGCTCGTTCATGCGCATGCTCAACTGCATACACCAGGAACGAGAGCACAAACATCACCTGATTGCTCTGCAACCAGGCGTTTGACCAGTCCAGCCCTTCCAGCCACCCAACAAACGCTTCTGGCGTGGGCCAGCGCTCGAGAACCCTGATCGGATAGCGCGGCGCACTACCGAGCGCATCAAGCGCCTGCAGCGCAAAATACGTGGTCTGGTCCAGCAGATATTCCAGATCGTGATCGTTGCCTGCGATGGGAAAACGCTCCAGGAGCGGGTCCACAAACATTCCATCATCAGCGCGCTGGCACTCCTGCAAGTATGCAATCCACTGCTCACGAAGCGCAGGAGGCACGGCTTGCAAGCGATCAATTCCTTCAAGGATCAGTACCGCACAACTGGTGGCGATCAGCGTTTCTTCTCCGCCAGCAGTGAACCGAACGCCGTGATCCCCAATCAGCGACAACGTCCACTCATAGACACGGTCGAACATCACTGTTGATGCCGCTCGCTCTTCGCTCTCCTCGATCTGCTCTCTGCGCTGACCGACAAACCGCGCCTCAAATCCATCACCGACCTGAAAGATTTCCCAGTGAAGCGGGGCGAAATAGCGCGCAAGCAGGGTGTGTAACTCATCGGCAACGAATTCGCAAAGATGGTATGGATTTAACGAATGCTTGCCATCACGTAGCAGCGGCGTCGTCACGATGATCGTTCCGCCGGGGCGCAGAACCCGGTGCGCCTCACGCAGAAAGCGGCGCGCGTCACTGAGGGCGACGTGTTCCAAACCTTCCAGACAGATGATTGTGTCGAACTGCTGATCGTCGAAGGGGAGGTGCTGCATTGCACCTTCGACAAACCGGATGCTAGGATAGTGAGCGCGCGCATAGTCAATCGCGTCGGCGTCAATATCGAGACCGGTCAGGGAAGCATACCCTGCCAGCATCGAACTTCCCCACCCTGTTCCGCAGGGAACATCGAGCACATCGCGTTGCTGCACGAACGGCAGACAGAACGCATATCGCTCGCGCAGTCGCGCTTCATAAACTGTGCCGCGAAAGGCAGGATCGTCTGGATGGGCGCGCTCTGCCATGATTCTATCTCACCGCAATGATCATCCAGTTGCCGATGATTGTCGCATTGCTGAAACGTCGGCGAAGCACGTTGAGCATCTCATCGCGAGTGAATATATGCAGATAGTACGGATTGATCGCTACCATTGCCTGCGCTTCATCCGCGCTCGCCGGAAACGCCAATGTAGCAACAAACACGCCGCCGGGGCGCAACACCTTCGCCACTTCATTAAGATAACGCTCGCTGTCGTCGCGCGTGAAGTACTCAACGACTTCCATGCCCAGCACCACATCATAGCGCTCATCGCCAAGAAACGACAGATCACGCATATCGCCGGTACGCCAGGTGATGTTTTCAGCAGGCCAGATCGTGCGGCAGAACGACTCCAGGCGCGGATCGCAATCGAAGGCGGTCACCCGGCGCGCAAAGCGCGCTATCAGAAATGCGCCCCATCCCAATCCGCAACCGGTATCGAGCACTTCAGCGCCACGACAAAACATCGCGCCTGCGAAGGCGTAGCGTCCCAGCATTATTCGATCATACCCGATCGCCCTGAAACGGGGATCACCGGGCCAGGCGCGCTCCTCCCCCACACCGCTGGCGATGCGCAACGCCGCTGTTTCCTCATTCGTATGGCGCATAATCTCTTCGATGCGCGGTTGCAACTCAGGTGCGGCGAGGATCGCCTCATACGTTCTTTTAACATCGTCAAGCGTATAGTCGAGCACACAACGCGGAAAACGATACGCCGCTTCCGCAGTCGCTGCGGGAATGTCGAGAAGCGGCTTGCGCGCAACAAGATACACATACCAGTGTTCGCGCCATCCACCGAGCTGATCGACCGGCACTCCGTCGAGGCGACAATCTTTCCGGCGATCTTCCAGGTCATATCCGGTTTCGATAATAGAGAGGCGCGGAAAGAGTTGCGCCAGACCAGCGGTCGAAAATCGCCAATAATCGTCGAACCCCGGCGCTGTATGGTAGCGCCATGACCAGACGGTTGACAGCAGCACCACCCCGCCAGGCGCCAGCAAGCGCGTGATTTCTGCGGCGGCGGCAAAGGGATCATACAGGTGCTCGAAGGTCATCTTGCACACGATCAGGTCAAACGCGCCGTCGGGGTATGGCGTTGGACGACAGATATCGCCGGTTGGAAAGTCCAGCGTTGTCAATCGGCGATCTCCCTCGGCGAGGAATGGCGCTAGTTCTGCGCCTTGACCGCCAATTTCGAGAATGCGGCGCGCATGGGATGCCAGTGTCCGGCAGCACTCCAGCGTCCACTCCTGCCACGATTTCCAAGCCATACTCTGCCAGGTTTGCGCCGGAGTCCTGCCGCCGGTCCAGAACAGCGGCGTGGTATGGATCAGCCCATACCCAAGCGGCTTGCCAACCACCGTCACTTTTGTCAGGTTGTTGCGATAGTCAAGGCTGGTAAAGTCATAATCGCTGCGGCAATCAGCGATGCTGATATGAAGCAGATAATCGCCGGGGTTGAGGAGCATCATCTGTTCACAGCCGATCTCCAACCGATCGCCAGCATCGCGCGGACCGAAATTAACGCGATGCTCGACATAGGAGTGCATTCCCATCAGGTTCTGCCCCTGCGCATTACGAAACATAATCCCAATCGCAATATTTTTGACATAATCATAAAACTCGATCGTTGTCACAACACGAAAAGGTTTGCCGACATACAAAGTAGACGTTTCGCACCCATCACCGTCCAAAACATAGTAATCAACGATCCTCGCAGCGCCTGTGCCGAATCGATACTCCCCTTTCGCTCCTTTACCGCGAATAGCCTCCTCACGACGCTGCTGCTCTTCGCGAACCTCATCAACCCGTTTCGGATCGGCAGCAATACGCTGACGCGCATGCTCATCCTCGCGCATCAGTTCATAGTACTGCATCGCAACCTGGACAGGTCGCCCGCTGCTAAACAATGCTCCATTGTGAAGGAGATACCCATAAGTACATAGGTTCTGAAAGGTTCCGATGTCATGCGTAACAAATACGATTGTAACGCCATGTTCGGTCAGTTTCTTGATCCTTTCAAGACAGCGCGCCTGAAACGCAATATCCCCCACTGCTAGCGCTTCATCGACAATCAGTATATCGGGAGCGACGTGCGACTGCACTGCAAATGCTAACCGCACAACCATCCCGCTACTGTACAGCTTCACCGGCTGGTCGATGAACTCCCCGATATCCGCGAACGCCGCGATGTCGTCGAAGCGTTGCTCCATCTCCTCGTGGCTGATGCCCAGGATAGCCCCGTTGAGGAAGACGTTCTCGCGGCCGGTGAACTCCGGGTTGAAGCCGCTGCCCAGCTCCAGCAACGCGGCGACACGCCCGTTGACGCGCACCTCGCCCTCGCTCGGCGCCAGCGTCCCGGCGATGATCTGCAGCAGCGTGCTCTTGCCGCTGCCGTTCCGCCCGATGATCCCCACCGTCTCACCCTTGCGCACCTCGAAGGACACATCGCGCAGGGCCCAGAACTCGCGGCCGTAGCTGCGGCCGAAGCGCCAGAACAGCATCTGCTTCAGCCGATCCTGCGGGCGGTCATAGATGCGGTACATCTTGCCGACTCCGCTGACGCGGATGGCGATGTCGGCGTCGGAAGGGGGCGCAGGGGGGCGAGCGTCGTCGCTCGCTTCGGTGATGGGCGTCGGTTCGGCTGTCTCGTAAATCTGCATACCGAATAGAGCCATCGGGCATCCGCTGGATGCCGTCGGCGTGGCGTCCTCGCTGCGGCGGGCGATTATAGCACACCGCCGCGCGCCGTGCAAGGCGGCTCAGATGACGTCCGCGAAGGCCTTCTTGGTCTTCATAAACCAGGCGTATCCCAGGACCATCGCCGCCCCGGTGATCAGGATCCACAGGGCCAGTCCGCGCCAGCTCGGCAGATCGCCCCACATGATGACACGGCGGAAGTTCTCCGCGACCGGGGCCAGCGGGTTGACCAGGATGAGCGGGCGGAAGGCCGGCGGCACCGCGTCGAGTGGGTAGAAGATCGGCGTGAGGAAGAAGAGCACCTGGACGACCAGCCCGATGGCATACCCGATGTCGCGGATGAAGACCCCCAGGCTCGCCAGGAACCACGCCACGCCGAGCGTGAGGAAGACGAGCGGCACGGCCACCAGCGGTAGCAGCACCACCGTCCAGTGCAGTGTGCCGTTGATCACGACGCTGGCGGCCAGCAGGATGAGCAGGCTGACGCCGGCGTGGAACAGCGAGGCGCCCAGCGTGCTGACCGGCAGGATCTCGAGCGGAAAGATAACTTTTTTGACATAATTCGGCACACCGACGATCAGGCCAGGGGCGCGGTTGACCGTCTCGCTGAAGATGTTGAAGGCCGTCAGCCCGCAGAAGAGCGTGACCGCGAACGCGCCCAGGGTGTTGTTCGTGGATTGCGGCCAGCGCGACTTGAAGATGACGCCGAAGACAAACGTGTAGATCAGCAGCAGCGCCAGTGGGTTAATGAACGACCAGAAGAGGCCGAGGAACGAGCCGCGGTAGCGCCCCTGGATCTCCCGGCGGGTGAACTGCCGGATGAGATCGCGGTTGCGCCATAGGTTGTCGGCGAGCGTCAGTGGGTTCAGCACATGGAGCACGCCGGATACGCGCGTCGGTGTGAGTGTCGCCATCGTCCGTTTTTACAATGAAAGCGTCTCGTGCAGCCCCTCGCGCAGGCCGGTCGTCGCGCAGAAGCCGGCGCGCGCGGCGAAGCGCGCGACATCAGCGCGCGAGTGGCGCACCTCGCCCGGGCGCGGCGGGGCGAATGCCGGCCTGCATGGCACGCCAAGCAAGTCGCAGAGCGTTTCGACCAACGCGACCACGCTCACCGACTCGCCGCGCCCGACGTTGAAGACCTCGCCAGCGATCCCCGGCGCGGTCGCCGCCGTCCATAGCGCGCGGACCACATCGCCAACGTAGACGAAATCGCGCGTCTGCCGCCCATCACCATAGATGGTCGGCTGGCGGCCGGCCCGCAGCGCCGCGATAAAACGCGGCACCGCCGCGGCATACGGCGAGGTCGGGTCCTGCCGGGGGCCGTACACATTGAAAAAGCGTAGCGCGACGGTCTCCAGGCCATACAGCCGGGTGTAAAGCTGGCCGGCCTGCTCGGCGGCGAGCTTGGTCGCGGCATAGGGTGAGAGCGGGCAAGGCGGCGTAGTTTCATCCACCGGCAGCCGCTCCGGCTCTCCATACACCGCGCACGATGACGCCTGCACCACGCGCTGCACGCCGGCCGCCCGCGCCGCCTCGAGGACGTTAAGCGTCCCGGTCGCGTTGACAGCCTGGGCGCGCAGCGGCTCCTCGACCGACTGGACGACCGAGACCATCGCCGCCAGGTGGATGATGATCGCCGCGCCTTCCGCCGCGCGCCGGACAGCCGCTAAATCGCAGATATCACCTTCGATCAGTTCGACCCGCGCCAGCGCCGGGCCCAGGTTCTCGGGCCGCCCGCTGCTCATGTCGTCTAGCACGCGCACCTGTGCACCGGCGCCCACAAGCTGCCGCACCACATGCGAGCCGATGAACCCGGCGCCGCCCGTCACCAGCACCGGCCGATCCGCCACAGGGTTGTGTGTCATGGGGTCGCTTCTTCTGCGCTCTTGCCAGCCCGCCCGCGTGGCGCCTCCTGCCCCGCGCCCGGCCGCAGCAGCCGCACGCTCAGCAGGATCAGCGCCAGGCTGAAGAGCAGCGCCAGGGCGATGAATGTTAGCCACGGACTCGGTACCAGCAGCTGCCCGTTCTGCAGCGAGACCGAACTGAAGAACACCCCCCGCCCGTCCCGGATGCTTTGATCGCTGATCAACAGCGCGATGAACGGGTGCGATGAGATGAACGCGCTGCCGAGATAGACGATGAGCGGCGAGTCGCTCCAGAAACGGCTGTTCGAACCGAAGATCAGGGTGAAGACCACCGCGATGAAGGGGATACCAAGCAGCATGGCGATGATCGTTCCCAGCGCGAAACTGTTCGCGCCCAGCGTGCTGCGCATCGCCGCCGACCAGAAGAGGCCGACGCAGGCATAGAACACAGCCGTCGCCACCAGGCCGGCCAGCAGGATGATCACCTGCGCCAGGCTGACCCCACCGAACAGGAACGCCAGGCTCATCAGCGGAACGACGGCCAGGATGAGCAACAGCGCGAAGGCCAGCGCCGCGCCCAGCTTGCCCAGGACGATCTGCCATGGCGAGAGGAGCGATGAGACGAGCAGGTCATACGTCTGCCGCTCTTTCTCCCCGGCGATGCTGCCGGCAGTTAGCGCCGGCGTGATGACGCAGACTTCGATCAAGGCCACCGCCGCGATGCCATAGAAGAGCGCCTGCCCGATCCGCCGCCCGGCGTTCAGGTCCGTCCCGGCGCTGCTGGCGACGGCGGTGTACAGCAGCAGCATCGCCAGGCTCAGGATGATCAGGTAGACCGTCAGCAGCACAAAGGCCCGCGCGCCGCGCATCCGGCCGCGCAGCTCTTTCACAAGTACGGGATTGAGTTCGGGCATCGGCGGCCCCCTGTCAGGGAGTTCTGAGTTCAACATGCAGGATGCAGAGTTACAGCCGTTGGGCCGGGCAGGGAAAAAGTTCTTGAGGCCAGCGGTCCTCCCAAGAGGGTGTTTCGAACATCCTCTCCGGGCGAGTGGGTGTTGCTGGGTCTTCCAACGCAGGCGACGCTGCAGGTTGCATGCTCCCCTATGCACCTCACTGGACGAGTCCTTCCGTCACCTGCATGAAGATGTCTTCCAGGTCGCTGTGCTGCTCGGCGAAGCGGACGACTCCGACCCCCGCGCCGATCAGCGCGGCGAGCAACCCGGCCATGCCAGGCTCGTCGCCGGTGAAATCAACCAGCAGCGTGGCCGGGGCGTCCTCCGCCGGGGCGTCGCCCTGGCCGGGCGGCTCCTCCGCGCGGCGAACGGCCAGCACAGCGGGGCGGTTGCGCAGCAGCGCCTCGGCGTGCGCGGCGCCGGCGAGCACGCGCACTTCGAGCGTGCGGTGCGGCTGGAGCGAGCGCAGGATGGCCTGCACATCGCCGCTGGCGAGCAGCCGCCCGCGCTCGATAATCGCGATGTGGGTGCACATCTCGGCCAGTTCGGTCAGGATGTGCGAGCTGATCATGATCGTCTTGCCGAGCGCGCGCAGCTCCTTCAGCAGTTCGCGCAGCTCGATGCGCGCCCGCGGGTCCAGCCCGCTGGCCGGCTCGTCCAGGATGAGCAACTGCGGGTCGTGCATCATCGTGCGCGCCAGGCTGAGGCGCTGCTTCATGCCGCGCGAGAGGCCCATCACATAGTCGTCGCGCTTGTGCCCGAGGTCGACCAGCGCCAGCAGTTCATCGATCAGCACGGCACGGCGGGCCGGCGGCACGCCATATGACCGTCCGAAGAAGTCGAGGTACTCCCACGCCTTCATATTGTCGTAGACGCCGAAGAAATCCGGCATAAAGCCGACCGCCCGCCGCACGCCACGCGGGTCGGCCGCAACGGAATGGCCGCAAACGGTGGCTTCGCCGCTCGTCGGCTGCAGCAGCGTCGTGAGGATGCGCATGGTCGTCGTCTTGCCGGCGCCGTTCGGGCCGATGAAGCCAAAGATCGCGCCCTCGGGGATCTGGAGGTTCAGATGATCGAGGGCGAGAGTAGCGCCGTAACGGCGCGTGAGGTCGTGCGTTTCGACGATGGCGCTCATGGCGATGATCTCAGAAAAAGATTGCAGATCGCAGATCGGCGATTGTCCGCTGACAACCTGCACTGCACAATCTGCAATCTGCAATCGGGTGGTGCCGGGGGAGAGGATCGAACTCTCGACCTTGGGGTTATGAATCCCACGCTCTAACCATCTGAGCTACCCCGGCACTCGTCGTCATGCTAGCATAGCGCCGGAGCGCTGTCAAACAGGGCAGGCGGAGCGAAGGGGGTGCCGCCGCGACCTACCGTCCATCGCCGAGCGCATGCATCAGCGCGATCAGCAGCTCGCCATGGCGCAGCAGATCGGCGAGCGGGATATGCTCGTTCGGGCCGCTGGTGGCGCTGGCGGCCCGCGCGCACCCCACGACCACCGCCGGCAGGCCGAGCGCCTCGCGCAGAAAGAAGAGCGGGAGCGCGGTCGGCGCAAGCGGCAGCCAGTGCGGTGGCGCGCCGAAGGTCTGTTCGACAGCCTGCCGTACCTGCTGCGCAAAGGGTGTATCGAACGGGGTGCTGGCTGCCGGGTAGCCGCCCGGCAGCCGTTCAGCCGTCACGCCTTCGATGCCACGGCTACGCAGGTGGTTGCGCAGCCGCTCCAGAATGGCCTGTGGGCGCTGCCGCGGCACGAGCTGGAAGTCCAGCCGCGCGGTCGCGACCACTGGGATCGCCGCGAAATCGCCCGCCGGCTGGACGGTGAGACCGCTGACATTGCAGGTCGGCAACGTGGACTCGGCGCGGTTGAGCGCGGCGCCGCGCATGCCGAAGAGGAAGTCGTCCAGGCCCCAGGCTGCGAGGCGGCCGGTTTCGTCCAGCGTCACGTCTCGCAGCCGCTGGTTGTCCTCGCGGGATGGCCCCTCGACATCATCGTAGAAGCCATCGATCAGGATCTCTTCCTGGTCGCTCTTGATCTGGCCAAGCGTCCAGACCAGGCGCCAGAGCGGGTTCGGCGCGCTGGCGGCCAGCCCGGCGGCGAGCGGCTGGTTCGCGCCGACGGCGGTGAGCGCCAGGCTCAGCAGGCCCTTGGCGCCGCCGTAACACAGCGGGATGCCGTTCGCCCCGCGCTCGCCGCCGGTCGCCAGGCATGCGTCGGCGCGCAGCAGGGGCAGCCGCTCTGCGACCACGGCGCCGAGGTTCGGACTGCCGGCGAGCGCCTCGCCCTCGGCGAGCACGACGATGCCGCAGGGAAGCTCGCCCTCGGCGGCGAGCAGCGCCTCGAGCGCCGCCAGATGCGCACACAACGGCCCTTTACCTTCGGCAACGCCGCGGGCGAACAGTTGGTCGTCTCGCTCGGCGAGCTCGTACGGCTCGTGGTGCCAAGCGCGCCAGGCGCCGGCCGGCGCCGTGTCGTAGTGATGGTAGAGCAGCAGCGTCGCGGGCGAACGCCCGGCGCGGCGGCCGATCACCACCGGCGCGCCCGGAGTCGGGAGCAGCTCCACCTGCATGCCGCGCGCCCGCAGCAGCTCGGCGACGCACCCGGCCGCCGCGGCGCGCGCCTCGCCGGCCTCCGGGCCACTCGGCAGCGCGCACAGCCGGCGCAGGTCGTCGAGCAGGGGTGCAGCTCTGGGTGTCGTCGCGGTGGTCACACGGCGCTCCGCGGTGCATTGCGGGCCGAAAGCATTATAGCACGGCGGCGTAACGAGTCTGATTCGAGGGGTGCTGGCCAGCGGCCGGTGGACAGAGGAGGGTGGCCGACGAACGACGACGGTGGACAAAACGGCGAAACCGCGGTAGACTTCCCGCCGTGTTGAACCAAGGACATCCGGTGCCCCGCGCTCCGCGGCAACCCGGCACGAACTCCCGGACCATGAACTTCGACAACCAACTGGGACGCGGCCTCCGCCGGCTGTCCGCGCTTTGCACGTTAGCCATGTTCCTGGCTGCCTGCGCGGTGGAGGGCGGCGTCCCCGAGGCGACACCCGCGCCTGGCGGAAGCCTCCCGGCCAGCGCTGCGCCGGCTGCCACGCCGCCACAGCTGGCCAACGATGCTGTCGCGACTGCCGTTGCCCTCCGAAACGACTCGTGGGCGATCGGCCTGCAGGATGCGCCGAAAGACTTCTACCCGTACCAGCCGGGCGCTTCGGCACAGCGCGCCGCCGCGCCGATCACCGAGCTGCTCTTCCCGTCGCCCGTGCTGGCGTATAACTACGGCTACACGACCACCGGCGTTCTTGAGCGCATCCCCACGATCGAAAATGGCGGCGCGACGATTCGCAAGGTGGATGTCTTTCTCGACTCGGCCGGCAACATCACCACGACAGCCACGCAAGTGGTGACCCAGGTCGATCAGCTCGTCGTCACGTACAACTGGAACCGCAACCTGCGCTGGTCGGATGGGACGCCGGTGACCGCCGACGACTCGGTCTTCGCCTATGAGCTGGCGAAGGCCGCCCCGCCGAGCGCCGAAGCGCGCGATCGGCTGGAGCAGACGGTCAGCTACGAAAAGGTGGATGACCACACCACCCGCGCGACGCTGCGGCCGGACTACACCGGGCCGACGTACTTTCTGACCTACTGGACACCGCTGCCCCGCCATCTCTTGAAAAATACGCCGCCGAAACAGGTGCGCGACAGCCCATTCGCCAAGGCGCCGGTCGGCTATGGGCCGTATGCCATCGAAGGGCGCGACGGCAATATCTTGCGCATGGTGCGGAACCCCTACTACTTCGGCCCGACTCCGGCCGCGTCGCGCCTGAACATCGCTTTTCTGCCGGATGTCGAGCGGCTGCGCGCCAATGTGCTGAACGGCAACCTCGACGCCATCGCGCTGGACCGCGTGCCGCGGAAGGCGTTCGCGCAATTCGATGCGGATTCCAAAAACGGCGCAGCGCAGGTCAGCTTCATTCCAAATCCGGTCTGGGAGCACGTCGACTTCAATCTGGACGTGCCAGCGCTCCAGGACATCCGCGTGCGCCGGGCGCTGGCGCTCGGCATCAACCGCACGGCGATCGCCAGGGAGCTGTTCGCCGGGCACGCGCCGCTTTTGCATAGCTGGGTGCTGCCGCATCAGTTCGGGGCCGCGCCGGACGGCCAACTGACGCTCTACGGCTATAGCCCCGATGACGCCCGCAAGCTGCTCGACGAGGCTGGCTACACCGACCCGGATGGCGACGGTATCCGAGCTTCGCGCAATGGGGTGACATTCACCCTCCAGCTCCTGACGACCGCTAACAACAGTGTACGCCAGGAGATCGCCGAACGTATCGCCGCAGACCTGAAGGCGATTGGGGTCCTGGTCGAGGTGCAGATGGTACCGCCTGAGAAGATGTTTGACCCGGGCGGGCCGCTGTATTCGCGGCAGTTCGAGCTGGCGCTCTTCGGCTGGGGCGCCGCGCCGGACCCCGGCGGGCTGTCGCTCTGGAGCTGCGCCTCGGTGCCGAGCGAGAACAACGGCTTCACCGGCGAGAATTTCGCCGGTTGGTGTTTCCGCGAGGCCGACCAGGCCATCCGCGTCGCGGCGACGACCCTCGACCCACAAAAACGCGCCGCGGCGTACCTGCGCCAGCAGCA
Organism: Roseiflexaceae bacterium; assembly: GCA_042408595.1. Lineage (GTDB taxonomy): Bacteria > Chloroflexota > Chloroflexia > Chloroflexales > Roseiflexaceae > JBHOQX01. Next base: position 31,044 of record JBHOQX010000025.1, on the reverse strand, counting down.
GCTATGGACGCAGGAGGTGCCCTCGCTGCCGCTGTTCCAGCGGGTCAGTGTGGCGATGGCCCGTCCGCAGGTGCAGGGCGTCGCACCGGATGCGTTTGCGCCGATCACCTGGAATATCGCCAACTGGCGGCGGTCGCAGCCATGAGCGCCGGTGGGCAGCGGCTCGTCCGCGACCATGCGCCCCGCCCGTGGGCGCGGGGCGTGCGCTGGCTGGCGGTCCTTGGCTGGATGGGGCTGATCTTCTTCGCATCGTCGCAGCCGCATCTGCCGCGCCTCGCCGAAGGGATCTTCGATCTGCTGGCCAAAAAGACAGCCCACGCTATGGAGTACGGCATCCTCGCCACGCTGCTGCTGTGGGCGCTGGCGGGTCGGCGCCGCGTCGGCCTGCTGGCCTGGACGCTCGCCACCCTCTACGCGATCAGCGATGAAGTCCACCAATCGTTCGTGCCAGGGCGCACCCCAAGCCCGCAGGATGTGCTGATCGACGCAGCCGGCGCCGCTGCCGCCCTGCTGATCATCCGCTGGCTGGCGGCGCGCCGGGGGCGGCTGATGACGCTGCCAATCGGCAACGGACGAGCGCCGACGGACGGACGACAGACGACGAAGGACGAATGCCAGGCGCAGGAGGCGAGGTGATACGGTGGCATGATGACATGATGGGGCATGGTTCGTTCGTCATTCATCACGACGTCCGCCCCTTCGTCCTTCATCCTTCGCCCGCCGCCGCCTGACCCGACCGACTCTTTACAAATCGCTCGCGGTACCATATAATATCGGTAGCGCCAGCGGTTCCACGTCCCGTACAGTGACGGAGTCCGCGGGCCCGGACTGAGAGAACTCTCTCAGTTCACTTTTTTCGCCTGCGGTCGGGCGCCCCTGTGCCGCCGCTCGTCCGCTTCACCGCACAGTCCGTAGAGAAGGCATCAGTGATGACCGACAAACCCGCCTATCTGACCCGAGAGGGTCGCGCCAAACTCGAAGCTGAACTCGAAGAACTCATGACCATCGGTCGCCGCGAAGTTGCCGAGCGCATCAACGCCGCGAAGGAACTCGGCGATATTTCAGAGAGTGGCGAGTACGAGGATGCGAAGAACAGCCAGGCCCACCTGGAAGGCCGCATCCGTGAGATCAAGAACATCCTCTCGCGCGCTCAGATCATCGATGAAGAGAATGGCAACGGCCATGAGGTGCGCGTGGGCTCGCGTGTGACGGTCCGCATCGATGGAGAGGACGAAGAGGAGACCTGGACGATCGTCGGCAGCACTGAGGCCAACCCGCGCGACGGCAAGATCTCGAACGAGTCGCCGATCGGCTCGAATCTGCTCGGCAAAAAGGTGCGCCAGAAAGTCTCGGTGCAGACCCCGTCCGGCACGCTGCGCCTCACGATCGTCAAGATCCAGTAATCGCCTGCTGACATAGGGAAGCAGCCAGCCGCGCCGCCGTCGCTGGCTGCTTCTGTCTGTGGTATGCTATGATCCGTATCCGGCGGCGGGGTGGTTCGGGGTCTTCAGCGCCGGTGAGGGCAGCGGCACGCCGCGCCACGCCCTAGATGGTGCATCGGATGGCTGCCCGCTGAAGTCCCGCCTGGCGCGGATGTTGTGAAAGCGCGGTTTCGTGCATGGAATTGAATGACCTGCAGCGGCAGCGCCTGGCAAAGCTTGAACGGCTGCGCGCTGCCGGAATCGACCCGTACCCGCCGCGCGCCGCGCGCAGCCACGCTATCGCCGAGGTGCTGGCCCGCTTCGACGATCTAGCCGCAGCGGGCGCGCGTGTCAGCGTCGCCGGGCGTCTGGTCGGCGCGCGGCGTATTATGGGCAAGCTGGCGTTCGCGCATATCGAGGACGAGACCGGCCGCATCCAGCTCTGGCTGAGCCGGGGCGATCTGGGCGACGAGTGGTTCGAACGCTTCCGCGACGACCTGGATACCTTCGACATCGTGCTGGCGAGCGGGACGCTGCGGCGCACCAAAACCGAGGAGCCGTCGGTCTTCGTCGAGCGGCTGGAGTTGCTCGCCAAGGCGCTCAACCCGCCCCCGGAGAAGTGGCACGGCCTGACGGATGTTGAGGCCCGGCTGCGCGAGCGCTACCTCGATCTGATCGTCAACCCGGAGGTCCGCGAGGTCTTCCGCACCCGCGCCCGTGTGATCACCGCAATGCGGCGCTTTCTCGACAGCCGCGGCTTTCTGGAGGTCGAGACCCCGACCCTCCAGCCGGTGTATGGCGGCGCGTCGGCCCGGCCGTTTATCACGCACCACAACCAGCTCAAGCAGGATCTCTACCTGCGGATCGCCGATGAGCTATACCTCAAGCGGCTGATCGTCGGCGGGCTGGGCAAGGTCTACGAGATCACCAAGGTCTTCCGCAACGAGGGGGTAGACCGGACGCACAACCCCGAGTTCACGATGATGGAGTGCTACCAGGCGTACGCCGACTATCACGATATGATGCGCCTGGTGGAAGACATGTTCCGTTTCATCGCCCTGGAGGCGCGGGGGACGACCCATATCCGCTACATGGGCCACGAGATCGACTTCGGCCCGGCGTGGCAGCGCATCTCGATCCCGGAGGCCATTCGGGAGCGCACCGGGATCGACATTCTACGCCTCACCGAGCTTGGCCCGCTCCAAGACGCCATCCGCGCCGCTGAGCTACGTGTCGAACTGAAGCCGAGTTGGGGCAAGCAGGTCGATGAGCTGTTCAGCGCGTATGTCCAGCCGCTGTTGATTCAGCCGACCTTTATCCTGGATCATCCGCTGGCGCTTTCGCCGCTGGCGAAGAGGCTGCCGGACCAGCCTATGCTGGTGGAGCGCTTCGAGCCGATTGTGGCGGGGATGGAGCTGGGCAATGCCTATACCGAGCTGAACGACCCGCTCGACCAGGAACAGCGCTTCCTGGAGCAGGGGCGGGCGTACGCCGCTGGTGACGACGAGGCGCAGCAGATGGATGTCGATTATTTGAACGCGCTGATGTATGGCATGCCGCCAACCGGCGGGCTGGGCATCGGCGTGGACCGGCTGGTGATGCTGCTGACAGGCCAGGAGACGATCCGCGAGGTGATCCTGTTCCCGCATCTGCGGCAGCGAGAATGAGCGTCGGTGGACGAAAGAAAGCGGCGCTGGCGGCGCGTGGCTTAGCACGGCGCCAGGGTGACATGCGCCGTTCGTCGTCCGTCGGTATGGCCGGAGGAACGATGCCTACATCTTTCACGATCGAACGCGAGAATCTGCCAGAGGTCGTGCGCGGCTGGCTGCGCGCGGTCAATCTGGATGACGAGGAACTGATCGAACTGATCTTCACCGAGGGCGAAGTGCTGCTGCGCCGGCCGATGAGCCCCCAGTTGCGTGAATGGGCGCGCGGCGTCACCGACCGCTACGACCGGGCGTTCCGCGAGGCGATCGGCCTGTAAACGGGGAACAAGGGAACAGAAGAACGAAGGTCGGAAGCGTTGGCATTTTGCCCGTTGTTCCTTCGATCAGTTGCTCCTTCGTGGCTCTGTTCGGCAAATGCGTCGATGAACTATCTTTCCAAAGATGACCTGCTCGATCTGCACACCTTTATCGTCACGCGCTACGGCGGCCGGCTCGGCATTGCCAGCCACGACCGCTTGGTATCGGTGCTCGACGCGCCGCGGCAGGTGATGTTCGGCGCAGAGCTCTACCCCGACCTGTCGGGCAAAGCCGCTGCGCTGGCGTTCCTGCTGCTGAAGAGCCGGCCGTTCGTGAGCGGCAACGAGGGGACTGCCCTGCTCGCGCTGCTGCGCTTCCTGGAGATCAATGGCGCTGGAGTGCAGGACGACGCGGGCGTTGACGAATTGGGGCGGCTGATCCGCGGGGTCAATCGCTCCGAGATCGACAAGCTCGAGTTCGAGGAGCGCCTGCGCGACCTGATCGATGAGCCCCCGGGGTGATGCCCGCGCGGCGAATGTCTCGTAACATGAGCGAGGCGAGAGCAGGAGGCGGGAGTCAGGTTCAGGGTCGGGTTGACCAGCCGCTGGCGCGCCTGCCATCATCGATCCTCGCTGCTATCCTCTGCGCCGCGCGCCCCGGCATCTGACCGTTCAGGATGGTCGCCATGCACCATGTGATCATCGTCACCGGGATTCGCGGCCGGCTGGCCCGGCTGGTGGCCGGGACGCTCGCCGCGCAGAAGGGGGTGCGGCGCGTGATCGGGGTGGACCGGGCCGCGCCCGATGTCGCGCCCGCCGGGGTAGAGACGCGGCTGTGCGACATGCGCGCCGAGTCGCTGCGGGCGCTGTTGGGCGCCGAGAGGGCGGCGGTCGTGGTGCATCTGGCGGTGGATGGCGAGGAGGCGCCGCTCGACGCCGCGGCCGCGGCCGCGCGCGAGAACGTGCTGCTGGCGATGGAATTGCTCGGCGCGTGCGCGGCCGCCGGCGTGCGCCGCGTGGTGCTGCGGAGCAGCAGCCTGCTGTATGGCGCGCGTCCGGGGCTGCCCGGCCGTATCCCGGAAGCTACGCCGCTGCAACTGCCGGGCCGCAGCTATCCGCTCCGCGATTATCTGGAGATCGAGCGCTTCGTCGAAAACCTGGCCGGCAGGAGCCTGGTGACCATGACATGCCTGCGCTGCGCGCCGCTGGTCGGCGGGGGCGTCTCGTCGCCGCTGGCGCGCTACCTGCAGCAGCCCGCCCCGCCCGTCTGGCTCGGCTTCGATCCGCGCATCCAGGTGCTGCACGCCGAGGACGCGGCGGTTGCCTTTGCGCTGGCGGCCCTGGCGGATGCGCCGCCGGTGGCGCTGAACATCGCGTCGGAGCCGGTGCTGATGCTCAGCCAGGCGATCCGGCTCGCGGGCCGCCTGCCACTGGGGTTGCCCGGCGCGGTGCTCCGGGCGGCGGCGCGGAGCCGGCGGGCCGGCATCCCGTTGAACTTGCCGTTCGACCCGTTCTACCTGCGGTACTCGTGCGTCGGCGAGACGCGCGCCGCCCGGGAGCAGATCGGCTTTGTGCCCCGCTGGGACGCGATCACGGCGGTGCGTGAACTGGCGGGTGCGGGCCCCAGTACGGGGACGGACGCGACCGCGCGCGAGCTCGGTGGGGTAGGCGGGTGACAAGATGATCGGGTGGCAGGGCGAGAAGCGTCATTCATCATTTAACACGAAACATTCAACATTCATCACTTATCACGCCGCACGTTGCTTCCTCCCCTTTGCACTCCGCATGCTCCACTCTGCAAGCTGCCAATTGCAATCCTCAAGACAGGACATGCCATGAGCGATACATCACCCGAGACGCCGGACGAGACCGGCGAGGCGCCTACGCCCCAGAAGCCCACGACGGGCCGGCGGGCCGGCGGAAAGCGCGCCCGCGCCGGTGCGAAGGCCGGGGCGGGGGCGGGGCCGCCCGCCGCCGGTTCGGCAGACGCCACCAACTCGACTGAGCGCGCGCCGCACGGCACGGACAGAGCGGCGGTTGATAGCCAGGCGGCCGGCGGCGCGCATCCTTCAACCCAACCTCAGGAGCCGGCGGTCGGGGATGGCGCCGCGGTGGTGGAAGAGGTGGCGGTCGCCGCCGCGCCGGGCGGTCGGCGCGCCGCGGTGGCTGCCCAGATCGAAGAGCTGGAGGTCGAGATCCGCAATCGCGAGTCGCCGCAGCAGCCCCGCTTGCAGGAGCTCGCTGCCGGTGCGCTGCAGTTGATCCGGGAGAACCTGGAGCGCGGCGCCGCAGCGAGCGTCGAGCCGGTGGCGAGGGCGCTGCGCGAGGGCCTGCACAGCGACTATCTCGACCCGGACTTCTGGCGCGGGGTCGGGATGGTGTTGCGGTACCAGCTCGACGAGACGCGCGGTCTGATCGAGCGGCGGATCAGAGGCGACTACACGACCGATGCCTATGGGATGGACGAGGAGATCGTCGGCGCGGTGCGACCGTTCGCGAGCTTTCTGTACCGCACCTGGTGGCGAGTGACGGCGCGCGGGCTGGAGCATGTGCCTGCAAGCGGTGGGGCGCTGCTGGTCGCCAACCATGCCGGGATGATCCCTTGGGACGGGGCGATGATCGCGACGGCGGTGATCGACGAGGGCCCCGGCCGGATGGTGCGCATCCTCCACGACCCGGCGGTGGAGCGGCTGCCGGTGCTGGCGCCGGCCCTGGCGGCGCTCGGGCAGGTGCCGGCGCTGCCGGAGAATGTCGCGGCGCTGCTGGCGGATGGGCAACTGGTGCTCGATTTTCCGGAGGGGACGCGCGGGACGGGCAAGCTCTTCTGGCAGCGCTACCGGCTGGCGAGCTTCGGCAGCGGGGCGAGTTTCGCGGCGGCGATCCGCGCTGGCGCGCCGATCGTGCCGGTGGCGGTGGTCGGCTCGGAGGAGACCTACCCGCTGCTGGCGAACTTCCATTCGCTGGCGCGGATGGTCGGGCTGGCGTTCATTCCGATCACGCCGTTCTTTCCATGGCTCGGCCCGCTGGGGATGATCCCGCTGCCGAGCAAGTGGAGCATCACGTTTTTGCCGCCGATCAGTACGGCGGTGGACGGGGCGGCCCGCGCCGACGACCCGGCCTTCTGCGCCGACCTGGCCGAGCAGGTGCGGACGACGATCCAGGGGGCGCTGGATGCTGAGCTGCGCGCCCGCCCGTCGGTCTTTTGACCGCGCAGGCGCGAACCGTTGCTGGCTGCAAAGCGCGTGACGAGCACGAAGGAGCGGGAGATGGGAGCGACGCGTCCCTTCTCGCGCGTGCTCGTTGCGCGCTTCGTGGTTTCTTACAGGCCCGCGAGAAAGCGGCCGGGGTTGAGCAGGCTGAGCGGGTCGAACTCGGCCTTGATGCGCCGCATGAGCTCCAGACCGGGCGGCGCGCCCCAGCGCGGCCCGCCGTCTACGCGGGTCGCCACCCACTGCAGCCCGGGGGTGGCGCCCGCCAGCGCCTCCAGGTCGGCGGCGGCCACCGGCCGCAGGCGGGCGTAGATCACCCCATTGAGCGCCCGCGCCGTGACCGTGGCGGCGATGCCCCGGGCTGCCGCCAGCCGCTCGACTGCTGCGATCAGCGCGGCGGTGTCGGACGGGAGCGCCGTGAGCTTGACGACCGCCTCGCCGTCGGCCAGCTCCGCCGTCTGCGGCAAGTCGGCGATCCGCGCCCAGAGCGCGCCATCGTCCGGCACGTCCTGCGCGTCGGCGCCGTGGGCGCGCGCCAGCCCGCCGATGTCGCGCAGATGGCGCTCGACGGCGGCGGGCAGCCCCTCGGCGCGCACGGCGATGGCCGCTTGCGCGCCATCCGGCGCGGCCGGCGGGGCGAGCACCTCCGCCAGCGCCGGGCCGTTCAGGTACTCGGCGGCGCTGGGGGTAAGTTGGGGAGCGTGGAGCGCATCGAGGAAGGCCCAGGCCGCGGCGGCTGACTCGAAGCGGCAGAGCAGCGAGCCGGCGGCGCGCGGAGCCGGCAGCAGCTTGAAGTTGGCGCTGGCGACCACGGCGAGCGTGCCGAAGCTGCCGAGGTAGAGCTTCATCATGTCGAAGCCGCTGACGTTTTTCACGACCATGCCGCCGGCCTTTGTGCGCCGCCCGCCGATCTCCACAACGGAGATGCCGATCAGCAGGTCGCGCAGCGTGCCGTAGCCGAGGCGACGCGGACCGTCCGCCGCGGTGGCGATCAGCCCGCCGATGGTGGCGTGCGCCGGCAGCGGCGGGTCGAGCGGAAGCATCTGGCCGTGGTGCGCCAGGCGCTCGCGGAGCGCGCCGAGCGTCATCCCGGCTTCGACGGAGATTGTCAGGTCGTCCGGTTCATAGATCAGAACCCGGTCGAGGCGGGCGGTGCGCAGGACGGCGAACGCCGGCGGGGAAGGTAGGGAGCGGGGGCGCGGGGGAGATACGGAGATCGACTCGCGGTCGACCGCCTCGTCTCCTTGTCTCCCGGTCTCCCGATCTCCATCCTTGCCAGCCGCCGGCCGGGGGCTGGCCAGCGGCGCGCCGATCCACTGCTGGGTGCCGCCGCCCCACGGCACGACGGCAATACGCCGCTCGGCGGCGAGGCGCAGGGCGGCCTGGAGCTCCTCGATGCTGGCCGGGGCGACGACCAACGCCGGAACTGCGCCGTGGACGGCGAAGGCGGCGCAGGCGCGCGGATCGGCCAGCACCTGTCCGGGGCCAAGGGCGGCGGTGAAGGTGTCCGCAAGAGAGGCGACGGTCATAGCACCTGAAGCTCCCTCAGCACCCCGAGCACGGGTGAACGCGGGCGCTGCCACAGCGCCAGAAATGCTTGCCACGAAATCGATGTGTACGGGCGGGGTTTCGTTTTGATCAGTTCCGGCCGTTCAATGGTTGACATGTTATTGTTGTTGCGAGCGAATCGGACGAGTTAGGCGGTTGTCTGCAACGCCGGAGGTTTGGAGAGCCGCGGGCTCTCCGAGCGAGATAGTACGCGCTCAGCCTCACAGCCACGCCCCTGCCGGCGCGTCCGCCTGCTGGCGCACGCCGGCCAGCTCGGCGGCGAGGATGCCGCCGCGCCGGAGCGCCGCCAGCTCGCCGCAGCCGCGCCCGGCGGGGAAGACCTTGCCGGGGTTGAACAGCTCCCGCGGGTCGAAGCACTGCTTCAGCCCAGCCATCGCCGCCAGGTCGTCGGTGGTGAAGAGCAGGGTCATGTAGTCGCGCTTCTCGACACCGATGCCGTGCTCGCCGCTGATCACACCGCCTTCGGCGATCGAGGCGCGCAGCACCTCGGTGGCGGAGCGCAGCGCCCGTTCGAGCTGGCTCTTGTCGCGGCGGTCGAACAGGATGAGCGGATGCAGGTTGCCATCGCCGGCGTGGAAGACATTGGCGATCGGCAAGGCGTACTCGCGGGCGATCTCGCCGACGGTGGCGAGCGTCGCCGGCAGGCGGGTGCGCGGCACGACGGTATCGACCAGGTAGTAGCTGGGCGCCAGACGGCCCATCGCGCCGAAAGCGTTTTTGCGCGCCGCCCAGACGCGCGCCTGCTCCTCGGCGGTCCTGGCCGGGCGCACGTCCATCGCACCGAAGTCGCGGCAGATGCCGGTGATCTCGGCCAGCAGGTCGTCCAGCCCGTCCTCGACGCCATCGAGTTCGATCAGCAGCGCGGCCCCGGCGCTCTCCGGCAGGCCGAGCCGGTACATGCCGTTCACCGCCTTGATCGCCAGCTGGTCCATCATCTCGAGCGCGGCCGGCAGAAACCCGCGCCCGACCACCGTCGAGACGGTCTGCGAGGCGGAGGGGATGTCGGGGAACAGCGCCAGGACGACGCGTAGCGCCTCTGGCGCGCGGGTGAGCCGCACCCACGCCTCGGTGACGATGCCGCACAGCCCCTCGCTGCCGGTGAGCACGCCCGGCAGGTCGTAGCCGACCGGGTCCGCCGCGCCGTCGCCCGTCCACAGCACGCTGCCGTCCGGCAGGACGACGCGCAGCGCCAGGATGTGGTTGGTCGTCGTGCCGTACTTGAGGCAGTGCGGCCCGCCGCTGTTGTTGGCGATGTTCCCGCCGATGGTGCAGGCCTTCTGCGACGACGGATCGGGCATAAAGATGTAGCCGTGCGGCGCGAGGGTCTGCGACAGCTCCCAGTTGATCACGCCGGGCTGGACGCGGGCGCGGCGGTTGCGCGTGTCGATCTCCAGCACCTTGTCCATCCGCGTCGTCGCGACGACGATCCCGCCGTGCATCGGGGTGGCGCCGCCGGAGAGGCCGGTACCCGCGCCGCGTGGGACGATCGGGACGCCGGCGCGGACGGCCAGGCGGACGATCTCGGCCACCTGCTCGGTGGTGGTCGGCAGGACGACGAGGTTGGGCGCGTGGAGGTCCATCACGCATCCGTCGGCCTCGTACGTCATCAGCGCGGCGGGATCCGCCACGATCGCCTGCGGCCCGACGATGCGGCGTAGCTCGGCGGCGAGATGCTGCTGGTCCATGCGCGTGCTCCTTGTGCCGTTGGAGATAAGCACATGGTAGCACAATTCGGCGCGCCGCGCGGCGGGGAGGGGCCGCATGCCCTAAACCGTCCCGGTTCAGACAGCTGCCCGGCCCTCTGAACTTTGAACTTGGTCCTCAAAACTTTGAACTCTGAACTTTGAACTCTGATCGTCGCCGTTCAGGCCCTACTTCAGCGGAATCCGGATCACCTGCCCTACCTGCAGATTGCGCGGGTCCTTGATCTGCGGGTTGATCGCCAGAATCTCGTCGATCGTCGCACCATTGCGTTCGGCGATGGTATACAGCAGGTCGCCCTTTTTGACCGTGTATTCGCGGAAGCGTACGGCCGGCGCCTCCGTCGGCGCTGCTGTTGGCGCTTCGGTTGGCGCTTCGGTTGGCGCTTCGGTTGGTGCGGCGGTCGGCTCCGGCGGCGTGGTCGGCGGCGGGTTGGTCGTCGCCGCTTCGGTTGGCTTGGGGGGCGTCGTCGGCGCGGTGGTCGGTTGAGGCGTGGTGGTGGGTTCTGCGGTCGGCGCCGGTGTCGCAAAGCTGGCCGGCACGCGATCACTGCCCAAGGCGCTGGCGATGGCGGCGCCGGCGCCGACGGCGAAGATCAGCAGCGCGGTACAAACGGCGAGGATGCGTGTCTGGCCCATGGTTCTCCTCTCCAGGGCGGTGGATGAGCATGGATCACACTGTACGAACGCCCGTCGGAGGCGGTGGGTTACGGCCTCGGATGAACGTTTGTTCACCGTCTTTTAACTTGTGACCGGTAGCGATGGTCGGGGCATCCTCTGGTATAATGGCCGACGTTCCAGCACATCCTGCCAGACATCCCGGCGAGCGCGGCGAGTGACGGAAAACAGCTCATGAGCGACGCAAAGACCATTCTGATCATCGACGACGATCTGGTGCTTCAGACGGTGTTGGAGATCGCGCTGCGCGATGAGGGGTACCAGGTGATTCTCGCCAGCGACGGCGAGGAAGGGATCGAGAAAGTCCGCACGCTGAAGCCCGACCTGGTGATCAGCGATATCATGATGCCGCAACTCGACGGTGTCGAGACGTTCCAGCGCATCAAAGAGCAGTTGCAGGATGAGGGCATTCCGATCTTCATCATGACGGCGCTGAACCGGAAGCCCTGGTTCGCCGATCTGGAGGCCGAGGGTGCGGTGATTATCCAGAAGCCGTTCGATATGAATCAGCTCCTCTCGCTGATCCACGACCTCCTCGCTTGACGGCCGTAGGGCTCTGCCCGCCGTGTTGTGTTCCCCGTGCCCTTGTCGCGCTTCGCCGACTTCCGGCAGGCGGTTCTCGCCCTTGTGCCCCTGGCCCGCGGCTTCACAGGGGGCCTGGTCGCCTGTGGAACGAGCGGCTGGCCGTCGAGTCGCGGCTCGGCCGAGGCCCAACGCAGCCGAGGTCCGCTCGCGCTTCGAGTCGGTGCTTGCCAGTCATGCTAGAATGATCTGAACCCGACACTCATTCCACCATCGCCGCATCGATGGGCTGTCGTGCGCTCCGTGATCGCACAGTAAGGAGTGACGTATGGAGATCGCCATCTCGCAGGAGCAGGCCCGCGTTCCGGTGACGGTTATCCGTGTCGTCGGGCCGATCATCTCGGAGCGAGAGCTTGTCGAACAGGCGCGGCTGGCGTACGAGAACGGTGCGCGCGACATCTTGCTTGATCTGACCGATGTGCCGTACATCAGCAGCCAGGGGCTGCGCGCGCTCCATCAGATGTATACGATGCTCCGGACGGATGCCCCGAACGAGAGCGACGAGGCCGTGCGGCAGGGCATTCGGGCTGGAACGTTCAGTTCACCGCACCTCAAGCTGCTCAACCCATCGGAGAAAGTCGCCGAAGTGCTGCATATCACCGGCTATGACATGTTTCTCGAAAGCTTTCACGACCGCCGCGCGGCGCTGGCCGCCTTTGGGCCGCCCGCCTGAGCCGACGAGTGCAGACGCTGATCGGGGTCCCTGTCGCTCTCACAGCGCGTAGGTCTCGAACTCGCGCCCGATCTCGACCGCACCGGCAAAGCCGCCGGCGCGCACCTCCTGGATGGCCTGCGCGGCGCTCATCGTCCAGCGCGGGCTGTAGTGGACCAGCACCAGCCGCTGCACACCGGCCCGCGCGGCGACCTGCCCGGCCTGGCGCGGCGAGGTGTGGCCGGGGAAGGGGCCGGCGGTCGTCGCTTCGTGGATGAGCACCACCGCGCCATGCGCCAGCGCCTGCACCGCGTCGCACGGCTCCGTGTCCGCCGAGTAGACCAGGCTGCGCCCGGTCGCCCGGTCCTCGAAACGCAGCGCCAGGCACGGCCGAGGGTGAACGGTGGCGGCGGTCGTCAGCCGGTAGTCGCCGTCGCCAAGGGGGACCTCCTGGCCGGCGGCGACTTCGGTCCAATCGACCGACGCCTGGTATTGTTCCAGCTCGAACGCTGCCAGCACCCGTTGCACAAGCGCCAGGGTCGGCGCGTTGCCGTAGATCGGCAGGCGACGCTGGAACCCGGCGAGCGAGAGCTGGAAGAGCAGCGCCGGGAGGCCGTTGATATGGTCGGTGTGCGAGTGAGTCAGGATCACGCCGCGCAGCGCGAGTGGGTCGTGCCCGGCGCGCAGCAACCGCTGGTAGGTGCTGCCCCCGGCGTCGATCAGCAGCGGCCCGGCCGGCGACGACCAGACCATATGGGTGTTCTCGCGGTCGGGGTCCGGCACGGCCGTGCCGACGCCGAGCAGGGTCATCGAGAGCATAGCGGTCTCCTGGGCATGGCGTGAAGCCTATTATAGCCCAGCACGCCAGGGCCGCGGCAGGGCGGTCGCCCGTGCATGTCGCTGACCGGAGGACGACACCTGCCCCCTCATCCGTTGCAACAGCCGCTACTGGGACGGCCACGCTCCTCCAGCGCGCGGGCGGTTGCCGCCGCCTGTGGGTCGGCGATCACCCGGCCGCCGCGTACCGTCGCACCGATCACCAGCGCAGCGGAAATCAGCACCAGGTTCTTGATGATGTACTGGCCTTCCAGCGTTGGCGCGATCGGAAACATGGTGAACGTTTCGGCCGGAAAGAGAAACAGCGGGGTGAATGTCCCGGCCATTTGCGCCAGCAGCAGAAAGATAGTTGCTCGCATGTGGGTGGCGGCGATCATGCCGAGGCCGATCAGGCATTCCCATGCCGCCAGCACCGGCAGCGACAGCGTGGGCGGCACAACCCCGAAGGTCAGGGCCGCGATCGTGCGCGCCGCCAGATCTTGCGCCGGGCTCAGGCCGGGAAAGAACTTGAGGACGCCGAACCAGAGAAAGACGACACCGATGCTGATGCGCAGCAGGGTGACGCCGTGGCGTGCCATCCATGCCGTAAGCCGGATATCAAGGCGAAGGAACCTGTGTCGCAACATAACGCCGCTCCTGGTGGTTGTGCAATTATTCACAAGTCAGTATAGCCCTCGGGTGGAGCGATGTCAAGGGGTATATGCACACGGAAACCCATAGCGATCTCACCTGCGGTATAATGCCCGCACGCGATGGTGCATGCTCAGTTCGCCGGTCTATATTGAGGAGGCGCGCCCATGACTGTTCTCGAAGCGCTCTGGCAGAGCGACCCCGATATCGCCCGGCTGATCGCGGCCGAGGCCCGTCGGCAGCGCGAGGGGCTCGAGTTGATCGCCAGCGAAAATTACACCAGCCGCGCCGTGCTCGAGGCGCAGGGCTCGATACTGACGAACAAATACGCCGAAGGGCTGCCCGGCAAGCGCTACTACGGCGGCTGCGAATTCATCGACCAGATCGAGCAGATCGCGATCGATCGGGCGCTTCGGCTCTTCGGCGCGCAGGCGGCCAACGTTCAGCCGCACTCCGGTGCGCAAGCCAACATCGCCGTTTTCAACGCGCTGCTCCAGCCGGGCGACCCGATCCTGGGTATGCGGCTCGACCAGGGCGGCCACCTGACGCACGGCAGCCCGGTGAATTTCAGCGGGCGCTGGTACACGGTGCATTTCTACGGCGTAGATGCGACCGGGCATATCGACTATGACGAGCTGGCCGCCCGGGCGCGCGAGGTGCGGCCCAAGCTGATCACCTCCGGCGCGAGCGCCTACCCCCGCATCATCGACTTCAAGCGGATGCGCGAGATCGCCGACGACGTGGGTGCGCTGCTGATGGCCGACATCGCCCATATTGCCGGGCTGGTGGCCGGCGGCGAGCACCCGACGCCGGTCGGCCACGCCCAAATCATCACCACAACGACCCACAAGACGCTGCGCGGCCCGCGTGGCGGGATCATCATGATGGACGCCGAGTACGCCAAGGTGATCAACTCGAGCGTCTTCCCAGGCACGCAAGGCGGCCCGCTGGAGCATGTGATCGCCGCGAAGGCAGTGGCCTTTGGCGAAGCGCTGCGCCCCGAGTTCAAGGACTACGCCCGGCGCATCCGGATCAACGCTCGTGCTCTGGCGGACGGGCTGATGGCGAACGGCCTGACGCTGGTGAGCGGTGGGACGGACAACCACCTGATGCTGGTCGACCTGTCGCCGCTCGGCATCACCGGTGCGCAGGCGCAGAAGGCGCTCGACCACGCCCGCATCACGATCAACAAGAACGCCATCCCGAACGACCCGCAGCCGCCGATGAAGACCAGCGGCATCCGTATCGGCACCCCGGCGGTGACCACCCGCGGCATGGGCCCGGCCGAAATGACGCGTATCGCCCGGTGGATCGCCGAGGTGGTCAACGACATCGAGAACACCGCCCTCCAGGAGCGGATCGCCCGCGAGGTGCGCGAGATGTGTGCGGCGTTCCCGGTGCCGGGGGTCGAAGAATACGCCGAGGCCGTAGCGCAGCCGTGAACGGATGAAGCGATGATCGAGCGCTGCAGACGAGGGCGCTCCGCGGGTACGCCATTGCTCCCGTGCTCCTTTGTTCCCGGGTCTCGAGGCCCGGTGTCGTTGGTTCATTATGATTCGAGACCTGAACATCGCCGTGATCGGCGCCGGCGTGATGGGCGAAGCGATGATCGGTGGCCTGCTCCGGCAGGAGTTGGTCGCCCCGGAGCAGATCGTCGCGACGGTGACGCGTGCCGAGCGCCGCGCCGAGCTCGAGCGGCGCTACCCTGGCCTGCGCACCACCGACGATAACCGTGACGCCGCGCAGTGGGCGCAGGTGGCGATCTTCGCCGTCAAGCCGCAGACAGTGTCGAAGATTCTGCCGGACTTGCGCGGCGCGCTGCGTGAGGGCGAACTGGTGCTCTCGATCTGCGCCGGTGTGCCCATCCGCCTGTTTGCCGAGGGCCTGGGACACGACGCGGTTGTCCGTGCCATGCCGAATACGCCGGCGCAGATCGGTGAAGGCATGACCGTCTGGACGGCCTCCGATGGGGTGAGCAAGCAACAGCGCGGTTGGGCGAAGACGATCCTCGGCTCGGTTGGCCGCGAGCTGTACGTGGATGACGAGACCTACCTGGACATGGCGACGGCGCTGAACGGCACCGGCCCGGCCTATATCTTTTTGGTGTTGGAAGCCATGATCGACGCCGGGGTACACCTCGGCCTGCCGCGCTACATGGCGCAGGAGCTGGTCGAGCAGACAATGCTCGGCTCGGTGCGCTACGCTATCCAGAGCGGCCGCCATGTCGCCGAGCTGCGCAACGGCGTCACCTCGCCGGGCGGCACGACGGCGGCGGCGCTCTATGAGATGGAGCGCGGCGGCCTGCGCACCGTGTTCAGCGACGCGATCTGGGCGGCCTACCGGCGCAGCGCCGAGCTCGGCAAGGGGAAGTAACATCCGGCCCCGGGCCGTGCAGCCGCCGGCGTGGTATACTTGAGCCGCAACCCATCGCGAGGCGCCGACCGTGAGGACTGCACCGCCACGCTTCACCTCCGCCGATCTTGCGCACCTGCCCGACGATGGCAAGCGCTATGAGATGATCGACGGAGAACTGATCGTGTCCCAGCATCCCGACTGGCAGCACCAATACGTCTGCGGGCGCATGTTTCGGATGAATGGAACGATCAGTCGCGGGCGGGGATGGCCAGCCTGGCTCCAGGGCTGATTTTCGGCGAAGATGACGATGTCGCGCCGGATGTGGTCTGGATCAGCCGCGAGCGGCTGGCAGCGGCGCTCGAACCGGATGGCCGACTCCACGGCGCGCCGGAGATCGTCGCCGGGGTGCTTTCGCCCGGCTCGGGCAACGAACCTGCGACCGGCAGACCACGCGGAAGCTGTATGCCCGCCGGGGCGTGCAGGAGGATTGGAACGTGGACTGGCGCACGCGCCAGGTCGAGGTCTTCTGCCGCGCCGAGGCGACGCTCCAGCAGACGGCGACGCTGTTCGCGGAGGACGATCTGACATCGCCGCTGCTGCCGGGGTTCGCCTGCGGCGTCGAGGCGCTTTTTGCGTCGCTGCCGTAGCGTGGTCGTGCATCTCCGGCTGCCCATTCGGCGGCTACATGTGCCGCACTGCTCTCGCCCCGCCGGGCCGGCGCCCGGCATCGCCACTGGCCAGCGTGCAGTATGGAAACAGTCGATCTGCTCCTTACCAACGGCGTCGTCGTCACGATGGACGCAGCCGGCAATGTCTTCTTCGACGGCGCGGTCGCTGTCCGTGGGCGCGAGATCGTCGCCGTCGGGCCGGCCGCCGAACTGGCCGACCGCGTCCGCGCAGCCGAGACGGTGGACTGCCGCGGCTGCGCGATCATCCCCGGGCTGATCAACGCCCACGCCCATGTGCCGATGACGCTACTGCGCGGGATCGGCGCCGACCGCCAGCTCGATGTCTGGCTGTTCGGCTTCATGTTTCCGGTCGAGAGCAAGTTCGTCGACCCCGAGTTCGTCTATACCGGCACGCAACTGGCCTGCGCCGAGATGATCCGCGGCGGCATCACCACCTTCGTCGATATGTACTACTTCGAGGAAGAGGTGGCCCGCGCGGCGGACGAGGCCGGCATGCGCGCGATCTGCTCGCAGACAGTCATGCGCCTGCCGACGCCGGATGCCGCCTCGTTCGACGATGGGCTGGAACGCGCCCGCCGCTTCATCGAGGCCTGGCAGGGCCACGACCGGATCATCCCGACCGTCGCGCCGCACGCGCCCTACACCTGCACCGACACGATCTACCGCGAGGCGGCGGCGCTCTGCGCGCGCTTCGGCGTGCCGCTCAACACCCACCTGTCCGAGACGGCCCGCGAGGTCGAGGAGAGCCGCGCCGAGCGCGACGTGACGCCCATCCGCTACGCCAAGCGCGTCGGCGCGTTCGACATCCCATGCATCGCCGCGCACTGCGTCCACGCGACCGAGGATGACATGCGCATCTTGAAGGAACACGGCGTCGGCGCCGTGGCGTGCCCGTCGTCCAACCTCAAGCTGGCCAGCGGCATCGCGCCCATCCACCGCTTTCTGGAGGCCGGCGTGCATACCGGGCTCGGCACCGACGGCCCGGCCTCGAACGACGACCAGGACATGTTCACCGAGATCCATCTGGCGGCGCTGCTGCCGAAGGGGGTGAGCGGCGACCCGACCGCCGTGCCGGCCCGCGAGGCGCTGGCCCTGGCGACCAGCCGCGGCGCGCAGGCGGTGCATCTCGACCACCTGATCGGCGCGCTCGTGCCGGGCAAACGCGCCGACATCGCCGTTGTCGAGCTTGGGCGGCTCCACTCCGCGCCGCGCTTCAGCTACGCGCCGGACGCGATCTACTCGCAGCTGGTCTACAGCGCGCGCTCCGGCGATGTGCGCGATACGCTGGTGGACGGCCGCTGGCTGATGCGTGGGCGGCAGTTGCTGACGGTGGACGAGCAGGGCGTGCTGGAGCGCGCCCAGGCGATCGCCGACCGGATCGATGCGTTTCTCGCCGCGCGCGAGGCCAACCTGCTCGACAAGATACTGGCGATCGGCGGGGTGCGCCAGGCGGAGCTGTTCGAGGTGCAGGTCAAGGCGCACATCAGCCCGGCGGATGCCGAGCGGATCGCCGGGCTGCTGCACGACCCGCGCATCGAGATCACCAAGACCAGCGAGCGCACCCAGTACGACACCTATTTTCTGTGGAACGACGCCGCGAAAGGGCGTATCCGCATCCGCGAAGACCACCGCACCGACCCGGGCGCGCGCGCCGAGGCCAAGTACAACCTGACCCTGATGGCCGCCGCCGACCGCAGCGAGTCGCCCTCGGCGGTGCGGCTGAGCCGCGCCCGCTACACCGCCCCGGCGGACCGGACGCTGCGCTTCTACCGCGAGTACTTCCAGCCGGACCGGATCGTCGAGATCGAGAAACGGCGGCGGCGCTGGCGGGTGCGCTTCGGCGGGGCGGATTTCGCCGTCAACATCGACACGCTGGCGGGCGGGCGCGACCCCGGGCCGTACCTGGAGATCAAGAGCCGCACCTGGAGCCGGCGCGACGCCGACCACAAGGCCGCGCTGATCGGCGAGTTCCTGCGCTTCCTTGGCGTAGACGAGACCGCGCTGGTGAAGCAGGAGTATGTCGAGATGGAGGGCGGGGCGTGATGGGCTGGAGCGCCGCCGTCAGTACGACAGTCGTCGCTCCAGCGCCTTCGCCTGCGCGATCCACTCGCTGACCGCCTGGACCGACGGGATGTTGCGGACCCCGCGCGCCGCCGCTGCCTCGGCGAAGGCCGCCTGGAGGTTCTCAGGGTTCCGGCGCGAGAGCTCGACAACCGTGTCGACACCGATGTCCTCCAGGATATCGCCGTATACGCTGCCAACCCCCTTGATGCGGGCGAGATCGGCGCGGTTGGCATATTCCAGCAGCTGTGCCGGGGCGATGCCGATGGTCGCCGCGAGTTGCCGGCGCTGCTCGGGGGTGCTGCAGGCGGCCAGCAACTCTTCGCTGTTCGTGATCCCCTGGGCGCGGAGGGCCGCGGCGGTTTCGGCGGTCATCCCGCGTACGTCTTCGATCCGAATCGTCATGTTCGACCTCCTCTGTGCTGGTGCGCGCTACGGGTGCGGGGTGTGGGCGAGCTGGGAGTCTAGACGGGAGAAGAGGCGGCGATGCCACTGTATCTGATCGGCCTGACCGGCAACATCGCCTGCGGCAAGAGCACCGTGCTCGGCATGCTCGCCGCCCGCGGCGCGCGTGTACTCGACGCCGACCGGGTGACGCACGAGCTGCAGCAGCCGGGGACGCCCGTGTACGACGCGATTGTTGCTGCGTTCGGCCCGGGGGTGCTCCAGGCGCCGGGCGGCCCGATCGACCGGCGCGCGCTCGGGGCGATCGTCTTTGCTGACCCGGCCGCGCTGCGCCGCCTGGAGCAGATCGTCCATCCCGCCGTCCATGCGCGGATCATGGCGTGGCTGGCGGAGCAAGGGTTCGACAGGCGAGAGGGAGAGGCACGGAGCGCGGGGGCGCGGAAGGCCGACCACGGGGGGGACGCCGCAGGGCGCACGGCGCACCATCCGGCTGTCGCCGTCATCGACGCGATCAAGCTGCTGGAGGCCGGTTGGAAGCCGCTGCTCGATGCCGTCTGGGTGGTCACGTGCGCGCCCGAGCAGCAGCTCGCCCGCCTGATGGCGACCCGCGGCCTGAGCGAGGCCGAGGCGCGGGCCCGTATCGCTGCGCAGCCGCCGCAGGCCGAGAAGGTCGCCCAGGCCGATGTCGTGATCGACAACAGCGGCACGCTGGAGCAGACCGAACGGCAGGTCGCGGCGGCATGGGCGCGGATCGGTCGGTAGACAGTGCCGAGTTCATCGGTGTGGTTGAGCATCGAGATGCCCTGCGTAGCACTCAGAAGGCTGCTTGTTGAACTTCTCCGTCCAGGACCTCGCGCACCCGGCGTGCTAGTGCCTCGAGTGTGAAGGGTTTGGTGATCAGCGCTCTGCCGCTGCCCAGGGCGGCCTCGATCCCATGGCTGTCGTTGTAGCCGGACATGAGCAACACCTTCAGCGTCGGGCGCTCCGCCGTGAGGCGCTCGACGAGCTCTAGCCCGCTGACATGCGGCATCACGATATCCGTAATGAGCAGGTCTATCTGTCGGCCGGGCTGCTGGCGGGCAAGCTCGAGCGCCGCGGCGCCATGCTCCGCCTCCAGGACAGTATACCCTTGCTTGCGCAGCAAGCGGCGCGCCAGCGCCCGCACCGCCGGCTCGTCCTCCACCAGGAGCACCGTCTCGTCACCGCGTGGCAGCCTGCCGGGGGCCAGGGGTGACGGTGTGGCTGCAGGCGCCTCGTTAGCCTGAGGCAGATAGATCGTAAAGGCGGTCCCCTGGCCTGGTTCGCTGCGACAGGTGATATAGCCGCTGTGCTGGCGGACGATACCGTAACAGGTCGCCAAGCCCAGCCCGGTACCGCGGCCCGGCTCCTTGGTGGTGAAGAACGGCTCGAACAGGTGCTGGCGCACCTCGTCGCTCATCCCGACCCCGGTGTCGGTGACGGTGATCACTGCATAGCGCCCGGGGATGAGGCCGGCGAAGGGCCGGGCTTCGGCGCTTGTCACCGTCTGGTTGGCGGTGGCGATCTCCAGCCGCCCGCCCTTGGGCATCGCGTCGCGGGCATTGACGACCAGATTGACGAGCAACTGTTCGAGCTGCCCGCTATCGGCGCGCACCGGTGTCAGGTCCGCCGCCAGGCGTAATTCGAGCAGGATATCGCTGCCGATCAGGCGGTGCAGCATGTTTTCCAGGCTGCGGATCAGGGTGTTCACGTCCAACACCTGCGGCCGGAAGATCTGCTTGCGCGAGAACGAGAGGAGTTGGCGGGTGAGGCTGCTGGCGCGCTCGGTCGCTCGGACGATCTCCTCCAGATCCGCATGCAGCGGGCTTGTCGGCGGTGTCTGTTCGAGGGCCAGCCTGGCATAGCCACCGATCGCCGTCAGCACATTGTTGAAATCGTGGGCGATCCCGCCGGCGAGCCGCCCGATGCTCTCCATCTTTTGCGCCTGCCGGAGCTGGGCCTCAAGATTGCGCCGCTCGGTGACATCGCGGATGATCGCCTGGATGTAGGCGCCTGCCAGGAACCGGGCGCTGATCTCGCCGATGATCCGCTCCCCGTCCCGGCGGCGCAGCCGCCGCTCCTGGACGAGCGTCTGGCCGGCGCGCAGGGCGTCGTAGGCGATCGGCGCGGCGGCGAGGTCGTCGGGTTCGATCAGATCTTCGAATCGCATGCCCTGTAGCTCCGCCGGTGCATAGCCGAGCAACTCGGCGGCACGGTTGTTCGCCTCGGCCAGGCGGCTCTGTGCGTCCATCACCAGAATCCCGTCGGACGCGTGCGCCATCAGCAGGCGGTATTTCTCCTCTGAGGCGGCGATGCGGGCCACTAGCTGGCGGGACACGAGCACGCCAACCCCCAGCAGTAGCCCTCCGGTGAGGAGTGTGGTTGCCAGCACCAGCGATTGCACCCAACGTGCAGCCTCGCCAAGGGTCAGGCTGAAGGTGTCTTCCAGGGCGGTGAGCCGGCGGTTGGCGGCGTTCAGTTCCGCTAAAATCTGGACACGGCGCGCCCGATCGCCCGCTGCGACGCTGTCGCGCAGCTCCGCCGCCAGGGCTTCCACGCGCGCGATCTCGCCATCGGCCTCCGTCCAGATCGCGATCGCCCGGTCGATGTAGCTGATGGAGCGGAACCGGCTGAACAGCCGGATCATGCCGGGAATATCGTCCGGGTGGTTGCGCCCGGCGAGAAAGCCCTCCGTCACGGCCGCGAGGTCGGGCGCCGGCCGCTCTAACTCCTCCCGCGCCCGGCGGTCGCCGAGCGGCACCGCGATCGCGGCCCGGTAGCGCGCGTAGTCGCGCTCGTCACCGGTGTCGGCGTAGCGCATCAAGTAGAAGAGGGCGTCTTTCTGACCCTTCGACCATAGCCCTTCGCCGCCGACATAGGACCGTGTGGCCGAGAGGATCTCCATGCCGATATTCGCCACGAGCAGAAGACACGC
This sequence comes from Roseiflexaceae bacterium, assembly GCA_042408595.1. Classification (GTDB taxonomy): domain Bacteria; phylum Chloroflexota; class Chloroflexia; order Chloroflexales; family Roseiflexaceae; genus JBHOQX01. The sequence continues at coordinate 9,340 of JBHOQX010000025.1, read as the reverse complement.
GATAATGACGGCGAACAGACATGTGATGAGCAGGGTTGTGCGACGTCCTTCGGAGTGGCTGGTGAGAGCGAGCGTCCGCTTCATCGGTGTGCTGCCTTGGTGATACCGATGGTCGGGCTACGGTGTGCGATGAGCCGAAGGCACCGCTACCAGGGGGTACTCCGTCGCGCATGGGCGTGCGGGATGCTAGCGCAGGCGTACGATCCTGAGCGCATGATACACCGCTTCATGGCGCATGGCAACCATCTCCCACGAAAAGTGGGCCGCGAGCGTCCGCCCGGCCGCGCCAAGCGCGGCGCGCAGCGCCGCATCCCCGGCGAGCCGCTCCAGCGCGCCGGCCAGCGCCGCCGCGTCGCCCGCCGGTACAAAGAGCGCCGCTGCCTGAAGTTGGAGCCAGGCAGCCGCCAACGGGTATGCTCCGACCTCTGGCTGCTGCTCCCTGGCCTCTGCCTCCTGGCCCCTGGCCCGCACGGTGGTGACGACCGGCAGCCCGTGGGCCAGCGCTGCCAGCAGGCTGCCGCGCCGGAAGCTCGCGCCGTCGGCGAAGGGCAGCGCGGCGAGATCGGCGGCCAGGAGATGCGCCGAGACCTCCGCTTCCGGACAGTAGCCGGTGATCGTCACCCGGCTGCGGAGCGCGGGCGTTGCCGCGAGCCGGGCGCGCACCTCCTCCGCGAAGGCCACGTCCTGCGGCGCGGCCGCCTCCCCGCCGATCACCAGCAGGCGGACCGTCGCCGGCAGGCGCGTCAGGGCATCGAGCAGCGTGTCCAACCCCTTGCTGCGGGAGATCAGCCCAAAGTAGGCGACCAGCGTTTCATGGGGCGCGATGCCCAGGCGCGCCCGCCATGCGTCCCGGTCGTATCCCGGCGGCGGGGCCACCGGGATGTTGCTGCCGATCGGGATGACATGGAGCGGAGTCGACGAACGGCGAACGATCGACGGTGAACAAGCCCCTTCAGTTGGTGGTCGTGGGTCGACAAGACGGACGAGATCCTCGTCGTTCGTCACCACCGCTGCGTCGGCATCGACCAGCAGCCGGCGGGTGACCCAGGCCCGCAGCGGACCGGCCTTGGGAAAGAGGTAGGGCGGCAGCAGGTCGTGCGCGGTGACGACGACCGCCGGCCGGCCCGGCACGCTGCGCAGCCGCCACGGCAGGAAGTTCACCGCCGGGTGCATACCGTAGGCGCCGGTCTGATACTGGATGTGCAGGATGTCCGGGCGTGTCGCCAGCAGCGCGACGATCACGTCCCGCCACATGCGCCAGCCCCAGCCGGCGTCGGCGCGCGGGAGTTGGCTGGGCGGAGTGCCCGGCGCTTCGGATCGCACGATCTGGAAGCGTTCGCCGGCGATGGTCAGAACGGTGCTCGTGTGGCCGCGGGCCGCCAGCGCCCCAGCGAGGCGGCGGGTGTAGTCGCCGACGCCGCCGGGCATGGGAGGGTACTCAGCGGTGAGTAGGGCGATGTGCATCTGAAATCATTCTGTCATGCTCTCCGGCTGGCGCGGCGTGTAGTATAGCAGCAGCAAGCGGATCGCCGGCAGCGGGCCGGCGTTCGGGCATGGAGTACCGCGATGAATATTTCGACAAGAAGCCGCCGCGCCGGGCTGGCACAGGTCGGGGCTGGCGTGTTGCTCATGGCTGCGGCGTTCGGCCTCATCGCGCTGGTGGTGCTTGCGCCGGGGGCCGCCGTCGCCGCGCCGATGCCGACCCCCGCCGTTGGCGCCGCGCCGCTGCGGCTGGACGCGAGCACATCAGCGAGCAATGTCGCCCCCGGCCAGGAGTTCAGCTACGCGCTGGTCGTCTGGAGCGGCAGCGGCGCGCCGCGGAGCGTGCAGGTCCGCACAGCGATCGACACGCGGCTGGAGGTCGTGAGCGCGGTGGCCGATCCGGGCGCATGCGAAGGCAGCGGGATGGTCGCATGCACGGTTTCGGCGCAGCAGGGCGCGCCAGCCGCGATCACCATCGGGGTGCGGGTGCGGGCGGACGCGCCGGCGAGCAGCCTGACGGTGCAGGCGGTGGCGCAAGACGACGGCAACAACACCGCCGCCTCGGAGCCGGTGGTGGTGAGCCTCGCCCCGGCGCCGCCGGCGCCCGCCGCCGACGCAGCTGCGCCGCTGCGCTCCTCGCCGGCCAGGCCCAAGCCCGCGCCGGCGGTGGTCGATCCGGCCGCGGCCCGGGTGATCGTCCCGGCGGGCGACGCGGCGCCGGCCGCTGCGTCGCCGGACGACGGCGGGGTGGCTGGCGCGCCGCCAGCCGGCGCGCCGCTCCAGGCGTCGCCCACGCCGATCGTCTCGGAGGAGGGCGCAGAGGAGGCGCCGCCGCAGGCGACCGCCGCGCCACAGCCGACTGCTGCGCCCCCACCAACCGCCGCCCCGCAGCCGTCTCCGGCCCCTGCAAGCCCGGCCCCGCCGACGTTTGGCTCGGGCACGCTGCCGAACACCTCGGTGATGGCGCCGAGCTTCGGCTTCGCGCTTGCGCTGCTCGGCCTCGCCATGGTGCTGCACGGCTCGCGCCGTGTCCGCCACTCGGCGCTGGAGCTGGATGTGGCGCCGGCGGCACGCCAGGCGGGCTGGCTCCTCGGCGCCGCCGCCGCATTGCAGCGCGCTACCGTCGCTTCCGCCACGGCCCACGCCGCCCAGGGCGAGCGGCTGGTGGCGATGGTGGAAGAGATGCGCGACCGCGGATAGCGGCCAGAAGCCGGGCGGCCAGCGGTCAGACCACATCCTTCCGACGCCCCGGGTTCGCAGCAGGGGGGAAAAGCGACGAGACCGGGAGGCGGGAGCGCGACGGCTTCTGCCTTCCGGTCTCGCTATTAAACGCAGGCCACCGCCGCCGCCGCGCTATGCCCCGACGGCGCGCTCCTGCTCCGGCGTAAGCAGCTTATAGCCGATTCCCCACTCGGTGCCGATCAGGTCGGCGCAGCCGTCGGCGTCCGCCAGCTTTTGCCGTAGTCGATTCACGTGAACGTCCACCGTGCGCGTGTTGCCCAGGAACGAATAGCCCCAGACCCGCTCCAGCAGCTCCTCGCGGCTGAACACCCGGCCCGGGTTGCAGGCCAGGAGCTGGAGCAGATCGAACTCCTTCGGCGTCAGATCGACCGCGTGAGCACCGGCCCATACCTCGCGCCGGCGCGGGTCGATCCGCAGCGGGCCGACCTCCAGCAGCAGGCTACTCTGCCCGTTGCTGCGCCGTAGAATCGCCTGGATGCGGCGCACCAGCTCATCGGGACTGAAGGGCTTGACCACATAATCGTCCGCACCGGCGTCGAACCCGGCCAGGCGGTCCTGTTCATCGGCGCGCGCCGTCAGGATCAGGATCGGGATATCGGCCAGGTGCAGCAGCGCGCCGTCCTGGCCGCCCTGGCGGATGGTCCGGCAGAGATCGTAGCCCAGGCCGTCGTCGAGCACGACGTCGACGATCAGCAGATCGGGCTGGTGCATGGCAAGCAGTGCGAGCGCCTCGCCGCATCCCTCGGCGGCGACGACCTCGAACCCTTCGTTGTGCAGGCGAGCTGCGACGAACTCAACGATGAGCGGGTGATCTTCGACGATCATGATCAGCGGTCGTGGTCCGGTAGCTTTCTGCATGTGACCTCTCCTTGGTGCTTCCGGCCGTTGATCATCGGGCGAGTGGCGCACGGCGGGAAGGCGCCATTGTGCGCAACGCGCCCCCAGCGACGCGTCCTTCGTGTCCCGTGGGGTTCGTCTGCGGGCATTGGCAACGCTGCAAGCTTCGTGCCACGGCCTGCAGCACCTCTTACTACGGCACATTCGCCAGTGCGGGGTGGCGTGCATCACCGTTGTTTACACAAGTGTTACAAACACGGGTATGAAAACCCCGGCCGGTTTGCTACCATCGTTCTCGGAACCGACAGGTGCGTGCGATCAGGCGGCGCACGGAGTGGCAACTCCGGCGCCGGGGAGCGCTGCGATGAACCAACAGGACTGGCTTGACGAACTGCGTTGGGGGGCGATTGCGCTCGGCACGGTGTGCGCGCTGGCGCTACAGGTGATCGTAACGTTTGCCGTGCTGCGCCCGTTCGCGCTGCCGCTCGGCTGGGGCGCGGTGGCGCTGGTGGAGCTATGCATCGTGATCGGCGCGTTTGTTGCCGGGCGGCGAGCGCCGGAGGCCCCGCTGGTCAATGGCCTGACGATGTCGCTGGTCTGCGCCGTTGTGTCGCTGGTCGCCAGTGTGATGCGTGCTCCGGGCACGCTGACGCTCGGCAGCATCGCCTTTTTGTTCGGCACGTTTGCCGTAGCGGGGGTGCTGGGCGGGTGCGCCGGCGGAGCTGTGCGGGGGCGGCGCCAGGCGGCGATGTGGCGCTAGTGTGGTGGCAGATCGTCGATGGTGTAGATCGAGCGGGCGCGCCTCAGAGGCTGTCCGAAACGCTCCCGGCGGCGGAGCTAAGGGCCGCGGGCCCTGCGAGAAGCCGCCCCTTTCGGACAGCTTCTCCCGCGACGTGGCCTGCTCGTCTGTGTCAGGCGGGTGCGATGACCTACGTGCATGCTCTCCTGGTAGGTGCGGCGGCAGTGGTGCTGGTGATCGTGTCGATCACGGACATCCGCACACGGCGCATTCCGAACGTGGTGATGTTTCCGGCCCTGGGCGTGGCGCTGGCGGCCGCGCTGGCCCGGCCCGATCGGGTCGGGCTGCTGCTCGGCGGGCTGGCGGCCGGCGGGCTCTTGCTCATCCCGACTCTGATCTACGGCCTGGAACGGGCCGGCGGCGGCGATGTCAAGCTTGGGCTATTCATCGGGCTCGTGCTCGGGTGGCCGACGGTGCTGCTGGCGTTGTTTGTCGCGTTCGCCAGCGCGGCGCTGTTCGCCGTGGGCGGCATGCTGTTGCGCCGCCTATCGCGTCGGAGTGTGATCGCCTTCGGCCCCTTCCTGGCGCTCGGCGGACTGGTGGCCCTGGCGCTCACCGGCCTCTAGGACAGGGTCCGGCAGCTCATTGCGCACTGTACGTGCTTTGGAGCAGGAGATGACAACACGGACGGAACCACGCACGCGACCGATCGCGGCGCCGCTGACGATCCAACTGGAGCCCGCGCCTGCGCGCCGGGAGGTGGCGGTCGTCATGGATGCGTGCTGCGAGATCGCGCCGCAACTCGCCGCAGCGCTCGGCATCGTGTTGATCCCGCGGTCCGCCCGGATCGACCGGCAGTGGCTGACGCTCGACCCGGCGCGCACCCTCCACGCTACCTGTTGGGAGCGCCCGCCGCGCCGGGTCGCGGCCGGCGGGTTCGCTCTGGGCGAGTTGGCGCAGGCCTACCGCTCGCTGCTCGATCAGGGGATGAGCGTGCTGGCGCTGCACCAGCCGGTGCGGATCGACGGCGCGGTGCATACCGCACTGGCCGCGCGCAGCACGCTGCTCTCGGGCCGGCGAGCATCGCCGGGCGAGCCGCCGCGCATCGCTGTGTACGAACTGGCGCATAGCGGCACGGCGTTCACCTTTCTGGCCGAGGCGGCGGCGCGCGCGGCGCTCGAGGGCCTGGCGTTGCATCACCTGCTCGCGCTGCTGGACCAGCTCCAGGTGATGACCGAGGCCAGCTTTCTGACCGGCCTCTACGGCCCACCGGCCCCGGCGCGCGATCCGCGGCGGCAGCCGGGCGTCGCACCGCTCGGCAGCGAGCAGCTCTGGCGGATCAGCCGTGATACTGGTCGGTTCGTCTGCCACGGGCGCGGCTGGAAGCTGGCCGGCGCGCTGTTCGCGCCTGGCGGCCCGCTGCACGGCTGGGAGCCGACACGCGTACGCAGCAGTCACCCGGGCCTGGCCGCGCGGCTCAACGCCGGGCGCGCCACCCTGGGCCTGCCGCCGCTGGAGATCGAGCCGGCCGGCCCGTCGCTGGCAGCGCTGTTCCCGCACGGCTGCGTCGAGCTGGTGCGGCTGCCCGACGACACCCAGATCGGCCAGATTATCGATGTCATCCGGCGGATCGAACGGCCTGCGCCCGCACCCCGTCGGCCGCGCAGCATAGGAGAACGACGATGAGCGTGACTTCGCTTCCGCAGCCCGGGCGCGCCGCCCCGCCGAAGCAGGTGGTCGATCCCGGCAAGGTGCGCCGCAAGGGGTGGCTGCTCAGCGCCGCCGCCGGCATCCTCGCCACGATCGCCGGACTGGCGTTCTTCCTCTACCTGGGGCAGCTCGAAGCCGAGATCGGCGTCAAGCAGCCGGTCGTGGTCGCCGCCAAGGCCATCCCGGCGCGGGCGCTGATCACCCCCGACATGCTCACGACCGTCGATCTGCCGGTGAAATACATGGCGCCGAGCTACTTTCTGAGCATCGCCGACCTGACGGACGGGACCACGACCGCGCTGATCAATATCGCCCCCGGCGAGTATGTGCAGCAAAACATGGTCTCGAAGAACGCCGGGCTCGAACCGGGCCGGCGGGCGGTCGCCATCGCCGTCGACAGCGTCACCAGCGTCGGCAACAGTGTGCGCCAGGGGAACTACGTGGACGTGATCGTATCGTACGTTGACCTGAAGGGGCGGCGGCGTACCGAGGTACTGCTGCAGAATGTCAAGGTTCTGGCGGTCGATACCTTGCTCCCGGCGCAGGGTGGCACCGGCGGGCAGACCTACCTGCCGGCGGGGGTCAACGGCGAGGTCAAGCTCGCCCCGACGACCGTCGCCACGCTGGAGCTGACGCCCGAAGATGCCCTGAAGATCACCCACGCCGCGAACTACGCCACCGAGCTGCGGCTGATGATCCGCCGGCTGGACGACCAGGCCGCGCCGAACGTGCCGCCGGCCGAGTTCATCGGCGACGACGCCGCGCCCGGCGCGCCGCGGGCCGGCGACACCCTCCCGGCCCCGACGGGTGGCAGCGACGCACGGGGAGGCCAGTGATGCTCAGCAGTCTTGACTGGCAGTTGCAGAAAAAGATTCGCGTACTGATCGCCTGCGGCGATCCGCAGTTGACCGAGCGGGTCTGGGCGTTCCTCGACCAGAGCAGCGACACCCGCCCGATCGGGACGGCGGGCAGCGGGCGCGAGACGCTCGAAGTGCTCAAGAACCAGGCGCCGGATGTCCTGCTGATCGCCGATTCGCTGCCGGGCGAGAACGTGCTCGACATCTGCCGCGAGGCCATCCATGTCCACCCGCGGATCGCGCCGGTCATTCTGGCGCAGTCGAACCGCTACCAGGACCCGGACTACCTGCACCAGGCGCTCGACATGGGGGTCTGCGACGTGATCCGGGTCGAGCCGCCCTATGCCGACCTGCGCTTCCAGCACATCGTCGATAGTGTGCTGCAGGCCTACAACCTGATCCAGGAACGGATCAGCGGCGTGGGCGGCGGGATCGGCCGGATCGTCACGCTGTTCAGCCTGAAGGGCGGGGTCGGCAAGACGGTGCTCGCCGCCAACCTGGCGCTGCACCTGGCGCACCTGGACGAGCGGCGGCGGGTGGTCATGGCCGATTTCAACTGGCGCTTTGGCAGCCTGGACGCCTACGCCGGCCACATGGCCAATCAGTCGATCCTCGACCTGATCCCGGTGCTGGACGGCATCAGCCGCACCGACCTGGAGAACATCGCGCCGCTGGTGAGCGACGGGGTGCGCCTGCTGCCGGCGCCGCTGGATATCGAGCGCGCCGACTTCACCCGCGACCTGCTCGAGCGCGATGTGCTGGAGGACGACCGCGCCGCACTGATCGACGAGACGCTCATGCGGCTGCGCGACGGGCGCGACATCACCATCCCGCGCAATCAGGCCGATTACTTCGAGACGCTGCTGAAGAAGGAGAAGGTCAAGCAGATCGTCGCGGTGCTCGCCCGGCGCACGCTCCAATCGCTGCGCCGCAACTACCACTATGTCGTCGCCGACACCGGCGCGCAGATCGACGATGTGACGATGACGGCGCTGGAGCTCTCCGACCTGGTGCTGCTGGTCTGCACGCCGGACGTACCGGCCGTCCGGGCGACGCGAGCGGCAATGAACCTGCTCGACGAGCTCGGCATCCACCGGGAGAGCGTCGCCTATGTGATCAACCGCGCCGGCAAACGCTCGGAGATTCGCGCCGACGATATCCGCAGCCTGTTCGCCGGCTACGAGCTGCTGGGCGAAATACCATCGGATTTCGCGGCGCTTCAGCCGTTCATCAACACCGGTGCGCTGATCGCCGAGGGCGGGCGCGAGATCCCGCTGACGCGCGCGCTGCGCCAGCTCGCCCGCCGCGTCGTGGAGCAGCGGCCGGTGGCGCGGGCCGCCTAGCCCGCCGGCGCAGGCGCCCCGTTCGAGGGTGTGGACATGCAGCATCTGACAAGCGGGACAACCGGACGCACCTATCGGCTTGCCCGGCCGCTGCCACACTTCGGCGAGGGGTTCTACCAGGCGTTCGCCGACACGGCGGAGGTGACAGTGCGCGTGGCCGAGGCCGGCACGCCGGCCGCCACGGCGCTGCGCGAGGAGGCCTGGCTGCTCGAGCGCATCCACAGCCCGCGCGTCGCCGGGCTGCACGACCGCGGGCGTTCGCCGACGCATGTCTTTCTGGTGTTGGACGGCCCTGCTGGCCAGCCGCTCGCCGACCTGCTCGGCGAGCGCGATCTGACGACGACGGCCGCGCTCGATCTGCTGCTTCAGGCACTCGAGGCGCTCGAAGCGCTGCACGCGGCCGGCGTGGCCTGGGGCTGGCTGCGCCCGAACGCCTTCTGGGTGGACCGTGCCGGCAAGCTGAAGCTGGTGAACCTACGCGGCGCGGGCAGCGGCAACCCGCCTGGCCCCCGCACGCTCGCCGAGGCGACCTACCTGGCCCCTGAATGCGCGCCGGACGCGCCGCCGACCCTGCAGGCCGATCTCTACGCCTGGGGCGCGCTGGCCTTCGAGGTGCTGGCCGGCCGCCCGCCCTTCAACGGCTCGACCGTGACCGAGCTGGCGATCCGGCATATGTCGGAGCCGGCGCCGGATCTGGCGCGCATCCGCGCCGATCTGCCGCCGGATCTGTGCGCGCTGGTCGGTCGCTGTCTGGCGAAATCGCCCGACGCCCGCCCACCGAGCGCTGCCGAGGTGCGGGCCGCGCTCGAGCCGATCGCCCGGCGCCTGATCGACGACGAACTGGCGCGCAGCATCGCCTGCCCGCGCTGCCAGGGCCGGGTGCCGCTGCAGCCGCGCTGCCCGCTGTGCAACGCGCCGCTGGGCGTGCCTGCTGTCCCGCCGGCCCGCCGTCGCCGGATCGGGCCGCTGCTGGTGATCGCAGCGTCGGCGCTGGTGAGCCTGGTGCTGATCGGCCTGCTGCTCGGCGGCGGCGGGCCAGCGGAAGCGACCGACCAGCCGCCGGCCACTGGCCGCACCGCCCCCGCACAAAGCATACCACGCCGCAGCAACGCAAACGCAGGCCGCGTGTT
>JBHOQX010000022.1:0-113764 GCA_042408595.1 Roseiflexaceae bacterium | reverse complement strand
CGGCGGGGCCGGTGCGGCGGTAGGCGCGCCGGGGGCGGCGGTCGGGGCGGGGCGGGCGGCGGTCGGGGCGGCGGTGGCCGTGGGCAGCACACGGGGTGGCACCACCATCGCGGCGACGTTGTCGGCGGTGCGCTTAGCCTTGATGCCGACCCACAGCAGGCCGCCCAGCAACGCCAGGGCGAGCACGGCCGCGGCGCTCAGTATGATCTGTCGTCGTGTCATTGAACGCATCTCTGGTAACCTCAGGCGCTCCAACGTGGGAGCCGAACGCTACTATACCACATACCAGTGCAGGCACGGCGGCAAACGGCTGATACTGGCCTGATACAGCACGCCTCTGCGAGCGGACAGATGTCCCCACCCCTCCCCGCCTGTGGGGAGGGAAGCCCACATGATTCCCCGCGCTGCGCCCTGAGCATCGCCGAAGGGCTCAGCACGACACGCGTCGAGGGTTGAGTTGATCTCTCTATGACGCATCCATCACGGATAGGACATAGCCGCTCGTCCGTACCGTGGGGGGTGTGGCAAGCCGCGGCGTGCCAATCGTGGCGGGGCGAAGTCCCACCACGATTCACGTTGTGCATCTTCCGTCAAATAGGATTACTCGGGCCGGCTGTGGTCGATGTTAACGAACTTTCAACTATAGCGGTATTGTAGATTGTGTCCGTTTCGTGTATACTAGCCGTGGATCATTGTAATACATCCTTCTTTTATTACTATAACGCCTAAAACTATCGATTATAGCAATTACATTAGTAAACAGCAGCGATACATAAGCCTCGCCAGTAGTCGCAAGGAGAACCGCACCCGTGCCGCGAACACCACCCAAGCTGCGCCCGCTGCTGCTCATCGTCCTCCCGGCCATCACCGTGGCCCTGGCGCTTCCGCTCGCCATCCGCGCCGACCCCCAGCTCCTGGCGCTCGCCCCCGGCGGCCAGTTGACCGTGACGTGTGAGACGAGCCTGAGCGGCGTGGTGGAAGGCCAGCAGGCGACGATCGCCTGCGCACCATTGCCGACCCCGACAGCTACGCCCCCACCGGTGGCCACCGCCACCCTGCCCCCGGAGCCGGCGGGCGGCCCCGTCGGCCCGTGGATCGCCGAACTGCGCGGCGTCAGCGAGGGCGCGGCCGTGAGCGGCCCAAAGGTGGTGATCGAGGCGGTCCCGGGCGGCGCGAACATCGTCAGCGTCGTCTTCCGGCTCGACGGACCCATGCCGGTGATCCACACCGAGCGCCGTCCGCCCTACTTCTTCCTTGGCGACTCGTACGATCTGCCGCGCGGCTGGGATACAACCCAGGTCCCCGACGGCGATTACACGATGGCTGTCACAGCGAGCGACGCGCAGGGGGAGACCAGCGCGCCGACGGTGGTTCACTTCCGCGTGGCGAACGCCGCGCCGCCCGCCGAGGCGACCGCGACGCCGCTCCCGCCAACCGCGACGCCGCTCCCGCCAACCGAGACACCCCTGCCACCCGTGCCGACCGCCGCGCCACCGTCGCCGATGCCCGGTGGGGATATGCTGGAGTCGTTCGAAGGGGAGGCCGGGTCGTGGCGTACCGCCCGGCTGACCGCCGGCAACGCCTCGCTCGACCGGAGCAGCGCCCGCGCCGTCGACGGCGGCTTCTCGGCCCGCGCCGCCACAACCGGCGGGGGCAGCCGCGCCGCCATCTTCGTACCCTTCGCCGACGCAGCCGCGTCACATCAGTGGAACGAGCGGCCCGGCACCTGGATCTGGCAACGTGCGAGCGTCTTTGTGCCCGGCGCGACCATCGCGCAGCTCGGCGGCGGCGAGTATCTGGCGCTGGCCGGTTTCTGGCCGGAGGCCGGCGGCCCGTACGGTTGGCAACTCCGCCTGCGGCAGGGCGGCGACCTGTCTGTCGCCGGCTATACCGGCGACGGCGCACCGGCCGAGTTTCGCATCTATGGCCGGGTCCCCGTTGATCGCTGGTTCGATCTGGAGATCGGGCTGCACTCGCAGGCCGGGCCTGGTGTCAAGCGCGCCTTCGCCCTTCTGATCGACGGCCAGTTCTACGGCTGGTACCGCCAGGGCAACATGCGAGACGAAACGTTCGACCGCGCCGCGATCGGCATTGTGGAGACCAACAGCGCCCGCCCGCTGGAGGTCTTCCTTGACCAGTGGCGCAACCCCGGCACGGGCCGCTTCCCGACCGGGCCGGACGCCCGCCCGGCGGCGAACGTGCAGACTCAGGATTTCCGTAACGGTAGCGGCGTCCAGGTGCAATATGACTGGTCGACCTGGAAGCACGATCTCCGGCTGGATGGCGCGGCCGGCATCTACTCGGCGATCGACCGCCTGCAGGCCGGGCGCAACATCGACCGCCTGCCGGATGTCGCCAACGGCTGGGCCAAGATCGAGATCGATTGGTCGCCAGGCGCGTCGCCGCCGCGCACGCCGAACGGGTACTTCGGGCCGATGGTCGGCTTCCGCAAGGAGATCAACCGCGAGGAGAACCTGGAGATCATCCCGATCGGGCGGGGCGATGGCAACGTGGATCTGGTGTTCGAGGCCTGGGTCGGCAATCCGGTCATCCTGGCACGCTGGCCGCTACCTGCCACCGCGGCGGGCGGGCACATCCCGGAGCCGGGCGATATCATCCGGGTGCGCTGGGAAGAGGCCAGCCCGGGGCAGCTGAATGTCCGCGCCAGCTACTACGACGCGAGCGCCGGCCGCTGGTACCAGGACATCATCAACGACACCTACGACATCACCCGGGTGAGCGACGGAAGCAACATCGTGAACTATAGCGACGGCTTCCACACCGCCTCGTCGATCACGATCGACTCGCCGCTCTATGCTATCCGGCGTTATACCGTCGGCACGCTGGAGACGTATCCGAGGTAGGGGCAGGGGGTAGGTTTTATGTCCCTGGCCATGCTCATCTCTCACGCTCGATAGCGTCGGGATCGACCGGGGTGAGACGCGGAATAAAACGCGGCACGAGCCGGCAGTAACGGGCGTACTGCGCGCCGAAGCGGGCGCGCAGCTCGCGCTCCTCCAGGCGGAGCTGCATGGCAAGCTGCGCGATGTACGCGGCGAGCAGGAGGATGAGCCCCCAGTTGCGCGTCAGCAGCGCCGCCCCGGCGATCAGAGTCATGTCTGTGTCGTACAGCGGGTTGCGCACGTAGCGGTACGGCCCGGAGACGACCAGCCGCTGCGGGATGCTGTGCTCCTCCGCACCGGCCCCGGGCGGGAACATGGCCGCGGCGAACAGCACCCGCGCCCAGCCCAACTGCCCGACGGCCCAGACTCCGACCAGCACCGAGGCGGCCAGCAGCGCCGCACCAGACACCTGGAGCAGCAGCGCCGGGCCGCCCGCCCAGAGCGCCGGGCCGCCCCACGTCCAGCCGAGCCACCGCGGCCCGGCCAGCCCGAGCGCGGCCAACAGGAGCGCTGTGCCGATCCACAGCAGGCCGACTTCGACCAGGTACCAGGCCCACGGGCCGCGCGCCCGCAGCCAGGCCCGCCAGCGATCCAGCAACGGGTAGGCGAGCAGGTCGATCACGATCATGCCGCCGTAGAACCCGGCGACATACAGCGGCAGCAGCACCCAGCGCCCAAGCAGCTGATCGCCGCCGATGCAGAGCACGAACGACAGCAGCCAGAGCCAGGCCGGGCCGGGGTGCCAGGCAGCGCGTTGCACAGGGCGGGCGAGGTCTTGCGGCATCATAGCGGCCTCCGGCAAGGGGGCGAGTAGTCTGGACGAAGGACGAACGAGCAACACAGGCTATTCCATACTGCCCACCGTGCCGGCGCCGCGGCAGCCTTCGTCCTCCGTCCTTCGTCTTTCGTCATTCGTCGCTCCGATATGGCGCCAGCACCATAATCGGAATGGCGCGCGCCGTGCGCTGTGCGTAGAACGCAAAGCCCTCGAAATACGCGACCGCCCGCCGCCAGAGCGCCTCGCGCTCCGCGCCCACCGCCTCGCGGGCAATGTAGCGCCCCACCGTCCCGTCGACATACACGGTTGCCACTGGGTTGGCGCGCAGGTTGTAATACCAGGCAGGATGGTAGTCGCGCCCGCCGTTGGAGGCGATCACGATCAGGCGCTCGCCATCGCGCTGATAGAGCAGCGGCGTGCGTCGGGGCTTGCCGGTGCGCGCCCCGGTCGAGACGAGCAGCAGAATCGGCTGGCCGGGCGACGCGCTCCAGCGCCCGCGCGACAGGCGCAGCAGCGGCAGATCGAGATAGGGCAGCACGTAGCGCCCGAACCAGATGCCGCAGCGCGAGACCAGAAAACGCCGGATCATGCGCTCCGGCCAGTACATCGGGCGGTCAGTGGCGGACATGCGCTGGCTCTGGACAAGGCAGGATCGCGAGCAGGCGTCGGTTCACGGGTTGCGCCTTCAAGGATAGCCAGTTCCACGGCGGGAGTCAAGCGGCATTGACGGGCCAAACCCTCCGTGGTATACCTGCGCACCGATAGGTCAGGTGGCGAGGCTCCCGTGGCCCGACGCGAACAGACGATCCTGTCCGTGAACATCAACGGTGTGCGCGCCGCCGAGAAGCGCGGCTTTCTCGGCTGACTGGGCGGCTGCGGCGCGGAGATCGTCGCTTTGCAGGAGACCAAGACGCATTCGGACCAACTCTCGCCGGCGCTGCGCGCAGCGCCGGGCTCCACGCGCACCGGTGCGCCGCCGAGAAGCGCGGCTCCAGCAGCGGCGCGACCTTCTCCCGCAGCGCGCCGCTGAGCGTGGCCCGCGGCCTGAACAACCCATGCTTCGACCACGAAGAGCGCGTGCTGATCACCTGTCCCGTCAGCCTGCGCCTGGCGTTTGAGCAGGGTGCGCCTCTCAGCGCGCACAGCCTCGATCGCCAGGACGTACGCGGTCGTCCGCAGCGCAGGAGGTATGGCGGGCCGCCGGCCCGCCGCGGCGCTCGCCTGGGCGCGCGCACGCGCCCAAGCAGGGGTTTGGGAGGAGCGCAGCCCCGCCAAACCTCCCTACCGCGGACGTCCTGTCATCACGGCATATCATCCGTTTTTCACCATTGCACGCTTCCGAACCGCCGCCTGGTCCGTTCTTTGGAGTAACAGCCAATCAACGGACGCGACCGGAGGCGGAAGATGGAACGGAACGCCGATGCCCTGCGCACCTATCTGGACGAGCCGGATTTCTTCGCGGACGCCGGCGCGTGGTTCGACTGGTTCGAACGCCGCCCGGCGCGCGCGCTGGACTGCACACCGCGGCGCTGGATCGACGACCGCGGACGCTGCTGGGAGATGGTCTGCACCTCATTCGGCCCGGAGATCCGCCGCTGCTTCGACGAGCCGTTGCCCATCTTTCCGATCCGCCCCCAGATCGTGGCGCTCCGGCTCGACCCGGACGGCTATATTGTCCATATCGGCAGCGGTGGGCGCCTCAAGGCGCGGCGCATCCCGCACGGGCAGGCGCCGCTGCGGCGGCTGGCGGCGGCGCTGCTGAACCGGGCGCCCCTGCCAACAGCGGACATCGCCCGCATCCCGCCGACCTTCTGGGCGCGGCAGAGGGATGTGGTGGTACGCCAGCCGGCGGGCACGGTGCGTTGACCGTCGATGAGCTGTTCGAAGGAGCGCACACCGCCCCGCGCTGTTATGGCCGCTTGCGGCGCCCCCGCGGCGCGGCGCCGTTCTCGCCGAGGCGGGCCATCGCCTCGTCGATCGCGGCGCTCTCCTCGGCCATGCGCGCCGCGTAGGCGTCGAGCGTCGGACTGCGGCGTTGCCGCAGCGCCAGCGGCGCGACCCGCCGCACGTCCTCGACCGTCGCGCGGGCGCGGCTGTCGGCGGCGGCGCGGGCGCGGGCGGCCTCCAGCAGCGCGATCTCGGCTCGGTGCGATGGGATATTCAGCGCCTGGATGCAGCCGAGCGCGAATTCCTCGGCCTCCGGCGCGATCACGACGTGCGGCAGAATCTCGCGCGCCACGGCGACATCCGTCCGCAGCTTCTGCATCTCGGCGGCGTAACGCGCCCGGAACCCCTCCGGATCGCGGCGGAAGTCGCGCGCGCGGCGGTAGACCTCCAGCCGTTCGGCGCGCTCGGCCAGCGGCGCGACCCACACCCGCAGCCCGAAGCGGTCGAGGATCTGCGGGCGCAGCGCCCCCTCCTCCGGGTTCATCGAGCCGATCAGCACGAATTGCGACGGAAACAGGCGCGTCATCGGCCCCCGGCGCACGAATGTCCGCCCCTGGGCCGCCGCATCCAGGATCGCGTCCGCCACCTGCGCGTCGAGCATGTTGACTTCGTCGATATACAGCAGGTTGCGGTGGGCGCGGGCCAGCACCCCCTCTTCCAGCACAACCCGCCCTTGCTCGCGCGCGATCCGCTCGTTGATCCCCCCGACCACGTCCTCCAGCCGGGCGTTCAGCGGCAGTTCGACGATCCGCATCCGCTCGCTGCGCGTGATCACCCCGCCCGAGCCGTCCGGCTCCTCGCGCTCGACATCCGGCATGATGTCGAGCAGCGCGCGCACGGCAGTCGTCTTGCCGACGCCATACGGGCCGGCCAGCAGCACGCCACCGATCTGCGGGTTGACGAGCGCCAGCACCAGCGCGGTTTTCATCTCCGCCTGGCCGACGATCGCGAGGAAGGGGTAGGGGAGGAGGTCATCCATTGGAGTTCAAAGTGGAAAGTGGAAAGTGGAAAATGGAAAATGAAGAGTGGAACGTTTACATTTGCGCTCTGAACGTTGCATTTTCCACCTTCCATTTTACACTTCGCACTCCGCACTCCATTACAGCAACTCGATCTCATACTCCAACACGGGCGCGTCGGGGCGGTTCTCCTCGACCCAGCGGACGACGGCCTCAAGCTGGCCGCGGCAGTAGTCGCCCGAGGCGGAGACGCAGGCCACGCCGATCACGGCGCGCTGGTGCGCCTCCTGTGCGTCCACCTCGGCGGTGGAGACGTTGAACTCGTTGCGGAGCCGCGCCAGGACCGACTTGACGACGCTGCGTTTCTCCTTCAGCGAGTGGGCGCCCGGCAGGTACAGGCTGATGCGGCAGGTTCCGATGATCATGGGTTGTCAGCGTGGCTAGCGTCTGCACTATCGCGCCAGAGCTCATCGTGAGAGATGCCGCCTGCGACGCGTCGTTGCGCGCACACCTCGCGCGGCACCGTCGGGACGCACCGCGAGTGTGTCAGCGCCAGGCGCTTCAGCGCGTCGTCGTGTATCGGCAACCGTACCACGACCGGCCTGCAGTTGCGGGTGATCACGACAAGCTCTTCGGCGCTCGACTTGATGGAGGCGCTCAGGTTGTCTTTCATATCGGCAGCAGACACGATCTGCATGGTCGCATCTCCGCCCTCAGTTCAACGACGTCGGTCCGGCCAGCCCGGTGTCGCGCGGCCCGGGCCCGGCGTCCGGCAGCAGCGCCAGCTCGCCGCGCAGCGCCGCGACCATCTCGCGCAGCCGGGTGGCGACATCCGCCTCCAGCCAGCGCTGCTTCTGGGCGTTCACGACCTGCAGGCGGTGGGCCATCCAGTAGGTCAGCTCAACGACATCGCCGGGTAGCGGCTCATCCTCCACCCGCGCCCCGGTGGCCGCGCTGATCGCGGCGCAGTAGCGGCCGTAGAGCGCGCGAAGCTGCTGCGCGCCCTCGGCGGCGGCGGCGCCGGCCTCCTCTGGTAGATAGACGACGGAGGCGACAAAGTAGGGCAGCCGCTGGAGGAGATACTGGATGCGGAAGCGTCGCTGCCCGACCGCCACCAGGTAGTAGCGCCCGTCGTCCAGGCGTACCGCCTCCTGAATCTGAGCGCTCGTCCCCACGGGCACAAACGCGACGTTCGTGCTGGTCTCCAGCCCCTCACGGAGCAGCACCACGCCGAACGGCGCGCGCTGCTCGATACAGCGGCCGATCATCAGCCGGTAGCGCTCCTCGAAGATATGCAGCGGGAGGGGCGCGCCGGGGAACAGCACGGTGTTGAGCGGAAAGAGCGGGAGTTTTTGAGTCATGCGCCTCCTGGTGCGCGTACCGCGCCGGGCAGAGAGTCATCCTGCCTGTCGCAACGGGTCGGCCAATGTCGTGCCCTTGTCGCTCGCCCTTGTAAGCCGCTGCTCGCCCAGGTATCGGCCCATATGATGTGCACTTCCTACCCTATACATGGCCCCGCCTAGCGCCACCTCTGGAACGCCAGCGTCTGCCGATTCCCTTCGATCAGGGCTCGCCCGGCGCGGTGCAGGTCGCCAGCGACGCGCTGCCGATCCCCAGGTGCAGATCCACCGTCAGCTCTACCTCGCTGCCGGAGAGCGCCTGGATCGCCTGGGCCGGCTCGCATGGCGCGGGCAGCCCATCGAGCATCACCAGGGCCGCGCCGAGCCGCAGCTCCAGCCGGTCCGCCCGCAGCTCCGTGCCGCTCCCGCCGACCGCCGCGAGCAGCGCGCCCCACTCCGGCTGCGCCCGCGCCACCGCCGCCCGCACGCCTGGTGCCTGCGCCACGGCCCGCGCCAGCCGGCGCGCGTCCTCGTCGGTGGCCGCGCCACGCACGTGAACATGCAGCACCTTGCCGCCCGCCGCCGCGTCGCGTAGGACCTGGAGCGCCAGGTCGGCGCAGAGCGCGTCCAGCGCGGCCTGCCACGCCGTGTACTCCGGACAGCCGGTGTCGCTGATCGTCGGCGCGCCGGATGCCCCGTTCGCCAGCAGCACCACGCTATCGTTCGGACTGGCCCCGCCGTCGAGCGAGACACGCCCGAACGACCGGGCGACGCTCAGTTCCAGCGAGCGCGCCAGCAGTTGTGGGGCGATGCTCAGGTCGGTCG
Source organism: Roseiflexaceae bacterium (assembly GCA_042408595.1). Classification (GTDB taxonomy): domain Bacteria; phylum Chloroflexota; class Chloroflexia; order Chloroflexales; family Roseiflexaceae; genus JBHOQX01. The sequence continues at coordinate 105,012 of JBHOQX010000022.1, read as the reverse complement.
TCAGCACACCGAGGGTGGCCGTCTGCCGCGGATCCCCTCGCCGGCCGCCCTTGGCCATGCCGGCGAGCGTGCCGGCGCGCCCACCGCGCAACGAGACAGCATAAGCCCGCTCCTTGGGCCGCGTGTCGCCGTCCAGGATGGCCAGCGCCGCCCGCCGCCCGCCGCCGCTGTCCAGCTCCGAGACGGCGCGACGGATGCCCTGGCGCATCACGTCCATCGGGAGTTGCACGCCGGCGCGCCCGCTGCTGAGCAGCAGAACGCTGTCGCGCGGCACTTCCAGCTCGTCGGCGACGATCTTGGCGCACTCGATCGCATTCGTCAACCCCTGCGGGCCGGTGCCGGTGTTGGCGTAGCCGCTGTTGATCAATACGGCGTGGATGCGCTCGTGGTTGTGCGTCAGCACCGCCTGGTCGAAGAACACCGGTGCGGCGACGATCGCGCTGGTGGTGAAGACCGCCGCGGCGTGCGCCGGCTTCGCCGTGAAGACCAGCGCCAGATCGCGCGCGCGCACCTCCTTCAGCCCACTCGATACGCCGGTCGCGCGGAAGCCGCGCGGGCTGGCGATGTGGCCGTCTTCGATGATGCGAAAGCTCATGAACGTTCAGAGTTCAAAGGTTATCGTTCGGAGGCCAGAGTTGAGAAATCGGGGTTTCGCGGTCGATAGAACAAGGGAAAGGCACAAACGTCGCACCTCGCATGTTACGCTTTACATTTGCATTTTTACATTCTACGCCTTGCACGCTACACTTCGAGCTAGCAAACCCGGCAGATCAGCCCCTTGAGATACTCGCCCTCCGGGAAGGTCAGCAGCACGGGGTGGTCCGGCGCCTGGGCCAGCCGCTCAAGGATCTGCACATCGCGCCGGGCGTCCACCGCCGCGCCGAAGACGATCTTCTGGAACAGGTCGGCGGAGACCAGCCCGGAGCAGGAGAAGGTCGCCAGGATGCCGCCGGGCCGCAGAATCTGCATGGCGATCAGGTTGATGTCCTTGTAGCCGCGCGCCGCGCGGTCGACCTGGCCGCGCTCGTGGGCGAACTTGGGCGGGTCGAGGATGACCATGTCGAACTGGCGACCGTCGGAGCGGTACTGCCGCAGTTGCTTGAAGATATCCGCCGCGACCGGCTCGACGGCGTCAGCCAGCCCGTTGCGCGCCGCGTTAGCCCGCAACAACTCCAGCGCGGGGCCGCTTGTATCCACCGCAGTGACATGCGCCGCGCCGGCCCGGGCAGCGTACAGGCTGAAGCCGCCGGTGTAGCAGAAGCAGTCCAGCACCTCGCGCCCGGGGGCATACGCGGCGACGCGGGCACGATTCACCGCCTGGTCGAGGTAGAAACCGGTCTTCTGCCCCGCGCTGAGTTCCACCTCGAACGCTAGCCCGTGCTGGGTGATCAGCAGGCGCTCCGGCGGCGGCTCGCCCCAGAGCACCCCCTCGGCGGGCGGCAAGCGCTCCTTTTCGCGCACCTCGGCGTCGCTGCGCTCGACGATGCCGCGCGGCGCCAGGATATCGGCCAACAGGCGAACCACCAACTCGCGGCGCACATCCATGCCCTGCGTGAGCACCTGGACCGCCAGAAACGGGCCATAGCGGTCCACGATCAGCCCCGGCAGCCCGTCGGCCTCAGCAAAGACCAACCGCGCGGCGTGCGGCGCGCCGAGCAGCCCGGGCGGCAGCGCCGCGCGCGCGGCGGCCGCCTGCTCGATCCGGCGGCGCAGCAGCGCGTCGTCGATATCCTCCTCGGCGTCCCAGGTGAACAGGCGGGCGCGGATCTGCGAGCCGCTGCTCCAGGTGCCACGCGCCAACCACTCGCCATGCGCGGAATACACCTCGACCAGATCGCCGCGGCCGACATAGCCCTGCACCCCCGCCACCGCCCCGGAGAAGACCCACGGGTGGCGCTGGAGCACGGGCCGCTCTTTGCCGTCTTGCAAAGTGAGAATCGCCATCGGTGCGCCTTTTTGGGCGTTAGATCGCGCACTACTGTAGCACAGCGGTGGGGGACGGTCAAGGTGTGTGCTATACTCTCGCCGGGCGAGCGCTGGAGCGCGCGGGCGGCGGGGCAACGCGGCGCTGGCCGACTGCCTGCTACACTTTTGATCGAGGCGGATCATGCGCATCTACAAAGCGAAAGCGCCGATGCGGATCGGGTTCTTCGGCGGCGGGACGGATGTCAGCCCGTACGCCGAGGAGCACGGCGGCAAGGTGCTGAACTGCACGATCGATAAATACGTTCGCTGCATGCTGAAGCCGAACGCGGAGCCGGGGATCACCATCCGCTCGCTCGACCTGGAGGAAGTCAGCCGGAACGTGACCGGGCGCTGGGAGGGGCGGCTGAGCCTACCGCAGGCGGTGCTTGACGCCATGCCTGAGGCCCAGGGCGTGCAGGTGACGATGTTCTCGGATGTGCCGCCCGGCAGCGGTCTGGGCTCGTCCTCGGCGCTGGTTGTGAGCATGCTGAAGGTCATCACCGCCGCCAACGACATCACGATCGACCCGCATACGCTGGCCGAGCTGGCCTACCGCATCGAGCGGGTCGATCTCGGCATCCCTGGGGGCCGGCAGGACCAATATGCCGCGGTGTTCGGCGGCATGTGCGTCTACCATTTCGGCGGTCCGCAGGTGATCGTCGAGCCGGCGCTGACCGACCCGTCGGCGCTGCTCGAGCTGGAGAGCTGCCTGCTGCTCGGCTATATCGGCGACCGGCGGCTGCTGACCCACCACCTGGTGGAGGACCAGGTGCGCCGGCTGAAGGAGGGCGACACGCTGCGTTATCACGACGAGACCAAGGCGTTCGTGGGCGAGGCGGTGCGACTGCTGCGCGGCGGCAAGGTCGCCGAGTTCGGCCGCCTGCTGCACGACGCCTGGGATGTGAAGAAGGCGTTCTCACCCTATATCGCTCCGCCAGTGGTAGAGGAGATCTACGCCACCGCCCGGCGGCACGGCGCCTGGGGCGGCAAGATCACCGGCGCAGGGGGCGGCGGCTTCATGGTCTTCGCCTGCCCATTCGACCGCCGGCTGGAGCTGGAGCGCGTCCTCGCCGCCGCCGGCGTGCAGATGCGCCCGTTCTCCTTTACCACCCAGGGCGTCCACGCTTGGAGCGTCGAGGTGGACGAGGAGCGGAAGTAGGGGATGAAGTCGGAGTTCAGCGTGTTGCGTGTTACGTGCAGGCTCCTGGCTCGTCTCCCCCGCTTGTGCCTCCCTGTCTGGCTTCTGCCCGTCTGCCCCTTGGCGCCTGCCTCCGGACCCAAAACAACCACCCACCGTCCACCGTCGCAACATACGGTACAATGCCCTGGATGAAGGCCGATCGAGCCGCATGCTGCAACCTGGAGCGGAGCGCTGATGGCTCCTGAACTGACCCCGCCCCGCGCGCCGCGCCGCCCGCACCCGATCGCCATGCACGGCGAGACCTGGGACGACCCGTACTTCTGGCTGCGCGACCGCGACGACCCGGCGACGCTCGCCTACCTGCGCGCCGAGAACGACTACGCCGATGCGGTGATGGCGGACACCGCTGCGCTGCAGGAACAGCTCTTCGCCGAGATGCGCGCCCGCCTCAACGAGGCGGACGTGAGCGCGCCGGTGAAAGAGGCCGACTACCTGTACTACCGCCGCACCGAGCCGGGCCGACAGTACCCGATCTGCTGCCGCCGCCGCGATGCGCCCGGCGCCCCCGAAGAGGTGCTGCTCGACCAGAACGCGCTGGCCGAGGCCGCCGGCGCGGTGTACTTCCGCCTCGGCGCCTTCAAAGTCAGCCCGGACGGGCGGCGGCTGGCCTACGCGGTGGACACCACCGGCGCCGAGGTCTACACGCTTTATGTGAAAGACCTGGAAAGCGGTGAGGTGCTGCCCGGCGCGGTGCCGAACACCTACTACGGCCTGGTCTGGGCCGCCGACAGCCGCACGCTGTTCTACACGACCCTCGACGCCGCAAAGCGCCCCTACCGGCTGCATCGCCGCACCGCCGGCGCCGACCCGTCGACCGACACGCTGGTTTACGAAGAGCCGGACGCCAGCTACTTTCTCACCGTCCGCACGACACGCAGCGGCGCGTACATCCTGGTGATGCTCCAAAGCACCCTCACCACGGAGACACGCTACCTGCCGGCGGACAACCCGGACGCGCCGCTGCGCCTGTTCGCGCCGCGCGTGCATGGGGAGGAATACGACGTGGAGCACCACGGCGAGCGTTTTTTCATCCGCTCGAACGCCGGGGCGGAGAACTTTCGCTTGCTGGCGACACCGGCCACGGCGACCGACCGGCCCAACTGGCGCGAGGTGCTGCCGGAGCGCCCGGCGACGCTGATCGACCGGGTGGAAGCCTTCCGCGACCACCTGGTGCTGTTCGAGCGCGAGGGAGGGCTCCAGCGCATCCGCGTCTCCGACCCGGATGGCGTGACGCATGTGCGCTATGTCCCGTTCCCCGAGCCGGTCTATGCGATCGAGCCGGGGCCCAACCCCGAATTCGCCAGCGATACGCTGCGCTTCAACTACAGCTCGCTGGTCACGCCCGACTCGGCGATCGACTACGACATGCGCACGGGCGCATGGGAGGTGCGCAAGCAGGACGCGATCCCCAGCGGCTACGACCCATCGCGGTACGTCAGCGAGCGGCTCGAAGAGACCGCGCCGGACGGCATGCGCGTGCCGATCTCGCTGGTCTACCGGCGCGGCCTGCAGCGGGACGGCGGCAACCCCTGCCTGCTGATCGGCTACGGCGCCTATGGTGCCAGCTCCGACCCGGAGTTCGACCGGAACCGCCTGAGCCTGCTCGACCGCGGCTTCGTCGTGGCGATCGGGCACATCCGCGGCGGCGCGGAGTTGGGGCGTCGCTGGTACGATGATGGCAAGATGTTGCGCAAAAAGAACACCTTCATCGACTTCATCGCCTGCGCCGAGCACCTGATCGCGCAGGGCTACACCAGCCCGGCATGGCTGGCGATCCGCGGCGTCAGCGCCGGCGGGCTGCTGGTTGGCGCATGTATGACTATGCGCCCCGACCTGTTCCGCGCGGTGATCGCCCGCGTGCCGTTCGTCGATGTGATCAACTCGATGAGCGACCCGAGCATCCCGCTGACGGTGAACGAATGGGAGCAGTGGGGCAACCCGGCGCGCGAGGACGAATTCCGCTACCTGCGCTCCTACTCGCCCTACGACAATATCCGCGCGACTGCCTACCCACACCTGCTGGCGACCGGCGCGCTGAACGACCCGCGCGTAGCTTACTGGGAGCCGGCCAAATTCGTGGCGAAGCTGCGCGCGACAAAGACGGACAGCAACCTGCTGCTGCTCAAGACCAACATGGCCGCCGGGCACGGGGGGGCCTCGGGCCGCTACGACTACCTGCGCGAGATCGCCTTCGAAGACGCCTTCCTGCTCAAGGCGCTCGGAGCGAACTCCATGCGAAGTTCAGCGTTCAGCGTTTAAAGTGCAAAAGGATGCACGCCGCATCCTGAAGATCACGCTTAACCGCCAGGACGTACGCGGTGGGGAGGTGTGGGCGGCCGCGTACGTCCTATATCATGCAGCACTCCGAACTCAGCAGATTGCAGATTACCTGACCCCTAAACCCTGAACCCCGATTCCTGGCTCCTGGCATCACAATGGACGAACTTACCCGCAACATCATCGCGCTGTTCGGCGCAGAGGGCACGGCGTGGCTGGCCGGCCTCCCTGGCCTGATCGCCGCATGCGAGCGGCGCTGGCAGCTGCGCGTCCTGCCACCGTTCGAACTGTCGTACCATTATGTCGCCCCGGCCGTGCAGGCGGACGGCACGGCTGTGGTGCTCAAGCTAGGGCCGCCGGGCGACGACATGCTCGAGCGCGAGATCGCCGCCTCCGTGCCTATGATGGCCGCGGCGCCGCTCGCCTGATCGATGCTGACCCCGGCGCGATCGCTCTGCTGCTGGAGCGCCTCACCCCCGGCACGACCCTGGCCGCGCTCGCCGACGACGACGCGGCGACCGCCGTCTTCGCCGACGTGATGCGGGCGCTGCACCGGCCCGCCCCGCCCGGCGTCCCCCTGCCGACTCTCGCGGAGCGCTACGAAGCGCTGGCGGAGCACCGCGCCCGCTTCGGCGGGACGACCGGCCCCCTGCCGCGGGCGCTGTTTGAGGAAGCCGAGACGCTGGTCGCCGAGCTGCTGGCCTCGGCCGGCGCGCCGGTTGTGCTGCACGGCGACCTGCACCACCTGAACATCCTGCGCGACGGGGGCAGCTGGCGGGCGATCGACCCGCACGGCCTGACCGGCGACCCCGCCGCCGAAGTCGGCCCGCTGCTGGTCAACCCGCCCGGCGTGGAAGCCTGGCCGGACGCGCGCCGCATCACCGCACGCCGGATCGCTCTGCTGGCCGAACTACTCGGGTACGACCGGGCGCGCATCCGCGGCTGGGGCCTGGCGCATGCCATGCTCTCCGCCTGCTGGTCGGTCGAAGATCACGGCAGCGGCTGGGAGAGGGCGATCACCTGCGGCGAGTGGATCGCCGCGGTGTGACGAATGGCGTGGCCGCCGTCCACCGCGCCACATCCGCCGCTCATCGGTACACCCGCGCTGCGTTGTCGTGCAGGATGGCCGTGGCGGCGGCGCGGGCCTGCGGCAGTGTCAGCCAGCCATCTGCGGCCAGGCGGCCAAGCGCCTGGCCGAGCGCCTGCCGCCCGTGGCGCGCCGCGATATAGAACAGCTCCGGGATGCTGTGCGCATCGGTCGCGAACAGCAGCTTGGAGACTGGCGCCAGCTCCAGCGCCTCGGCGAAGGCGGCCGCGCCGCCGTGGGCCGTGAGCGGGATCGTCAGGGAGAGATCGACGTACACGTTCGAGTAGATCGAGGCCAGATAGCCGGCCTGGCGCACGAATGGGTAGCAGTGCAGCAGGACGAACGGCACGCGCCGGAAGGCATCGTCGATCAGCAGCGCCTGCAGGTCGAGCGGGCCGGCGTGGCGCAGGTCGGCGTCGTCGTCGCCGAGACCGACATGGAACTGCACCGGCAGCGCCGCCGTGGCAGCCTCTTCCAGCGCGGCGCGCAGCAGATAATCGAGCAACCGCCGGTCGCGCAGGTGCGGCGTTTGGCCGGCCAGCGCCGCCGCGCGCAGCGCCGCAAAGGCGGCAGCGGCCTCATCGCGGCTGCGCCGGGCGACGTGGAGGCCGCCGCGGTAGGCGGCAATGCTCTTGAGCGCCACGACCCCGGCGGCCCGCGCGCCGCGCACCGCCGCGCGCAGCCGCTCCTCGGCCCGCTCGAGCGACGGCTCCTCGGCGATCAGCCGCTCGATCAGCGTCTCCAGCCGCAGCACTTCCTGGGCCGGCACACCCGCCAGCTCCGCCAGGTCCGCCAGGTCGTACCCGCCCGCCGCGCCGAAGCCGCTGTCCACCAGCAGGCGGCTGAAGCCGGCGGCAGCGAACAGGCGGCGGGCGTAGCGTTCAAACGGAACGGCGGCGCGCGCGGTCAGGATCGCCCCCTCGTCCGGCGCGCAGCCGAGCAGCGCCGCCAGGTCGCGCAGGGCGCGCTGGTAGGCGATAGCAGTGGCGGTATGCGCCGCCATCGCCGGGTCGCGCGACTCGCTGAAGCTGCGGCGCAGCCCGTCCGCATCGAGCGGGGCGGCGGCCCGGCGGAGAGTGTGGCAGTGGTGATCGAGGAGAGGGATGTCGTCCAGTTCCATGGCGGGCGCATTGTACCACGGCAGCGTGCGCTCAGAGCCCCAACATGCGGTAAGATAGCCGCGGCGCACCACCTGGTGGCGGCGCTCCGGCGGGAGGAAGCCCGCGAACCAAAGGAGGGGAACACTGCGTATGGTCAAGATGACACGGCGCGAGTTCTTGCGCACTGTCGCGGTCGGGACGGGCACGCTGGTCTTCGTCTGCACGCGGCTCGAGGTGCACGCGGCCGGGCCGGAAGTCTATACCTTGCGCATCATCCACACCAACGACCACCACGCGCGGATCGAGCCGGTCGTCGGCGGCACGCCGCCCGCCCCGATTCATGGCGGCGTCGCCCGGCGCAAGACGTTGATCGACGCCATCCGCGCCGAGGGTGGCAATCAGCTCCTGATCGACGCCGGCGATGTCTTCCAGGGGACGCTCTGGTTCAACCAGTACCTCGGCCAGGCCGACCTGGAGTTCTACAACGCGATGGGCTACGAGGCGGTGACGATCGGCAACCACGAGTTCGACGCCGGGCCGCAGCCGCTTGCCGAGTTCATCAAGCGGGCGAAGTTCCCGGTGCTGAGCGCGAATGTCGTAGCGGATGCCGCGACGCCGATCAGCGGCCTGTTCAAGCCCTGGATTATCAAGGAGATCGGCGGCGAGAAGATCGGGATCTTCGGCCTGACGCCGATCGATACCGGCGAGCTGAGCAGCCCCGGGCCGGGGATCACCTTCACCCCCTACGCCGACGCCGCCCGGCGCGCCGTCGCCGAGTTGCAGGCCCAGGGCGTCAACAAGATCATCGGGCTGACCCACATCGGGATCACCAACGACCGCGATCTGGCCCGCGCGGTGGATGGCATCGCGGTGATCATCGGTGGGCACAGCCACACTCCGATGGGGCCGCAGGTCAAACCAGAGGACCCGAGCCGGCCGTACCCGGAGGTGCTCCCGTCGCCGTCCGGCAAGACGGTGGTCATGGCCACCGATTGGGAGTGGGGGCGCTGGCTGGGCGACCTGACGGTCGGCTTCGACGCGGCGGGCAACATCACCAGCGTGGTCGCCGCGCGGGTGAAGGAGGTGCTGCCGACGATCGAGCCCGACCCCGGATTCGACGCGCGTATCAAGGTGCTCGGCGCGCCGATCGCCGCGCTACGGGCCAAACCGGTCGGGAGCGCGGCGGTGCCGCTCAACGGGGCGCGCGCGGACGTCCGCACGAAGGAGACGAACCTCGGCAACATGATCGCGGACGCGCTGATCGAGCGCACGAAGGCGAATGGCGCGCAGGTGGCGATCGTCAACGGCGGCGGCATTCGCGCCAGCATCGACGCCGGTGAGATCATTCTCGGCGAGGTGCTGGATGTGCAGCCGTTCGGCAACACGATCGCGCTGGTGACGCTCACCGGCGCGCAGCTCAAGGAGGCGCTGGAGAACGGCGTCAGCCAGGTCGAGACGGTCGCCGGGCGCTTCCCGCAGGTGGGCGGGATGCGCTATATCTGGAACCCGGCGGCGCCCGTCGGCAGCCGGATCGTCAGCATCGAGATCGGCAATGCGAAGGACGGCTACAAGCCGTTCGACCCGAACGGCAGCTACCGGGTGGTGGTCAACAATTTCATTCTGAACGGCGGCGACGGCTACTCCGTGCTCGGGAAGGGGACGAACAAGGTGGACACCGGCCTGATCGACGCCGACGTGCTGGCGGACTACATCCGCGCCAACTCGCCGGTAAATCCGCAGGTCGAGGGGCGTATCCAGCAGGGCACCGCGGCCCCGGCCCCCGCTCCAGGCGCCCCGGGCGTCCCCTCCAAACTGCCGACGACCGGCGGGGCGGTGGGCGACCTGCTGTGGCTGGCGGCGGCGGGCGCGGGCGCGATCGGCGTAGGGCTGCGGCTGCGCGGGCGTGGCCAGCGCGCCGCGGAGGAGCCAGCGGAGGAGGTCGAGGAGGACGTGGCCGTCTAGACGCGAACGTTAGCCACGAAGCGCACGCAGGACTCGCAGAGTTTATCTGCGAGTCCTGCGTGCGCTTCGATGCTGGGTAGCTGATCTCCGCATTCCTGCGCGTCCTGCCGCGGGTCATCGCGCGCAGGCATCACCCGGCTGTCAGCCGCGAACCAGCGGCGCGCCGGAACCGCGCCCCGCCGCCGCACGTCTTGTCTTGCAAAATGAACGATGCAGACAGCATCGGCGGAGATGGATTATGAGATACAAGCGAGCCGTTCGCGCTGCGCTGGCGGCGCTGGCGGCGCTCATGCAACTCGTGGCGGTTGGGCCGGCCTGGGCGTGCAGCGGCGATGGCGACCCGCTGCAGCCGGCGGAGCTGATCGTCGGCGGGCGGGTGACTGAATGGCGCAGGCTGCCGCAGGTTCCCAACGGGCCGTTCATTCCGGTCGAGGTCACGCTGCGTGTCGATCGGCGTTTTCGTGGCGACGCGCCGGAGACGCTACGGTTCATCGATTACACCAGTCTCTCCGTGGAGGCGCCCGGGGTGTGGCTTGGTTCCAGCGGCGCGTGCGGCCTGTTCGACGAGGACCCCACCGGCCTGTATCTGGTGCTCGGCCTGACGCGCGAGGCGGACGGAAGCTACCGCTCGAGCCGGCCGATGCTGGTGTTCTCCGGGCGGGAGCCGACGGGGGAGGGGTTCCAACAGGCGATGGAGCGGCTGAGCGCCGACGCGCCGGGGCTGAGCGCATCGCCGACAGTCGTGCCCACCGCCGCGCCGACGCCCGCGCCCACCGCCGCGCCGACCACGGCACCGACCGCGGCGCCGACAGTCGCGCCGCCCGGGGCAGTGCGGCCGGCCACCGTGCCCTGGCTCTGGCTGGTGATCGGCGGGCTGCTGGGCGGCGTGGCGGTCCTGGCGCTGCTGTGGCGGAGGTAAGCGAAGGGCGCATCCCTCCACACCGCCTCGCTCAATACTTGTAAAAATGCTGCGCCACCTCGTACACATCGTTCTGTACGGCGAAGGCCCGCGCCTCGGAGCGGCGCACTGCGATGTACGAGGTGGCCAGCAGCTCGCCGAGCGCGCCGGTGAGCACCGCGTCGGCCTCCAGATTGTCCAGCGCCTTCTCCAGCGAGGAAGGCAGGCGGCGCACGCCGCGCTCGTGCCGCTCGTCCTCGGTCAGCGCGGCCGGGTCCACGTCGGTCTCCTGGCCCGGCGCCAGCTCGCGTTCGATCCCGTCCAGCCCGGCGGCGATCAGCCCGCCCAGCGCGATGTACGGATTGCACGAACTATCCGCGGCCTTTAGTTCCAGGTTCGTCGTGCCGGGGATGTCGCTCCAGTACGGCGAGGCAACCCGCACCGCCGCCTCGCGGTTGTCGTAGCCCCAGGCGGTGTAGGCACTGCTCCACGACTGCGGCTTGAGCCGGCGGTAGGAGTTGACGCTCGGGCAGGTGAGCGCTGTCAAGGCCGGCAGATGCTCCAGCACGCCAGCCATAAACTGCCGCCCCAGGAGCGACAGGCCGCGCGGCTGGCGTTCGTCGTAGAACAGGTTGTGCCCCTGCTCATCCCACAGGCTGAAGTGGATGTGCGCGCCATTGCCGGCCTGGTTGACAAACGGCTTGGGCGCGAGTGAGGCGAACAAGCTGTGCTGCGCTGCCACGCCGCGAATCGTCTCGCGCAGCTTGATATGATTGTCGGCGGCGCGCAGCGCCTCGGTGTGGCGGATGGAGATCTCGTGCTGGCCGTGCCCCAGCTCCGGGTAATACTGCTCGACGATCACCCCTTGCGACTCGAGGGCGCCCACCAGCGCCGTGGCGAAGCTAGCGGCCTGGGTCATGGCGATGGACGAGAAGCAGAGGGTCTCGTCGAACGGCACAAATTCCCCGTTTTCATCGCGCCGCGCCAGCGAGAACTCGGCCTCGAGCGCGGCCTGGAGCCGCCAGCCGCGCGCGGCCAGACGCGCCCGCATCCGCTTGAGGAACGAGCGTGGGCAAGCATCCCACGGCTGGCGGTCGTTCATCAGCATATCGCACGACATCGCGGCGCTGTGCGGCACGTATGGCAGCACGGCGAAGGTCTCCGGGTCCGGCACCAGGCGGATCTCGCCGACCGGCCCCATCCCCGGCACCGGCTGAAGCTGATCCAGGCTGTTCATCGCCATCATCGCGACGGTCAGGCCGATTCCGTCGGCGAGACGGGCGGGCAGGCCGCTGAGCGCGGTGGCCTTGCCGCGGATCGCGCTGCCGTTGTCGCAGTACAGAAAGCGCACCAGCTTGACGTTGGCTTCTTGCGCGCGCTGGAGAATCTGCTGCGGTGTGGTCATCGCAACCTCGCTGGAGTGCCGCTCACGGGCGGAAGGGTTGCGCGGTATGGTAGCGCCGCGGCGGGGCGCTGTCAAGCCCCGTGGCATCCAGAGGAGTGAAAACGACGTATCTTGTCGAGCAACGACCGACGAACGGCGAACGCGGCGCGGCGGCCAGCGTCCGGTTCGGGGGATGGCGCTGTAGAGCCGCGTGAACGCGCCGGCGCCCCGTGACCCGTGGGTGTTCGCCGGCAGGCTACCGCCCTTCGCCGTTTATCCTTCGTCCGATCCTGCAACCTGCACTGGAGGAGAACCGATGCTCGATTTCGCCAAAGCTCGCGCTGAAGGCATCCCGCTCGCACACCTCACCGCCGGGCTGACACGCGATGACCTGCGCGCCCTGACGAACGAGATGGTCGACACTATGCTCGGCCTGATCGCCGGCTGCGAGGACGCCGATGTGACCTTCGTCCCCAGCGACCCGGCGGCGAACGACCCGGTCGCCGCGAGCGAGGCCGAGGTTCACATGCCCTGGACGCTTGGGCACGTGATCGTGCACACCACGGCGTCCGCCGAGGAGTCAGCGGCGCTGGCCGCCGAGCTGGCGCGCGGCGTGCCGTTCCACGGGCGCTCGCGCAGCGAAGTACCGTGGGAGAGCGTGACGACGATCGCGCAGTGCCGCGCGCGGCTGGAGGAGAGCCGGCGGATGCGGCTGGCGAGCCTGGACATGTGGCCCGACCGGCCGCACCTGGAGTTGCGCTACGAGCCGTGGCCCGGAGCGGAGCCGGTCGACGCCGTGGGGCGTTTCGTGCTGGGGCTCCGCCACGACGCCGACCACCTGGGGCAGATCGCGGATATCGTGGCGCAGGCGCGCGCCGCCCGCGAGCGCGCTGGCGGTCTATAGCAATCCTGCGTGAGTTGTTGTGCCGCCTTCAGGCGGCGTGCCCGCCACTTCCGGAAGGCAACAGTAGCGGGAGTTTAGGAGTCGGACAGGATCGCTATAGCGCCACCGGACGGCTAGCAACTTTTAATACTGCATGGGCGCGGCGGCCCTGCCGCCGCGTTCCTCGTGCTTCGTCCCCTCTTCCGGATGCGTTGAAGGTTTGCGCTGGTCAGGCGCCAGAACGTCCCCGCCCCCCGGCTCTTCGAGGGCCAGGTTTTTTCGTGATCACGCACGGCCCCTCCCCGCTGCCCCGTCCCCCACACGTGTTTCAGGGCGGACAGATGTCTATAACCCCCGTCCCCCTCTCCCGTGTTCAGACGGGGATAAGGGCATAGAGCGCACACCCATGCGAAAAAGGAACCGTCGCCCGTACGTTCTGCCCGCCCTTGAACCCCACACATGGGGGAGGCGGATGGAAACGGCGGTGGAGCTGCGCCCCACCGCCGTTGGTGCCTCTCGCTCCCGGATCGGGAGAGGGGCCACATGTTCTGCCCCCGTGCCCGCACAGCAGAACGTGCTACCCCGGTAGCACCGACGGCGCGGGCCGGCTGTTCTCCGGCAGGTCGAGCACGCCGCCCAGATCGGGCTCCGGCTGCGGCGCCGGTTGCTCGTGCAGCGCCGTCGCCAGCACCTCGTCGAGCGTCTCGACCGGCACGAAGGTTAGATCCTCGAAGACCTCGCGCGGCAGGTCATCCAGGTCATCCAGGTTGCGCTTCGGGAGGATGATCGTGCGGATGCCGGCGCGATGTGCGCCGAGCGCCTTCTCCTTGATCCCGCCGATCGGCAGCACCCGCCCACGCAGCGTGATCTCGCCGGTCATCGCCACATCGTCGCGCACCAGCCGCCCGGTGGCCGCGGAGGCCAGCGCCGTCGCCATGGTGATGCCCGCCGAGGGGCCATCCTTCGGCACCGCACCGCCCGGCACGTGGATGTGGATGGCGTGCGTGTCGAAGAAGCGCGGATCGATGCCGAGCGCCCGCGCCCGCGAGCGGACGTAGGTCAGCGCAGCCTCAGCGCTCTCGCGCATCACCTCACCGAGCTGCCCGGTGAGCTTCAGCTCCTTGTTGCCCGGAACAGCCGACGCCTCGACGAACACAATGTCGCCGCCGACCGGCGTCCACACCAGGCCGGTGGCGATCCCGGGCTGGTCGATACGCTCCTTGGCCTCGTTGTAGAAGCGCGGCCGCCCCAGCGCCTGCCGCACAACGTCGGGCGTCACCACCAAGGGGTCAGGGGCCAGGGTTCGGGGTTCGGCCTTCACGGTATCAGGCGCGTCTTCTGACCCCTGACCCCCGGCCCCCGATCCCTCGCGTTCGGCGAGCTGCCGGGTGACCTTGCGCAGCACCGCGCCGATCTGGCGCTCCAGAGTGCGCACGCCGGCCTCGCGGGTGTAGCTGCCGATGATCTCACGCAGCGCGGCCTCCTGCACGACGACCTCCTCCGGGCGCAGGCCGCTGGCATGGATCTGCTTCGGCACCAGGTGCTCGTGCGCGATCCGCACCTTCTCGTCCTCGATATAACCGCTCAGCTCGATCACTTCCATGCGGTCGCGCAGCGGCCCCGGGATCGTGCTCAAGTCGTTCGCCGTCGCAATAAAGAAGACCTTGCTCAGATCGAACGGCACGTTCAGGTAGTGATCGGTGAAGGTGCTGTTCTGCTCCGGGTCGAGCACCTCGAGCAGGGCCGCCGCAGGGTCGCCGCGGTAGTCCTGGCCGATCTTGTCCACCTCGTCCAGCAGGATCACCGGGTCGGATGTGCCGGCGCGGCGCAGCTCCTGGATGATCCGGCCTGGCTGCGAGCCGATGTAGGTGCGGCGGAAGCCGCGCAACTCGGCCTCGTCGCGCACGCCGCCCAGGCTCATGCGGACGAACTGCCGCCCCAGCGCGCGGGCGATGCTCTGGCCCAGGCTGGTCTTGCCCACGCCGGGCGGGCCGACAAAGAGCAGGATCGGCTCGCGGGCCGGCTGGGCCGCACCGAGCGCCTCGCGGCGCTGCTTGACCGCCAGGTGCTCCAGGATGCGCTCCTTGACCTTCTCCAAACCGTAATGGTCGGCATCCAACACTTCGCGGGCATGGGCCACGTCGATCTTGCCACCGCTCGGGTTGTTCCACGGCAGTTCGGCCATCCACTCCAGGTAGGTGCGCACCATCTGGTATTCGGGTTGTGCGCTGTTCATGCGCTGGAGCCGGCTCAACTCGCGGTCGGCCTCCTTGCGCGCCGCCTCGGGCAGCCTGGCGGCCTCCAGCTTCTCGCGCAGCGCCTCCAGCTCATCGGCCTCGGCATCGTCCTCGCCAAGTTCCTTCTGGATGGCCTTCATTTGCTGGCGCAGGTAGAACTCGCGCTGCTGCCGGGCGGCGCTGTCCTGCACCTCGGCGCGCAGCTTCGACTGTACCTCCAGCAGCGTGAGCTGCTTGCGGTAGAAGTCGCGCACCTTCGCGAGCCGCTCGTAGATGTCGAACGTCTCGAGCAGCTCTTGGCGCTCCTCAAAGGTGTAGTCCGGCGAGTAGCCGGTGTTGTCGGCCAGGTGCCCGGGGTCCTCGATGCCGCGGACGAAGTTGCGGATCTCCTGCGGCACCTCACGCAGCTCCAGCACCGCGTCGATCGTAGCGCGCGTCTCGGTCATCAGCGCCTCGAGCTCCGGCGTCTTGTGGATGTGGTCGGGGCGCTCGGTGTAGCTGAAAACCGGGTAGCGCCGCTCATCGGTCTGCTCGCCGAGGATGGCGCGCACCAGCCCGCGGACGATCACGCCGGTCGCCCCGGTCGGGAGCTTGCCGGCCTGCTCGATGCGGGCCACCACGCCAACACGGTGGAGCTGGAGCGACAGCGGCGCATCCGCGGCGGCGTCCGCCCGGCGGGCAACGAGCAGCACCAGCCGGTTGCTGCGCAGCGCCACCTCGGCCGCGGCGGCGTTCTCCTCCTCCAGCGGCAGCGTCACGACGGTATAGGGGAAAACCACCGCGCCGTCGAGCACGATCACCGGCAGCGTCTGCAACGTCGCGGCAGTCGCGGAAGTGTTCTGTTCGCTCATTCGTTGTGCCTCGTTTCTGCGCCCGGCGGGGAAGACTGGGGTATGGCCACAGCCACTCCGGAGGGCGTGAGTAAAGCGGAATGGTTATTCCGCTGAGTGTATTATGGAACGTTCATTCCGCTTTGTCAATCGTGTTGGAGGGAGTGGGGGGCAATTCTAACGATCCTCTAGTGCGCTTGCAGCACAGGGGGTAAGGTTCAGGAGTCACGGTTCAGGGGTTTGGTTATTTCTGTGTCCATGCCGGGCGCCGCCGCCCCACACTCCACCACCCACCGACGGTATGCCCGGGGCGCAGTCCTCGAGCCGACACCCCACAACCGCCGGTGCGGCGCGGCCCCCGCGCTGCCCAATCATCGCCCCGCGATGAGATCGAGGATCCGCCGCACCAGTGCGCTGTCATGCTCATCGAGCCCGGCAGTGAGCGCCGCATCATCGCACTCACCGGCCCAGATGCGCCGCACCGCCGCCTGCAGATTCCAGCGGCGCTCCTCGAGCTGCGCCAGCACCGCCTCGACCTCGGCCTGCAGTGTCTCGTCGCCCCCGGCAATCGCGGCGATCGCCCCCAGCAGCGGCGCGAAGTGCGCGACCATTTCGCACTGCTCCTGCGCCCGCGCTTGAGCAGCGCCAGGCCGAGGTTGCCCAGGTCGGCGCCCTCGCCATAGTGATTACCAATCGCGCGGCGCGGCGATCAGCGCCAGCATGTGGGCGGCGCCGGCTCGCGCGGTAGCGGATTCTTCAGTAGCCATCGCAACACCGGCTCCTCAGTGGCGGTTGCCAGGTCGAGAACGGGCTGTCCCGGGCGGGGGAGCCGGCCGGACGGAGTGCGGCCCCGTGCCACAGCGTCGGCGCGCCACACGGCGATCTGCTGGGCAAGCACACTGATCGCGGTTATCCCCTCGGCGCCCTGCCGGCCGCCTCGATCACAACCACATCCACGGCGGCGCGCAGCTCCCGGGCAAGGTGTTCGCGTTCTGCGTCGGATGTTCCGGGCGGGAGCCAGACAGTGAACGTGTGGTCGGCGCTCATGGGGGCCTCGCATCGCTGGTTTTGGCGCAATATAGCAGACGGCGCAACCTTTCGCCACAGGATCCTCCCGCCTTCTTCGCCGGATAATGGATTTTTTATCGAAACGGCCAACTGCGCTAACCTGGAATTCATCTTCGCCTGCTATGCTTCACCCATCAACCATCGTCCATCGTCGCTCGCGCCATGCTCGACACGCTCGCCATCCTGCTATTCGCGCTCGACCTGGGTGTTGCGTTGGGCGGCACGGCGCTGATCTGGCGGCTGCGCGGCCCGCGGCGGCTGGGGGGCGCGCTGCTGCTAGCGCTGGGCCTTGGCGCAGCCGGGCTGCTCGCGCTGATGTCGAGCAAGTACTGGTTCGGCGACCAGGAGTTCTTTCACGCGTTCATCGCCATCGATCTCACCGATCTCGTTTGGCAGAGCGCGCGGACGCTGTTGGCGCTGGCGGTCGGGCTCGGCGTGGCATGGCTGGTCTACCGGCGGCTGCGGTGCGGCGCGGGAGCGCGCTGGGCGGGCACGCTGCTGGTTCCCCTGGTGCTGCTGCCGGCGGTCGCCGCCGCCGGCACCGGCGCGCTGGTCGCGCTCAGCCGCCCGCCGGATCCGCCACCGGCCGAGGTGGCGCAGCGGCAGCTCCGGGTGGTGGACGGTTTCAGCATCTCGCTCTACAGCCAGGGGAGCATCCATCATCCCACCAGCCTGACGCTCGGGCCAGACGGCCGGCTGTACCTCGCCGATCTGCCGGGGCGCATCTGGGCGCTGGACGCAGCGAGCGACCGCGTGACCCCGCGCCTGTTCGCCGGCGGCTTCACCGAACCGGTCGGCATCGTCTGGCGCGGCGACACACTGTACGTCGCTGCGCGCGGCGTGATCTCGGCGGTGCGCGACCGCGACGGGGACGGGCGGGCCGACGAGACGCGCGACATCCTCAGCGGGTTGCCGGCGCGGCTCTATCCATTGCACCAGAACAACGGCATGGCCTTCGGGCCGGATGGGCGGCTCTACTTCGGCCTCGGCTCGACACACGACCGCCAGCCCGAGGAGCGCCCGATCACCGCTGCCATCCTCTCCGTGCGGCCCGATGGGAGCGACCTGCAGGTGGTAGCGCATGGGGTGCGCAACGCCTACGACCTGGCGTTCAACCGCGCCGGTGATCTGTTCGCCGGCGACAACCAACCGGCCAGCCTGGCCGTGGCCCCAGGCGACGAGCTGAACCAGATCATCCCGGGCGCGAGCTACGGCTACCCCTACTACTTCGAGCAGCCTCCGCCGGGGAGCGGAACGATCGGGCCGGTCTATGTCTTCCCGCCGCACAGCTCGCCCGTCGGCATCACCTTCTACAGCGGCCGCGCTTTCCCCGCCGAGTACGACGACAACGGATTCATCGGGCTTTGGATGCACGGCGAGGTCTACCGCCTGCAGCTCGACAAGCTGACCAACGGGCGCTACGCGGCGCGCGCGTCGATCTTCGCCAGCGGTTTTGTCAACCCGATCGACCTGGCGGTCGGCGCGGACGGCGCCCTGTACGTCGCCGACTACGGCACGAGCGCGATCTACCGCATCGCGCCCGATTCGCTCGCGGCGCGTTGAGCGGGAAGGATTCCCCGGCCACAGCGGGAAGTCCGCCTGTGTTCGAACACCCCCCCGCCCACTATACTAGGAGTGTTCGAGAGGAGGGGAGTAGCCGACCCGCGCGGGCGGGGCGGGCGGTCGTCAGGACGGAGCATCGCTCCCGGCCGCCCGAACGTGCAGCAGCACGTCTGGCGAGACCACCACGGGCCGAGACCGTGGGGTCTCGCCAGTTTGTGTCAACGGGAGGGTTGCATGTTCGTCGACTCGCTGTGGCTCTGGGTTGGATTTATTGCATTTGTGCTCGGCATGTTGGCGCTGGATCTAGGCGTCTTCCACCGCAGGGCGCACGAGGTCTCGATCCGCGAGGCGACGATCTGGAGCGTCGTCTGGATCAGCTTGGCGCTGGTGTTCAACGTCCTGCTGTACCTGTTCTGGCCCCAGATCGCGCCAAACAGCCAGTACAGCGCATCGGAGGCCGGTCTGGCGTTCTTGACCGGTTATCTGATCGAGAAATCATTGAGCGTTGACAATATCTTTGTTTTCGTGCTGATCTTCTCGTATTTCGCGGTCCCGGCCAAATACCAGCATCGGGTACTGTTCTGGGGAATCATCGGCGCGCTGCTGATGCGTGGCGCGATGATCGGGGCGGGCGCGGCGCTGATCAAGGAGTTCCACTGGATCATCTGGCTGTTTGGCGGTTTCCTGATCTTCACCGGCATCCGCATGGCACTCCACCAGAAAGAGGAGATCCACCCTGAGAACAACCCGCTGATCCGGCTCTTCCGCCGGATTATGCCGGTGACAGATAGCTATGTCGGCCAGAAGTTTTTCGTGCGCCAGGCGGGGAAGCTCATGGCAACACCGCTCTTTCTGGTGCTGCTGATGGTCGAGAGCACCGACCTGATCTTCGCGGTCGATTCGATCCCGGCGATCTTCGCGGTCACGCAGGATCCGTTTATCGTCTTCACGTCGAACGTATTCGCGATCCTGGGCCTGCGCTCGCTCTACTTCCTGCTCGCCGGGGTGGTGGACAAGTTCTACTACCTCAAGCTCGGCCTGTCGGTCGTGCTGACGTTCGTCGGGGTGAAGATGCTGCTGCCGGATGCGAGCCTGTGGCTCACCGGGGTGAGCTACAAGATCCCGACCGCCTGGTCGCTCGCGGTGGTCGGCAGCATCCTGGCCGTCGCGGTGCTGGCCTCGTGGCTGCGGGCGTGGCGGCTGGCCAGCACGGAGGGCGACAGCGCGTCGCTGCCGCAGCACGGCGGCGCGTGATGCCATGACCTAACCACCCAGGGCACGAAGCGCACGAAGAATCGGACAATCGACCGCAGCGACGCAGAGGCACAACCGCTGCGCCGCTGCGGTCGATGCGCGCTTTGCGGCTCAATCGCCCCGGAGCGCGCGCCAGGCGCGGCGGAGGTCGCTGCGCGGATGGATCGCTTCGCCGGCCAGCATCGCTGCCATCCACAGGCCGGAGCCGACGAGCAGCGCCCGCGCCCCGGGGACGCCCCGGCGCAGACCGTAGAGCGGGTAGACCGCGCTCGACACAAGCGTGGCGAGCGGGCCAGCCAGGTACATCGCGGCCTGGGCCGCGGGTGCGGCGGCCCGGCGCGAGGCAGGGTCCACCCGGGCGCTGAGGAACGGCAGCCGGGCGAATATCGAGCGCAGCCCCGGCGGGTAGGCGTCGGCCCCGGTCGAGCCGTGGACGCCGTAGCTGGTGAAGCGAATCCCCGCCAGCCGGCCCACCAGGTAGTGCGCGAAGGCATGCTCGCAGAAGTAGGACAGTAGTCGGCCCGCGTACAGCCCCCACGCCCCGTGCGGCGCACGGCGCGCCGCCTGGCGGGCGAGCAGCGCCCCGCCTACCAACCCGCCGATCTGGATCGCGTTGCCAAGCGGCACGGGAAGCACTAGCCACGGCTCGATGCGCGTCGGTTGTTTTGCCATCGTTCCCCTCCTCAACGCACTTCAGCGCGGTGGGCGTCGCCCGCCATTTCGCGCCCCGTGTGTGTCGAGCTCTTCCAGGAACGCCCGGGTATGCTGCGCCGTGCCGGGCGACACCGTCAGTTCCGCCCGCAGACGCTCGAGCTCGGCAGCGGTGTCCACATCGTACCAGGCCGGCAGCAGGGCGACGCGCAGGCCCAACGCACCGGCCAACGCCAGCGTCGCACGCAGCACATCGGGCGTGCTCATCGGCACCTCGCGCAGCAGCCGCGGTTGCGGGCGGCGTAGCCCGATCAGGTAGTAGCCGCCGTCGTCGCTCGGCCCGAGCGCCACGTCCGCCCCGGCGTTGAGGTGGGCGAAGGCCGCCGCGATATGCGCCGGCGGCAGGGTCGGGCTGTCGCTGCCGATGGCGACCGCCGGGCCGCCGTCGCGCAGCGCCTCGGCCAGCAGCCGGTCCATCCGCTCGCCGAGGTCCGTGCCGCGTTGTGGCGCGAGCGCCATATCCGGCGCGAGGCCGGCGAAGTACCCGGCGGCGTCCTCAGGCAGAAAGGCGACGATGCGCTCGGCAGCCGGCGCCGCCCGGGCGATGTCGAGCGTGTCGCGCAGGAAGCACTCGTAGAGCGCCGCCGCTGCCTCGGCGGACAGCGGCGGGCAGAGGCGGGTCTTGGTCCGCCCCGGCGCCGGGCGCTTGGCGAAGATCAGGAGGCGAGGGGCCATCGGTAGCGTCCTGCTGGCCGCGGCGTACGGCCGGCCCGCGGCCGCGATCAGACGGGCCGGCCGTGCTATCATACCAGATGCCTCCGCTCGTGCGCGCGGGAGGCGGGAAGGTCCGATCGGCGTGCCAGGACTCCCGCGACCCTCACCTTCTGCCCGCAGCGGAACCTTTCCGCACTGGCCGCGTCCGTGCGGTAGGGGATCAACGGCACAATCTGGGTCCAACCCGTCCGTCATCCACAAACGAAAGAGGGCACACCATGCGCTCCTGCCGCTGGTTGCTCTTACTGCTGTTGCTGCTCGCCGGCGGCTGCGGCACGCCAGACCGCCCACCCGCCACGCACGAGAAGCCCAGGCAGCCATGCGACCCGACCGTCGTGGCGCCCACCGAAGGCCCGGCCGCGCCGCCCGCGCCGTCGCCAGCGCCCACGGCGCCCGAGGTGCCCGCGCCGGAGCCGCTTGGCATGCCGTACGAGCAGCACGTGGCGACCGCCGTCGCCCTCGCAACCGCACAGCCGTTCCCCACCGCGGCGGCTGTTGTTCAGCCAGGCCGCCCGGCGAGCGCCCGCGCCGCCCGCGGCGGCCTGTCGCTCACGGTCGAATTGCCGGGCGACCGGTTGCTCGCCGGCGAGGCCGCCCAGGTGCGATTGACGCTGCGCAACGACGGCGGCGCGCCGCTGTTCATCGCCGGCGATGGGAGGGAGGCGGGCTGGGTGCGGCTGCAGGACGCCCGCGGCATCGAGCCGGCGGCCTGGCCCTGGCAGCCGGCGAACTGGCCGGGCGGGGCGTATCTGGAGAGGCTCGAGCCGGGCCAGGCGATCAGCGCCGTTCGCACGGTGCAGACCCCGCCGGAGGATGCCGCACCGGACCAGGCGTACCAGCTCTGGGGCGCCACCCGCTTCGCCCGCGGCGTGCCCGGCCTGGAAGGCCCGGACAACATCTGGCTCCATCTGGAGGCCGGCCCGATCCCGCTCACACTGCGGCCGCCCGGGCCGCAGCAGCGCCTCCAGGCGGCACTGACCACTGATCGGCGCGCCTGGCGGATTCAGGCGGCCGCGCCGGACGGGCGACCGATCGGCGATGCCTGGGGCGTGCTGGAGATCGTTTCGTCGAGCGGCGGTGGGAGCATCCGCCAACTCGCGCCCGGCGACGGCCGCTGGTCGGATGTGTGGGACGAGCACCTGCGCCCCGCCGATGTGACGATCTATGCGCGGGGGTGGGTCGCGGCGCCGGGCTTCGCCACCGCCGCGTTCACCGCCACGGTTGGCAGCCCGCCGCCCGCGCCGGCGGAGCTGGCGCAGCGCTTCGGCGGCGCGGCCGTGCTCTGCCGGCGCGCGTTCGCCGACCCCGCGGCCGCCCAGGCCGCCCTGCGCCTGCCCGTCGCGCGCCTCCTTGAGATGACATTGGAAAGGGGCGAGGCCGCCATCCGCAGCGAGACGGCGCCCGGCCTTCTGACGATCACGTCTCTGTACCTGCTGCCGGATAGCACGCCACTCACGCCCATCCAGCGGATCAGCGCGGCGCCCCAGGGCTGGCCTGCGCAGGACGAGGCAAGGTTCGACCCGGAGGCGCAGCCGGTCGCCGTCGGTGACGCGCCGGGCCGCCTGGGGCAACGCTACGGCCAGTGGGTGCTGGAGTGGGACGGGTGCGGTGTGGCATACGAGCTACGCGCTCCGATCGGTGCACTGCCCGCGGCGGAGCTGGCGCGCATCGCTGCGCAGGTGGCCGCCGCGCCGTGAGGTGTCCATCGCCGGCCGTCCGCCCGTCGCGCCAGGGGCCGCCTGAAGGCCTGTTGTGCTGTTTGAACGCGGCACTACCGCATCAATCAAGTGCGCCGTATCATCGTATGAACTATCATCGTATGGAAAACACTATGGTGAAGCCGATCGTGTGTATTGATACAATCAATAATCTGTTTGCGACCTTCGCGCGCTACGGTGCGCTCTCCACATTCTCTTGTTTGATGTGGAGTTATTCCTCTCTTATCTCAGATATTCACTCACGTGCCCGTACTAGAGCGGGCCTCTGTTATTCTTACATTGTGCGCGCGTATTCGCCCACCTGTTACCTTTACAGCGCCGCGATTCTGGGCTACAATTGACGTATACCGCAGTATGTGCCTTGCAAAGACGAGCGTCGTGCCATCCCCAGGCGGCGAGACGTTCATCTTTGTAGGGCTGCGATATTCGAGCCCCTGCTCGATCTCGTCAAAGACGACACCGGGCGGATCGACCCGTGTGTGAGAGCCGGCCAGCGCCACACGCTCGCCGCTGTCGAACAAAGGTGCAGCACCTCCCCGCGCGCTGGCACGATGACCGGCGCCGGCCCGCTGGCCTTCCGTCAGCGAGCGATGCGCAGGCAATCAGGGTGACATTCCATATGAACCTCGAAGACCTCACCCCAGGCACAAGCGTACAGGGCATCCTGCCCCACGCGGCGGTCAGCGTCGTGAGTGTGCAGTGGTACGGCTCCGAGGCGCTGACGCTGGTGTATCGCGATGCCAGCGGCCGGGTGGCCGACGAGCTGCTCTTCCGCCACGATGAGGCGCGGCTGGAGGTCGTCGAGCACGGTCGCCCGTGGAGTTTCGACGGCGACGGCGCTTCCTTCCGCCTGGTGGCCGAGGCGCACCGCATCCGCCTGGCCCACCTCTTCGATCCGCTTCTGGCGGTGCATACCTCGCTGGTGGAGCCCTTGCCCCACCAGATCACCGCGGTCTACGAGGCCATGCTGCCGCGCCAGCCGCTGCGCTTTTTGCTGGCTGACGATCCGGGCGCGGGCAAAACCATCATGGCCGGCCTGCTGATCAAGGAGCTGATGGCCCGCGGTGACCTCCAGCGCTGCCTGATCATCTGCCCCGGCAGCCTGGTGGAGCAGTGGCAGGACGAGCTCGCGCGCCGCTTTCATCTGCCGTTCGAGATCCTCACTAACGACAAGCTCGAGGCCGCCCGCACCGGCAACTGGTTTCTGGAAAACGACCTGGTCATCGCCCGGCTCGACAAACTGGCCCGCAATGAAGACGTACAGCACAAGCTGGCCGCAGCGGACAACCGCTACGACCTGGTGGTGATCGACGAGGCCCACAAGCTCTCGGCGAGCTTCTTCGGGGGCGAGGTCAAGTACACCAAGCGCTACCGGCTGGGCCAGCTCGTCTCGGGGCTCACGCGCCACTTTCTGCTCATGACCGCAACCCCCCACAACGGCAAGGAGGAGGATTTCCAGCTTTTCCTGGCACTCCTGGACGGCGACCGCTTCGAGGGCCGCTTTCGCGACGGCGTACACCAGGTAGACACCAGCGACCTGATGCGGCGCATGGTCAAGGAGAAGCTGCTCAAGTTCGACGGCACGCCGCTGTTCCCGGAGCGTATCGCTTACACCGTGCCCTACAAGCTTTCCGCTGCCGAGGCCCGCCTGTACCGAGAGGTGACGGAGTACGTGCGCCAGGAGTGGGGCCGTGCCGAGGCGCTCCAAGACGACCGGCGGGCTGGCACGGTGGGCTTTGCCCTCACCATCCTGCAGCGCCGCCTGGCCTCCTCCCCTGAAGCGATCTACCAGTCGCTGCGCCGCCGCCGCGAGCGGCTGGAGAAGCGCCTGCGCGAGTTGGAGTTGCTGCAACGCGGGGTCGTGACAGACGGCCCGCTGCTCGAGGCCGATGACCTTGAAGATCTCGAGGAAGCCCCCGAGAACGAGATCGAGGCCACCGAAGAAGCCATCCTGGATCAGGCCACCGCTGCTACCACCATCGCCGAACTGCGGCTGGAAATCGAGACCCTCGCGCGCCTGGAGGCCCTAGCGGCCCAGGTACGCAAGAGCGGTGAGGACACCAAGTGGCGTGAGCTATCGCAGTTGTTGGGCGAGACCTTCAGGCCCACTCCGCTTGCGCACGGCGCGGATCCCATCCCGAAGCCGAAGCCCTCACCGCGCCAGAAGCTGGTGATCTTCACCGAGCACCGCGACACGCTGGGCTATCTACAGCACAAGATCGGCGGCCTGTTTGGTCGCCCCGAGGCGGTGGTGATCATTCACGGCGGCATGGGCCGGGAAGATCGGCGCCAGGCCCAGGAGCGCTTTTTGCACGACCCTGAGGTGCGTGTGCTCCTGGCTACCGATGCCGCCGGCGAGGGCATCAACCTGCAGCGCGCGCACCTGATGGTGAACTACGACCTGCCCTGGAACCCCAACCGCCTCGAGCAGCGCTTTGGCCGCATCCACCGCATCGGCCAGACCGAGGTCTGCCACCTGTGGAACCTGGTCGCCGCGGAGACCCGCGAGGGGGACGTCTACCGCCGGCTCTTGGAGAAGCTCGAGGAGGCGCGGCAAGCCCTGGGTGGCCAGGTCTTCGACGTGCTGGGCAAGCTGCACTTTGCAGGGAAGCCGCTGCGCGAGCTGATGATCGAGGCCATCCGCTACGGCGACCGGCCCGAGGTGCGTGCGCGCCTGACCCAGGCCGTTGAACACGCAGTGGATCGCGACCACTTGCAGAACCTCCTGGAGGAGCGGGCGCTGGCCCACGACGCCATGGACTCCAGCCGTGTGGCGCGGGTGCGCGAGGAGATGGAGCGCGCCGAGGCGCGCCGCCTGCAACCGCATTACGTCGAATCGTTCTTCCTCGAAGCCTTCCGGCGCCTGGGCGGCAGCGTGCGCGAGCGCGAGCCGCGTCGCTACGAGATCACCCATGTGCCCGCACCCCTACGCCGACGCAATCGCCAGATCGGCACCGGAGAGGCGGTGCTCGAGCGCTACGAACGCATCGCCTTCGAGAAGCCCCTGATTGCCCCGCCCGGCCAGCCGCTGGCGGCCTTTGTTTGCCCCGGCCATCCGCTGCTCGAGGCCGTGCTCGACCTGACCCTCGAGCGCCACCGCGACCGGCTGAAACAGGGCGCGGTGCTGGTGGACGAGCGTGACCCCGGAACATCGTCACGGGTATTGCTCTTCCTGGAGCACGCCATCCAGGACGCCAGCCTGCTCCCCTCCGGTGAGCGGCGCACCATCTCGCGCCGGATGCTTTACGTTGAGCTGGACGCCAGCGGCCAGGCCCGGCACCTGTACAACGCGCCCTACCTCGACTACCGCCCGCTGCACGGTGATGAGCCGGGGGTATCGGCGATCCTCGAGCGGCCCGAGTGTGGCTGGATCACGCATGGGCTGGAAGAGCGCGCCCAGGCCCACGCCATCGCCACCGTGGTGCCCGAGCATGTGCGTGAAGTCCGCGAGCGACGCCTGGCCCAGATCGAGAAGACCCGCGCCGCGGTGAAAGACCGCCTCACCAAGGAGATCGCCTACTGGGATCACCGCGCCGAGGAGTTGAAGCTCCGGGAGCAAGCGGGCAAGCCCGGGGCCCGGCTCAACTCCCAGGAGGCCCGCCGCCGGGCCGACGAGCTCCAGGCCCGCCTCGAGCGCCGCCTGGCCGAACTCGAGCGTGAGGCCCAGATCGCGGCCCTGCCGCCGGTGGTGCTGGGCGGGGCGGTGGTGGTGCCCGCCGGGCTCCTGGCCCGCATGCTGGGCCAACCCGCACCCATCCACACCCCTGCGCTGGACACCCAGGCCGCTGCCGCCCGCGCCCGCGCCATCGTGATGGAGACCGAGCGCCGGCTCGGCTTCGAGCCGGTGGACCGCGAGTTTGAGCGACTGGGCTACGATATCGAAAGCCGCGACCCCCGCACCGGCCGCCTGCGCTTCCTGGAGGTCAAGGGCCGCGTGGCTGGTGCCGATACCCTCACCGTGACCAAAAACGAGATTCTCACCTCGCTCAACAAACCCGAGGACTTCATTTTGGCGCTGGTGGAGTTCCAGGAGGACGGCGGGCATCGCGTGCGCTACCTGCGCCGACCCTTCCGGCGCGAGCCGGATTTCGGGGTGACCAGTGTGAACTACGACTTTAGCGCCTTGCTGGCCAGAGCGGAGGAGCCAGGCTGAAGGTTGTATTGTAATACCACAAAAGTATGATTATCATACTACGGTGGAATCCGATAGTGCCACGTTGCTCCCCCGGGCTGCCTCCCGCACGCTGGACAAGGCCCTCGGCGTAATGCCGGTGGTGGTCCTGCTCGGGGCTCGCCAAACCGGGAAGACCACGCTCGTGCAGACCCATCCCACGCTGGCAGGCTGGCCGTACCTGACCTTCGACGACCTCGAGGTGCGGTTGCAGGCGGAGGCCGACCCGGAAGCGCTGGTAGCCCGCGCGCCCGTGCTGGTGCTCGACGAGGTGCAACGGGCCAGGGATTTGCTTATCGCCATCAAGCGGGCCGTGGATCGCGACCGACCGCGGCGCCCGGGCCGTTTCGTGCTGACCGGATCGGCGAACCTACTCATGCTCGAGCGCATTGGCGAGTCGCTGGCGGGCCGCGCCGTCTACGTGACGCTCTGGCCGCTCACCCAGGGCGAGCTGGCGGGCCAGGGCCGCACCGGTCTTTGGAGTGGGCTACTCGCCGCTCGAGCCGAACGATGGCCTGAGGTGCTGACCCAAACCCCTCGCGCTCCCGCCGACTGGCGCGAGGCGGTGCAGCGCGGCGGTATGCCGGTGCCAGCTCACGAACTCTCCACGCCCGAGCAGCGCGCGCTCTGGTTCTCGGGCTATTTGCAAACCTACCTCGAGCGCGACCTGCCGGAGTTGCGGGCCGTGGAAAACCTGGGGGACTTCCGCCGACTGGCTCAGGCCGCTTGTTTGCGGATAGGCTCCTTGCTCAACCAGGCCGAGCTGGGCCGCGATGTGGGGTTGGCGCAGCCCCAGGTGCACCGTTTCTTGAACGTGCTGGAGGCGAGCTTTCTGGCCCTGCGGCTGCCGGCCTATGCGGTCAATCGCACCCAGCGGCTCATCAAAGCCCCCAAGCTCTACTGGGGCGACACCGCCTTTGCCCTGTACCTGAGCGGTGAGGCCGAGCCCCGGGGCGCGCACCTGGAGAACCTGGTGCTCCTGGATCTGCTGGTCTGGCGGGAGCTGCAGACACCCCGGCCCGAGATCCTCTACTGGCGCACGGCCAGCGGCACGGAAGTAGACTTCGTCATCGAGACGCCCAAGCGGCTCCTGCCCATCGAGGTCAAAACCGCTACCCGGGCGGTACCGGCGGATGCCAGGGGCTTGGAACGCTTTCTGGACGAGTATAAAGATAAGTGTGACGGTGGGCTTCTGCTGTATGGTGGCGATGAAGTCTTTCCGCTGACCCGGCGGGTGATTGCTGCGCCGTGGTGGAGAGTGCTATGAAGAAGAAACTGATCGAAGTTGCCCTACCCCTCGAGGCCATCAACCAGGCCTCGGCCCGCGAGAAATCCATTCGGCACGGCCACCCCAGCACCCTGCACCTGTGGTGGGCGCGCCGGCCCTTAGCCGCTGCCCGGGCGGTGATCTTCGCGCAGATGGTGGACGACCCTGCCAGCGTGCCCGAGGAGTTCCCCACGCCCGAGACGCAGGAGCGCGAGCATCAACGCCTCTTTCGCCTGATAGAACAACTGGTGCAGTGGGAGAACACCACCAACGAAACCGTCCTGCAGGCCGCCCGCGACGAAATCTGGAAGAGCTGGCGGCGCACCTGCCGCGACCACGCCAGCCACCCCCGCGCTGCCGAACTCTTCAACCCGGACAAGCTGCCCGCCTTTCACGACCCCTTCGCTGGCGGCGGCGCGCTCCCGCTCGAGGCCCAGCGGCTGGGGCTCCAGGCCTACGCCAGCGACCTGAACCCGGTGGCGGTGCTCATCAACAAGGCCATGATCGAAATTCCGCCCCGCTTCGCCGGCCAGCCACCGGTGAACCCCGAGGCGAGGCGCGAGAAGACGCTGCTCGCGCGCGAGTGGCGGGGGGCGCAGAGCCTGGCCGAGGACGTGCGCTACTACGGCCAATGGATGCGCGACGAGGCCGAGAAGTGCATCGGCCACCTGTACCCCAAAATCGAAGTGACGCCGGAGCTGGCCGCTGACCGCCCGGACCTCAAACCGCTGGTCGGCCAGAAGCTCACCGTGATCGCCTGGCTGTGGGTGCGCACCGTCAAGAGCCCCAACCCGGCCTTCGCCCATGTGGACGTGCCGCTGGCGTCCACGTTCATGCTCTCCACCAAACCCGGCAAGGAAGCCTACGTCGAGCCGGTGATCACCTACAACGCTGCCCCCACCCAGCCCTCTCCTGCTGAGGGAGGGATGCCCCCACCCCAGCCCTCCCCCGCTGGGGGAGGGAGTATGCCCCCACCCCAGCCCTCCCCCGCTGAGGGAGGGAGGCATTCTCCTCCCCCCGGAGGGGGGAGGTTGGGAGGGGGGCTAATACCCAACGGGGGGAGGCCGGGAGGGGAGCCACGAGACCGAGGGGGGCCAGGATGGGAGTATTACCGCTTCACGGTGAAGGTAGGCAAGCCGGAAGATCCGGAAGCGGCGAAGAACGGCACCAAGCTGTCACGCGGGGCCAACTTCCGCTGCCTGATGTCGGGAACGCCGATCTCTGGCGACTACATCAAGGCCGAGGGCCGGGCTGGGCGTATGGGGGCGCGCCTGATGGCCATCGTCGCCGAAGGCCTGCACGGGCGGGTGTATCTGCCGCCCACGCCGGAGCACGAAAGGATTGCGCGGGAGGCGAAGCCGACGTGGAAGCCAGAGACACCCCTCGCGCCTGACCCGCGTGCTTTATGGACACCACCTTACGGTCTGACGACCTACGGCGACCTCTTCACCCCCCGCCAACTGGTGGTGCTGACCACCTTCTCCGACCTGGTGGGCGAGGCGATGGAGCGGGTGAAGCGCGATGCCCTCGCCGCTGGCCTGTCCGACGACCCCACCCCCCTGCGCGACGGCGGCACCGGCGCCACCGCCTACGCTGAGGCCGTGGGGGTGTATCTGGGCATTGGTGTAAGCAGGCAAGCGAATAGAACCGCGACCCTAAATTTCTGGGACCAGAAAGGCGAGAAGATTCAACAAGTGTTTGCTCGACAAGCTCTGCCAATGACATGGGACTTTGTCGAAGGGAATCCACTGAGCGGCTCCACGGGCAACTTCGTCGGCCAGTTGGAGTACTTAACGCGCGTGGTAGAAGAGACTCTTCCAGCATCGCCCGCCGGTTCAGTGAAGCAACAGGATGCTCAGAATCAAGAGCTGACTTTGAGCAAGATCGTCTCCACCGACCCGCCCTACTACGACAACATCGGCTACGCCGACCTTTCGGACTTCTTCTACGTCTGGCTGCGCCGCTCACTGCGGTCCGTCTTTCCCGACCTCTTCGCCACGCTCAGCACGCCCAAGGCCGAAGAGCTGGTCGCCACCCCCTACCGCCACGGCAGCAAGGAAAAGGCCGAGCAGTTTTTCCTCGACGGCATGACGCAGGCCATGCACCGCCTGGCGGAGCAGGCCCACCCGGTCTTTCCGGTGACCATCTACTACGCCTTCAAGCAGTCCGAGACCGAAAGCGCCGAGGGCACCTCCAGCACCGGCTGGGAGACCTTCCTCGACGCGGTGATCCGCTCCGGCTTCGCTATCACAGGCACCTGGCCGATGCGCACGGAGCTGGACAGGCGCATGCTCGGCTCGGGCACCAACGCCCTGGCCTCGAGCATCGTCCTGGCCTGCCGCCCGCGCACCCCCTCCCTTCTTCCCTCCCCCAGCGGGGGAGGGGTAGGGTGGGGGCAAACCACCGCCACCCGCCGCGAGTTCGTGCAGGCCCTCAAGGCCGAGCTGCCGCCGGCGCTGGCCGAGCTGCAAAAGGCCAACATCGCCCCGGTGGACCTGGCGCAGGCCGCCATCGGGCCGGGCATGGCGGTCTACACCCGCTACGCCCGGGTGCTCGACGCTGAGGGGCGGCCCGTCTCGGTGCGCGAGGCGCTGGCGCTCATCAACGCCACGCTCGACGAGGCCCTGGCCGAGCAGGAGGGCGACTTCGACGCCGACACGCGCTGGGCCATCGCCTGGTTCGATCAATATGGCTTCGCTGAGGGCGAATACGGCGTGGCCGAGACCCTCGCCACGGCCAAAAACACCAGCGTATCGGGCTTGGCGGAAGCGGGTTTGCTCGAGTCGAAGCGCGGCAAGGTGCGGCTCTTTAAGCCCGATGAACTCCCCGCCGATTGGGACCCTGAGCGCGACCGTCGCCTGACCGCGTGGGAGGTAGCCCATCACCTGATCCGCGCGCTGGAAGCAGGCGGCGAGAGCGGTGCGGCCACGCTGGTGGGCAAGCTGGGCGCGCAGGCCGAAACCGCGCGCGAGCTGGCCTACCGGCTCTACACCCTCTGCGAGCGTAAAAAGCGGGCCACTGAGGCCCTTTCGTACAATGCCCTGGTGCAAAGCTGGCCGGAGATCGTAAGGCTGGCACGCGAGAGCGGCACAGCCCGCCCGGCCCAGGAGACCCTGTTTGAGGATGCGGAGGCGTAAGGCATGGCCATCACCCATCAGGAACGTAAGGAAGGGAACCGCTGATGAAGCGCCTTCCAATCGCCGACGACGAACTGCGCCGTTTCTGTGAGCGGCATCGGATCCGCAAGCTGTCGCTCTTTGGCTCCACGCTGAGGGGCGCGGCGCGCCCGGATAGTGACATCGACCTTTTGGTGGAGTTTGAACCCGGCCACAAGCCCGGCCTCATCAGGCTCGCCGCGATGGAGGTGGAGCTTTCAGCGCTGTTGGGTGGGCGTGCCGTCGATCTTCGCACGGCCGAGGATCTTTCGCGTCACTTCCGGCAGGAGGTGCTTCGCGAGGCGGAGGTGCAGTATGCGTCCGGATGACCGTGTCCGTCTTCAGCACATGGTCGAGGCCGCCGAGAGCATCGCGACGTTCGTCGCAGGCCGGACTCGGAGCGATCTCGACACCGACCGCATGCTGCTCTTTGCGGTGGTGCGTGCGATCGAGATCATAGGCGAGGCTGCGAGCCAGATTTCGGACGAGACGAGGTCACGCGCTGAGGACGTTCCCTGGCGGGCCATGGTTGGAATGCGCAACCGCATTGTTCACGCCTACTTTGACATCGACGCGGACATCGTGTGGAGAACGGCCGTCGAGGAGGTGCCCGGCTTGCTGCCGCGGCTCCGCGAGCTGCTCGAGCAGGCGAAAAAAGGAGGGACGTCGTGACCGAGGGTGAGCCACGATCGCGCATCGGGCGGCGAGGTTGGCACGGAAGAGCAGCACAGCCCGCCCGAACCAGGAGACGCTGTTTGAAGACGTGGAGGCTTAAGGCATGGTCATCACCAATCAGGAACGGGTAGGCAAGGGGCTGGAACTCCTGCGCGCGGGGCTGGCCCCCTACGTGGAGCGCGAAGTACAAGAGGCGGTGCGGGCGGGGGCGGTGAACATGGAGACGGTGCGCCGCTTCGCTGAGGACCCGCTGCTCAAGAACAAGCCCATCGCCGAGTGGGACGCGGCGGGTCTGCTCAAGCTGATGTGGGAGACCTGGAACGAGGTGTTCCGCAAGACGCTGGGCTTCGCCGAGCGTTCGCTGGTCAGCGAGCTGCGCGAGTGGCGCAACAAGTGGGCGCATCAGGAGCCGTTCTCGAGCGACAATGCCGACCGCGCGCTCGATTCGATGGAGCGGCTGCTCACCGCGGTTTCGGCGCCGCAGGCCGCCGAGGTCAACCGGCTCAAGATGGAGCTGCGCCGCTGGTTTTCGACGAGCAGGTACGCAACGAGAAACGCAAGGCCGGGGGCTCGCTCATCGAGGCCGCGGCCAGCGGCGCGCTCAAGCCCTGGCGCGAGGTGGTGACGCCCCACCCCGACGTGGCCAGCGGCCGCTATCAGCAGGCCGAGTTCGCCGCCGATTTGTGGCAGGTGCACCTGGGCCAGGGCAGCGATGAGTACCAAAACCCCGCCGAGTTCTTTCGCCGCACCTTCCTCACCGAGAGCCTGAAGCGGCTGCTGGTGGGCGCGGTGCAGCGGTTGTCGGGCACCGGCGGCGACCCGGTGGTGCAGCTTCAGACCAACTTCGGCGGCGGTAAGACCCACTCCATGCTGGCGCTGTATCACCTTTTTGGTGGAGCGGCTGCGGCCGATCTGGCCGGCGTCGAGGCGGTGATGGCCGAATCAGGGGTGAAGGAGCTGCCCAGGGCGCGGCGGGTGGTGCTGGTGGGCAACAAAATCTCGCCCGGCAACCCCCTGCGCAAGCCCGACGGTACGCTGGTGCGCACGCTGTGGGGCGAGCTGGCCTGGCAACTGGGCGGGCGCGAGGCCTACGAGCGCATCCGCGCCGACGACGAGCGGGCCACCAACCCCGGCGATGCGTTGCGCGAGCTGTTCGTGGAGTACGGCCCCTGTCTCATTCTGATCGATGAGTGGGTGGCCTACGCCCGCCAACTGCACGACGCCGCCGACCTGCCGGGCGGTAGCTTCGAGACCCAGTTCAGCTTTGCCCAGGCCCTCACCGAGTCGGCCAAACTGGCCG
Source organism: Roseiflexaceae bacterium (assembly GCA_042408595.1). Lineage (GTDB taxonomy): Bacteria > Chloroflexota > Chloroflexia > Chloroflexales > Roseiflexaceae > JBHOQX01. Next base: position 71,592 of record JBHOQX010000022.1, on the reverse strand, counting down.
GTACCTGCCTGCTGGTCATCTCGCTGCCGGCCTCCGACACCCAGGCCGACGATGTGGAGGTGGGCGGCCTGCGCGGGCGCGAGGCGCTCGACCGGCTGCGCAACGTGGTGGGGCGCGTGGAGTCGTCCTGGCGTCCGGCCAGCGCCGAGGAGGGCTTCGAGATCGTGCGCCGACGGCTGTTCGAGCCGCTCGCCGGGCCGGACGCGTACAAGCAGCGCGACGTGACGGCCCGCGCCTTCGCCGAGCTGTACCGCACCCAGGCCGCCGAGTTTCCCCCCGAGTGCAAAACCACCGACTACGAACGCCGCATCCAGGCCGCCTACCCCATCCACCCGGAGGTGTTCGACCGGCTGTACGAAGACTGGTCCACGCTGGTCAAGTTCCAGCGCACCCGCGGGGTGCTGCGGCTCATGGCCGCGGTGATCCACAGCCTGTGGGAGAAGGACGACAAAAGCCCGCTGATCCTGCCGTCTACCATTCCCGTGGACGACCCGCGCGTGCAGTTCGAGCTGACGCGCTATCTGCCCGATAACTGGACGCCCATCATCGAGAAGGACGTGGATGGGCCCAGCTCCCTGCCGCTCAAGATCGACGGCGAGGTGCCCAACCTGGGCAAGCTTTCCGCCACGCGCCGCGTGGCCCGCACGGTCTACCTGGGCTCGGCGCCCACGGCGGGGGCGGCGCATCGGGGCCTCGAGGACCGCCGGGTGAAGCTCGGCTGCGTGATGCCGGGGGAGTCGCCGGCGGTGTTCGGCGATGCCCTCCGGCGGCTGGCGGGCCAGGCCACCTATCTCTACCAGGATGGTGCGCGCTACTGGTACGCCACGCAGCCCACCGTGACCAAGCTGGCCGAGGACCGGGCCGAGCAGCTCAAGCGTGACCCCGACCAGGTCGCCGCCGAGCTGGAACAGCGCATCCGGGATGCCGTGCGGCAGATGGGCGAGTTTGCCCGCGTGCACCCCCTGCCGCGCTCGAGCGCCGACGTGCCGGACGACCTCGAGGCGCGCCTGGTGGTGCTGCCGCCGGAACACCCCTACAGCAAAGAAGCCGATAACGCCGCGCACGTCGCCGCCCAGGCGATTCTCGAGTTTCGCGGTCATGCGCCCCGGCTGTACCGCAACACGCTGATCTTCCTGGCTGCCGACAAGGTTCGGCTGCAAGACCTCGAGGAGGCGGTGCGCCGGTTCCTGGCCTGGCGGTCCATCCTCGAGGAGAAGGATACGCTGAACCTCGATCCGCACCAGGTGCGGCAGGCGGAAACCCAGCGGCAGGCCACCGACGCCGCCGTGACCGCACGCCTGCCCGAGACATACCAGTGGCTCCTGGTGCCCGAGCAGAAGACGCCGCACGCGGCGGTCGCGTGGCAGGCGCTCCGGCTCGCCGGAGCCGACGCGTTGGCCGTTCGGGCGAGCAAAAAACTCAAAAACGACGAGCTGCTGCTGGGCAAGCTCGGTTCCACCATCCTGCGTAAGCACCTAGACGAGATACCCCTGTGGCGGGGGGATCACGTGATGGTGCGCCAGCTCGTTGAAGATTTTGCACGCTACCTCTACCTACCCCGGCTGGCCCGGCCCGAGGTACTGGTGCAGGCCCTGCGCGAGGGCGTGGCTTTGCTGACCTGGCAAGCCGAAACCTTCGCCTATGCCGAGGGCTACGATGAAGCGAGCGGGAGGTATCGCGGCTTGCGGGCCGGGCAGGCGGTCTCGCTCACCGCCGAGGACCCCGGACTCATCGTCAAACCCGAGGTGGCCCGGCGGCAGCTCGAGCTCCCCCCGCTCGCGCCCCCAGGGAGCGCCACCACCCTCCCGACCAGCGGACCGCCCGACGAACCGCAGAGCGGGATCGCGGTTGACCCTCCGCAACGCGTACTGCGCCGCTACCACGGCACCGTGCGCCTCAATCCGATGCGGGTGGGCTACGACGCAAGCCGCATCGCCGAAGAGGTGATCGCCCACCTGGCCGGGCAACCCGGCGCCGAGGTGGTGGTCACCCTGGAAATCCAGGTGCGCTTGCCCCACGGGGCCAGTGAACAGACAGTTCGGACGGTCACGGAGAACAGCCGCACCTTGAAGTTCGAACATTGCGGGTTCGAACAGGAGTGACCCCAGCGCGGCGCGGGCGATGCGATGGCCAGCAGGCCGACCGTTACACTCATCCAGCGGATCAGCGCGGCGCCCCAGGGCTGGCCTGCGCAGGGCGAACCAACGTTCGACCCGGAGGCGCAGCCAGTCGCCGTCGGTGACGCGCCGGGCCGCCTGATGCAACGCTACGGCCAGTGGGTGCTGGAGTGGGACGGGCGCGGTGTGGCATACGAGCTACGCGCTCCGATCGGTGCACTGCCCGCGGCGGAGCTGGCGCGCATCGCCACGCGGGTGGCCATGCCCGCCGGTTGACAAACGCGGCAATCAGGTGTATCCCACGCCGACCTCACCAGGCCGCAGGGGGACGCGCTCGCCAGCCTGGCGCCGGACGGCCAGAGGCGCAGCTGCGGTCTGCAGCGGACGTCGCCGCAGGTAGGCCACTCTTGCTGCGCTACACCGCCCGCCAGCAGGTGGAAGCGTTGCCGTGAGCGCGCCGAAGCCGGCGCGAAGCACGGTCTACCCCAGGTTGTGCGCGCTTGCGACGTCGAGCGCCGTTGCCGCCGCGCTCCCTGTTCGTCTTCGCTTCGCCACACAAGTGCGCCCGTGGCGGGCAGCGGCCATGCGTGGCGCATGGCCGGGCAGGTTGTCCGCCCCTTCGGGGCACGCACTCAGGGCGCCCGCCGTGCTACAATGCCCCGGCCGCCGGCGGGATCGCCGGCAACTGCCTGCCGACGCGTGTATTGCGCCATGCAACGCATTCTGATCTGCACTGCCCAGGCTCCGTTCGCGCGTGGCGGGGCCGAACTGCTGGCCGAGGGGCTGCGCGACGCGCTCCAGGCCCGCGGCCACGCCGCCGCTATCGTCAGCCTGCCCTACGCCTGGCAGCCGCACGACCGCCTGGCGCCGTCGGCGCTGGCCTGGCGCCTGCTGGACCTGACGCATGCCAACGGCGCGCCGGTCGATCGGATCATCTGCACCAAGTTTCCATCGTACGCCGCGCGCCATCCCAACAAGGTGGTCTGGCTGGTGCACCAGCATCGCCAGGCGTACGACTGGTACGGCACGCCACACTCGGACTTCGCCAACACCCCCGAGGATCGCGCCGTGCGCGACTGGTTGCTGCGCTTCGACCGGGCGGCGCTCAGCGAGGCGCGGGCGCGCTTCGCGATCTCGCACAACGTCGCGGCGCGGCTGCGGCGCTTCAACGGCCTGGACGCGGCGCCGCTCTACCCGCCGAGCCGCTACGCCGGGCGGCTGCGGGCCGGGCCGTATGGCGACTATATCCTCTCCGACGCGCGGCTGGACGCGGCCAAGCGGGTGGATCTGCTGCTGCGGGCACTGGCCGCGATGCGTCAGCCGCTCCGGGCGATCATCGTCAGCGCCGGGCCGGAGCGCGAGCGGCTCGAGCGGCTGGCGGGCGATCTGGGACTCGGCGGGCGTGTCCAGTTCCGCGGCTATGTGCCGGACGAGGAATTGATCGACCTGTACGCCGAGGCGCGGGCGGTGTACTACGGGCCGGTGGACGAGGACTACGGCTTCACCACGGTGCAGGCGCTCGCCGCGGCCCGCCCGGTCGTGACGACCGACGATTCGGGGGGCGTGCTGGAGTTCGTCGAGGACGGGGTCTGCGGGGTGGTGGCTGCGCCACGCCCGGAAGCGATCGCCACACGCCTCGACGCACTCGCCGCCGATGTGGGGCTGGCCGCGCGGCTCGGGGCCGCCGGCCCGCCGCGGGTCGCCGGGATCACCTGGGAGCGGGTGGTCGCCGCGCTGCTTCAGGATGCGACGGTCAGACGGTCAGACGCTTGAGAGAGTCCGTCGCTCTGGCGGCCCAACGGTCTGTCGCCGCTCACGCCTCCGTATCGGTCGTGCGCGGCATCATCGCCCAGCAGAAGAGCAGCGCGCCGATAATCGCGCCGAGCACGCTGGCGAGCGTCAACGCGCGCAGGCCGACGCCCATGAGCGCGTCGGCGAGCATGCCGCCGATCAGCGCCCCGAACGCCCCGCCGAGGTACGAGCCGCCTGCCAGCGGGCGGTAGTCGCGCCGGCGCGTGCTGGCACCGAACACCGCCGCGACTGCCAGGCCGATGCCGATCCAGACCAGATATGCCATCGCGCGCCTCCTTCACCATTGAGGGAACGACGACCACGCGTACGCTACCAGCGGCCAGTATGCAACCTGCGACGGATCGCTTTATGATACCATGCCTATGAGCGATGTGAAAGCGGCGGCCGGCGATATCCGGGATAGGCGGCTCGCGGGGCGCCTCCTCTCTCCGCTGTTCGCGCCAACGACGATCGGGAGAACGCGGTGCGGCTACACTCCCTCCCGCCTGCCAGCGTGGGGACGGCGGCACGAATGGGCCGACGGTGAGCGCCCGGAGCGAGCAACGCAACGCGGACGAGTGCTTTTCACTGCCGTGGGAGCCGCGGCAGTCCCTGACGAGCGTCCTTCGCCGTGTATACCCAACCCAGCGAGGGCGAGCGCAGCTCGCCCTCGCTGGGTCCGCCGTGACGGGAAAACCGGCTACTTCCCCGCGCCGTCCTCGAACCCCAGCGCCTCGGCGACGATATAGAGCGGGCGGCGCTTCACTTCGTCGTAGATCCGGCCCAGGTACTCGCCGATGATGCCCAGGAAGATCAGCTGCACGCCGCCAAGGAACAGCACGCTGATCAGCGTCGTCGCCTGGCCCTTCAGCGTGTCCACGCCGGTGAGGCGCAGGATGATCGCGGCGATGATCCCGATCACGCTGATCAGGGCGATGATGAAGCCGGTGTAGGTCGCAAGCTGCAGCGGGACATACGAGAAGCTGGTGATCGCGTCCAGCGCGAAGCGGACCATCTTACGCAGCGGGTACTTCGTCTCGCCGGCCTTGCGCGCGTCGCGCTTGTACTCCACTCCGGTCTGGCGGAAGCCGACCCATACCGACAGCCCGCGCATGAAGCGGTGGTGCTCGCGCATGGACTTGAGCGAGTCGACCACCTTGCGGTCCATCAGGCGGAAGTCGCCGGTATCGGCGGGGATGTTGACATTGGTGATGCGGCGGATGAGGCGGTAGAACAGCGCCGCCGTGGCGAGCTTGAACGCCGTCTCGCCCTCGCGCTCGGCGCGCACCGCATAGACCACCTGGTAGCCCTCGCGCCATTTGGCGACGAGCTGGGGGATAACCTCCGGCGGGTCTTGCAGGTCGGAGTCGATCACCACGACCGCCTGGCCGCGGGCGTAGTCGGTGCCGGCGGTGATCGCCAGCTGGTGGCCGAAGTTGCGCGAGAAGTTGACGACCTTGATGCGCGGGTCGGCCTGGTGCAGCGCGCGCATGATCTCCGGCGAGCCGTCGCGGCAGCCGTCGTTCACCAGCACCAGCTCGAACGGCTCGCCGAGCCCCTCGAGCGTCGCCACCGTGCGGCGGGCGAACTCCGGCAGCAGGGCTTCTTCGTTGTACACCGGCGCGACGACCGAGAGGACGGGCGTGGCTTCGGCGCGAGCGGCGCCGTTGCGCGCGGCGGGCAGGGTGTCAAGCGTCTGGGTGTCCATCGGACGGTCCGTTCTTCTCCAAGCCGGGCCGGCGGCCCTCCCGGCTGTCGGGCCGGGGCGGCGGGAGGCGGGCGCCGGGCATGCCAGGCAGGTATTGTAGCATACCCGCCTGCGATTGTGCCACAGCCGGATGACATACGGATGATAGCTGTGCGACAGGTTGTGACACTTCCGTCACGACCTGATGGGTTCCATCTCCAGCCAGTTCGGCCCGCTTTCCATCTCGACCTTGAGCGGCACGCACAGTTTGTAGGCGTTCTCCATCGCCTCACACACCAGGCGGGCGGCGACATCCAGTTCCTCGCGCGGCGCTTCAAGGATCAGTTCGTCGTGCACCTGCAGCAGCAGGCGCGTGCGCAAGTTGCGGCGGCGCAGCTCCTCGTCCACCCGAATCATGGCGATCTTCATGATGTCGGCGGCGGTCGCCTGGATAGGCGCGTTGATCGCCTCGCGCTGGGCCGCCTGGCGGCGCTGTGGCGGGCCGCTGCGCAGCTCCGGCATATAGCGCCGCCGCCCGAACAGCGAATGGACGTAGCCTTCGCGCGCGCCCTCCTCCAACGTCCGGTCGATGTACTCGCGGATGCCAGGGAAGCGGGCGAACAATTCGTCGATCAGGCGCTGCGCCTCGCCGCGGCTCGTCCCGATCCGCGGGGCCAGCCCGAAGGCGCTGATACCGTAGATGATGCCGAAGATCGTCGTCTTCGCCACCCGCCGCTGGTTCTTGTCCACCCGGTCGATCGGCACGCCGAAGAGCTGCGCAGCGGTCGCGGCGTGGATATCCTGGTCCATCAGGAAGGTTTCGACCAGGTTCGGGTCCTGTGTCACATGCGCCAACACCCGCAGCTCGATCTGCGAATAGTCGGCGGCCAGGAAGACATGGCCGGGCGCGGCGACGAAGCCGCGGCGGATCTCGCGCCCCTCGTCGGTGCGGGTCGGGATGTTCTGCAGGTTCGGGTCGTTGCTGCTCAGCCGCCCGGTCGCCGCGCCGAGCTGGCTGTAGGTGGTGTGGACACGCCCGGTCTCCGGGTTAACCAGCGCCGGCAGCGCGTCGACGTAGGTGCTCTTCAGTTTGGAGAGCTGACGGTATTGCAGGATCAGTTCGAGAATCCCGGTCGTGTCGTATGGGCGCAGGTCTTCGAGCGCCTGCGCGGTCAGCGAGTAGCGCCCGGTCGAGGTCTTGCCCAACCCGGCGGTCGGCAGTTGGAGGTCTTTGAAGAGCACGTCCGCGAGTTGATCGCCGGAGTTGATGTTGAACGGGCGCTTGGCGATCGCGTAAATCTGTGTTTCGATCTCGGCCAGGCGCTGACCCATGCGCTCGCCGAGCGCCCGTAGGTAGTCGGTGTCCAGCCCGATCCCGGCCTGCTCCATGCGCACCAGCACCGGCAGGAGCGGCATCTCCAGCCGGGCGAAAAGCTGGTGGACCTTCGGCTGCGCGGCGAGCTGCGGCTCCAGCACATCTTTCAGCCGCAGCGTCATATCGGCGTCGGCGGCGGCGTACGGCGCGGCTTGCTCCACCGGCACGTCGCCGAAGCGGATCTGATTCTTGCCCCGGCCGATCAGTTCATCGATGTCGGTCATCGGCTCGGGCAGCTTCAGCTCGTAAAACGCCAGGCTCTTCAGGTTGCGGTTCTTGTTCGGCAGCAGCGCCGCCGCCAGCATTGTGTCGAAGGTGACATGTTCGACCTTCACGCCGGCATGTTCGAGCGCTTCGATATCGAACTTGGCGTTGTGCGCGTATTTCGGCGTGTTCGATGCGAAGAACGGCCGCAACGCATCCAACACCTGCTTCTGCGGCAACTGCCGTCCCGCGCGATGGCCGAACGGGATGTACCAGGCGCGCCCCGGCGTCACCGCCAGCGACACGCCGACGAGTGGGTCCTGCAGCGGGCGGAGGCCGTCCAGTTCGCAGTCGAAGGCGAAGGCCGGCGCAGCCGCCAGCGCCGCCACCACCTCGGCCAGTTCCTCCTCGCGCTGCACCGCCCGGTAATCGCCCAGGGCAGGCGGGGCCGGCGCGGCCGTTGGCACCAGCGAGGCCGCCGGCCCCCCCGCCGCCTCCGCCGGCAGGTCGAACATCGCCAGTTGATGCGCGGCCTCCGGGGGGCGGGAGGGAGGAGGCGGGAGGCTCGTAGCATCCGGCGGCGACTCGCCAGTCTCTGGCCGCACGTCGCTCGCCCCCGTGGCCGGCAACTCCTCCTCGGCCAGGCCGCCGCCGGGGGCGGGCAGGCGCTTGATCAGCGACGCGCCCATCTCCAGCTCCTGGAAGAGCGCGATCACCGCCGCACGGTCGTAGTCGTCCAGCCGCGCGGCGGACAGGTCGAGCGTCACCGGCGCGTCGCAGACGATCGTCGCCAGCTTTTTGCTGAAGAGCGCGATGTCGCGCTGACCCTCGAGCGGCTTCTGGTAGCGCTTGGGCACTTCGTCCAGGTGATCGTAGAGGTTCTCGATCGTGCCGAACTGGTTGAGCAGCGCGATCGCCCCGGCCTCGCCGATCCCCTTGACGCCGGGAATGTTGTCCGACGCGTCGCCCTTCAACCCGCGCAGGTCGGCCAGTTGGTCCGGGCGCAGCCCCTTGTAGCGCGCCGCGACCTGAGCCACATCGTAGATTGTCGTAGTCGTCTTGCGGCCGTAGGGATTGGCCAGCAGAACGCGGACATGCGGGTTGACGAGCTGGAGCGTATCGGTGTCGCCGGTGAGGATCAGCGTATCGACGCCCTGGGCCGCCGCCTGGGTCGCCAGCGTGCCGATCACGTCGTCCGCCTCGTACCCCTCGGCGGTGACGATCGGGATGTTGAGCGCGCGGATGAACTGAAAGATCCGCTCCAGCTGGGGGTGGAACTCATCCGGCGGCTCGCCGCGCCCGGCCTTGTACTCGGCATACATGTCGTCGCGAAAGGTGCGGCCCACGTCGAACGTGACGATCAGGTAAGTCGGGTGGTATTCCTGGATGGCGGTCAGCAGGATGGAGGCGAAGCCGAAGACCGCGTAGGTCGGCTCGCCGCGCGACGAGCGCAGGCCGGCCTCGCGCAGCGCGTGAAAAGCGCGAAAGGCTAGCGCGTGGCCGTCGATCAGCATCAGCAGCGGGCGGGCGGTCATACGGCTCACCTTACAAGCAGCGGACGGTAGACAGGGGCGGTGGGCGGCTGGACGAACCCCGGCCAGGGCCGGGACGACGGACAGATGACGGAGGACCAAAGCCGGTGTGGCCGTATGCTCGCCCTTCTGCATCGGTGCGGCCGGGGTCGTCCGCCGTCGCTGAACGCGCGCGCCGCCGGATCGCCGCCGCGGCGCACAGCCTGGTGCCTCGGGCATGATAGCATGAATTTGCGAATCTGAGAGGCGGCCTGAAAAGCTCCCAGCGGGGGGTGTTGGGGGCCTGCGGCGCCCAGAAGCAATCCTACCTCGCCGCGCGGGCGGCGGAACATCAGGAATCTTGGGGGGCGCAGCCCTCCAAACCTCCCCGTTTCAGACAGCTTCTGAGCGGCTGCCGGCAACGCCTATGCGCATGGTATAATGTTCAAGTTTTTTGGTGGAAACATCCACCGTCCGGAGAGGCTATGTCGCCGCTTCGCTTTCCTGAAGGATTTCTCTGGGGCTCCGCGACCTCAGCGCACCAGGTCGAGGGGCAGAACACCAACAACCAGTGGTGGGCCTGGGAGCAGCAGCCAGGCCACATTTGGAACAACGATGTCTCCGGTGACGCCTGCGGCTGGTGGCGCGACGCCCGGCCCGACCTCGATCGGGCCGCGGCGCTTGGGCAGAACGCCCACCGTATGTCGGTCGAGTGGAGCCGGATCGAGCCTCGCGATGGCGAGTTCGACAAGGGCGCCATCCGGCGCTACCGCGAGATCGTCGAGCAGATGCTGGAGCGCGGCCTGAAGCCGATGATCACGCTCCATCACTTCACCCACCCGCTGTGGATCGAGGCGCGCGGTGGCTGGCTGCACCCGGACACGCCGCGGCGCTTCGGGCGCTATGTGCGATATGTCGTCACCGAGCTGCGCGATCTGTGCGATCTGTGGTGTACGATCAACGAGCCGCTGATCTACGCCGGCATGAGCTACCAGCTTGGCCGTTGGCCGCCCGGCTGGCGCAACCCGCGCGCCGCCCTGAAGGTCGTGGCGGCGATGCTGCGCGGCCACGCGATCGCCTCCGATGTCATCCATAGCGTCCACCCGGCGTTGCGCGTCGGCCTGGTGCACAACCTACGGATCGTCGAGCCGGCGACGCCGCGCACCTTGGATGTCCTTCCGGCCTGGTTGATCGATTATCTCAGCTCCGGCGCGTTCCTCTGGTCGCTGGCCACCGGCCGGCTGATGCCGCCGTTTGGCAACGGGCTGCGCGAACTGCCCGGCCTGCGCGATTCGTGCGATTTCCTCGGTCTGAATTACTACACCCGCGACGTGGTCGCGTTCGACTGGCGGGCGCGCGGGCTGGTGCGGTTCGACATCCCCGCCGGGCTGCCGTTCAGCGATATCGGCGGCAACGGGCGCTCGTACGGCGAGATCTACGCCCACGGCGCCTACCGTGCGCTTCACCGACTGGCCGGGTTCAAGAAGCCGATCTATATCACCGAGACCGGCCTGCCCGACGAGGACGACGACCAGCGGCCCCAATTCTTGCTAAGCCACCTGGCAGCCGTCCACAAGGCGATCTCCGAGGGGATCGATGTACGTGGCGTGTTCCACTGGTCGCTGCTCGACAATTTCGAGTGGGCGGATGGCTGGGGGCTGCGCTTCGGCCTGTATGCCTTCGATCACCGCACCGGCGAGCGGCGGCTGCGCCCCTCCGGCGCGCTCTACGCGGTCATCGCCCGCGCCAACGCCATCCCCGACCTGGAGTCTCACCACCACCACTATGGTGGTCCGATCTGATTCATAACGATCAACGTGGACCGCCTGGAGGCGGAACAACCTGCAGGTACCACCTTCACGCGGCACAACCTGCAGGTACCACCTTCAGGCAGCACAACATGCAGGTACCACCTTCAGGCGGCACGGCCATGCACGTGCGATCGCGCTGCGTTCCGCACGGGGGCCGGAACGGTCACGGGCCACCGACGCAAGACGAAGGACGAACCCTGGCTACACCAAACGCGGGAGGTGCGGGCAAGCAGCAGGCCCGCTTTTGTCCTTCATCCTCTGTCGTTCGCCTGCCGTTTATCACCTGTCCGCCATCCGCCGCCCATTCGTGGTATCCTGGGAGGCACACCAGAGTTCCCGACTGCGCCTGCGAGGATGCGATGAGCCAGATCGTTACCGACTCCGGCATCGAGATCAAGCCGGTCTACCGGGCGGAGGACGCCGGGCCGCCCGCGCCCGACCCGGGGCACTACCCCTACACCCGCGGCATCCACCCGCTGATGTACCGCACCCGGCTCTGGACTATGCGCCAGTACGCCGGGTTCGCCTCGGCCCGCGAAAGCAACCAGCGCTACCGGATGCTGCTCGAAAAGGGGCAGACCGGCCTCTCAGTCGCCTTCGACCTCCCGACGCAGCTCGGCCTCGACTCGGACGACCCGCGTGCCGAAGGCGAGGTCGGACGGGTCGGCGTGGCGATCGACTCGCTGGAGGACATGGCCGCGCTGTTCGAGGGCATCCCGCTCGACCGCGTCAGCACCTCGATGACGATCAACGCCCCGGCGGCTGTGTTGCTGCTGCTCTATGAACTGGTGGCCGAGCGCCAGGGGGTCGCGCCGGCGCACCTCAGCGGGACGATCCAGAACGACATCCTGAAGGAATACGCCGCACGCGGCACCTACATCTTTCCGCCGCGCCCGTCCATGCGGCTGGTGACCGACACCTTCGACTACTGCCGGCGGCGCATCCCTCGCTGGAACCCGATCTCGATCAGCGGCTACCACATCCGCGAGGCAGGCGCGACGGCGGCGCAGGAGATCGCCTTCACCCTCGCCAACGGGGTCGCGTACGTCGCGGCGGCGACGCGGGCTGGCCTGCAGGTGGATGACTTCGCGCCGCGCCTGTCGTTCTTCTTCGTCAGCAATCCGAACTTCCTGGAGGAGGTCGCGAAGTTTCGCGCGGCGCGGCGGATGTGGGCGCGGATCATGCGCGAGCGCTTCGGCGCGCGCGCGGAGGCCAGCATGATGCTGCGCTTCCACACGCAGACGTCCGGCGCCAGCCTGACGGCCCAGCAGCCGCTCAACAATGTCGTGCGGACGACGATCGAGGCGCTGGCGGCGGTGCTCGGCGGCACGCAGAGCCTGCATACCAACAGCTACGACGAAGCGCTCGGCCTGCCGACCGCGGAGGCGGCGACGCTGGCGCTCCGCACCCAGCAGATCATCGCCTACGAGAGCGGGGTGGCCGCCACCGCCGACCCGCTAGCCGGCTCCTACGCGGTCGAGGCGCTGACCGACGCGCTGGAGGCGCGCGCCTGGGCGCTGATCGAGCGGATCGACTCGCTGGGCGGGGCGGTCGCGGCGATCGAGCAGGGGTGGATGCAGAGCGAGATCGCCGAGGCGGCCTACGCCTTCCAGCGGCGGGTCGAAGCCGGCGAGCAGGTGATCGTCGGTGTGAACCGCTTCGCCGAGGGCGAGGAGGCGCAGGTGCCGATCTTCCAGCCGAACGAGGCAGTGGCGCGCGAGCAGGCGGCGGCACTGGCGCGCATCCGCGCCGCGCGCGACGGCGCGGCGGTGCAGGCGGCGCTCGAGGCGCTGCAGGCGGCGGCGCGGGGCAGCGCGAACGTGCTGGAGCCGATGCGCGAGGCGCTCCGCCGCATGGCGACCGTCGGCGAGGTCTGCGGCGCGCTACGGGCGGTATGGGGTGAGTACCAGCCGGAGGTGCGTCTCTGAGCCAATGACGCCCGGCGTGCCGGCGTGGAACCGCGTCATGCGAGCTCGCCCGCCTCCACGAGCTGCCGCACGCGCTCCAGCACCTCGCGCTCGCGCTCGAACGAGGCGAGTTGCTGCGCCTCGCCGAGCGGAAACCAGCGGGCGTCATCGACCTCGGCCTGCTGCGGAGCCAGCGCGCCGCTGGTGTACCGCACCAGGAAGAGATCAACGTACTTGTGGATGCGCGTCGTCCCGGCGCGGAACCAGTATTCGATCGTCGCCAGGTGGCGCTCGATCGCGCCGTCCAGGCCGGTCTCCTCGGCGATCTCGCGTACGGCGGCGGCCTCCGCCGTCTCGCCGCGCCGGACATGCCCCTTGGGCAACCCCCAGCGTCGGCCACCGTTCGTGGCGATCAGTGCGACCTCGATCCCACCCTTGTCAAACCGATAGATGACGCCCCCAGCCGAGTACGCTGTTCGTTGGTCACGCCGGACCGTGTTGTCGTTCGTTGTCATCTGGTTCGTTGTACCGCCCGGCTCGGGCGCGCTACGCTCGCTTGGGCAGGCGGCCAGCGCGCATGTCCCAGTAATGGTTCGCCGCGTACAGGACACGCTCCTTCGCCCACGCGGCATCCTCCCACCCGATCGGCTCGACCCGTACCCCCTCCAGGTCCTTGTAGACCGTGAAGAAGTGCTCGACTTCCTTGATGAAGTGCGCCGGCAAGTCGGTATAATCGCTGATGTCCTGGAAAAACGGGTCGTAGTGCAGCACGGCGAGCACCTTGTCGTCCGGCTCGCCGCGGTCGGTCATGCGGAACATGCCGATCGGGCGGGCCTCGACGATGCAGCCGGTGAACGTCGGCAGATTGGTCATCACCAGCACATCGAGCGGGTCGCCGTCGTCGTAATACGTCTGCGGAATGAAGCCGTAGTCGCCGGGGTAGTGCACCGGCGAGTAGAGCACGCGATCAAGCTTGAACGCGCCGGTCTGCTTGTGAAACTCGTATTTGTTGCGCGACCCTTTGGGGATTTCCACGATGACGTGGATGACGTTCGGCACATCCGGCCCCGGGTCGAGTTCGTGCCAGAGGTTCATGCGCACTGATCGCTCGCTCACGGGCTGCCACCACTTGGCGCCCGCCCCAGCAAATTATACCATGCTGCTCGACACAGCGGCCATGAAAGACTCCTGAATGCGACTGCCGGCCCCTTCCATGCGGCCCCCACGGGGCGGAAGCGTCGAAGCAGCCCTGTACAACCGGTTGGCGCTGCGGTATACTACACGCCGCCGGGCGCCGCCCGGCGCAGTCTGCAGCGGAGCACCGCAATGGCGATCACCGACCGCATGCTCAAAGGCGCCATCGCCAGCAACCCGGCCAACTACGCCGGCGACGGCGAGTACCGCTACAGCCGGACGCACGGCGAGATCTTCTTCTCCTCGGCGAAGCACCCGCACCCGTACGACAGCGAGCCATGGATCGCGCTTCCCGCCCTCGATCCGGACGGCTCCAACAAGCTCAATATCGCCTTCCAGCGCTACATCGCCAGCTGGCCGCCCGCGCGCCGGGCTGAGCTGGAGCGGTTCGCGGCGCGCAAGGGCTGGGATATGGCGCGCGAGTTGAAATACGGCGGCGGCGCGCTGGAAGAAGACGAAGCCAGCGAGTGGCAGCAGATCGTCGATGCCCGGCTCGACCAGTTGGTGCGCCAGGCGCGCGCGCTGATCGAGGAGGGGCAGGCGCCATAACCCCCCGGGCAGGCGCGGGCGCGCGTCTACGCGCCCCGGCTGATACCGCTCCCGCGCGCGGAGGGAGCGCTGCAGCAAGCGCGCAGAAACGCTCGCGCCGGGCAGCAGCCTCACGGCTACCGGCCCGGCGCGAAACCGGAACCTCTCAGCGCGGTCTTCGCCTTTGTGCGCTGCGCGGGCTAGGCGACCATCTCGGCGTAGCGCATCAGCCGGCGGTGCTCGATCGCCATACAGCGGTCCATCACCACCGTCAGGCCGGCCTGGCGCGCCCGCTGGGCCGCTGCATCATTGATGACGCCGAGCTGCATCCACACCGCGCCCGCGCCAACGGCGATCGCGTCCTCGACCACTGCTGGCACGAACTCCGGCCGGCGGAACACATCGACGATATCGATATGCTCTTTCACATCGCGCAGGCTGGCGTAGGGCACCTCGCCGAGCACGGGGCCGCGCAGGTTCGGGTTCACCGGGATGATCCGATAGCCATGGCGCTGCAAAAAGCGCGCGACGGCATATGAGTCCCGCTCCGGGCGGTCGCTCATCCCGACAATCGCTATGGTCTGCGCCTGCATCAGCAGGTCGGTCAGTTCGCTGTCCGATGGCATGATGGCCTCCAGGACGACTGCGTAAACGAAAAGGCAGCGCGCCGGTCGTCTGGCGTCGCTGCCCTAGATCTGAAGCAGCTCAATTGTACCGCTTCTTCGGCTGAAACGCAAGATATGGTATGATGAAGATTGATAGCAAAACCGTTGAACAAACGCTCATCCGCCAGGCCGCTGAAGACGAAGGAGCGCCGTTTGCGATTCCTGCGCTATCTGCTCGTGTTTGTTCCGCTGGCGGTGGCGGCGGAGCTGCTGCACTGGAACCCGCTGATCATCTTTGCCGTCTCGGCGATCGCCCTTGTGCCGCTCGCCGGGCTGCTCGGCGAGGCAACCGAGGAGCTGGCGATCCACACCGGCCCGAAGGTCGGCGGGCTGCTGAACGCCACGCTCGGCAACGCCGCCGAGCTGATCATCACCATTGTTGCGCTGCGCGCCGGGCAGTACGCGCTCGTCAAGGCGTCGATCACCGGATCGATCCTTGGGAACCTGCTGCTCATCCTGGGCTTTAGCCTGCTGCTCGGCGGCTGGCGGAACGGCATCCAGCGCTTCGACCGCGGCCTGGCCGGCATGTCGGCCTCGATGATGACCCTGGCGGTCATCGGGCTGATCATTCCGACGCTGTTCGAGCTGGTGGCCGAGGTCCAGCGCGGGGCGCTCGACGTCGTCAACACCGACGTGAACGACCCGGCGCTGAACGCGCTCAGTTTGGGCGTCGCTGGCGTGCTCATCCTGCTGTATCTGCTGAGCCTGGTCTTTCAGTTTCGCGGGCCGGTGGACATGGCGGACAGCGCCAGCGAGGTGGATCGTCCTTCCGCGGAAGAGGAGCAGCATCAGGCGACGTGGAGCGTCCCGGTCGCGGCGGGGGTGCTGGTGGCGAGCACGATCGCGATCGTGTTTCTGAGCGAGTTTCTGGTCGAGGCAGTCGAACCGGTGGTCGAAAGCCTCGGCGTGAGCGAGCTGTTCCTGGGGATTATTATCATCCCGATCGTCGGCAATGTCGCCGAGCATATCGTCGGGGTGCAGGTGGCGATCAGGAACAAGATGGATCTGTCGCTGTCGATCTCGCTCGGCTCCAGCATGCAGATCGCGCTGTTCGTGGCGCCGCTGCTGGTGTTTATCAGCCTGCTCTTCGGGCGCGAACTGACACTGTTCTTCAGCCTGTTCGAGGTTGCGACGCTCTTTCTGGCGGTGCTGATCGCGGCCCTGATCGCGGTGGACGGCAAGAGCAACTGGCTGGAGGGCGCGCAACTGCTGGCGGTGTATGTGCTGGTCGCGCTGGGGTTTTATTTTACGGCGCCGGTGCACCCATAGGAGACAGGGGGCGATGTTCTGAGTTTTGAGTGATGCGTGGTCCGTGCAGGCTCCTGGCTGGTCTCCCCTTCGCCGTGTCTCCCTGTCTGGTTCGCTGGCTCCTGGCCGTTGTGTGATTGCAGATTCCAGATGGCCGCTGATCTGACCATCTCCCCGTCTGACCATCTGACCACCCGCTCGCTTCTGCCGACAATGCCATGCTCAACACGATCCACCTGCGCACCTTTCTGGCGGTCGTGGACAGCGGCAACTACAGCGCCGCGGCCGAGCAACTGCACATGTCGCAGCCGGCGGTGAGCCAGCATATCCGCCTGCTCGAAGAGCAACTCGACGGGGCGCGCCTGTTCCGGCGCGTGGGCCAGCAGATGCTGCCGACACACGCCGGCGAGGCGCTGATCGAGCTGGCACGCGAGATGCTGGCGCTCTCCGAACGGGCTGAGGAGAATGTCAAGGCGCTGCGGGGCCAGATCGCCGGGCGGGTCACCGTGGGCTGCACCCCATCGACCGGCGAGATCGTGCTGCCGCCGCTGCTGGCCGCCTTCCGCGCCCGCTTCCCGGCGATCGGGGTAACGGTTACGCTCGCGCCGAGCGAGACGCTGCTGGAATGGCTGGCGGCGCAGCGGGCGCACATCCTGCTGATCGAGGAGCCGCACCGCCGCCGCGGGTGGGAGTCGGCCCTGTTCGCCGTCGAGCCGTTGGTGCTGCTCGCGCCGCGCAACCACCCATTGCTGGCGCAGGAGCAGGTGCCCCCCGGCGCGCTCCGCAACGAGCCGCTGATCCTGCCGCGATCCGGCACGCCCACCCGCCGCGTGATCGAAGACGGGCTGCGGCGGCGCGGCATCGGCGCCGGCGACATCCATGTCGCGCTGGAGACCGACAGTGTCGGGCTGACGGTGCGGGCGGTGCGCGACGGGATCGGCCTGGCGTTCATCCCGCAGACGCGCCTGCCGCGCGGCCGCGATGCCGGTGTGGTCGATCTGAGCGGGCTGAACCTGCAGCAGGAATGGCATGTGCTGCGCTCGCGCGAGCGGGGCGCGCCGCGCGCCATCCACGAGCTGTACGCCTTCCTCAGCGGGCCGGACATCCGCAAGTTGATCGTCAAGGAGGGTCTGAAGCTGCCGGAGTGAGAGGTGGTAGCGGGGCGGGCGCGACGAGGCGTTGCCTTCCCACGATCCCCGGCTCGGCGGCGCCGCAGCGACATGTCACCGTCGAGCCGCCGCGACACACGAGCTCTGGAGGGCGACGGCCCGCCCTCTCTCGCACGAGGCGCGAATCGCATGAGTCCTACGATGATGCATCGTAAGGCAGCGCGGGCGCAACCATCTGATCGAAATCGCCATCATTGCCCGAATCACTAGCAGAACAGGTGCAGTTGGTGTATAGTGCTAGCGAATTGAGCAGCGCGGCGGCGCTGCGCGACTGACTCGAGACGGATGTGAGCACCGACTCTCCGCCAGTGCTGCGCGAGGCGCAGGCGATCGTCGATGAGCAACTGGCCCGGATGCGGGCGCTGGTCCAGGAGACCCGCCGCGAAGGCGAGGCGCTCCAGGCCGCGCTGCGCCAGACATCCCGCCAGCTCGACGAGGCGACCGTCCGCTACCAGGCGGCCGCCGGGCGCGGCGCGTTCGGCGCGGGCGAGCTGAAACGCCGGATCGCGGCGCTGCGCGCCCAGCACGACGCCCTGGCGCAGGAGGCCGCCGCCAGCGAGCACGCCGCGCGCCAACTCGAGCAGTTCGTCCGACAGATCGAGATGAGCAGCGCAGCGCTGACCGGCCCGGCAAATGCCCCGACCACCGACCCGTGGGCGCTGGCGCTGCGGGCACAAGCGATCGCCGGGCGCGAGGAGGAGCGGCTGCGCCTGGCGCGCGAGGTGCACGACGGCCCGGCGCAGGTGTTGGCCAACACGCTCATGCTGCTGGAGACCGCCTGCACCGCCGCCCAGGGGCACGACGACGCGCGCCTGCTGCTGACGCTCGACCGGCTGCGCAGCGCGGTACGCGACGGGCTGGCCGACGTGCGACGCTTCATCGCCGACTTGCGGCCCGGGCGGCTGGACGAGCAGGGGCTGGCAGCCGCGATCGGCGAGCTGGTGCGGCGCTACGCGAACATCCACGGCGCGCCGGTCGGGCTGGACGCCGACCCGCTGCCGAGGCTGCCGCGCGAGGTTGAGATCGTGCTCTATCGCATCGTGCAGGAGTCGCTGCAGAACGCCTACAAGTATGCCCGCGGCGCGCCGATCAGCGTGCGGCTGACGAACGAGGGGACGGCGGTGCGGCTCCAAGTGCGGGACGAGGGGCCGGGGTTCGACCCGCGCGAGGTCGCCCGGCGCGCCGGGCGGACGAACTGGGGGCTGACGAGCATGCGCGAGCGTGCCGAGATGATCGGCGCGCGGTTCACTGTCGCGTCGAGCCCCGGCCACGGTGCCGAGGTGACCGTGGTGCTGCCGCTCGGGTAGGCCAGCGGCGCGCCAGGAATGGCGGCATGGTTTGAGCGGAAGCGAAGAGGCAGGCTATGGCTGAGAAAATCCGCGTGCTGATCATCGATGACCATCCGCTCTTTCGCAACGGTATCCGCTGGAGTTTGGAGGCCGCTGGCGACATGGAGGTCGTCGGTGAGGCGGAGAACGGCCAGGAGGCGATCAAGCTGGCCGAGCGGGCGCTGCCGGATGTCGTGCTGGTCGATATCAACCTGCCCGGCCTGAACGGGCTGGAGGTCGCCCGCGTGATCAAGCGTCGCGACCCGCGGATCGCCATGATCGTCCTGAGCGTGTACGAAGACGACGAGCAGCTCTTCCAGGCGATCAAGGTCGGCGCGGCGGCCTATTCGTCGAAGGACGTGCACCCGGCTGAGTTGCTCCGCATGATCCGCGAGGTGGCGCGCGGGCGCTATCTGATCAACGACAGCGTGCTGGCGAAGCCGCACGTCGCCACCCGGGTGCTGCACCAGTTCCGCGAGCTGGCCACCAGCGATGACGAACAGACGAGCGCGCTGTTCGCCCCGCTCACCTCCCGCGAGATCGAGATTCTCGACTGCATCGCCCGCGGCCTGTCGAATAAGGAGATCGCGAACGAATTGTCGATCAGCGGGCAGACTGTCAAGAACCACATCACATCCATCCTGTCGAAGCTCCAAGTGAACGACCGGACGATGGCGGTGATCTACGCTATCAAGAAGGGATGGATTCGCATGGGGTACGACAGCGGCACGACCGAAGGGGCTAGAGGCTAAGGGCTGGGGCGGGCAATTGCGCAATCTGCAAGCTGCAATCGCTCAATCCGCCTATCGCCGCAGATACCACCGCTCGATATTCCACATATACATCGGCGTGTTGAGATTCGGCGGCCCATCGAGGGTGGTGAGCTGCGGGCTGGCGAGCACCGGGATCTGGTCGGCCCACAGAAACAGGTACGGCAACTGCCCGGCGATCCGCTGCTGCGCCAGCCGCACCGCCTGCGCCCGCTGCTCGAGGTCGTAGAGCTGGCGGGCTGCGCCGGCCTGGTTGTCGTAGGCGCTGTCGGCGAAGCCGGTCAGGTTCAACAGCGGGCGGCGGTCCGAGATACCCTGGTTGAGCTGCGACGAGTGGAACAGGGCGAAGTCGTCCGGATCATAGGCGGTGTAGCCGGGATAAGCCGGGTCGCCGGCGTTGTTCATCCAGCTCCCCAGCAGCAGGTCGAAGTCGTATGGCGGGACGTACTTCGATTTGATCACAGTCTCGAAATCGGCCGGCTGCACCGTCAGGCTCATCCCTACCGTGTTCCCCGCCGCGGCGATCAGCTCGGCAGCCCGCACCCGCCGCTGGTCGTCACCGCGCACGAAGATCTGGGTCGCGAGCGGCACACCGTTCTTCTGCCGCACCCCACCGCCATCCGGCACGCGCCAGCCGGCATCGTCCAGCAGGTCCGCCGCGCGCTCCAGATCGACCGTCGCCGTGGGTGGGCGCACCTGGTCGGCCCAGGAGCCGGGTAGAGCGCTGTTGCCGATCACGATCCCGCCCTCATCGGTTACTTTCTTCACCAGCGCCGGCAGGTTGACGGCGCTCGCCAGCGCCCGCCGCACCCGCAGGTCGGCGAATGGGCGGCCCTCGCGCAGGTTGAATGCCAGGAAGTAGTAGGCGTTCTCCGGATACAGCCCTACCTGAAGGCCCGGGATCTGCTGGTCGGCGACACGCGCATCGAGCCAGGGCAGCTCGGCCAGCAGCAGCCGGCCGTCGCGCAGCGCCCCGGCGGCGACCTTCGCGTCCGGCGCGACGACGAACGCCACCCGGTCGAGCAGCGGCCACCCCCGGTAGAACGCTTTGTTCGCGGCGAGCACGATCGAGGCGCCCGGCTTGCGTTCGGCGAGCTGAAACGGCCCCGTGCCGACCGGCGCGTCCCAGGCGTTGAAGCTCGCCAGGTTGCGCCCGTCCAGCAGGTGGCGCGGCAGCATCGGCACCGAGAGCGTGCTGACGATCGGCGCGTGACGCTCGTCCAACTCGATCACCGCCGTCATCGTGGTCGGGGCCGTCACCCGCGTGATCCGGCGGATGTCGGCGAGCAGGGCGTTGGTCGGCGAGATCGCCCGCAGCGCGCCGATCGTGAAGACGACGTCCGCGGAAGTAAAGGGCTGACCGTCGTGCCAGGAGACATCCGGACGGAGCGTGAAGGTGATCGTCCGACCATCGGCGGAGGCGTCCCAGCGCTCGGCCAGGTCGGGCACCGGGCGAAGCTGCGGGTCGAGCCGGGTAAGACCGCTGTAGAGCAGCGCGACGATCTGCTCCTCGCCACGCGAACGCGGCTGCCAGGGGCGCAGGTCGGGTACATCGCCGGCCAGGCGGACGGTCAGGCTTCCGCCGCGGGGCAGCGGCGTCGGCGACGGGGGCGCCTGGGTCGGCACGGCTGTGGGGGCCGGCGCGACCTCTGCGGCGCAGGCGGCCAGCAGCACCACAAGCAGTGCGAGCCCGGCACTCAGCAACAGCAGCCGGCGGGTGGGGAGAAAGCTCATACGGCAGATTATAGCACGCGCCGCGCCTTACCGCGCCACCGCCGGCAGGTGCGCCCGCGCCACGCGCGCGGCCACGATCACCGTGGCCGCCGGCAGCGCCGAGCCGCTCACCGTGATCGCGACACGCCGCGGGGTCGAAAGGCGAGCGGCCGCCACCACGGCGCGCAGCTCGGCGGCGCTCGCAAAGGTCGTCGGCAGCGCGTCGCCGTCCCATAGCACGGTGCTCGCCGCGGTGAAACCCTCGCCGCGCACTGTCAGCGTGAAGCCCGGCTCGCCGACGCCGACCAGCCCCGGCGCGGCGCTGAGCGCCAGCACCCGCTCGTAGGCCCCGCTGTCGCAGCGGGCGCCCTGGGGCCGCGGCACGCCGCGCTGGTCCACCCCCGGGCAGCCGGCGGCCACGCCGCCATCGAAGGCCGGACTGTCCGCGCCGATCGCCATCGTCTGAGTCGGGCCGCCGTTGTCCGCCAGTGGCGCGAGTTTCGGATCGCGGAACACCGGCAGGCCGGTCTGGCCCGGCGCGCTTTTGCCGGCAAAACAGGTCACATCGTTATAGAAATCGGCGTTCGTCAGCCGCGGCGGATACTGGAAATTCCCGCCGGTATCAGTGAGTTCGGACGAGCAGTGCTGCTGGATCTTCCAGTGGTTCGGGCCGTTGTCGGCGGTGTTGTTGCTGAAGAGGGTGTTGCGCACCGCGCCGCCCGGCGCCTCGCCGATCTGCGCGCTGCTGATCGCCCCGCCGACCCAGCCGGCGTGGTTGTTGGCGAACGTGCTGTTGGTGATCTGGAACGGCGTGGCCTGGTTGACGATATAGAGCGCGCCGCCGTTGGCGTTGTACGATGTGCCGAAGGCGGTGTTGCCTACAAAGGTCGAGTTCTCGATCGTCAGCACGGCGCGCTGCGGGAAGGAAAGCGCCCCGCCGGAGCCGTCCTGCGGCGTGCCGCTCTTTTTAGCCGAGTTGCCGGCGAACAGGCTGCGGGTGATAATGATCGCCGCGTTGCCGGTCCCCGCGCCGTTCGCCGTGCTGCCGCCGCCGATCGCGCCGCCCTGCGCCCGCGCCCCGCCGACCACCGCGTTGTTGACAAAACTGCTCTGATCGACCGTGAAACGATTGCTGTCTTCGTACATGTTCACGTAGATCGCGCCGCCGGTGTTGTAGGCGGTGTTGTCGCGAAACGTGCTGCCGGTGATACGGAAAAACCCGCCGACCGGCGCGTTCAGGCCGTCCACATAGATCGCACCTCCTTGACTGTTCTCTGGCGCGTTCCCGATCGCAGAGTTATCGGTAAAGGTGCTATTCTCGATGCTGATGCTACTCTGCAGTCCATGAATCGCGCCCCCGGCCGCGTTCGCCGCGTCGTTCCCGCTGAAGGTCGAGTTGACAACGTTTAGCGTGCCGCCCTGGGTGAAGATCGCCCCGCCGCCGTAGTCGTATGAGTCACCGCTGCTGAACGAGGTGAGCGTGGCGTCGTTGTCGAGAAACGTGACGTTGATCACGTTCAGCGTCGGGCGGTACTCCGTCCGGGCAGCCTCGAAGACGCTCTGGATCGCCCCGCCGTTCGCCTCGCGCCCTGCGCCGGTCGCCCGCCCGCCGGTGATCGTCAGGTTCGTGAGCGTCAGCACGCTGCTGCCGATCAGGCCATAGGTGC
This sequence comes from Roseiflexaceae bacterium, assembly GCA_042408595.1. GTDB lineage: Bacteria > Chloroflexota > Chloroflexia > Chloroflexales > Roseiflexaceae > JBHOQX01. The sequence continues at coordinate 48,907 of JBHOQX010000022.1, read as the reverse complement.
GGTGGCGGATGATGCGCCCACCGCCGCCGCGCAGCGTGACCTGTCCCCCGCCGTCGATCGTGGTCTCCGGCGCGCTGATGTCGAGCGGGGCGCTCAGGGTGATCGTCACCGGGGCCGGCCCGCAGTTGAACGTCACCAGCCCGCCGCCGCCGCCAGCGCCGCTTCCGTGCAACTCCCCGGCGTCCCGTCGCCGACCACGCCGGCCGCCAGCGCGCCACGCGCCCCCGGAAGCGCCAGCGTCGCCGCCACAAGGCCGGCGGCCGCCAGCTCCAATGCCGCTGACCGCCAGCGGCCGATTCGCCTGCGCATGCCCACACCTCCGCGTCGGCGCCGCCAGCGCGGCGTCCGGAGAGACGATACCATGCCGGACGTATCAATTTCGTTAACAAACGCTCTCAATCGTGGTGCGGCCGCGCTATCGAACGCCCTGGAGGCGCGGAGCGCCAGGGGCGCCCTGCAGCGTTTCTCCGGCGCCGCGGCGCACACCGGTTGTTCGCCGGAGCAAAGCCCGCTATAATGCACACCACGGCACCGCTTGCTCCGCAGGACAGATCGATGGCCACGCTCACCGGCGACTATCTCGAACTGCGCCCCCTGCCGGAGCGCGACCTTCCGGCACTGCTGAAGGTCTACCAAGGGACGCCGCTCTACTTCGAGGCGCTCGGGCGCAGCACCGCCAGCCTGGCGCTGGCCGATGTCCGCGCGCAGTGGGAGGCCGCGCGGACGACGCCCGGCCGCACGCTCTTCGGCGCGTATCACACGGTCACCGGATTGCTGATCGGCGCGGCGGAGGTGACGATGAGCACGCCGGAGCCGGGCGCGGCGGCGGTCTGGCTGTTGATCTGGGGTGGTTTTCAGCGCCAGGGGTACGGTCAGGAGTGCCTGGCGCTGCTGGTCGGCTGGCTGGCGGAGTCGCACCCTGGCGTCGAGTCGCTCTGGGCGATCGCCGCAGCGAACCCGGAAGGGCGAGCCTTCCTGGAGCTTCAGGGGTTCGCCGCGACCGACGCGCGCGCCCCGTCGCCGGTCGGCGGCGGCGAGACCTTCTGGATGCGCCTGGCGCAGCCGTAGTTGCGGAGCGCGACATGCAGGTTGCGGATCGAGGATCGAAGCGTGACGATCGCCGGCCATGAGCGAGCGTGAGGTCATCGAACATAGTGCAGCCCCGGCCACCGTCGAGTCGCTGGCAGCCGACCTGCGGGCGCTTGGTGTCGCGTCGGGGATGACCCTGCTGGTGCATTCGTCGCTCAGCGCGCTCGGCTGGGTGTGTGGCGGGGCGGTCGCCGTCATCCTGGCGCTGGAGGCGGCGCTCGGCCGCAACGGCACGCTGGTCATGCCGACCCACAGCGGCGACCTGTCCGACCCCGCGGGCTGGCGCAACCCGCCCGTACCCGAATCCTGGTGGGAGACGATTCGCCGCACGATGCCGGCCTACGACCCCGACCTGACCCCGACGCGCGGGATGGGCATCATTCCCGAGACGTTCCGCAAGCAGCCGGGCACGCGCCGCAGCGCGCACCCGCAGGTCTCGTTCGCCGCGCGCGGGCCGCACGCCGCCCTGATCACCGAGCGGCACTCGCTGGCCTTCAGCCTGGGCGAAGGCTCGCCCCTCGCCCGTGTGTACGACCTGGACGGCTACGTGCTGTTGCTGGGCGTCGGCCACGCCAACAACACATCGCTCCATCTGGCCGAATACCGCTATGCCTACCCGGTCAAGCGCACAATCACCAGCGGCGCGCCGATCATGCGCGATGGCCGGCGGCAGTGGGTGGTCTTCACCGACGTCGACCACGACTCGTCGGATTTCGAAGCGATCGGCGCGGCCTTCGCGCGCGACACCGGCCAGGAGACGCGCGGGCGGGTCGGCAGCGGCGTGGCGCTCCTCTGCCGCCAGCGCTCGCTGGTCGATTACGCCGTCGAGTGGATGGCACGCAACCGGCGGGCGTGAACGGCGGGCCAGGACGGCAGGCTGCGGCATCCGTGTCGCGCGATTGCGGATCGCAGATCTGCATGCATCCCTCTGCGATCCCCGGCCATCCAAGGATTTGGTGTTCGACCTATGAACCGAGCCAAAGCGCGCCGACCGCGCTACGCCGCCCAGACCCAGCCGGGCTTCGAGGTCATCGCCGCGCGCGAGATCGCGGGCCTGGACGGCGCGGCCGTGCGCGAAACCCGCCAGATCGGCGATAAAAACGGCCTGGTGCTGTTCGACTTCGATGGCGACCCGCGCGCGCTGCTGGAGCTGCGCACCGTCGAGGATGTGTTCGTCGTCGTCCTGGAGCGTCGTGATGTGCCGCCGACCTACGGCGCGTTGCGCGAGCTGCGCGATGAGATGCAGCGCGTCCCGCTCGAGGCCGCCGTGGCGCTGGCGCGCGCGGTGAAGCCGGGGCGTGGCGGCCAGGGCAAGCTACGCTTCCGGGTCGTCGCGCGGCAGCTCGGCATGGCGCACTACCGCCGCGCCGACGCCCAACAGTATGTCGAAAAAGGCATCCTGGCGCGCAGCGACCGGCGCTGGCGGCTCGCAGACGAGAACGCACTGGAGTTCTGGCTGACGATCGGCCACGGCGAGGCGCTGGTACTGCTGCGCCTGAGCGACGAGACGCTACGCCACCGCGCCAGGCGCGAGCACCTGCCGGCCTCGCTGCGCCCGTCCGCCGCGGCGGCGCTGGTGCTACTCACCCGCCCCCGCCCGACCGACGTGTTCCTCGACCCGATGTGCGGCGCCGGGACGATCCTGATCGAGCGCGGCGAGGCCGGGCGCTACCGCCAGCTTCTCGGCGGCGACATCCGCCCGGAGGCGCTGGCGGCGGCGCAGGCGAACATCGGCCCGCGCTACCAGCCGATCGCGCTGCGCGAGTGGGACGCGCGCGACCTGCCGCTCGACGACGCGTCCGTGACGGCCTGCGCGGTGAACCTGCCGTTCGGCCAGCAACTCGGCTCGCCGGAGGAGAACCGCGGCCTGTACCCGGCGGTACTGCGCGAGCTGGGGCGGGTGCTGGCGCCACGGGCGCGTCTCGCCGCGCTCACCGGCGACACCCGCGCTTTCGAGCGGGCCGCTGAGCGGACGCCGGCCTTCGCTCCGCTCGAAAGCTTCCCCGTGCTGATCCTCGGCCGCCAGGCCCGCGTGTATGTCCTGGAGCGCCGGTAGCCGGTCAACGTTCCACGTTCAGCGTGCTAATGCGCCAAACCCTCTCGCATCTCGGGTGCGAGCCCTTAACCCCTCACCGGGGGCGTTTCAGGCAACCTCTGGCTCGTGACGACGGTGCACGGTGGAAGTTGATAGGTGAGATAACCTCACCATCAACACCTTTGCACCCCCACTTGCGCGCCCCCCACCCATCTGGTACACTGCGCACCCGGACTGGCGCGGTTGTGACGAATGGAACGCTCCGAGTACGAGACGATGGCGGCGGTGGAAGACCGCCACTGGTGGTACAGCGGCATGCGTGCGATCAGCGCCGCGCTGCTCGATTCGGTCTACGCCGGCCGGCGCGACCTGCGCATCCTCGATGCCGGCTGTGGCACCGGCGGCAACGCCGCCTTGCTGCGGCGCTACGGCCAGGTCGTCGGGCTGGACCTCGCGCCCGAGGCGCTGGCGCTGGGGAGCGCCCGGCTGCCGGGTGGGCTGGTGCGCGGCTCGGTGCTCGATCTGCCGTTTGCAGATGCCAGTTTCGACCTGGTGACATCCTTCGACGTGCTGTATCACCGCGCCGTGCCGGACGAAACGCCGGCGCTGCGCGAGGTCGCACGGGTGCTGCGGCCCGGCGGGCGGCTGCTCATCCGCCTGCCAGCCTATGAGTTCCTGCGCGGCAAGCACGACCGCGCGGTCCACACCCGCCGGCGTTACACCGCGGCCGAGGTGCGTGCGCTGCTCGATGCGCACGGCTTTATGGTCGAGCGCTGCTCTTACATCAATGCCCTGCTCTTCCCACCGCCGGCGGCGCAGCGGCTGCTGGAGCGGGCGCTGCCGGCGCTCGAGCGCCCTGAGTCCGACCTTGCGCTGCCGCCGCCGCCGGTGAACGAGGCGCTGCGTTGGCCGCTGGCGGCCGAGGCGGCCTGGCTGGCGCGCGGCGGCCACTTTCCGTTTGGCCTGTCGGTCATCGCCCTGGCGCGAGCGGCCGGAGGGGAGCCGGCGGACGGGGGGCGGAAGCCGGCCGGCGAAAGCGGACCCCGCGCGATGCTCACATCTCCCGCATCGGTACGGCCGGAATCCATCCTTCATCGCGTCGATGGCGCATCGCACCCAATGCAGAAGTGACGCAGTACGCATCCATGCCCCAACTGCTCGAACACACCCTTGACCGCCTCTCTGCCAGCCCGCGGGCCTGGAACACCTTGCGATCGCTTGTCGAGGCCGGGTTTCGCGGCGAAAAGGAGGTGATCGCGCGGGAGCTCGCGCCGTGGCGCGATGTCGGCGCGCGCCGCTTTCTGGACTTCGGCTGCGGCACCGGTGCTTTCGCGCCCTGCTTCCCACCGGAACAGTATCTCGGGATCGACCTGGCGGCGGGCTATGTGCGCCATGCCGGGCGCACCCGCCCCGGCGCGTTCGGGGTGATGGACGGCACGGCGCTGGCGCTGGCGGATGGGGGCTTCGACGCGGCGCTGGTGCTCGGCGTGTTTCACCACCTGCCCGACCACCTGGTGCAGGCCGCCGTCGGCGAACTGTACCGTGTGCTGAAGCCGGGGGCGACGCTGCTGGTGATGGAAGATATCGAGCCGCCGGACGCCTGGAACATCCCCGGGCGGGCGATGCATTGGCTCGACCGTGGCGGCCACATCCGCAGCGATGCCGCATACGAGGCGCTGCTGGCGCCGCGGTTCGTCCCGCGCCGCCGGTACACCATGCGCTCCGGCATCTGCGACTATGCCGTCTACGTACTGGAACGGTCCCCGTGAAACCGCGCATGGTGATCTTTGCCCTGCTCCTCATCGCGATCTGCCTGACCGTCACCGGCGAGCTGCTGCTCAAGTCCGGGATGAACCGGGTCGGGGAGTTCTCGCCGTCGCCCGCGACGCTCTGGCGCACCTTCACCGAGTGGCGCGTGCTGCTCGGCTTCGTACTGATCTTCAGCGGCTCGCTTTTCTGGCTCGGCGTGATCTCGCGGGCGGATTTCTCGTTCGCCTACCCGCTCCTGGCGCTGAGCTATGTCGTCAGCCTGATCCCGGCGCACTTCATCCTGCGCGAGCATGTGACCCTCAACCGGATCGTCGGCGCGCTGATCATCGTGTGCGGCGTGATCGTGATCACCTGGCGTGGGAGATGAGACGCTGCCTGAAACGGGGAGGTTTGGCGGGCGCAGCCCTCCACCGGGTGCCTGCGGCCCCCGCCTGGACGGCCCGCCCTCGGACGACGGGCAGCGAACGCCCGGGATACTGGATTGAACCCCTTGCGCCAGACCGCTAGCCAGCGTTCGCCCGTCGCCCTGCGCCGGTCGTCCATCGGCGGCTGGCTGGTGGAGTGGCGCCTCTGGATGGCGCTCGCCGCCGCGTTGCTGCTTTGGTCGCTGGCCTACCAGTGGCCCGCTACCCAGCGCATCGACTTCGGCGGCAACCTCGAAACGTATCGCCGCTACGACGACGAGCCGTTCCTCGCGCCGCGGAGCTTCAACGCCCCGGAGCCCGCGCCAGCAAGCGGCGATGATCGCGACTGGTGGCAGCTCGGCCAGGCGCCGTACCGCTGGACCAGGGCCGACTCGATCGTGATGCTGCCGGGCCTCGGTGGCGGGGCGTGGCTGGCGGCGTTCCGTGCCGCGGGGCAGCCGGGCGGCAGGGTGACGAGCCGGTGGAGCGACGGCCGCACCGCGCTCGATGTGCCGCTCGCGCCGGAGCCGCGCATCTACCGCTGGCTGACGCGCCCGGATGCAGCGGGCGACCTGGCGTTGCGTTTCGTCACGCCGCCGCTCGCCGCCCCGGGCGATCCTCGCTCGCTGGGCTTCGTCGCCTATCGCCTTGCCGTCACGCCGGTCGCCGGGCCGCGGCTGCCCGCCGGGCGCACCCTCGCGCTGCTGGCTGCGACCTTGGCGTTAGCCTACGGTCTGGCGTGGGCGCTCGGCGCGCCGCGCCGCTGGGGTCTGGCCGGGGCGCTCGGGCTGGCGCTCGCCGCCGCCTGGCTGCTCGCCGCCGACCGCGCCACGCTGGCCGCCTGGGCTCCGGGGCTGCTCGGCGTGGCGCTGGGCGGCTGGGGGCTGGCCCTTGTGCTGGCCTGGCTGCCCTGGCTCGCTACGGAGCGCCCCACCGCCCACCGGTCGCTGGCTATCGCCCTGGTCGTCCTGGCCTTCACCGTGCGGCTGGGCGGGATGCTGCACCCGGTCACGCGTTTCAGCGATCTGGGGCTAAACGCCAACAACCTGCTCGAATTCTCGCTCGGCAGCGTCTTCTTCACCGAGCAACTGCCAGCCAGGGCCGGCGGCGGGCCGGCCCCTTACCCGCCTGGGCAGTACATCGTCGAGGCCCCGGCGCAGCTCCCGCTCGCGCCCGGCGACGACAGCCGCCGGATGGTGGTGATCGTCACCGGCGCGCTGCTCGACAGCCTGGCGCTGCTGGGCATCTGGGCGGTGCTCCGGGCGGCCACCGGCGACGCGACCGTGGCGGCGTTCGGCGCGGCGCTCTACCTGCTGCCGGTCCCGGCGCTGCGCTCGCTCTCGGTCGGCGAGTTCGCCAACGTCGCCGGGCAGGCGCTCGCCTTCCCCGCCCTGGCGCTGCTGGCCGTGGCCGGAGCGCGGCTGCGCGAGCGGCGCATGTTCGTCACGGCGCTGGCGCTGCTGGCCATGGCCCTGCTCGGGCACAGCGGCGTGGCGTTGTCGCTCGGGCTCCTGCTTGGCGGCCTGGCCGCGGCCTGTCTGCTGTCGCAGGCGCAGCGGCGTGCCGCGCCCGCGCTGATCCTGGCGATCGCGCTCGCCGCCGGGTTCGCGGCGCTCGGTTACTACTCGGCGTTTTTGCACTTGCTCGGGGCGGCGCCAGAGGCGTTGCCGGGGGCGGCGGGCGGGCCGGCGCGGCTATGGCAGGCGTTGGCGAGCGCGGTGGGCGGTGCGCGCCCGCTGCTCTCCCCCCTGGCGGTCACCCTCGGGGCCGCCGGGCTGGTGCTGCTGCGTCCGCGCGGCAACGCGCCCGCGGCGCAGCGGGCACTCTGGCTGCTGCTGCTGGCCTGGTGGGGCGGGGCGCTGCTCTCGCTCGGGGCGCTGCTTGTCCGCGGGCAGACGGTGCGCTGGGAGCTGTTTCTGTACCCGGCGCTGTGCCTGGGCGGCGGGCCGGCGCTGGCCTGGCTGTGGCGGCGCGGGCCGGCGGGGCGCATCGCCGCAGCGGCGGCGCTGGCCGTGCTGCTCGCCGGCGGCGCGGCCTACTGGGCAGCGCAGCTCGCTGACTTCTTGCATTGACCACGACAGACGAAGGACGAACAACCAACGTCCGCAGTACCGATAGCCACACCTCGCCACTCCAGAGTGGCCTCCATTGGTCGATCGTCATGGTTCACCGCCCTACGTCGCCACGACGCGCCGGGTCGTGGTACAATCTCCTGGTCAGCGCCGACCTTGGGATGACAGGAGCAGCGCCATGGAAGCCGACGTGGGGATCCTCACGATTGTTGTGCAATTGATCTTTCTTGAGGGCATCCTCTCGATCGACAACGCCGCCGTCCTGGGCGCGATGGTCCTTCACCTGCCCGATGATGCGCCGATCCCCTGGCCAGGGCCACTGCGCGGCCTGAGCCAGCACAGCCTGCACTGGCTCGGCTCGCAGCGGCAGGCCGCGCTGCGCGTCGGGCTGCTCGGCGCGTACGCCGGGCGCGCCCTGATGCTGCTCCTGGCCGGAGTCATTATCACCGTGCCGTGGCTACGCATCTTAGGCGCCGCCTATCTGCTCTACCTGGCACTCCACTATTTCACCAGCCTGGGCGAGCGTGAAGCTGAGGAAGCGGCGGGCATCGTCCCGCCGGTGCACGACGGAAGCGGCTTCTGGATGACTGTCGGCGCGACCATCCTGGCCGATCTGGCGTTCAGCCTGGACAATGTGATCGCCGCAGTCGCGCTGTCCGATACGCTCTGGATCGTTCTGCTCGGCGTCGGGATCGGCATGGTGATCATGCGCTTTGCCGCCTCGCTCTTCAGCCGGCTGATCGCTTGGGAGCCGGCGCTGGAGAGCGCGGCATACCTGCTGCTGCTGGCGATCGCGGGCGAGTTGCTGGCCGAGGAGCTCTTCGGGCTGCACATCAGCGAAGGCGTGCAGTTCGCCATCTCGCTCGCGATCATCGGGCTGACGATCATCGTGGCGCGTACCCCCCTACGCCAGCCGGTGCATCTGGTCGCCCGCCCGCTGCTGCTGGTGCTGGGGCGCCTCGGCGCGAGCATCGGCCAGGTCAGGCGAGCGGTGATCCAGCTTCTCCCCCTCAAGTCCGCAGAGGCCCACCGGGCACTCCCCGGCGATGAACCCTGATCGGCTGCTCACCGCCAGCCTGCGCGCCCTGCCGCACGGCCCGGCGCTGGCACGGGTGCTCGCCGCCGCGCTCGACGCGGTGGAGCCTGGCGCGGCGGTGCGCCGCTTCCTCCAGCGGGACGGCGACCGGCTGACCGTCGCCGGGCAGCGCTACGACCTGGCGCAGATCGACCGGGTGCTGCTGGTCGGTGCGGGCAAGGCCGGCGCGCCGATGGCCCGCGCCGCCGCTGAGTTGCTCGGCGACCGCCTGGCGGGGGGCGTTGTGGTCGTCAAAGACGGCCATGCCGCAGCGCCGACGACATCCGGCGAGACCTCCAGCATGCATCACGGATCGCTCAGCATAGTGGAGGCCAGCCACCCCGTTCCCGACGCGCGGGGCGTGGCCGCCACGGAGCGGATCGCCGCGCTGCTGGCCGGCACCACCGGGCGCGACCTGGTGATCGCTCTGATCTCGGGCGGCGGCTCGGCGCTGCTGACCGCGCCGGCGCCTGGCATCTCGCTCGACGATCTGCAGGAACTCACGCGGCTGGTGCTGGCCTGCGGGGCCTCGATCGACGAGATCAACACCCTGCGCAAGCACCTGGATGGCGTCAAAGGTGGTGGGCTGGCGCGAATGGCTGCTCCGGCGCGGCTCGTCACACTCGTCCTCTCCGATGTCGTCGGCGACCCGCTCGACGTGATCGCCAGCGGCCCGACCGTGCCGGACCGTTCGACTTTCGCCGAGGCGCTGGCTGTGCTGGAGCACCGTGGCCTGCTCGAACGGGCGCCCGCGCCGGTGGTGGAGCGGCTGCGACGCGGGGCCGCCGGCGCACTGGCAGAGACGCCCAAGCCCGGCGATCCACTCTTCGAGCGAGTACAGAACGTGATCATCGGCAGCAACCGGCAGGCGGCGCTGGCCGCGCTGGCACAGGCGGAGCGCGAGGGGTGGCGCGGCCTGCTGCTCACCACCTTCTTGCAGGGCGAAGCGCGCGATGCCGGGCGGATGCTCGCCGCGATCGCCCGCGAGATCGTCGCCAGCGGCCATCCGCTCGTACCGCCCGCTCTGGTCGTCGCCGGCGGCGAGACGACCGTGACGTTGCGCGGCGACGGCACCGGCGGGCGGAACCAGGAGGCGGCACTGGCGGCTGTTGGCGACATGGCCGGGCTGCCCGGCGCAACCCTGGTGACACTGGCGACCGACGGCGGCGACGGCCCGACGGACGCGGCGGGCGCGGTCGTGACCGGGGAGACGTTCGCACGCGCCCAGGCGCTCGGCCTCGACCCGGCGGCGCAGCTGGCCCGCAACGATGCCTACCCCTTCTTCGATGCGCTGGGCGACCTGCTGCGCCCCGGCCCGACCCAGACGAACGTCAACGACCTGGCGTTTGTGCTGGTGACCTGGGGCGCCTCCTCCAGTAGCAGGAATGTCTGAGCGATGCCGGGGGCGGATGCTCCGCGTCTGTACCTTAGCGCCCTTCTTCCGCTCCCCACGTGCGAGGAGGGAGCGAGGGGCTTCTGGGGGTGGGGCCGCGCCCCATCGCGTTTGGTCCCTCTCTCCCAATCGGAGCGGAGCGGCGGCTCATGTGTCTTTTCTGTGCAGGCCGTCGCCCCTTCCGCGTGCGGGGGCAGGGGATGAGGGTCGGCACGGTAGCCAGACATGGGCCGACGCGACCAGGGAGCAGAACGGTTGACCTGCCAGTCTTTCTCCTACCATTATCAAGAAATCTTGACAATCTCCCTATCAATTTCTATACTACTCGCCGGCACAACGCCGACGACCGTCGCCTGTGGGGTGCGCATCGTGCAGCAGGAGCCACGCAGATGGACTACCGGGATTATTACAGCATCCTCGGCGTGAGCCGCAACGCCAGCGAAGCCGAGATCAAACGGGCGTACCGCAAATTGGCGCGCCAGCATCACCCAGATATCAACCCCGGCAACAAAGAGGCCGAGGCGCGCTTCAAAGAGATCAACGAAGCGTACGAGGTGCTCTCCGACAAGGAGAAGCGCGAGAAATACGACCGTTTCGGCCGCGACTGGCAGCGCTACCAGCAGGCCGGCGCGCCCGGGGGCTTCGACTGGAGCGCCTACGGCACATCCGGCGGGAGCCCATTCGCGGGTGGCGACTTCTCGGACTTTTTCGAGTCCCTCTTCGGCGGCAGCCCGCCCGGCACGCGCCGCCAGGGTGCCGGCCTGCGCATGGATGGTCAGGATGTCGAGCAGCCGGTCGAGATCACGCTTGACGAAGCCTTCCGTGGCGCCGAGCGCGTTATCCAGTTTCACAATCCGAATGGCCAGCCGCGCCGGATCACGGTGAAGATCCCGCCTGGTGCGGAGACCGGCACCCGCATCCGCGTGGCCGGGGAGGGCGGCCCGGGGATCGGCGGCGGGCGGCGCGGCGACCTGTACGTCGTCGTCTCGGTCGTGCCCGATCCGCGCTTCACGCGCAAGGGCGACGATCTGGAGGTGCGCGTGCCGGTGGACGCCTTCACAATGATGCTCGGCGGCGAGGCGCGCGTACCGGTGCTCGACGGCAAGACCTTGACGCTGCGCATCCCCGAGGGCTCGCAGAATGGCCGCCGCATCCGCCTGACCGGCCAGGGGATGCCGCGGCTGCGCGCTCCGACGACGCGCGGCGACCTGTATGTCATCCTGGAGGCGCAGCTTCCGACGCGGCTCTCCAGCCGTGAGCGGGCGCTGGTCGAAGAGCTGGCGCAGCTTCAGAAAACCAGATGAGGAAGGGTTGCCCGGTGTTCTTTGTGGACTCTGCGGCCGCCCTGCGATGATCCATCCATGACCGAACAGCGCGAAGAACGCAGCTATTCGATCGGCGTCGCGGCGATGATGGTCGGCCTGCATGAACAGAGCCTGCGGCTCTACGAGCGGCGCGGCCTGATCGCTCCGAGCCGCACCGCCGGCAATGCGCGCCGCTTCACCGACGCAGATATCGAACAGATCCGTTTCATCAAGCGGCTGGTCGATGATCTGGGCGTCAATCTCGCCGGTGTCGAAGTGATTTTGCGCATGCGCCAGCAATTGCTCGACGCGCAGGCCGAGCTGGAGGCGCTGCGCCGCGCATGCGAGCGGGCGAGCGGGCGAACAGCGGGGATGCGCGATCAGACCGTACGATCCAGGCCCAAGCGCGCCAGGTAGCGCGGATTCGCGACCTCAAGCTCCGCGATCGCCGTCTCCTTCAGATGGGCCAGCAGCGCCGCGCGTGCCGGCTCCGTGTCGTATACGCCGGCGCGGATGCGCGCGCAGAGCCGCCGCGCCTGCGCCGCGACCGCCTCGCGCAATGCCGGGCCGGACGGCGCCTCGCCAATGGTTCCTTCCAGCGCGGCCATCCGCCGCCAGGCCGCAGCCAGACGCGCCTCGCCCAGCGCCAGCTCTCGCTCGGCGATCGCCAGCACATTGGCCGCCACCAGGGTCTGGAAGCGCAGCCGCTGATCGGTGAGCGCCGGGATCACCTGCTGCTCCAGGTGCATCCGCGCGGCAGCCAGCAACTCGACGGCGGTCGGGTGGTCGTACATCGGCGCTGCCTCCACGATCAGTCATTCAGGGCCCGGCCGGCAGCCGCGCATAGAACACATCGGCCTGCCCGTCCGCACCTTTGCCAAGCCAGACGATATGCTGCCCGCGGGTGTCGATCGCGATCTGCGGTTCGTTTGGGCAGCGCTCGACATCGGTCGCCGCGATCTGGCGCGGTGGGCTCCAGGCCCCGTCGGAGCCGACCGCCGCATGGTGAACCCCGCAGCTGCCGCTCCACACCGCGGCGGGACGGCCCCGTTGATCGACCGCGACAGCAAGCTGGCTCCCGTCTGCCACAGCCGCGAACGCGACAGGGGGCGACCATCCTTCGGCCTGGCTCCAGCGCCGGTAGCGCAGCACGCCCGTTTCCGCCCAAACAAGATGCACCGCACCCTCCGCGTCGGCAACGAGCGCCGGCGAGGTGGCGAACCGCGCGTCCGGCGTGGTGAGTCGCTCCTGCTGGCTCCAGGTCGCGCCTCCATCTGTCGAGACACGGTGCTCGATGGTCGATGATGCATCGACCCCGCGCTGCCACACAGCGTGGTACCCGCCGCGCGCGTCGATGGCGAAGCCAGCGCTCACCACAGCGGTCAGCCCATCGTCGAGGCGCATATCGCCGAACTGCAAATCGTTCAGTCCCAGCACCCACCGCACCTGTCCAGCGGCGCTGAGCGCGGGCGCGAAGATATTGCGCGTGCCGCCGGACACGGGCTGCGCCAGTGGCGTCCATGTGCCGTTCGCGAGGCAGCGCGTGTAGATGCCCGCGACGCTATGAAGCACCAGGCAGAGATCGCGGTTGGCATTCGCCACGAAAAAGGGCGAGCCGACATACTCTACCTGGGGCGTCAGGTCCTCGATCGCCGACCATGTGCCGTCTGGCGTCATGGCACGATGGAGCAGCGTCGCGCTCTTCCCCTGGCGCGGGGTGATGTCCAGCCAGACGACATGGACGACGCCGGCGGCGTCCACGGCGATGCGCGCACCTTCCGAGCGGCCTGGTGTGTTGCTGATATTGAGCGCCGCGACCGGCGGCAGCGTGGGCGCCGGGGTCGGGAACGTCGGCTGAGGCAGCGCGCCGGCGCTCGTTGCCGGCACCGCGGCGGGCGCGGGGCTACCGGCTGGCGGAACGGCTGCCGCGGCACCGGTTTCGGCGGGCGCCAGCGGGCCAGGCGCGCCAGCAAACGGGTTGCGGAAGAGCAGCCCAAGCGCCAGGAGGCACAAAAGCCCGATCGCGAGGCTAGCGGCCAGCGGCCAGCGCCGCCTGCCGCCACGCGCTGGCGCCATCACCAGCGGCGCATCGTCCGCAGGCGGCTGCTCGCCCGGCCGATCCTCGACGGCGACGCCGGCCGCCCGCAGCGCTTGCTTCAGCTCCTGAATACTGCCGCGCACGTCGGCGATATTGTTCATCACCTCCAGGGGCGCCGAATCCTCACCGCCATACTCCGCGGCCTGCCGCATCAGATGCTGGAGGTTCCGGCGGTAGATCGCGAGCAACTGCTGCTGGTTGTCGACCTCGTTGGGTGATCGCATCGCCATCCTCGCTGGAAAGGCCCCTCGCCGGGCGGCCTGCGATAGCTAGCCTGGCTTCCACCGGTAAACGTGGCGGAACTTCCACCGGCCCGTTTCAAGGGGCCTTTTGCTCGTTCGCGTGCTCGATCAACGTCAGGAACTCCAGTTCCATCTCGGCGGCGCGGCGGCCCAGGCTGGCCAGCTCGACACTCGGATCGGCGCCGGAGAGGTGGCGCTGCGCCTGCGAGCGGCACGTGGCGGCCCAGCGCAGGTTGCCGAGAATCTCCCAGAAGCGCACGGCGGCCCGGTTCACCCGCCGGCCGCTCGCCGCCTCGTAGGCTGCCAGATACGGCTCCAACTCGCCAACGCCGCCGACCGGCAGCGCGTCGTTGCCGAAACGCCAGTCGCGCACCGTCGGCCACGCCAGATCCTCGTGCGGGTCGCCGAGGTGGGCGAACTCCCAGTCGAGCACGGCGCGCAACCCCTCCGGCCCGACCATCAAGTTGCCGACACGGAAATCGCCATGGACAACCACGGGCGGCGCGGGCGGCGGTTCGTGCATCGCCAGCCAGCGCAGGCCGAACTCCAGGGCCGGGCTCGCGATATGCAGGCGGTCGATCAGCGCGCGCGTCTGGGCCATCGCGTGCGCCGCCGGGGTCATGCCGTTGCGCGGACGCGGCAGGAAGGATAGGCCAGTCGGATCGATCGCATGGATGCGGGCGAGCTGCTGGGCCATCTGTCGGGGAAGGGCTGCGCGGGCGGCCGCAAGCTCCGGCCGGCGCACGATCCGCGCGCCAATCGTCTCGCCCTCGATCCGCTCCATCAGCAGGAACGGCCGCCCAAGCACAGCACCGGCCGGCTCCAGCCAGCGCGGGCGCGGCGCGAGCACGCCGGCTTCATCGGCGGCCCGCAGCAGCGCGAACTCGCCGGCGCGGTCGAGCGCCTCCGGGTTCATCCGGCTGGCCCGGTCCATCCGCAGCACGAGCGCGTGGCGCCTGGCCTCCGGCCCACCGCTGATCGTCACATCGACTGCCAGGCTTTCGAGCGAGGCCCCGCCGGCCAGCGGGCGCACGGCCTCGACACGGGCCGCGCCGCCGGCCGACACGCCGATGAAGGCCTCCAGTCGCTCGCGCAGCTCCGTCTCTGTCATCCGTGCGCCTCCAGCATCCACTCGTCGTACGCCGCCGTGCGCCGGAAGCCAAGCTTCTGGTAGCAGACGATCGCGGCGGCGTTGTCGGCCCGGACGTTCAGGCCGATCGTGGCGACACCGCGGGCCAGCAGCGCCCGGCAGAGCGCGGCGCAGGCTGCGGCGGCCAGCCCGCGCCCCCGCCACGCTGGATGGGTCGTTACGTTGCCAAGTGCGGCGACACCCTGCGCCGGCGCGAAGACATGCACGCCGGCGATGCAGACCAGCGCACCATCGCTGCGGATGCCGTAGTAGCAGCCGGTCTGGAGCATCCGCGGCACGAACCAGTTGCCGGGGTAGCTGGCGGCGTAGAGCGCCTCGATGTCCGGCAGGTCGGTTTCAGAAAGTTGTTCCGCTGTGGCCGGATAGCCGGCCAGCGCCGAGGGATCGCGCAGGTCCATCTTGAGATGCGGGCCGTGCGGTTCGGCGCGGTACGCCCCGACCAGCGCCGCGATCGCCCCCGCATCGAGGTGCGCGTAGACGCGCCGCGGCAGCAGCGGCAGCACCCCGCTGAGCAGCCGGCGCAGCCCATCGTGGTCGCCCGCGGCGTGGGCCAGCAGCACCGGCGTCGTCATGTCGTGGTACAACAGGGCAAGCTGGCGTAGCACGCCCTGTTCCTCCCAGCCGTACCAGGTGGTGTGCGGCCAGAAGAAGTCGTCCAGATCGCCAAGCTCGTAGATGTAGAGCGCGGGATGGCGGCGACAGAACGCGGCGATGGCGGCTTTGTCGTGGAGTGAGATCAGGGGCATGGCGGTTCTCTGGACGGTGGATGATCGTCGGCGGGCGGGAGGCGCGCGGCGCGCTCTGTCCGCATGGTGGATGTCGCCCGGTGCCCCGGTCAAGCGTTCGATCTCCGGGGACGGTGTGAGGATACACTGGAATGAAGCCGAGCGCAAGGTTCGATGGGGAGAGGGATGGGGCGTGTCTAAGGTAGCTGCGCAGCATGATCAATAATGGGGAGACGCAGCGGCTAGAGTATAATGCTGCCGGGTAGCACCTATGAGGGCCAGCCGCACAGCGAAAGGCCTCCAAAGATATCCGGTAACCCATCTGTCACTCGCGCAACTCCTTCACGAAAAGCGTGGCGAGATCGAATGGATCGCAGCACGACACGGCGTGACGCGCATCCCGTCTCGGCTCAGTAGCCCCTGAGACGACTGCCAGAGGGCGATAGTGACCTGCTGGTGACGCCCGGTCAGTCACGAGCGCTTGGCGGCGCGATGAAGGATATCTTACGTGCGCCCGAGCTCCAAGGCATCGCCGCGCTCATAGCGATCGCACAAGTTGTGTTCACCATCGGCAAAGCGCTGTGGCCACCAGAAAGAAGTGATTCAGCTACAGGCGAGACGCCACCACGGACATCCTATGCGCCATCGTCTACTTCACGGTTTGGAGTTGCGCTGGGTGCGGTTCTGTTTCTGGTCCTTTGCTGGCTCATGTACTGCGTATTCTGGGACGGGCTAGCTTTCGCTTTGCGCTTTCCGCCAGGAATGGTTATCAGTGCGGTATTTTTTGTCCTAGGTGCTTTTGTCGCGCTTGGCGTGCTGATCACCAAAATGCCGCTCATTGGTGGATTCTTGGGCGGTGGACTTCCGCTCGGCATACTGGCGCTGTACTTCGTCTCGATGAACACGAGCATGGCTGCTATGGCGCCCGGTTTAGCTTGGTTTACCGTCTTCGGGATGTTTGGCGGACTCCTCGGCGCGGTCATCGGGGTGAGCATTGTGCAGCTCATGCGCGTCCTGAAGCTACCACTACCAATGTAGGCAGGCATCCCGATCCGTTCTGGTGCACGATCAATCAACGCCCTTGTCAACGTGCATACATGATACGGCGGCGTACGCATACGAAGGTGCGGTGGGCAGATGCAGGGTGAGGGCGTGCACATCGCCATGGCGGCGTGCGGATGTGCTCTGCGGATGTGCATATACGAAATAGTGGCGTGCAGATGCGATGGAGGAGCGTGTAGATATGATGTGACGGCGTGCGGATGTGATGGGAGGGCGTACACACAAGAAGTGGCACGCTCGACCGCGACACAAGCCGTGGCGACTTTGTCGGCAACTGCGCTATACTTATCCGCGCCGGCTGTTTTGGGCGGTAAGGGCCCTGGCCCAGGAAATCCAATCGGACACGGCACGACGCGATGCGACGCCACCCGATAAGCCGGCTTCGCAGTTCGTTGTGTTGATCGTGCACGTATCTCCAGGAGCCGACGCCAATGGACTTCACCCCCTCTCCGCGCGCTACCGAGACCGCCGCGCGCGTGTGGGCCTTTGTTCGCGAGCGGGTCATCCCGCTGGAGCGCGAGGCTACGACGTCGGACGGGTTGCCCACCGAACAACTGGCCGCGCTGCGCGACGCCGCCCGCGCCGCCGGGATCTACGGTCCGCAGCTTCCGCCGGAGTACGGCGGCCTAGGCCTGTCGCTGCTGGAGTGCTGCCCGGTCTTCGAGGAGGCCGGCCACAGCCTGCTCGGCCCGCTGGCGCTCAACTGCGCCGCGCCGGACGAGGGCACGATGCACCTGCTGCTCCTGGCAGCGAACGCCGATCAGCAGGCGCGCTACCTGCGCCCGCTGGCCGAGGGCCGCATCCGCTCCTGCTTCGCGATGACCGAGCCCGCGCCGGGGGCCGGCTCCGACCCGACGATGATCCGCACCCGCGCCGAGCGCCGCGGCGACCAATGGGTGATCAACGGGCACAAATGGTACGCCACCGGCGGCGACGGCGCGGCGTTCTACCTGGTTATGGCGCGCACCGAACCAGACGCGCCGGCTGCCGAGGGCTGCACGCTCTTTCTGATCGATGCCGGCACGCCGGGGCTGCGCGTGGTGCGCCGCATCGAAGGGTTGACGGTCGCTAACCCCGGCGGGCATTGCGAGATCATCCTTGAGGACTGCGCGGTGGCATCCGGCCAGGTGCTTGGCGCGCCAGGGCAGGGCTTCCGGCTGGCGCAGCTCCGCCTGGGGCCGGCGCGGCTGACGCACTGCATGCGCTGGACGGGGGCGGCGCAGCGGGCGCTCGATATCGCCGCGGCGCGGGCCCGCGAGCGCGAGGCGTTCGGCGCGACCCTGGCGCAGCACGGGGCGGTACAGCATATGCTGGCCGACTCAGCGATCGAGTTGCAGGCCGGGCGGCTGATGATCCTCCACGCCGCCTGGTTGCTCGCGCAGGGCGGCGAGGCCCGCGTCGAGACCTCCGCCTGCAAGGTGTTCGTCGCCGAGGCGGTCCATCGGGTGATCGACCGTGCGATCCAGATCTGTGGCGCGCTCGGTGTGTCAGACGATCTGCCGCTCGCCGATATGTACCGCGAGGCGCGCGCCTTTCGGATCTACGACGGCCCCTCCGAGGTGCATCGAATGGTAGTGGCGCGATCCGTCGTGCGTCGTGCATAATCAAGCCGAAGGACGAACGTAAGCTATAGCTATGTCGAATACCCGTTGTCGATGTGTTCACACGCAGACCGTACGCACGGGAGAGGTATGAAGGGGCGACGCCCCGCCGAAACCCCTTCGTGGACGCACGAAAACGAATGCCGTGGCGGGCCTTCGGCCCGCCACACCTCCCGCAGTGCGGGCGACCGTGTCACTCCTGTCACAAGGTAGAGTCAGCCTTCGTCCCTTGCCGCTTTCGTTCCGGTACGGTCCGGTGTTCGCCCTTCGTCTGTGGAAGATGCTTCCACACGGTAGAGCCACCTTTCGTCCTTCGTCCTTCGTCCGTTGTTAGTCACGAGGCCGCCATGCTCCGCTACAAACTCCTCCACCCCGAGATCCTGGCCGCCCTCGGCGGGGCGGGCCACGGCGCGCAGGTACTGATCGCAGACGGCAACTACCCGTTCGGCACCGGCGCGCACCCGGCGGCGCGGCGGGTCTATCTGAACCTTGCGCCGGGGCTGTTGACCGCGCCGCAGGTGCTGGCCGTGCTGGCGGACGCCGTGCCTATCGAGGCGGCGCATGTGATGGTGCCGGATGCAGGGCCCGAGCCGGCGATCTTTGCCGAGTTCCGCGCGCTGCTGCCGGGGATCGCGTTGCAACCGCTGGGCCGTTTTCCTTTTTACGAGGCGGCGCGCTCGCCGAACCTCGCGCTGGTCATCGCTACCGGCGAGCAGCGGGTGTACGCCAATATCCTGCTGACGATCGGTGTCGTCCCGCCGCCCGCATGACGCGCTACAGCGCATGCGCCGGTGGACGCGCTCGCCTTCACAACGGCAACCGCATGCCTTGACCGACAAGCAGCTTCACGGTATACTTAGCTGACCGACCGGTCGGTTAGATCGAGCCGCATGGCTGTCACGGAACACCGCCATCGGCGCATCAGGCCCGCCGCACCGGCGTACGGACAGTGGGCAGGTGGCAGAAGACAAGGCGGATATGAGCATTTCGAACCAGAGCCAGCGCAATCGCCTTCTCGGCGTGCTGTTCGTCGGGGTGCTGATGGGCGCGCTGGATATCGCGATTGTCGGGCCGGCGCTCCCGGCGATCCAGCGGGCGTTCGGCGCAAGCGAGCGGGCGCTTTCATGGATCTTCGCGATCTACGTGCTGTTCAATCTCATCGGCACGCCGCTGATGGCCAAGCTTTCGGACCGATTCGGTCGGCGCGCGATCTACATCCTGGACATCGCGATCTTCGCGTTCGGGTCGCTGCTGGTCGCCGCAGCGCCGACCTACGCCGTGCTGCTGGCGGGGCGGGCGATCCAGGGCCTGGGCGCGGGCGGCATCTTCCCGGTCGCCAGCGCGGTGATCGGCGATACCTTTCCCGCGGAGCGCCGGGGCGCAGCGCTGGGGCTGATCGGCGCAGTCTTCGGCGTGGCCTTTCTGGTCGGCCCGGTGGTCGGCGGCGTGCTGCTGCTCTATGGCTGGCCATTGCTGTTTGTGATCAACCTGCCGATCGCCGCGCTGGTGATCGCGCTGGCCTGGCGGCTGCTACCGGCGGGGCTCCCGGCCGCGCCCCGGCCGTTCGACTGGGGCGGGATGCTGACGCTCGGCGCGCTGCTCGGCGCGTTGGCGGCCGGGCTGACACAGCTCGACTCGCACCGGCTCGGCGCGAGCCTGCGCGCGCCGGATGTCTGGCCGTTCTTCCTGGCGGCGGCGCTGTTGTTGCCCATCTTCCTGATGGTGGAGCGGCGCGCCGCCGACCCGGTGCTGCGCCTGGGGCTGTTCCGCTCGCGGCAGGTACGCCTGGCGAGCGCGCTGGCCTTCGGCGCGGGGGTGAGCGAAGCCTCGGTCGTGTTCGTGCCGACGATGCTGGTGCTGGCCTTCGGCGTCTCCGCCTCGACCGCCAGCTTCATGCTGCTGCCGGTTGTGCTGGCGATGGCGGTCGGTGCGCCCGTCTCCGGTTGGATGCTGGATCGCTTCGGCTCGCGGTCGGTGGTCGTCGGCGGGGCCGGGCTGATCGCTGTGGGCCTGGGGCTGGCGGCGCTGCTCCCGGCGACGCTCGCCGGGTTCTACAGCGCAGCGACGCTGTTCGGTGTAGGATTGTCGGCGCTGCTCGGGGCGTCGCTGCGCTACATCATGCTGAACGAGACCGGGCCGGCGGAGCGGGCCGCAGCGCAGGGCGCGCTGACGGTGTTCACGAATATCGGCCAGTTGATCGGCGGGGTGTTGGTCGGCGCGATCGCCGCCTCGGCGGGCGGCGGGCTGGCCGGCTACCAGGCGGCCTTTCTGGCGGTCGCAGCGCTGATGCTGGCGCTGACGCTGGTGGCGCTCGGGCTGAAGGGCCGCGCCGCCGAGCTGGCCGCGCCGGGGCGGGCCGGGGCGCAGCCGGCCCGGTCGTAAGCGGGGCGGATCGATGACCACCACCGAGAGCGCCGCTGTCCGCGAGCGCATTCTGGCGGAGGCGACGCGCCTGTTTGTCGCGCGGGGCTACAACGGGATCGCCATGCGCGAGATCGCCGAGGCAGCGGGCGTCTCCAAAGCCGGGCTGTATTACCACTTCGCCGACAAGGAGGCGCTGTTCCTGGCGATCCTGCAGGCGAACCTGGACGCCTTCGAGCAGGCGGTGGCGACGGCCCGCGCCATGCCGACAGCGCGCGCGCAGGTGGCGCGCCTGGTGCATGAGCTGTTCGCCCGCCCGCCCGAGCAGCGGGCGATCATCCAGATCGCCAGTCAGGAGCTGCCGCTCCTCGGCCCCGCGGCGCGCGAGACGTTCGGCGCGGCGTACGAGCGCAAGTTCATCGGCCAGATCGCAGCGATGCTGCGCGACGGCATGACGCGCGGCGAGCTGCGGCAGATCGACGCGCATACGGCGACTTGGGCGCTGCTGGGGATGCTCTATCCGTTCTTCCATCCCGGACGCGCCGCCGGCGCCGCCGCTCCTCAGGAGACGATCGATCGGTTGGTGGCGCTATTCCTCGACGGCATGGCGGCGGCGCCAACGTGACCGCCCATCGGCGATCCGCCCGGTGATCGCTGGCCCCCCACTCCGACGGCTAGCTCTGGTATCATGCGCCGAGACGCCGCAGGGATGGAGATGGCGATGGGCCAGATCGCGCCGCGTCCCCGGATGCCGGTCGTGCCGCTGCTGATCCAGCGGGTGATCGAGCACGGCAACCTGACCTGGTATCGACACCTGACCTGGTGTCGACATCATGTGCCGTTCTCCTACACGGAGACATTTGGGCCATGGCCTAGATATCTCCGTGTAGGAGAACGGGTCCGCACGGGAACAACGACACACGAACCCTGTAGCGATTCTCGTAGCGCCTCCTGTAGCGTTCTGGCGCTGGTACACCGCTCGCGCTGGGTGTTTCATGAGCCCAGGCCGCGTGGGCGGCGCCAGAACCAAGCGATAAGGAGGCTTCCGATGACCAGCATGCTTCGCAGCGTGCCCAAGGCGCCCCGGGCGGGCGAGCAATGGAACGATCCCGCCAGCCAACCCGCGGCACATGGCGGCGACTGGAAGGCCGCGGCAGTGGCCGCCTACCACCAGGGGAGGACACAGGCCAGCGACGATCTGCGCCGCCTGCTCACCGTTCGCCTGTTCGACCTGACCGGCCAGCGTGTGCCGCCTGAGGCGATCTATGTTACCCCGTCCGGCCGCGCGGCGAGCGCCGTGCTGGATGGCGCGGTCTTCCGCGCCGGCGCAGCGGGCGTCGTCCTCCTGCGGTCGTGTGCCTTCTGCGGCAGCGGCTCGTTCGAGAGCGCGCCGCTCCACACCCGGGCGGACCTCGGCCACGCGCTGACTGCCTGGGAGCCAGCCCATCCCGCCTGCGGCCCGGACGATCCGCCGGGATGGCTGGAGATCTGAGGCGCGGCCCGCGAGCCGTACCGTTGCGGTGTCGCAGGATTCGACACCGGCCGTCCTCTACCATTTGCACGATTGGTGGCGCGCCGCTGGACGGCTGCGCGTGAATGTCGCCTGAGGCGGCACGCGCATTCGCATCGAACTGCACCATTGTGCTATCATGCTCCCTTGCTATGACGACTCCCGGCACACTCGTGATCAGCGAATCGACGATTCGCCAGAACGCCACCGCCGATGCCTACAGCCGCGGGCAGCAATACGAGCGCCGCGGCGCGGTCACATCGCTGGTGCGGCGCGGCGACCTGCTGTATGCGCAAGTGGAGGGCAGCGCCGACGGGCCCTATCGCGTCCGCATCACCCTGGCCGGCAACAGCGCGGTCGCCGCCGCGAGTTGCAGTTGCCCGTACGACTGGGGCGGCTGGTGCAAGCATATCGTCGCGGCGCTGCTGACCGCCATCCACCAGCCGGAGTCGGTCGAAGAGCGGCCAGCGCTCGACGCACTGCTCGGGGCGCTGGAACGCGAGCAGTTGCAGGAGCTGCTGCTGCGCCTGGCCAACCGCGACCCGGACATCGCCGACGCGATCGAGCTCCAGGCGGCGCTGGTGCGCGCCGCCCCGCCGCCGGCGCCGGACACGGGCGCCTCAGCCGCGCCCGCCCGCCGCGCCGCGCCGATCGACGTACAGGCGGTGCGCCGCCAGGTGCGCGCCACCATTCGGGAAAGCGCCTTCGACTACAGCGGCCGCGCCGACCCGCTCGAGCAACTGGAAGAGCTGCTGGAGCAGGCGCGCCGGTTCAGCGAAGCGGGCGAGGGCCAGAACGCGATCGGCATTCTGCAGACGATCACCGAAGAATGCCTCGACCAGTGGGACGTGCTGAGCGAGTTCGGCGACGACATCTCCGCCCTGTTCGAGGAGTTGGGCGCCGCCTGGGCCGAGGCGATCCTGACCGCCGACCTCACACGGGCCGAGCGACGCGAATGGGCCGAGCAGTTCGCCACCTGGCAGGACGACCTGCGCCACTACGGACTGGAGGTCGGCTTCGCCATGGCGCGCGTCGCCGCCGAGCAGGGGTGGGATACTCCGGCGATCCAGCGCGTCTTTCGTGGCGAGATCAGCCGGACCGGCATCTGGGAGGGCGAGCCGCCCGACTTCGCGGACGAGCTCGCGCGCATGCGCCTGGAGATCCTCGAACGGCAGGGGCGCGACCAGGAATACCTTTACCTGGCCGAGGCCGAAGGCCAGATCGCGCACTATCTGATCAAGCTGGCGCGGCTCGGGCGAACGGCCCAGGCGGTGGATGAGGGCCTGCGCTACCTGACGACCGCAAACGATGCGCTGATGCTGGCCAAGGCGCTTCAGGAGCGGGGCGAGCTGCGAGCGGCGCTGCGGATCGCCCAGCATGGGCTGACACTGGCTGAGCCGCGCGCCGAGCTAGCCGCTTGGCTCTCCGGCCTGGCCGAGCGTATGGGCCGCCACGATGTCGCGCTGCGCGCCGCCGAGCTCTCCTTCCGATCCGCGCCGTCGCCGGAGATGTGGGAGCGGCTGGAAGCCCTGGCCGGCGAGAACTGGCCCGCCCTGCAGCCGCGCCTGCTGGACGCGCTGCGCCAGGCCGGGCCGCGCGCCGACCCGGAGGTCGTCGTCGAGCTGTTTCTGCGCGCCGGGGCGCTGGACGACGCGATCGCCGCCGTCCAAGGGAACGACGGTCGCCTGCTCGACCGGGTGCTGGACGTGGCGATCGCCCGCCGGCCGGAGTGGGCAGCACAGGCGGCGATCGCCCAGGCCGACCGGATCATCAACGCCGGCGATGCACAGCGCTACGACCTGGCGGTGCATTGGCTGCGCCGCGCTCGCGAAGCCTACCGCGCCATGGGTCGTCCGGGGGACTGGCAGGTCTACCTGAGCGCGCTGCGCGCCGCCCACGGCCGCAAGCACAAGCTGATGGGGCTACTGGGGGAGCTGTGAGCTATCGTGTCATCGTTGTCGAGTTCCGGCACCTCCGCCGCCGAGGGCGCGCGCGGTGCGCCGCTCGTCGCCGGGCTGCTGCCCGACCAGCCGCTGGCACGGATAGCGTCGGACGAGCCCCCAAGTGATGACATTGTATTGGACGAACGTCGACGGACGGATCCCGACCTGAGCTCGGGCCTGGGCCCCAGCCCGAGGGGACGAAGACGGGGACGAAAGCGACGAAAGCAGGCCATTCGTCACGAGAGTCGCCATTGTATAGCTACAGGTACCTCTCGTGCTTCGTCAGCCGCCAGGTCAGATCTGTAGCCCGAAAGGTCCCCTATGCGCCGCGAATCCCCATACCCGATGGTTCCAATCGACGAAGCGCACCGGATCATCGCCGCGCACGCCTGGCCGCTCGGCGTGGAAGAGGTGGACTTCCGTGCGACGCTCGGCCGTGTGCTCGCCGAGGATGTGCGCTCCGGCGACGACATGCCGGACGTGCCAAAAGCGGCGGTGGACGGCTACGCTCTGCGCGCCGCCGATGGCGCCGCCCCACGCCGCGTGATCGCCGAGGTGCTGGCGGGTAGCGCAGGGGAGGTGGCGGTCCTACCCGGCACGGCGGCCCGCATCATGACCGGCGCACCCCTGCCGCACGGCGCTGATGCCGTGATCATGGTCGAGCAGGCCGACGAGCGCGACGGCGTGATGCGGCCGGATCACGCGCCCGCGCCTGGCCAGGGTATCCATGCCATCGGGCAGGACATCCGGCGCGGCGAGGTCGTTCTGACGCGCGGCACCGCGCTCGGGCCAGCGGAGATCGCCCTGCTGGCCACGGTCGGGCGGGGGCGTGTAGCGGTCTACCGCCGGCCGGTG
The DNA here is from genome assembly GCA_042408595.1 of Roseiflexaceae bacterium. Lineage (GTDB taxonomy): Bacteria > Chloroflexota > Chloroflexia > Chloroflexales > Roseiflexaceae > JBHOQX01. Next base: position 24,218 of record JBHOQX010000022.1, on the reverse strand, counting down.
GTGGCGGTGCTCTCGACGGGCGACGAGGTGCAGGAGCCAGAAGATCCACCGCGCCCCGGCAGCATCCGCGACAGCAACCGCTACGCGCTGATGGCGGCCGCGCGCGAGGCCGGCTGCGAGGCGATCTCGCTCGGCATCGCCCGCGACGACGCCGCGACACAGCGCGCCGCCATCCTCGACGGCCTGGCCCGCGCCGATGTGCTCCTCACGAGCGGTGGCGTCTCGATGGGCACGCGCGACCTGATCAAGCCGCTGCTGGCCGAGCTCGGCACGGTCCACTTCGGGCGGATCGCCTTCAAGCCGGGCAAGCCGACGACCTTCGCGACAGTCGCGGCAGACGGGGCGCACGATGCGGGAAGAACTCCTGACGATGCGCCCATACAGCGCATGGTTTTCGGCCTGCCCGGGTACCCGGTCTCGTCGCTGGTCTCGTTCGAGGTGTTCGTGCGCCCGGCGTTGCGCCGGCTCCAAGGCGACGCAGCACCGGAGCGCCCGCGCGTCCGCGTGACGCTGGCCGACCCCATCCGTTCATCGCCGGACCGCCCGGAGTACCAGCGGGCTATCGTCGCCTGGCAAGAGGGCCGGCTGGTGGCGCGGAGCACCGGCGCCCAAGGGTCAAGCCGGCTCCTCTCGCTACGCGGCGCGAACGCCCTGTTGCTCGTGCCGGCCGGCGGCCAGACCTATGCTCCGGGCGAAGAACTGGAGGCGTTGCTGACCGGGAGCCTGGCGTGCTGAGAAACTGCGCCAGACGGTCTAACGCCGGTCACCGCGCCTCACAGTCACTCGCTCACGGTGTCATCGCGTCACGAACGGCGCGCTCTTCAGCCCGGCGATACAGGACGAATCCGGCCTGGCCTTTGGGTCGCGCAAGAAGGCAACGGCCATCTGCATGGGGCAGGGGTCGCCGACAGTCGCGCCGTGGCCCAGGCCGGGAAACTCGAAGAAAAAGCTGTTCGGCAGCGTTTTGGCCACCTCCTGGCCGAACGCCGGCGGCGTGATCGGGTCATACTGCCCGGCCAGCACCAGCGTCGGGATGGCGCTCGTGACCGGCTGATTGGCGGCGTCGTCGCGCTGCGCGCCCCACTTCTGGCAGATCTCGTAGACTTCGCCGACATCGAACACGTTGTCCTGCTGCGGGAACGCCGCGTCGGCGTTCTTGAGCTGTTCCTCGGTGACGGTCAGTCCCTCTTCGCCGCACTGCACCGAGAAATACATCCCATAGCTGACAAACTGCTCCTGCAGGACGTTCTCAACCGCCTGATCGCCCCAGAACTGATAATCTTTACCCTCCCGCGCATCGTAGATCGCTTTTGGCAGTTGCGGGATCAGATCGCTACGATAGAGCGAATTAAACAGCGTCTGGATGAACTGGTCGCCGGTGAGCTTCACATCGATCGGGCGGCCATACCTCGTCACCTTGACCGTCACCGGCTTCTCGTTCAGCCGTCGCGCCGTCTCATAGAATGCTGTTTTGAGGTCGGGGAAGGCCGAGTTGCAGGCTGCGTCGGCCGCACACCCCTGGAAGAGCGCATCGAACGCCCGGTCGGCGCTCGCCGCCACCGAGGTGAACATGTTCTCCTGCGGCGGCACGGTCGAGTCCAGGATGACGCTGCGGACGCCCTGCGGCGTGGCGCGCATCGCTTCGAGCGCCAGCCGCGTACCGTAGGAGATGCCATAGAGGTTCCACTCCTGGTATCCGAGTGCGCGGCGCAGGTCGTCCAGGTCGGCGGCGCTGGCAGCGGTGGTGAAGGCAGCCAGGTCGACCCCTTCCTTCGCCAGGCGGTCGCGGCAGGCGAGCGCAGCCTGTGTGGTCTCGTTGAGATAGCTGTCGGTGTTGAGCCCCTGCACCAGTTCACGGGCGTCGAGCTGCACCAGCTCGGGGCACTCGGCGGCAGGCCGGGAGAGCCCGGCCCCGCGCTGGTCGAAGAGGATGAAGTCGCGGTCGCCGAGGAACGGCTTGATCAGGGTATCGTAGGAGAACGGCGAGAGCCTGACCGCGTGGCCGCCTGGTCCGCCCTCCAGGTAGATGACCGGGTCGGGCGCGGGGTTGGCGCCGGTGCTCTTGTAGATCGCGACCGGCAGCCCGACAGTGCGGCCGTTCGGCGCAGCGCGATCCTCCGGCACCGTCAGCGTGCCGCAGCGCACCGTCACCCCCCGTGGCGCTTCGAAGGGGCACGGGCCCTCCTTGAACGCCGCGGCGGGCGCGGGCGACACACTCGGGCTGGGCGCTGGCGATGCGGCCGGGCTGGGGGGTTGGGGCGCGGACGGGCCGGTAGGTTGGGGTGCGGTGCCTTCGTCCCGGCGGTTCCCCGTAGGGGGCAGGCCGGGGTTCGCCGAGGGGGGCAGGCCAGGTGTCGGCTGCGGGGCAGGCGACGGCAACGCGCCCGTCGGGCCTGGGCCGGCCGGCGTGAGGCCACAGGCAGCCAGCGCAAACACGCCCAGGATCACCATGATGATGCGACGATGCACAGTCCCTCGTTTCGTTGATCAGCGGCCAGGAGCCAGCACGCAGACAGTCGGACGGTCAGAGGTCAGCTATCAGATGGTCAGATAATCTACGATCTGCGATCACGAACCGGCCAGAAGCCAGGAGACCGCACTCAGACCGCAACACTCAGCACGCACCCCTGACCCCTGACCTGATCACGTATCACTCATCCTCGCCTCCCACTCCGGGCGCAGGATGCCATACAGGTACATGTCGTAGCGGCGACCATCGCGGCGCAGCGCTTCACGGTACGTCCCTTCGCGCGTGAAGCCCAGACGCTCGTAGGCAGCGATAGCGCGGGTATTGTAACTGAACACAGTGAGCTGGATACGGTGCAGGTTCATCTCGCGGAAGGCGAAGTTCAGCGCCAGCCCGACGGCCTCTGGGCCGTAGCCCTGGCCGCGCGCCACCGGATCGCCGATCGCGATCGTCAGCCAGCCGGAGCCGTGCGCCCAGAGAATGCCATCCACCGAGACATAGCCGATCAGTGCGTCGTTCTCGTTCAGCCGCACGGCGAACAGAAAAGCATCGCCGGATTTGTTCTGCTCTTCCAGCCAGTCGCGCAGCGCGCTCTCGGCTTGCGGAAAAGCGGGGCGCGCATCCAGCAGCCGCAGGAAGTCATCGTCCTGATACCAGGCAGTGACGGTCGGGATGTCGTCGGGCGTCAGCGCCGTGAGGCGCACGCGCTCGCCGCGCAGCAGCGGAGGGAAGGCCATGGCCGACTCCTTTCGCCGGCATTATAGCCGACCTTCGCCAGCCGCGCACGGCGGCAACTCTGGGTATCAGATTAGCGTCTGATAAGTGCTGGTGCGCTCCTGCGCAGGGGCAGCGACAGAAGGTGAGACTCAGGCTTACAAGGCTCGAACGACTCACCGTCGGCCCGAACAGGCTCTCTGAACGTGCACCAGACAAGGCAACGCCATCAGGGCAGGTTAACCGTACAGCGCAGAAGACACCGAAATTCCCGGCATGTCTCGCCGTGACCGCCGGGCATGCTGTGGCATAATACACGCTGCATGGCACAGCGAAGGAGCACGCGCATGGCCACCAGGCTGGGAGTCGAGCAGGAGATCGCCGCGAACCGGCGCACCATCGCCGAGCTCGAGCGCCAGATTCAGGAGATCCGCCACTACATCACCACCAACGAGGCGACCTGGCAGAACGCCTCGGAGCCGCTGCGCAGCATCACACAGGAAGGGCTGGCGAAGGCGCGGGCCAACCTGGCCCAGCAAGAGCTGGAGTTGCAGCGTACGCGGGCGGAGCTCGACCGCAACCAGCGCATTTTCACCGTGCTACAGGCGACCGAGACGCTCCAGGCGTCGATCAACCAGTACTCCGAGCTGCTAGAGAGGGCGCGCGCCGACCTGGCGCAGAAGGAGCAGGAGCTACTCGATCTGACCAACCCGACGGCCATCCCGGCCTACGAACTGCTGGCGCCCGGCGGCAGCCGGCTGCCGCTGCCGAACGACAAGACCACGCTGCTGATCGGCTGCCGCGACCAGGCGAACAATATCTTTCCCGATGTTGACCTGACGCCGCTCGGCGGGCAGGCTAGTGGCGCGAGCCGACGCCACGCCCGCCTTCAATACAGCAACGGGCAGTGGACGATCACCGACCTGGAAAGTGTCAACGGCACCTTCGTCAACGAGACACGCCTGGCCCCGAACGTGCCGACGCTGCTGGGCGGCGGAGCGCAGGTGCGATTCGGCAAGATCGTCGTGACCTTCCAGCCGGTCGCAACAAACCAGACGGTGCGGCTTGGCTCGTGAAGCGATCAGAACCAGACAGTCAGCTGGTCAGCGCACTGACTCCAGCGGTCTCGCCGCCTGGCGCCTGATCGTCTGCGACATTTTCCTATCGCAACACCAATGAACCGACTCTATCTTGTCCGCCATGGCGAGAACCTGGCAAACCTTACCAAGGAGCTCTCCTGCCGGCGGATCGACTACCCGCTGACGCCGAAGGGCGTGCTCCAGGCACAACAGACCGCGGCCTACTTCCGGGAACGCCAGATCGACGAGATCTACGCTTCGCCGCTCAGGCGGGCGCGCGAGACGGCCGAGATCATCGGCGCGGCGGTGGGGCTGCCGGTGACGATCGTCGAGGAGTTCCGCGAGGTGGATGTCGGCGAGCTGGAAGGCCGCGCCGACGCCGAGGCCTGGACGGAGTACTTCGGGATCGCCCGCGCCTGGTTTCAGGGCCGTCACGACGTCGCCTTTCCGGGCGGCGAGGATTACCGTGCGTTGTTGCGCCGCATGCGCGCCGGGATCGCGCGGGTCGTCGCCGGGAAGGACGGCCGCGGGATCGTGGTCGTCGGCCACGGCGGCCTCTTCACCGCCACGATCGGCGCGCTCTGCCAAAACGTCGATCTGCGCACCATCCTGGCGACCGAGAACCACAACTGCTCGGTGACCGAGCTGGCGGTCGCGCTGCGGGACGGCGCGCTGGAGGCGGAGCTGGTCGAGTGGGCGGCCTGCGGGCACCTCTCGGGCGCCGCCGCCGATCTGGTCGGCGGCGCGCCGGACGGGCATATGGCCGAGATTCGGCGGGGCGGTCTCGGCGCGGGGTAAGAGAAGCGCTCCCGCCTTCAGCAGACGGCCGATGCCTCGCGCGGCCCGCACGCCATCTCACGAAGGATTGCTGACCGTGATCCGCACCATTGCAGTGTCTGTCGCGCCACGATCGTCAGCGATGCTGTACTCGAAGGAGTCCGTGCCGTCGTAGCTCGACTCCACGCTGTAAACGATCCGTCCGCCTTCGACTGTCGCCGTGCCGTGCTGCGGTGGGACCGTGATCCGGAGGCTGGCCGGATCGAGCTGTCCGTCGGGATCGCGGTCGTTTGCGAGGACATCGATAACAACCTGTCGGTCTTTTTCCGCGCAGTAGCTGCACACGGTGGCCTGATCGTCCTCGGCTTGTGGCGGCTGATTGGGCGGCTGCACCCGAATGGCCACCGTCGCAGCATTCGAGCGATCGCCCCGATTGTCGGCCACGCTGTAGGTGAAGCTGTCGTCGGCGGCATACTGCGAAGCGGTGAAGGTATAGATCGCAACGCCGGCCTGCGGGTCCACCCGGACGGTCCCGTGCGCCGGCCCGGCGACGATCTGGACACTGGCCGGGTCGAGCGTCCCGTCCGCGTCGGTGTCGTTCTTCAGCAGCGGGATGGCGACTTCGCCGCGGAATGGCACCTCCGCCAGGTCATCCTTCGCGGTCGGCGCCTGATTGAGCGCGACGGTCACTGTCACCCACGCATCGGCGCACTGCGGCACCGGCCCCGCGGTGCAGACGCGATAGCGGAAGGTATCGCTTCCGCCGAAGCCAGCCGCCGGCGTGTAACCGACCGTCCCGTCGGCGTTCGCGCGCGCTGTGCCGTGCTCCGGCGGCTGGATCACCGCTACCGTCGCCGGGTCGAGCGGGAATTCCGCTGCCCTATCGTTCGCCAGCACCGGGATGCTCACCGACGGCGGGGTCCCCTGCTGGTTGATCACGTTGCCGCCGACCGCCGCCTGGTCATCGGCGAGCCTGGGCGGGCTGCCGAAGGAGACGGTCACATCCGCCTCGGCGCACGCGCCCTCAGCATCGCAGATCCTGTAGCGCAACGAATCGCCGGGGATGGGCGGCTGCGCCGGAGGTGCCTGAGGGTCTGGGGAGCGCGCCAGCGTGTACCGGATCGCGCCAGACGCCGCTTCGGCGCTGCCCACGCGCGGGTTGACAACCACCTGCAAACTCGCCGGATCGATCTGGCCGTCCGGGTCGCGGTCGTTTCGGAGCACCGGAATATCCACCGTGCCATCGGCCCGGATCAACGCCCGGTCGTTCTGCGCCACCGGCGGCTGGTTGATCGTAATGCGTACCACCGCGGGATTCGAGCACGCGCCTGCGGTGTCGCACACCTGGTAGGTCAGGCTCGCTGCCGCCGGCCCGTCCGGGGCGGCGACATAGCGGATCACGCCGCCGGGCAGCACCTCGGCTTGGCCGGCGTCCGGCCCGCCCACGAGCCTGACCGAGCCCGGATCAAGCTGGCCCTCCGGATCGCTATCGTTCGCTAGCACCGGGATGTCGATCGACGCGGCGGGCCGCGCGACGCGCGCGCTGTCGTCCGCCGCCACTGGCCGCTGGTTCGGCGGCGGTGCAGGGGTCACCCTGGGCGTGCGCCGTGGCGTCGCCGTCCGCCGTGGCGTCGGCGCGGCGGTCGCCGTGGGCGTGGCGGTCGCCGTGGGCGTGGCGGTCGCCGTCGGCGTGGCAGTGGCGGTCGCCGTGGGCGTCGGGGTCGCCGTCGCCGTTGCCGTCGGGGTTGGAACAGGCGGCGCTGGTGGCGCCTCGCCAGAAATGACGGCTTTCCCCACAACGCAGCGGCCAAGCCCGTCGCACGCTCTGTAACTGAACGAGTCCGCGCCGCGCCAATCCGCCGCCGGACGATAGAGAATCGCTCCATCCCGCACCATCGCCCGGCCATGCGAGGGCGATGCGACCAGCGCAAGCGATTCGCGCCGCAGCGGACTCAGCGGCGCGCGGTCGTTCGCCAGCACCGGGAGAACCGCAGCCCCGTCCGGGCCGAGGCGGGCGGCATCGGCCACAGCCACCGGCCAGGTGAGCCACCAAACGAGCGCCGCGCCGATGGCTACCGCCCCGACGACCGCCGCGACATGCGCCCCCCGGCCGGCCCAGAACGGCCGGAGCCGCAGGAAGCGCATGTTATGTCGTGTCACCTGCTCGCCCGGTCGCCGAGCGCCCGCCGCAGCGCCAGCGCCGCGCGGAGCGCCTGCGCCGGCGCCGCCCGGTCGCCCAGCAGCCCAGCGCGCGTGCCGCGTTCATGGAGCGCCCAGGCGCGCAGCGCGCTGTCGCCGCTGGCGCGGGCCGCCTCCTCCGCCAGGTCCACCGCCCGGCCCCAGCCGCTCCACTGCCCGCTCACCGCCAGCGCCGGCTGCAGCGTCTTCATCAGCGCGCCGGCGTCCGCCGCCCGCCCATCGGCCAACAGCGTCCGCGCCGCGTCCAACAGGTTCGGCTGCTCGCGTAGCAGCCACTCGATATCTGTGGCGTGTTGGCCGGCGGCGGCTGCAAAATACGTGGCTGCGGCGCTGTGCTGGCCGCCCGCCGGAAGGATGCGATCAAAGATGCGCCGGAGGCTGGTATGCGCCACCTGGTACCGATCGCTGCCGGCCAGCACCAGTCCCAGGTCGATCAGGCGGCGCAGCGCCGCCTCGACCGCCGCCCCGTTCAAGCGGCTTACGGCGGTGAGCGCCGCCAGGTCGAGATGCGCCGCCCGCGCCAGTGCCGCCAGCACCGCGCACTCGTCCGCGGCGAGCACCTGCACCACAAGCTGCCCCGCGACCAGCAGCGGCTCTCCCGGCGCTGGCGCGCCCGCCTGCCCGACGGCCCGCGCGCGGAATCGCCGCTGCCAACGCTTCGGCCGTGGCCGCCAGCTGCCGTGCCGACGCGACCCGCGCCCGCAGCATCCGCCCCGCCAGCACCAGCGCTAGTGGGGTATCTGCCAGCGCGTCGCACAGCCGCTCGAGCACCTCCCCCTCCTCTCCGGCGTCGGCGGTGGCCGCCGGCAGGCGCAGGGCCTCGGCGCGGGGCAGCCCGTCCAGGGCGACATCCGCCAGGCCGGAGGGCGCGTCCCCTTCAGCGGCGATCAACACCGCGCTCATCCGTAGCGTGTCGGCCAGCCCTGCCAGGGTATCGTGCGGCAGCGGGAGCTGGACGAACACGAACAGCGCCTGGCGCTCGCTCAGAAACGTCCGGGCCGCCTCGGGATGCACCGCCAGCGGGATCGGGCACTCGTGATAGGCCACGTACAGGCGGCGCAGCAACTCGTCGGGGTCGTCTGTCTCCAGCGCGCCGTCAAGGTACAGCGCGCCATGCGGCAGGCCGGCGGCGGCGGGCCGATTGGCCGCTTGGCGCAGCACAGCGGAGAGGCCGCAGCCGGGCGTGCCGTGGAGCCAGGCCCCGCCGCCGGCTGTCAGTTCGCACTCCAGCGCGGCCAGCGTCTCTTCGCGGTCGTAGAACACGCGCAGCGGGCGCGGCAGCCGCAGCACGCGGGCGCGTGCCGTCACCGGTACCGCCGGCCCGTGGCCCAGGCGTGTGCCGTCGCCACTGATCGCCAGCGTGTAGTAGTTGATCGTCCCTGTGTTGATGTCAACGACCGGGCCGTTGATTGTCCCGCCGTACACGGCGACGCCGGGGTACACACTGGCGGGCGACGGCCCGGCGACTCCGGGCTCAACCACGGCGTACTCGCGAGCCTGGCCGGCCAGGGCGGCCCGCGCCGCTCTGCCGTGCCAGAGGTCATCCATACATTATTGATAGGGCGGACGCGGTGGGGAGGTTCGGAGGGCTTCGCCCTCCAGAACCCGTTCTTGGGCGCGGACAGGTGCGCGACGGCGCGCGTGTCCACGCGAAAACGAAGGCTGTGGCGGACCTGCGGCCCGCCACACCTGCCGCGCCACGGGCGACCGCGTACGTCCTGATTATTGAACGGAAGCGCGAGCGTTAGTACGTCTGGCTGCAGTTGTGGTTACGTATCGATCCTGGACATGGGCGAAACCAGCGTGTACAGGGCGTCGCTGACGGGAGTCAGTTGCTGCGGTTGTCGCCCGGCCACCTGCGGATCACAACCTCCTGATGGATCTCCTGGCGGGTGGCGGTCGCCCGACGCGAACAGCACCGGCCGATACCGATGAGTTGGTCGCAGCGGCGATTCAATCCTTTTCCGTGTAAACGTTCCCATGTAGCACAGCGGGATCAAGTGCTGGCTGACTCATCCGTCGCTGTAGCACAGAGTATATCATAGGCCGCGATCCATAGGCAATCCCACCCGTGGTATACTCTCCGCGCTTCATCCATAGATTATGCTTCACGCAGCACGCAGCCATGAGCTACGCTGAATCCGGCGTCAACATCGCCGCCGCCAATCGCGCCACTGAACTGATGTCCGCGGCTATCCGATCGACCTACGGACCCGCCGTGCTGGCCGGGATGGGCGCATTCGGCGGGTGCTTCGATTTGAGCCAGACCCCCCACGTCGGCCCCATCCTGGTCGCCTCGACCGATGGAGTGGGCACGAAGACTCTGGTCGCTGCGGCGCTCGGGCGCTACGATACCGTCGGGCAGGACCTGGTCAACCACTGTGTGAACGATATCCTGGCGCAGGGCGCGCGGCCGCTGTTCTTCCTCGACTACATCGCCGTCGCGGCGCTCGATCCGGCGCAGGTGGCGGAGATCGTCGGTGGGGTGGCGGCGGCCTGCCGCGCCGCCGGGTGCGCCCTGCTCGGGGGGGAGACCGCCGAGATGCCAGGGGTATACCGCGAGGGGGCGTTCGACCTGGCCGGCACGATCGTCGGCGCAGTGGAGCGCGAGCGGATGCTGCCGCATGGCGTCGCGGCGGGCGATGCGATCATCGCGCTCCCTTCGACCGGGCTGCACACCAACGGCTACTCGCTAGCGCGGCGGGTGGTGGCGCAGGCGCTCGGCGGGGATTACGGCGCGCGCCCGGAGCTGCTCGGCGGACAGACCGTCGGCGAGGCGCTGCTGGCGATACACCGCAGCTATCTGCCGGACATCGAAGCGCTGTGGGCGGCGGGCGTGCCGATCCGGGCGCTCGCGCACATCACCGGCGGCGGGGTGTACGACAACCTGCCGCGCGTGCTGCCGGCCGGCCACGGCGCGCTGGTACGCCGCGAAAGCTGGGACGTGCCGCCGATCTGCGAGTGGCTGGTCGCCGCTGGCGGGCTGGACGAGCGCGAGGCGTTCCACACACTGAACATGGGCCTCGGCATGCTGGTTGTCGTCCCGCCGGACGCCGCGGACGCCGCGCTGCGCGCCCTGCCCGAGACGCGGCTCGTGGGCGAGGTGGCTCCGGGAGATGGCGTACGCCTCGTATGACAAAAAGGTGAAAGCGATCAGGGATCAGACGGTCCGACAGCCAGAACTATGCTTGCTTGCGGGAGTGGAAGGCTCTCGGAAGGCTTTGCTCCTCTGCACATGCTGCGCCCACCAGCCGTGGGGTGCTATAATCTCCTCGATCAGCGCCATTCCGGATACAGGAAACAGATGAACATCCGAACCGCAGTGCTCGTGCTCCTGGTCATGCTCGCCGTCAGCGGCGCCCTTGTGGTCTTCCTACTGCGCAACCCCGGCCAGACCGGTTACCTGGGCGTCGTGACGCCAGCGGCAGATGGACGGAGCGGCAGCGTCCTATTCTGCGCGGCCAGTGGCGAGCCGCGGGTCGCCAGCGTGCGCGTGACCGGCACGACCGAGCTGATCGACCAGCGGCGGCGGCCTAATGCGGTACAGTTCAATGCGCTCGCGCCGGGTCAGCGCGTCGAGATCTGGACGACGGGCGTGGTGGCGGAGAGCTTTCCGCCACAGATGCAGGCGACGCGCGTCGCGATCGTCGCCAATGGCCAGCCAGGGGATCCGCCGTGCGCCGCGCCGTAGCGATACCGATGTGCCACGGCGCGGATCGAGGATCGCAGCGGGCGGGGTCGTGCACGCTGTTCCCCTGTCTAAACGTGCCATCGCCAAACTACAGACGGACAACGAGGGCCAGATGGAGCTTGGGCCGAAGCTTGCTGAGGGCAAGACGAAGATCGTCTACGCGCACCCGGACGACCCGGCGCTGGCGATCCTCATCCACAAGGACAGCATCTCTGCCGGGGATGGCGCGCGGCGCAACCAGATCCCCGGCAAAGGCGCGCTGACCGGTCGCACCGCAGCCAATGTCTTAAGTTTGCTGAACCGCGCCGGCATCGCCACGCACTTCGTCGGCGCCCCCGCGCCGGACGCGACGGTCGTGCGACGCTGCGCCATGATCCCGCTGGAGGTCGTGATGCGGCGCGTCGCCACCGGCTCGTACCTGCGTCGCCACCCGGGCGTAGCCGAAGGCACGCGCTTCGACCCGCCGCTGGTCGAGTTCTTCCTGAAGGACGACGCCCGGCACGACCCGCAGATCGGCGAGGCCGAGATCGTCGCCCAGGGCGTCGCCACCCCTGCCGAGGTAGCGGAGATGGCCGCGATGGGCCGGCGCGTCTTCACGGTGCTGGAGGACGCCTGGGCCGCGCAGGGCGTGACGCTGTGCGATCTAAAGATCGAATTTGGCCGTCCGGTGGCGGGGGCGCAGGGTGCAGGGTTCCGGGTGCAGGGAAGCGAAACGGAGGACGCGGAACCGCCGAAACAGCCGCTCGACACGCAACCCTCAACACGCAGCACGCAAAACGCAGGGCTTCTCGTCGCCGACATGATCGACAACGACTCCTGGCGGCTATGGCCGGGGGGCGACAAGGCGCGCATGCTCGACAAGCAGGTGTACCGCAACATGCGCGAGGTGACGGACGAGGGCCTGGCGGAGGTGCGCCGGCTGTATGAGGCGGTCGCGGCGATGACAGATGCGTGGGAGAAGTGATGAGCTATGCGTGATGCGCCCGTCCGCGACCCTGTCTTGGGCGCGCGTGTGCGAGCCCATGCACGCTGTGGCAGGCCTGCATCCCGCCACACCTCCCACGTTCCAGGCGACTGCGTACACCCGATTATGAATCGGTATTCAGCGTGGTCAAGAGCGGTCTGATCTTCGCAGCCGTCGCGCCGCACGGCTGGCCGATCATCCCGGCGCTCAGCGAGGATGCCGAGGGCGCGCTGGCGACCCGGGCGGCGATGGAGGAGCTCGGGCGGCGCTGCGCTGCGGCCCGCCCCGACGTGCTCGTCGTCGCCACGCCGCACGGCGTCCGGGTGGAGGGCGCGGTCTGCCTGGCCGCGGTGGCGCGGGCGGCGGGCACGCTCCGCTGGCAGGGGCGGCAGGTGGAGCTGAACGTGCCAGTGGACGCGGCGCTGACCGACGGGATCGCCGCGGCGGCGCGGGCGGCGGGCGTGCCGGTTGCGCTGGCCGGCTATGCTGGCAACCGCCGCGCGCAGAGCGCCATCCCGCTCGACTGGGGCGCGCTCACGCCGCTCTGGTTCCTCGGCTACGGACGCGACATGCCGGGCAAGGGCGACGTGCTGGCCGACCCGCCGGCGCGCGACGATGGGCCGCCGGTCGTCATTCTGACGCCCTCGCGGGCGCTGCCGCGGGCGGCGCTGGTCGCGTTCGGCCGGGCGCTGGCCGATGCCGCAGCGCGGGATGGGCGGCGCGTGGCGTTCATCGCGTCGTGCGACTGGGGCCACACGCACAAGGCAAGTGGCCCCTACGGCTACCACCCGGCGGCCGCCGAGGTGGACGCGCTGGTGGTCGCGGCGCTGCGCGACAGCGCGCCGGGCCGCCTGATCGACCTGCCGGAGGAGCTGGCGCAGGCCGCCGCGATCGACGGCCTCTGGCAGACGCTGATCCTCGCCGGGGCGCTGGAGCGCGTGCCGATGCACAGCCAGGTGTTGTGCTACGAAGCGCCGAGCTATTATGGAATGATTGTCGCAGCGTGCGAGCCCGCGACACCTGCCCGCTAGCCCAAACCCTACCGCCCGAACCCGCCACATGATCCTCTGCCTCACGCCGACCCCCTGCATCGACCGCACGGTGATCGTGCCCGGCTTCCGCCCCGGCGCGGTGCTGCGCGCCGGGGCGGCCCATATCGCCGCCGGCGGCAAGGGGGTGAACGTGGCCCGCGCGGTGCGGGCGCTCGGCGGGGCCGCCCGCTGCGCCGGCCCGCTCGGCGGCCCGACCGGGCGCCGCGTGGCGGAGTTGGCCGCCGCAGAGGGGCTGGACAGCGTCTGGACGCCCATCCGCGGCGAGACACGCACCAGCATTATCATCGTCGATCCGGCCGGCGGCGAGGCGACGGTGATCAATGAGACCGGCCCGCGACTGGCCCCGGACGAGTGGGCGCGGCTCGCGGAGGATGTCCGGCGCGCCGCAGGGGATGCGGCGCTGGTCTGCATCAGCAGCAGCGTGCCGCCCGGCCCCGCGCCGGACGATTACGGCGCGCTCCTCACAGCGCTGGCGGCAGCCGGGCGCGTCGTCTGGGCCGATACCAGCGGCGCGCCGCTGGCGGCGGCGCTGCGGGCCGCGCCGGCGGGGCTGAAGGTTAATCAGGAGGAGGCAGGCGAACTGCTCGGCGCCTCCATCCCGGATGCCCGGGCGGCACTGGCGGCGGCGGCGGAGTTGCGCCGGCGCGGCCCGCAGGCGGTGGTCATCACGCTCGGCGCGGACGGGGCGGTGCTGGCCGGCCCGGATGGCGCGTGGGCCTCCCGCCCCCCGGCGATCCGCGCGGTGAGCGCCGTCGGCAGCGGGGATGTCTTTCTCGGCGCGCTGGCCTGGGCGCTGGAGCAGGGCCGCCCCACGCCGGAGGCGCTGCGCCTGGCGGTGGCGGCTGGCGCGGCCAACGCCCTCATGCCCGGCGGGGCGCGCTTCGACCTGGGCGATGTCGCGCGGTTGGCGGCTGAAACTGCCGTCCAACAGATGTAGATGGCGACACCGGGTGTCCCCCCACCCCTGCTGGGCGCGTTGCAGACCGCCTCTCAGGCGGTAGGCGGATGCTGCCCGATGGCGGTGAGCGGCACACGGTCATGCGCCCGTGCGTCGGAGCGCGCGGCCGCGGCGTGCGAAGCAGGATGAAGCCAGCGAGGAGCCATTCCATGCGCATCAGCGACATGAACTGGGGCCAGGTCGAGGCATACCTGACACGGGACGACCGGGCGGTCGTGCCGCTCGGCAGCACGGAGCAGCACGCTTTCCTCAGCCTCAGCACCGACAGCATCCTGGCCGAACGGGTGGCTGTCGAGGCCGCCGAACCGCTCGGCGTGCCGGTGTTCCCGGCACTGCCCTACGGCATCACGCCGCGCTTCCGCGCCTATCCCGGCACGGTCACCCTGCGCGTCACGACTTACATGCACGTTCTCCGCGACCTGCTGGATAGCCTGTACGAGCAGGGCTTCCGCCGCATCGTCTTCGTCAATGGGCACGGCGGCAACGCCCCGGCGCAGGCCCAGGCCGATGAGTGGCTGGCGGATCATCCGGCGGCCCGCGTCCGCTGGCACAACTGGTGGAACGCGCCGCGCGTCTGGGCGAAGGTGCAGGAGACCGACCCCGTCGCGTCGCACGCCTCGTGGATGGAGAATTTTCCGTGGACCCGCCTGGCCGGCGTGGCGCAGCCGGACGCGCCGAAGCCGCCGGTCGACCTCCTGCAACTGCGCGAGGTTGGCGCGGCCGCCGCCCGGGCGCAGCTCGGCGATGGCAACTACGGCGGGCGCTACCAGCGCAGCGACGAGGAGCTGGCGGCGATCTGGGCGGTCGCCGTCGAGGAAACGCGCGAGGCCATCGCGATGGCGCCGAGCGCGCCAACAGGGCGTTGACAGCTGCAGCGAAGAATCGTATGATACTTTTATGATTATCGAATTATCACCGGACGATCACCTCGCCCGCGCGTTTCGGGCGCTCGGCGACCCGACGCGGCTGCAGATCTTCCAGATGTTGCGGCGTTGCGGCGCGGAAGTCTCGATCACGCCAGACGGTGCCTGCCATCCGGCGGGCGCGCTCGCCGCCGGCGAGGTCTGCTGCCGCTTCGCGCAGAGCCCATCCACGATCTCGCACCACCTGCGGGAGCTGCGCCTCGCCGGCCTGATCCGCATGCAGAAGCGCGGGCGCACGGTCTATTATGCGGTCGACGAGGCGGCGGTCACCCGGATCGCCCAGTTTCTCCAAGGAGAGGAGCACGGCAAAGACAAGCGTCCTGTTCCTGTGTACGGGCAACTCGGCGCGGAGCCAGATGGCTGAGGCGTTCCTCCGCGCCTACGCGGGCGACCGGTTCGAGGTCTACAGCGCTGGGCTGGAACCGAAGGGAATCCATCCGCTGACCGAGCGCGTGATGCAGGAGCGGGGCATCAGTCTGGCCGGCCAGTACTCGAAGCACGTGCGTGAGTATCTGGGGCGGAAGCATCTCGGCTTTCTGATCACGGTCTGCGCCGACGCCGATCAGAACTGCCCCACGACCTTCCCCGGCGTCGGGCAACGCTTGCGCTGGGCGTTCGACGATCCCGCCGCCGCGAGCGGCAGCGAGGAAGAGCGGCTCCGGGCGTTCCGCCGGGTGCGCGACCAGATCGAGGCGCGCATCCGCGACTGGCTCGCCGGGCAGCAGGCGCCGGCCGCCGGGGAGCATGCCAGCGCTGAATGTGCAGACGAAGGGCGGCATGCAGGGTAGAGTCAGTAGTGCCGCCGTCAGGCGGCATGCCGGTGTCGTTGAGCAAAAAGGAGCCCGCGATGTCCGATCTCCAGGCGCGCTTCGAGGCCGCCGCCGCCGAGGCGCAGCAGCTGCCGGCGCGGCCCGACAACAGCACCCTGCTCCAGCTCTACGCGCTCTACAAGCAGGCGACCGCCGGCGACGCCAGCGGCAAGCGTCCCGGCATGTTCGACCCGGTCGGCCAGGCGAAGTACGACGCCTGGGCCCGGCTGCGCGGCACCGACCGGGAAACCGCGATGCAACACTACATCGACCTGGTGGCGAAACTGAAGGGCTGACCTCATGCCCCATCGCGCATGGGGGGTGCCCCATGCCTGCCCGTTGTTGCATCCCTGAAAAGATACGCGCCGTCCGGCGGCATGGCTCTTGCTGCACCGGGCGCGTGTTTGCGCGTGCCCGCCCGGTGGCGATCAGGCGGCGGGCTGGCACGCAGGGGTGAGATGACGGCGAGGCGATGCACGAACTGAGGGGGAACCGGCGCACGAGCCTGGCCGCCGAGACAGCGCCTGGCGCGGCGCGGCGCCCCTGTCCTGCCACCTGGCCCGTGGCGGCATGGCTCGCCGGGCTGGGCCTGGGCCTGCTGCTCGCATACCGCGGCGACGAGCCGCTTCCCGTGGTTGTCGGCCTGGTCACGGTCCTGCTGCTGGCCGCCGCCCGGCCGGAGGTGGCGCTGCTGTTCGTCCCGCTGACTGCGCCGCTCTTTGCCATCACGGCGCGGGTGCCGGGCCTGGACCCGGAGTTGGCGGCCATGCCGCCACACGAGCTTGCGCTGCTGGCCGCCGGGCTGGGTACGATCGCGCGGTGGCTGCTGGGGCGGGCCGCGCGGGCCTGGAGTTCCGGCGCCAGCAAACAATGGGCGGCGGCTCCCCCGGGCGGCGGGGCGCAACCTACGATGCACGACGCACGGCGGAGCGAGCGCCTTGTTTCCCTTCGTCCGCTCGTGGCCCTGGCGCCCTATCTCCTTTTCCTGCTCGCCGGCGTGGCCGGGCTGCTGCTGGCGCTGCCGCTGCCGGAGGCGCAGCGCGACGCCGGGCGGGCCTTCCGCTGGTTCATCGCCGAGCCGCTGCTCTTCGCGGCGCTGCTGCGGGCCCGGGCGCGGTCCGGTGGGACGGCGGCGCTGTTGCCGCTCGTCGCGGCGTTCGTGGCCAGCGGTGCCGCCGCCGGGCTGCTCGGCCTGCTGCAGTTCGCCGGGCTGGACCCGTTCGCGCCCCCCGGCGGCGGGCCGCGCTTCTTCGGCGTGGTCGGGGGGCTGCCGCGCGCCACCGCGGTCTACGGCAACCCCAACAACCTGGGGCTGTACCTTGGGCGGGTCTGGCCGCTGGCGGCGGCGCTGGCGCTTGCCGCGCGACGAACGACGAAGCCCGGCCTGCCCCCTACGGGGGACCGCCGGGCTTCGTCCCGAGGCTCAGCCCGAGGGGACGAAGGCCGCCGGGGCGAAGGCGACGAACGACGCGTGCCAGCTCTGCCAGTGGGAAAACTGTTCCGGCACTGGACAGCCAACGTTCGTTCTCCGTCCTTCGTCGTTCGTCGGTGGTGGGCCGCCGCCGCGCTGCTCTGCCTGGGCGGGATGCTGGTCTCGTTCTCGCGCGGGGCGTGGCTCGGGGCAGCGGCGGCGGCCCTCGTGCTGGCGCTGTCAGCGGCGCTCGTCGCACCGCAGGGGCGCGGAACAGCACGGTGCGCCCCGCCGCCGCGCCCCGACGCTCGGCAGCGGCCCGCGGCCCGCCTGGCGCTGCTGGCGGCGAGCGTGCTGGCGATAGCCGCCGGGCTGATGCTCGGGCTGCGCGGCGGGGTGGCCGGTGAAAGCGCCGGGGTACGCCTGCTGCTCTGGCGCGAGGCGCTTGTCCAGATCGCGCAACACCCGCTCGGCCTCGGCCTCGACCAGTTTTACTACTACCACAACCCGGCGTTCGGGCGCAGTCTGATCAATCCGGCGCTGGCGCGAACCCTCGAGCGCGACGCACGCCAGCCGCACACACTGCTGCTCGAACTCTGGCTCAACCTCACCCCGCTCGGTGTCGTGGCGTTCGCATGGCTGCTGGTGCGTGCCGCGCGCGACGCATGGGGCACCCTGCGCCTGCCCGCCAGCCCGTCGGCCCGCGCCTTTGCCTGGGGCGCCCTCGCGTCACTGGCCGCCGCCCTCATCCACGGCCTGGTGGATACCTTCTACTTCTGGCCCGACCTGGCGCTGAGTTTCTGGCTGTGCCGTGCGCTCTGCGAAAGTTCAAAGTTCAACGCTTCGCAGACAGACGCTGGATGAGTCCGTGGCGGGACGCTGCACGGTGAACGCTCTAGAAAACTCGTGCTATACTGAAGTGGCCATGAATCGCACCACTGCCACACCTGCCCCGCGCCGCCCGGGGCGAAGCGCGTTCGCCCGTCCGCTGCGCATCCTCTGGCGGGCGTTCGTTGTGCTGGGCGGGCTGCTCCTGCTCCTGGCAGTCGGTGCGCTCGGCGCCGGCATCTACCTCTGGAACGCCTACGCCCGCGACCTGCCCGACCCGGCGGCGATCAGCCGGCGCCGCCCCGCCGAAACCACCCGTTTCTACGCCCGCGACGGCACGACCGTGCTGTTCGAACTGGCCGACCCCGAAGGCGGGAAGCGCACGGTCGTACCTTTCGACCGCATCCCGCCGACCCTCAAGCAGGCGACGATCGCGGTCGAGGACGCCAATTTCTACCAGAACCCCGGAATCGATCTGCGCGGCATCATCCGGGCGCTGTACCTGAATGCGACGCAGAATTGCCAGACCGCCGATTGCCCGCCGGTGAGCGGCGGCTCGACGATCACGCAGCAACTGGTGCGCAACGTCCTGCTGCCGCCGGACGAGGCCAGGCAGGTCACCTTCCAGCGCAAGCTGCGCGAGGCGATCCTGGCCATCCGCGTGGCGCAGACCTACAGCAAGGACCAGATCCTCGGCCTGTACCTGAACGAGGTCTACTACGGCGCCCAGGCCTACGGCGTCGAGGCGGCGGCGCTGGCCTACTTCGGCAAACATGTCTGGGAGCTCAGCCCCGCCGAACAGACGCTGATCGCCGGGCTGCCGCAGTCGCCGACCACGCTCGACCCGCTGACCAACCTTTCGGGGGCCAAGGCGCGCCAGAAGGTCGTGCTCGACCTGATGGTCAAGCAGGGCTATCTTTCCGCCAGGGATGCCCGGGCGATCTACGACACACCGATCAAGCTCGCGCCGCAGACGCCGCCGCTCGTCGCGCCGCATTTCGTCTTCTACGTGCGGCAATTGCTGGAGCAGCGCTACGGCCCAGACGCGCTCTACCGCGGCGGGCTGCGGGTGGTCACGTCGCTCGATCTGAACCTGCAGCGCGAGGCGCAGCAGATCGTGCGCGAGCAGATCGCCGGGCTGCGCCGGCGCGACGCGACCAACGCCGGGGTGATCATCCTCTCGCCCGACAACCAGATTTTGGCGATGGTCGGCAGCGTGGACTACCAGGACGCCAGCATCGACGGGCAGGTGAATGTGACGCTCGCGCCGCGCCAGCCCGGCTCGGCGCTCAAGCCGGTGGTCTACGCCGCCGCGATGCTCAAGGGCTGGACGCCGGCGACGGTGATCTGGGACACGCCGACCGAGTTTCCCCAGCCGGATGGGACCGTCTACGCGCCCCGCAACTACGATGACGCGTGGCACGGCCCGCAGCGCGTGCGCATGGCGCTGGCCAATTCGCTGAACATCCCGGCGGTCAAGGCGCTCCAATTCGCTGGCGTGCAGGATTTTGTGGAGCTAGCGAGCCGGATGGGGATCACGACCTTCACCGACCCGGCACGCTTCGGCCTGCCGATGGCGCTCGGTTCCAATGAAGTGCGCCTGCTCGACCTGACGAACGTTTATAGCACCCTGCGCAACAGCGGGCGCTTCCGCGAGCCGGCGGCGATCCTGCGGGTGACGAACAGCCGCGGCGAGGTGCTGGAGCGCGGCACGCCTGCGCCGGGCCGGCAGGCGCTCGGGTCGCATGGCGAACAGATCGCCTATCTGCTGACCGACATCCTGAGCGACAACCAGGCGCGGACCTACATGTTCGGCCCCGGCAATGTGATGGAAGTGGACCGCCCGGCGGCGGTGAAGACCGGTACGTCGAACGACTGGCGCGACTCGTGGGCCATCGGCTACACACCGGACGTAACGATCGGCGTGTGGGTAGGCAACAACGATGGACGCCCGATGCAGGAAGTCGCCGGCGCGAACGGGGCGGGCGTGATCTGGCGTGAGGTGATGCAGCGCTTCAACGAGGGCCGGCCGGTGACGTCCTTCGCCCGCCCGCCCGGGATCGTCGATCTGCCGGTCTGCGCGCTCACCGGCGCGCCGGCGGATGGCTTCTGCCCGCAGCTCCTGACCGAGCACTTCGTCGCCGGGACCGAGCCAAAGGCTGCACCGGTGCAGACAGTGACGGTGCGCGTCGGCGGCGACGGCTCGTGTCTGGCCGCCTCGTACACCCCGGCCGCCGCGGTGCGCACCGTGACCTTCCCAGTCTACCCGCCGGAGTTCCGCGAGGCGGCTCGCGCCGCTGGCATCCCGCAGCCGCCGGAACAGCCCTGCCCGCCGCCCGACGCGCCGGACGCCGCCGTCGCGCTGATCAGCGCGCCCGCCGCCTCGGCGGTGATCACCGGCACGCAGGTCGTGGTGCGGGGCACGGCCCGCGGCAGCTACGTGCTCGACTACGGGCCCGGGCGCGACCCGGCGACGTGGACGCCGATCGTGGATGGCTCCGCCGCCGGCGCGACGACCCTGGGCATCTGGGCGACCGCCGGGCTCGCGCCGGGGGACTACACGCTTCGGCTGCGCGTCACCACGGTAGACGGCGTCCCGGTCGAGTCGCGGCGAACCGTGCGCGTCGCCCGCTAAGAGGGGGCTTGGCGGGGCAAAGCCCCGCCAAACCTCCCCATGGCGTACGTCCTCCTCTATTCAATGCAGGAACGCTCATGCCAGCTACGATCCTCTTCAACGGCCCCATCTACACACTCGACAGCGAGCAGCCGCAGGCCCGCGCGCTCGGCATCCGCGACGGTCGGATCGTCGCCGTCGGCAGCGAGGGAAAGGTGCAGGCGGCGCTCGGCGGCAGGGCCACGTTAATCAACCTGCGCGGGCGGGCAGTGATCCCGGCGCTGACCGATGCCCACGTGCATCTGACCTGGTATGCCCTGGGCCGGCGCGAAATCAGGCTCGATGGCGTGGCAGACTTCGAGGAGACGCTGCGGCGGGTGGGGGAGCACGCCGCCGCCAGCAACGCCCCCTGGCTCACCGGCGGCGGCTGGGATCACGGGCTGTGGGGCGGACGCTGGCCCACCGCCACCGACCTGGATACCGTCGTCCCCGACCGCCCGGTGTTCCTTTACCGCCGCGACTCGCACTCCGCCTGGGTGAACAGCCGCGCGCTGGCGATCGCCGGGATCGACGACACGACCCCCGACCCGCCCGGCGGCAGCATCCGCCGCGAGCGCGGCAAGGCGACCGGCGTGCCCTTCGAGACGGCAATAAACCTGGTCAGCCGCCACATCCCGACGCCGGGCGACGCCGAGCGGCTGGCGGCGCTGCGCGAGGTGATGGCCGAGGCACACCGCTACGGCATGGCCGGCGTTCACATCCCGGCGACGATGACCGCCGGCGACAGCGCCCTGACGCTGCGCGACCTGCAGCGGCTGCGCGAGGCCGGCGAGCTGCGCCTGCGTTGCCTGGTGCACCTGGGCGTGGACGCGCTGGACGATGCGCTGCGCCTGGGGCTGCGCGGCGGCTTTGGCGACCGCTGGTTGCGGATCGGCGGCGTCAAGATGTTCGCCGATGGGACGCTCGGCTCGGAGACGGCCGAGATGCTCTCGCACTACGAGGGCCGCCGCCACCTCGGTGGCCAGACGATGTCGACCGACGAACTGAACGCAGCCGTCGCCCGCGCCATCGCCGGCGGGTTGCCGGTCGCCGTCCACGCGATCGGCGACGCCGCCAACCGGCGTGTGCTGGATGCGGTGGAAGCTGCGCTACGATGGGCCGAGGTCGAGGGTCCGGGATCGGCTGAGAGTGCGGCTCACACACGAGCCCCCGAGCCCCGAATCCAGCTTCCCAATAGAATTGAGCACGCCCAGATCGTTCACCCGCACGATCTCCCGCGTTTCGCCAAACTGGGCGTGGTAGCCTCCATGCAGCCGCTGCACGCCGTGTCGGATATGGAGACCGCCGAGCGGCTGTGGGGCGAGCGCTGCGCGACAGCCTACGCCTGGCGCTCGCTGCGCGACGCCGGCGCGATCCTGGCGTTCGGCTCGGACGCGCCGATCGAGCCGCTCAACCCGTGGCTCGGCGTGCGCGCCGCGGTGACGCGCCAGCGGCTGGACGGCACGCCGCCTGGCGGCTGGTATCCGGCGCAGCGGCTGCGCGTGGCCGACGCGCTCTGGTCCTTCGCCGCCGGCCCGGCCCACGCGGCCGGCGCAGCCCACGAACTCGGCACGCTCACGCCGGGCAAGCTGGCCGACCTGGCAGTGCTCTCGGCCGATCCCTTCAAAATCGATCCGTCACACTTGCATACGATCACCTCCGAGCTGACGATGATCGAGGGCGAGATCGTGTGGGAGGCACCCGATGCGGGCGGCTGACGCCGGCCGGGATGGCGGGCATGCACTATAATGGTGGTTATGCCGGAGTTGCCAGAAGTCGAACACGCCGCGGCGGGGCTGGCCGCGCAGATCGCCGGCCGCCGGATCACCGCCGTGACCAAACTGGACTACGAGCCGATGGTCGAGACGCCGTCGGCGGAGGCATTTCGCGCGCTGCTCGCCGGGCGCGAGGTGCGCGCCGTGGGCCGCCGGGCGAAGTGGATCGTCGCGTCGCTCGACGCGGGGTGGACGCTCGCACTGCACCTGCGGATGTCCGGCGCGCTGACCGTCCACGGGCCGGACGCCGCACCGGACGGCTACACCCACCTGGCCCTGCGGCTGGACGACGGACGGCAGGTCTTCTTCCACGACCCGCGCAAGTTCGGGCGGGCGCGCCTGTTGGATGCCGCCGGGCTGGCCGCGCTCGACACGGCGCACGGTATCGAGCCGCTCGCGCCGGAGTTCACCCCGGAGCGCCTGGCCGCGTTGCTGCGCGGGCGGAGCCGGGCGATCAAGCCGCTCCTGCTTGACCAGACGCTCGTCGCCGGGATCGGCAATATCTACGCCGACGAGTCGCTCTGGCGGGCTGGCATCCATCCGCTCCGTCCGGCCGGCAGCCTGAGCGAGGCGGAGGTCGCGGCGCTCCACGCCGGCATCCTCGCTTCGCTGCAGGAGGCGCTGTCGAACGGCGGCAGCACACTGCGCGATTACCGCAACAGCTACGGGCAGGCCGGCCAGCACCAGGAGCATTTCAACGTCTACGACCGGCGCGGCCAGCCATGCCCGCGCTGCGGCGCACCGATTGCGCGGACCGTGGTCGCGCAGCGCGGCACGCACTTCTGCCCCGCCTGCCAGCGCGGTGCGTGACGCTCACCACCCTGGGGAGCCGCCGGTCGGGCAATCACGGGCCGCCCGCCAGCCGCCGGAGCACCGCCGCCAGATCCTCCGGGCGGTTGATGTTCAGGAACGACACACCGTCCGGATCGTGGCGTCGCCACGCCTCGGGCGGCAGCCAGGCGACCCGCAGCCCCTCCAGCAGGGCGATCATTCGCCGCTCGCCACAGGCCAGGCAGGACTCGGCGGCAGGCAGGCAGGCGCGGCAGTAGCGGGCGAGCAGCGGCTCGGCGGCGCGGGCGTTGCGCGGCCCGGCGCGCCCCTCGGGGCGCAGCGGCACAAGCGCGTCGGCCTCGAGCGGCGCATCGCGCAGCGCGGCGAGCAGCGCTGGCTGGAGCAGCGGCAGGTCGCAGGCCAGCAACAGGGCATCCCCGGCGGCCATGGCGCGCAGGCCGCTGGCCAGCCCGCCGAGCGGCCCGGCGCCGGGGAAGGCATCCGACACGAGGCGCGCCGGCAGATCCGGCCAGGCCGCCGGGTCGTTCAGCACGACCAACACCTCGGGCACGACCTGCCGGGCCAGGGCGACGGTGTGCTCCAGCAGCGTCGGGCCGGCGGGCCCCCACAGCCGGAGGCGGCGCTTGTCGGCGCCGAGCCGTCGGCTGCGCCCGCCCGCCAGGATGATGCAGGCGGTCATGGATGCACCGTTCTCGGCCGCCGGAGGCCGCCGCTTGACGGGCCGGGCGCGGGCGCTATCCCCAGCACGCAGCAGTCTTGCGCGGCATGGCTCCGCCCCGAATCCGCCTGGCTGCGGCCACATCGAATGGGCGCAGGGATTGTAGCACGGCCGCGGCGGGCGCGGTACAGCCGTGCCCATGGAACAGGCATCCTTTTTTCAGATCGACCGGCACGCTGTTGGTAATGGCGTGGATGTATGCTACGCGTATGCTTTGGCGACTGCTTTCGCGGCGGCGCGGAGCAGCGATGTCCGGTGCGGCGCGTGGAACGGTCTCGGACGCCGCACCCAGGAGGAGGGTTCCATGTTCGTACCCATCCCACAGCCCGCCCTTGTGCCGCGGGCCCTGCGCGCGGCGGCCCGGCCCGCGCCTGCCGAACCGGTCCGTCTGTCGGAGGTGATCGCTGC
>JBHOQX010000020.1:0-63863 GCA_042408595.1 Roseiflexaceae bacterium | reverse complement strand
CGGCGGGGCGGGCGGGGGCGCGGCCGGCGCCGGGCGGGGGCGCGCCGGCCGCACGCCGAGCGGCTGGGTCGCTGCCGCCGTCTGGCGGCGCGCCTCATCTAGCGCCTCGGCGAGCGACGCGGCGTTCGGGAAACGCTCCTCCGGGCGACGGGCGGTCGCGCGGTCCAGCAACTGCTGCAACGCGGGCGCATAGACCGCCGGCCGAAACTCGCGCAGCGGCGGCAGCTGCAGCGCTAGGTGCGCCTGCGCGATGGTCTGCGGGTCCGGGCCGCTCACGGCCCGCCTGCCGGCCAGCATCTCGAACAGCAGGAGCCCGAGCGCGTAGACCGTGCTGGCGGGCGTCGGCGGGTGGCCCTCGCTGCGCTCCGGCGCGCGGTACGCCGCCAGGTCGAGCGCGAGCTGCGATGGCGGAACCGTCCAGCTCTCGACCAGTTCGACATGCCCATCGGCCACCAGCATGACGTTCGCAGAGCAGATCGGCGGGTGCGGTACGCCGGCCGCCTGGCAGACGGCGACCGCGCCGACGACCTGGCGAAAATAGAGCAGCGCGTCCTCGACGGCCAGCGCGCCAAGCTCGCTCAGCGCCCGCCCGGCGACGTACTCAGTCACGACATACGGGCGGCCCGCGAGCTCGCCAGTGTCGAACACCTCCAGCAGCGACTGGTGCGAGCGCCGGGCGTTGGCGCTCGCTTCGTCCAGAAAGCGGCGGCGCAGCGGCTCCTGGCCCACCAGCTCCTTGCGGAGCATATGCACCAGCACCTGGCGCTGGAGCAGCTCGTCGCGCGCCCGATAGACCACCGCCAGCCGGCCCGCGCCGAGCTTCTCTTCGATCACATAGCGCTGGTTCAGGATGGGAACGGGGGTTGGGGTCGGCTGAGTCATACCTCACCGGGGCGGCAAATGTGCGCAGGCGATTATAGCACGCCGGATGCCGTGCCGCAATGCGGCGGAACGGCCGCCGGCGCAGGTGTGCTAGAATGGACCTATGCCAGACGCACGCATCGGTGAAGTGATCGAATCGAGCACCACGCGCTTCGTCGCCGGGGCCTATGAACTGCTGGCGGCCCCGCCGTTCGGCGCGCTGGTGCGGGCCCAGGGCCGCGCGCCGGAGATGTCGGTCTACGGCCTGGTCTACGAGATTCGCACGGGGAGCAAGGAGCCGGGCGGGCGGGCGCTGGTGCGCGGGCGCACCTACTCCGGGCGCGAGCTGTACGACGCCGAGATCTACGACGAGCACCCCGACCTGGCGGAAGTGCTCCAGACCGAATTTTCGGCGATCACCGTCGGCTTCGCCGAGGCCGGGCGCGTCTACCAGTTCCTGCCGCCGGAGCCGCCGCCGGTGCATTACAGCGTCTACGCCTGCCTGCCGGACGAAGTACGCGCCTTCACCGAGTCGAGCGATTTCTTCCGCACGGTGCTGTTCGCCCCGCAGCTCCCCGCTGATGAGCTGTTGGCCGCGGCGGTGCGTGCCGCCGCCCGCGCCCGCCCCGCGCCCGACGCCGAACGCGCCTACCTGGTGGCCGCGGGTCGGGCCGTCGCCTCGCTGCTCAAGGACGACTACGACCGCCTGACGGCCATCCTGCGGCGGATGCGGGTCTAGCGCGCTTCCAGCGCCGGGATGAGCGGTGCGCGATCTCTATCGGAAAGTTGCGGCCTTCGTTGT
Source organism: Roseiflexaceae bacterium (assembly GCA_042408595.1). Taxonomy (GTDB): domain Bacteria; phylum Chloroflexota; class Chloroflexia; order Chloroflexales; family Roseiflexaceae; genus JBHOQX01. Next base: position 62,200 of record JBHOQX010000020.1, on the reverse strand, counting down.
TCCATCGTACTGCGCTCCATGCCCTCACCCCCTCGCCCCCGCCCCCGGACAGGGCAGCGGGGGATCATTCGGGCGTCCGGCTGCGGCGCTCGGCACGCGCCGCAGCCGGACGCCCTCCATATTTTCAGATCACGCACGACTGCCCTATCACGGGACCGAACCGTGGGCCGCGAACCGGTACTCGGTCACATCGCACACCGGGCGGTAGCCGATCTCCTGATAAATGTGGTTCGACGTGGGATTCGCCAGGTCGGTATAGAGGAAGCAAAATGTCCTGCCGGCATCGAGCTGCGCCTGGCTGGCGGCGGCGACGACCGCGCTGGCGTAGCCGCGGCGGCGCAGCGCCGGTGGCGTGTAGACCGCGCCGATGCGGATGCCGTGCGGCGTCGGCCCGGCGACGCCGGCCATCGAGACCGGTTGGCCGTCCTCCCAAAGATAGAGCGTGCGGCTGCCGCCCGCGAGCCAGCGGTCCGTGGCGCGGCGGATGCGTGCCGGGTCGGGGTGGGCGTCGCCCGCGGCGTCCTGCTGAAAGCCGGCAAGCCAGGCTTCGACGAGCGAGCGGTCGGCGTCGGTGGCCACGCGCAGCCTGCCCGGCGCCCGCGCCGCCGGCGTCACCGCGGTGAGCTGGTAGATGCGTAGCGCCATGTGCTGGTGAACGGCGGCGCCGGTGCGCGCGCGCCAGTGTTCGGCGAATGTGCGCGCCTGCTCCGCCGGGCCGGCGACGCCCGGGAGCGCCGGCCAGTGGGTCGCCAGATCGTCGGCGATCAGCGCGAGCGCGCCCGGTGTGGCCAGCGAGAGCGTCAGATTGTGGGGCGGCGTCATCAGCGCCGCGGCGACGACCTGCCCGCCGTCGGCCACCGTCGCGAAGTACGGGTCGTCTGGGCCGAAGGTGTGCGGGTCGCGCTCCAGCTCGACGCACAGGCCGAGCAGCAGGTTGTGCTCGGCTTCGCGTTCCGCAAGGAACGGCCCGGCTGCCGCGAGAAACGCCGCGGCGGAGGGATGGCGCGTGAGTTGCTGCGACATCGCGTTCGCCTCCTACGTTGCGTGCCAGGCCGGCGCGACGAAGGCGCCGTTATGGCCGCGTGAGTTCGCCGGCGAGGTCCTGCTGCATCAGGGCGCGCGTCTCATCCGGGCTGTGCCTCGCCCCAAGGAGGCAGAAGAGCTTCGCCAGCGCGGCCTCCGCCGTCAGGTCGTAGCCGCTGATCACGCCGGCGCGGGCCAGCGCCGCGCCCGTCGCGTATGCCTCCAGATCGACCGTGCCGCGCAGGCACTGGGTGCAATCGACGATCACGACGCCGCGTTCCGTCGCCTCGGCGATCGCCGCCAGCAGGTCGAGGTTGCGGTCGGGCGCGTTGCCGGCGCCGTAGGCCTCCAGCACCAGCCCCTGGAGCGGCGGCTGGAGCATGTTGCGCACGACCTGCGCCGAGATGCCGGGAAACAGCCGCAGCGCGCCGACGGTCGTGTCCAGCCGGGGCCGGAGCGGCCTGAAGACGGCGGCGGGATCGGGGCGGCGCACCAGCGGCCAGTTGATCGTCAGGTCGATCCCGGCCACGCCAAGCGGCGGATAGTTGGGCGAGTCGAAGGCGTCGAAGCCGCTGGCGTTCACCTTGACGGAGCGGCAGCCGCGCAGGAGCCGCCCGCCGAAGAACAGACACACCTCGGGAATGGGCTCGCCGGCGGCCAGCAGCAGCGCGGCGATCAGGTTCTCGCGCGCGTCGGTGCGCAGCTCGCAGAGCGGGATCTGCGAGCCGGTGAGAATGACCGGCCTGGCTAACCCCGGCAGCAGGAACGGCAGCGCCGAGGCGGTGTAGGCCATTGTGTCGGTGCCGTGGAGCACCACGAAGCCGTCGTAGTCGTCATAGCGCCGCGCGATGTCCTGGGCGATGCGCACCCAGTCGCCCGGAACCATATTCGCCGAATCCAGCAGCAGGTCGTACTCGTCCAGGTCGAAGGCGGGCATGGACGGGTGGCGTAGCTCCGGCATCGCGGCGAGTTGCTGGCCGAGAAAGCCGGCGCGTGGCGCGTAGCCGTCCGCCGTCGGGGCCATGCCGATGGTACCGCCGGTGTAGGCAACATAGATGCGCCTGCTCATGGCTGCATCGTACCACGGCGTACCTCAGGCGGCAATACGGCGGCCCTGACGCCCGTTGCATCACCCCCAGCGCGGCCTGCCCCGCGCCGGCGGCTAAATTGTGATAAAATACACAGCAAGTCCGCCATGCGAACGTCATGGCTGGTTCAATGTCAGGAAGCAGGAGGAGTCGCGACGCTGCTCCAACTCCTGCCAGCACGCGCAATCGGCACGGCTTCGCGCGGACGCAGCGGTTGCCTTCCGCGGCGGAATGGGGTATCATAGAGGGTGCCCGCAGCGTCGCCTGGAAAGGAAGATGCCCTTGGCTGGACGCTTGCAGCTCACGCAGGCCGCCAAACTCCTGCTTGGGGTCTGGATGGCCGGCGTGCTCGTGGCCATGTTCCTGGTCGTGCCGCAGTATGTCGGCCTGGGGGATGCCGGCCGGATCATCATCGTACACGTGCCAACGGCCTGGGTCACCTCGCTCGCCTTCACGGTCTCCGCGATCTACAGCGCCCGCTATCTGTGGAAGCGCACGCCTGTGCTGGACGCCAAAGCGCTGGCGACCGCCGAGGTCGGTTTCCTTTTCTGCGTTCTGGCGACGGTCACCGGCGCGATCTTCGCCCAGATCGTCTGGGGCGTCTTCTGGAACTGGGACCCGCGCGAAACCTCGATCCTGGTGCTGTTGCTGATCTACGCCGCCTACTTCGCGCTGCGCTCGGCGATCGACGACACGGAGCGCCGCCGGCGGCTGGCGGCTGTCTACAACCTGTTCGCCGCCGTGGCGATGCCGTTTCTGCTGTTCGTCGCGCCGCGCATCGCCGATAGCACGCTGCACCCGAACTGCGCCTTCATCCAGGGCAGCAAGTGCGAGGGCGTTGAGTTGCAGATCGGCGGCCGTACCATCGACCTGCTGCCGAACAGCGATACCCGGCTCGAGTTGCTGGCGCTGGAGGAACGTAACGGATTCGCCGTCGCAACCGTCAAGGTTGTAGGCGCGGGCAACCGCGACCTTGGCACGCTCCAGCCGAGCCTGGAGCTGGCGACCGGCACGCCGGCCGACCGGCCTAAGTTCAGCGGCGAGCAGTTCACGCTGGCGCTGGAGCGCTACGATCCGGCCACAAAGACGGTGAAATTGAACATGGAGGCGCCCGGGACCGGGCTGCTGAGCAACCAGCGTACGCTCTGGACGTTCCTGGCCTCGATCCTCGGCTTTACCGGCCTGTTCGTCTGGCTCTACCAGCTGCGCGCCGCGGTGATCGTCTTGCAAGAACAGGCGGCGCGGCGGGAGGGGTTCTATGAACTTCCTGCTTGAACCGGGGGTCGCGATCTACATCGCCGTGGCGGCGGCGCTGGCCGTCTGGCTGGCGATCTTTCTGTACCTGTGGCGGCTCGACCGGCGGGTCCAGGAGCTGCGTCGTGCAATGCGGGAGCAGCCGGAGCCCACGCAGCCCGCCCCGCGCGCCACGCTTGAATCGCGCGCCACCCAGCCGCACGATTCGGCGGCGTGATGCGTATCGACAGCAGCGTGCATGGCGGCCGGGCCATCGCGTTCGGGGGGACACAGCGCCGGGAACGACCGTTCCGGCGTCCTCCAGAACGGCTCGACCCGCCTGTGCGCTGCGCGACAGGAGTAACGCAATGGCAATCACCAGCAGCGCCGGCCCGCGCGCCGGCCTTCGGATCAAGCCGCTGCACCTGATCGGCGCGGGAATCATCGTGCTGGCGGTCGTGCTGGGCTACCTCGGCCTGCAACGCTCGTTCCGCCCGTACACCACCAGCGTGAGCGAGGCGGTACAGAGCGGGCGGAGCGTCCAACTTGCCGGCTTTCTCGGCTCCACCGGCAGCTACGACGCAAACGGTCATTTCACCTTCGATCTGAAGGACAACACCGGCAAGATGGTGCGCGTGGTCTACGCCAAGCCGAAGCCGGCGAATTTCGAGCAGGCGGTCAGCATCGTCGCGATCGGCCACTACGATGCCGCGCAGCAGGCGTTTGTCGCCGAAGATATGCTCGTCAAGTGCCCGTCGAAGTATCAGGAACAGCTGCAAAGTTCATAATTCAGCGTGCAGAGTTGAGGCTTCTAAACACATAGCATCGCTTTCCCGCGATGAAACGGTCAACTCAATACGCACAACGCCGTACTCTGCACGTACATCTCCACACTGAGGGCGTATGTATCTCCTCGGCACCATCCTTATTCTGGCGGGCACCGCGGTCGCCTTCGCGGCGAGCGCCAGCTATGCCCTGACGATCCGCGGCTACGGCGGCGCGCTGCGCTACGGCCGGCTCTTCACCCACGGCGCGCTGGCGGCGGTGCTGCTGGTCGTCGGCCTGCTGGCCTACCTGTTCGTCGCACGGCGCTACGACATCAAGTATGTCTACGACTACAGCGCCGACAACCTGGAGTTCTTCTTCCGTGTCGCCGCGATGTGGGCCGGCCAACCGGGCTCGTTTGTCGTCTGGGCGTTGTGGGGGTTGATCGCTGCGCAGTTGCTCGTCGGCCGCACCCGCCATAACGAGCCCTATGTCCTCAGCGTGTTCATGCTCATCCAGGGCGCGCTGCTGGTGTACATGCTCATCCGCAACCCGTTCGTTCCCTATACCGAAAATGGCCTGGCGGTCGTCCCGCCGGACGGCAAAGGGCTGAACGAGCTGTTGCATAATTTCTGGATGATCATCCACCCGCCGATCCTGTTCGTCGGCTATGCGCTGCTGGCGGTGCCGTTCGCCTTCGCGATCGCCGGGCTGTGGCGGCGCGACTATGACGGCTGGGCGCGCCAGGCCATGCCATGGACGCTGGCCGGCTGGGCGTTTCTCGGCCTGGCGCTGCTGCTTGGCGGCTACTGGGCCTACGAAACACTCGGCTGGGGCGGCTACTGGGGCTGGGACCCGGTCGAGAATTCGGCGCTGGTGCCATGGCTGACAGCCACGGCGCTCATCCACGCCCTGCTCATCCAGCGGACGCAGGGCGGCCTGCGCCGGACGACCTTTGTCCTCGCGATCCTGACCTATGTGCTGGTGTTTTATGCGACATTCCTCACCCGCAGCGGCGTGCTGTCGTCGTTCTCGGTGCATTCGTTCGTCGAAGAAGGGTTGAAGTGGGTGATGATCGGCTCGCTGGCGCTGCTCGCGGCGGCGAGCCTGGCGGTGCTGGCCTGGCGCTGGCGCGACATCCCCGCCCGCCCGCTGTCGGACCGGCTCCTGTCGCGGGATAGTTTCTTCGTGCTCGGCATCATCGTGCTGCTGGTCATCGCCACCGTCATCGGCCTGGGCACGTCTATGCCGCTGATCTCGGCCATCCCCGGCGTCGGGCACGCGCTCCAGTCGTTCTTCAGTATGTTTGCGCGGATCGACAACGGCACCTACTACGACCCAAACGCGACGCCGTTCACCGATGGACGCTTCGGGCTGGTTGGCGATTTCTACGGTACGGCTGTCCCGCCGATCGCGTTGTTGCTGCTCATCCTGCTGATCGTCGGGCCGCTGCTCGGCTGGCGCGACACGAACCCGCGCGCGCTGCTGCGGGCGCTGCGCTGGCCGGCGGTCGGCGCGGTGGCGGCATCCTGCACCGCGATCGGGCTGGCGGCCTACCACGGGCTCCATCTGAACTGGCTCGGCCTGGGCTTCGTCGGCTTGGGGGCGTTCGCGGCCGGCACCAACGCTGTGATGATCGTGCGGACGCTGCGGGGCGGCTTCCTGCGGATCGGCGGCTACCTGGCGCATCTCGGCCTGGCGCTGCTGCTGGCCGGCGCGGTCGCGTCCACAGTCTATGCCTCGCCTGAGCAAAAGCTCGTCATTCCCGAGGGGCAGACGATCTCGGCCTACGGCTACGATTTCGTCTTCAACGGCTGGCGGACGACGCCGCAGGGCAAGGGGCTGCTCGATATCACCGTGACCAAAGGGCCGAACGACACCTTCAACGCGACGCCGCTGCTGTACTTCAACCAGCGGATGGGCGCGACCATGGCCACGCCGTCGATCAAGCCGGAACTCTTCCAGGACCTGTACATCTCGCCGCAGGAGTACCAGCCGCCGGTCGACCGCAACCTGGCGCAACTCGGCATGAACGATACGGCCAACGTCGGGCCGTACCGGATCACCTTCCTCGGCTTCGAGACGGACCAGGCGCATACGACCGGCAGCGCCGACATCGGCGCGAAGCTGCGGGTGACGGTCGACGGCAAAGACACCGAGCTGACGCCCAAGCTGCGGCTGAACGCAAACCAGATCGATCCCTCTAAGTCGGTCGAATTGCTGCCGGCGACGCTGCCCGATGGCCGGCTGGTGACGATCGAGAACCTGGACCCGACCGCGCGTCGCGTGCTGATCCGCGTCGCCGGGCTGAACCTGCCGATCGAGCCGGGCAAGGCGGTGGTGACCATCAGCGTCAAGCCGGGGATGCTGCTGGTGTGGACAGGCGTGGTGATCGGTGTGCTTGGCGGGGCGATCGCGATCATTCGGCGCTCCCTGGAGAACCGCGCGCGTCGCCGGCGGCAGCCCGCGCCCCAGCCGCGCCTCGGCGAGCTTGGCCCGGCGGTCAGCGGAGATTGACCAGCGACCACGATGATACGATGACGCGATGAGCGAGACATAGTGTCATCGTGTCATCGTGTCATCGTGTCACGACATGCGCGACTACTACGAACTGCTCCAGGTACACCCCCGCGCGGACCAGCAAGCGATTGAGGCGGCCTACGAGCGGCTGCGCGCCCAGTACGATCCGGCGCGGCTCGACGGCGCAGCGGACGAGCTTGTCGCCATGGCCCGCGCCCGGCGCGACGAGCTCGACCGGGCCTATGCTGTGCTGAGCGACCCGGCCCGCCGTGCGGCCTACGACGAGGAGCGGGCAGCCCAGGCCGATCCCCTGGCCGGCGACGCGGCGACTGCGGCAGAGGATGACCCGCTGCTGGACTACCGGCCGTTACCGCCGGCCGGCGGGCAGGAGCGCCCCGCCGGTTTCAACAGCGAGCCGACCCGCCCCGCGCCACGCCCGGCCGGGCGTCGAGTCGGCCCGGTGCAGGCCCGCCGCTGGCTCGCGCCCGCCGCCGCCGCGCTGGCGCTGGCGCTGCTGCTTGGCATCGGCTTCGCACTCACGGGTGGCGGCGGCCCGCCCCGCGCGCAGCCCACCCCAACCCCGGCGCTGACCGACCAGTTCGAGCCGCTGATCGCCCAGGCGAAGCAGACCGCCGAGCAGAACCCGACCAGCGCCCAGGCCTGGATCGACTACGGCAACATTCTCTACGATAGCGTGCAGGTTGTCCGCGAGCAGCAGCCGAACAGCCCCCTGTACACCGCACGCCTGCCGCGCTGGCTGGAAGCCACGCAGGCCTACACCCGGGCGCTCCAGCTCCAACCCGACAACGCCACCGTCCGCGGCGATCTGGCGACCAGCGCCTGCCTGTACGGCGCGGGCACCGGTGACATCACCTACGTGCGGCAGGGCCTGCGCGAAGCGCGGCGCGCCGCCAGCCAGGCCCCGCAGGACCCGCGCGTGCTGTTGAGCCTTGGCAACTGCCTGATCAGCGAACAGCCGCCCCGCACCGACGAGGCGCTTGAAACCTGGCGCAAGATCGTCGAGGTCGCGCCCAACACGCCGTTCGCCTCCCAGGCGCAGGTCTATATCACCCAGTACGGCGGCAGGTAGCCGGCGCGGCGCGGTGTGCCTGGTCTTCATCGCCTGTCCAGCCCCCGGCCGCCTCCGCCGCGCCCGTGCCACGACCATCGACGCGGCCCGCCGCATCCCCGATGCGGATGCGGGCGAATATGTTAAAATGGAGGCCGCGCCCGTTTACATGCGTGAGGCGCTTGATCATGACCGACTCCTACTACACCAGACTCGGCATCGCGCCGACTGCGACCGCGGACGAGATCCGCGCCGCTTATGAGCGGCAGCGTGCGCGCTACAGCCCGGAGCGGCTCGATGGGGTGGACGCCGAGATCCGGCGGGTCGCCGCCGAGCGCGCCGCCGCCCTGGACGCCGCCTACACAACGCTGATCGACCCGCAGCGCCGCGCCGCCTACGATCAGGCCCTCGCGGGCGGAGCCCCGGCGCGGCGCGGCCTGAGCCGGCGCGAGCTGGCCCTGGCGGTTGGCGGCGCCCTGGTTGGCCTGCTGATCATCGGTCTGGTCTGGGCGCTGGCGGGCCGGACGACGACACCCGCACTCCCGCCGGTCGCCGAGGTCAACCGCCCGGCGGCGAACTTCAAGCTTGTGTCGCTCGATGGCACACCGGTGCAACTGAGCGATTATCGCGGCAAAGTTGTGCTGCTGAACTTCTGGTACACCGGTTGCGAGCCATGCAAGGAAGAGACCCCGGCGCTCCAGGAAGCCTACCGGAAGCTGGCCGACAAAGGGCTGGTCGTGCTCGGCGTGAACGTGCGCCCGAACGAGCGTAGCGGCCCGGAGGGCGACGCCGATGTGCGCCGCTTCGCCGAGCGCTACGGCGTGGGCTACCCGATCGTGCTGGACATCGACGGGGCTGTCGGGCGCGAATACCAGGTGTTCGTGCTGCCGACCAGCCTGTTCGTTGATCAGGATGGCACGATTCGCTACGCGCGCTTCAGTACGCTGACATCCGCTGATGTCGAGCAGATTTTTGCGGCCATGCAGCGCGAGCCGTCCGCGCAGCAGTGATATCAGTGATAGGGCGTATGCGGTCGCCCGCACCGCGAGAGGTGTGGCGGGCGTGCGGTCTGCAGCGGCATTCTTGTTCGGGCACGCAAAGACGCCACCGCGCGGGTGCGGGTGCCCCAGGAATGCTCTCGGAGGGGTTTGCCCCGCCGCGCCTCCCCACCGGGTACGTCCTGTAAGTGAGGCAGGGATGGATCAACGTACTGTGCTGATCGTAGACGACGAGCCTGGCCTGCGCGAGCTTGTCCGCATCAACCTGGAGCACTCCGGCTATGCCGTGCAGCAAGCGGAGAGCGGCGTACAGGCGCTCGAGATGATTCGCGAGCAGCCGCCGGACATCGTTATCCTCGATGTGATGATGCCGGAACTGGACGGCTGGGAGACGTGCCGGCGGCTGCGCGAGTTCTCGCAGGTGCCGGTGCTGATGCTCACTGCCAAAGTCGAAACCCGCGACATCGTGACCGGTCTCGAAAGCGGCGCAGACGATTACCTGCTCAAGCCGTTCAACATGGACGAGTTGATGGCGCGGGTCAAAGCGCTGCTGCGGCGCGTCCCGGCGGCGAATCGCCCGGTGATCGCCGGCAATGGCGAGATCAGCATCGACAAGCAGAAGCGCGAGACGTTGGTGCGCGGCGAGCCGGTCGATCTGACCCCCACCGAGTACGACCTGCTGCTCATGCTGGCCGAGAATGCCGGCAAGGTGATGACCCACGACGAGTTGCTCCAGGGAGTCTGGGGTCAGGAGTACTCCCGCGACAACGACTATCTCAAGGTCTACATCTGGCACCTGCGCCGCAAAATCGAGCAGGACCCGCGCGCCCCGAAGCTGCTGCTGACCGAGTGGGGCGTGGGGTACCGGCTGGCGCCGTAGGTGACAAAGGACGAGGGATGCCGATCGGTTGCCGGCGGTACAACGGTAGCACGCCTGCCCGCGGCGTTCGGCTTGAATCAACAATGTCGGCCCGATCATCCTCCAACGCTTTCCGCCGCCTGGTCGTCAAACTTGGGACGAATGTCCTCACCGCCGGGACCGACCGCCTGCACCGCCCGCGGATGGTGGATCTGGCCCGCCAGATCGCCGAGGCGCGCAGTGCCGGGGTAGAGGTCGTACTCGTCAGCTCCGGGGCCGTCGCCGCCGGACGCGAGCGGCTTGGACGGACCCAACACGCCGGGGCCGTCCGGCCGCGCCGCGATCTGCCGGTCAAACAGTTGATGGCCGCCGTCGGGCAGGGCCGGCTGATGCACCTCTATGAGCAGATGTTCGACCTGTACGACATCACCGTGGCGCAGACGCTCCTCACGCGCGACGACCTGCGCGATCGCAGCCGTTATCTGAACGCCCGCAACACGCTGCTGGCCTGCCTGGCGCACGGCGTCCTGCCGATCATTAACGAGAATGACGTGGTCGCGGTCGACGAAATCCGCGTCGGCGACAACGATACGCTGTCGGCGTTGGTGGCCGGGCTGGTGGACGCCGACCTGCTGCTGATCCTCAGCGACATCGACGGGTTGTACTCCGCCGACCCGCGGCGCGACCCAGGTGCGCGGCGCATCGCCGAGGTGCCGGCGATCACTGAGGAGATCCACGCCCTGGCCGGCGGCAGCAACGCCCGCGGCACCGGTGGGATGCGGACCAAACTTCAGGCCGCCGAGCTGGCTACGCGCTCCGGCACGGCGGTGGTGATCGCCGCCGGCGCGGAGCGCGAGGTGGTCGGGCGGGTACTGGCCGGCGAGCCGCTCGGCACGCGCTTCCCGGCGGTCGCCAGCCGGCTGGAGAGCCGCAAGCGCTGGGTGCTGGCAGAGACGGTGCGCCACAGCCGCCTGGTGGCGGACGACGGCGCGGCGCGGGCGCTGATCGAGGGCGGCAAGAGCTTGCTACCGGCCGGTGTCGTCGCTGTGGAGGGGACATTCGAGCGCGGGCAGACGGTGCGGATTTTCGACCGGCAGAACCACGAGATCGCCCGTGGCCTAGCCCAGTACAGTGCCCGCGACCTTCAATTGATTAAGGGGCTGCGTTCCAGCCAGATCGCCGAGACGCTCGGCTACGACTACGGCCCCGAGGTCGTGCATCGCGATGATATGGTGGTATTGTAGCCGAACCGGACAAGCGGCAGGGGAAGCCAGCCAGACGGCGGGAGCCAGGGGCGAAAAGCACGCTGAACTTTGAACGTTCCGCGTTGAACGTCGACTCTCGACCGCTGCGTTTAGCCCTGTGTCTGCGTCGGTTAACTTGCATCACATTGCCTCGTTCCGCGCCCGTTGTGTTAGCGTGTCGCGCGCCGCGGCTCCGCCAGCCGAAACGACGCTGCCAGCCCCAGCAGTGAACAGGCGAGCGCCACGGCGAAGGCTCCCCGATAGCCGGCCACGGCGATCAACCAGCCGCCGATCACCGGCAGGAATGTGACGATGCCGAAGATCGTGTTGGCGAAGGCGATCGCGATCGGGCGGTCCGGCTCGGGCATGGCTTCGAGCAGGTAGGTCATCCCGGCGATGTTCGAGGCATCGTTGGCCGCGCCGGAGGCCAGAAAGACCAAACCGACGGCCACGGACGCGCCCGCCGCTCCCAACCCCAGGCCCGCCGCGACCGGCGGCGCGGCCAACGCCAGCAGCGGCGTGAGCGCCAGCAGCCCGCCGCTGATCAGTAGCAGCGCCCGATTGCCGCGCCGGTCGCTCACCCGCCCCCAAGCGATGTTCGAGAGTGCGCCGCTCAGCGCCCGCACTGCCAGGTAGACCCCGGCCAGGCTCGCCGGCAGGCCAAGCGTCTCGATCGCGTAGATGATGTAGAACGGCTCGGCGATCTGGCCACAGCGGCTCAGCACCCGCGAGACGATGAACCAGCGATAGTTGTCGTCGTCGCGCAGCAGCCGCGGCGCGCGCCGCAGCGAGTCGGCCAGGCGCAGCCGCGGGCCGGCCCGCCCCTCCGGCGGCTCCTCGATCCGGCTGAACGCGGCGATCCCGCCGGCGTAGCACAGCAGGCTGCCTGTCACCAGCAGGCCGTAATTCGCCGGGAAGGGCGCGGGCGGCGGGTCGGCCAGCAGCCAGCGCGCCAGCGGCCCGGCGACCAGCACGGTGAGCAGCCCGCCGCCGAGCTGCCGCATGCCGAAGAAGCCGCCGCGCCGCCGCGCCGGCACGACCTTCGCCACGACTTCCTGAAACGCCAGGGTGGATGTCCCGCCGCCGATGCAGAAGATCGTGAAGGCGATGATGATCAGCCAGAGGCTCAGTCGGGGCGGCACGACCGCGGCAGCGAATGTCGCCGCGACCAGGGCGGTGAAGGCGGCCAGGCGCGCCAGCGCGGCGCGGCGGTACAGCCCGAGCTTGGCGGGCATGGCTTGCAGCCGCCCGCTGACAAGCATCTGCGGCAGGAGGTAGCCGCCGCTCTGAAGCGCCGGCAGCAGGCCGACGAGCAGGAGCGAGCCGCCGAGCTGCCGCACCAGCAGCGCGAGCACGAAACTGGCGCTGCTCAGCGCATCGCCCAGCGTGAACAGTACGCCGTTGATCACACCCAGGCGCGCGTTGCGGCGCATGGCCATCGGTGACACGGCGGGTGCCGGCTCCGCCAGCGGCGCTGGTTCAGCCGATTCGGGAACCACGGCGCGGGGGGTGGTTCTGGCACTCATAGCCGGGCGATTATACCACCGCCGCGCCAGCGGGCGGAGCGATCAGCGGGACGAGCACGCCTTCCGCCCAGGAGCGAGGAGCTGGCGCTTATGCCGTCTCGTAAGTCTGCTCGCGGCCCAGGGGCGCGGGGCGCAGCAGGTAGCCCGTCCCGGCGACGGTGACCAGATACTGCGGCTCGGCCGGGTCGCGCTCGATCTTCTGCCGCAGGCGGTGGACGAGCTGCTTGAGCAGGTTGCGGTCGCCGACCCCCTGGTAGCCCCAGACGTGGACCGTCAGCCGGTCGGCGGGGACGGTGTGGCCGGCATTGGCAAGCATGTACTGGAGCAGCCGGAACTCGAGGTTCGTCAGGCGCGTCGGCGGGCCGCCGCGGATGCGGACCGCCTGCAGCTCCAGGTCGAGCGCCAGGTCGCCGGCGGCAAGCGGCGCGGGGCGCTCGAACCCGGCGCGGCGCAGCAGGGCGCGCACCCGCGCCCGCAATGTGCGCGGGCTGAACGGCTTGGTCAGGTAATCATCCGCGCCCAGGTCGAGGCCGTGCACCTGGTCTTCTTCGCTGGCGCGTACCGTCAGCAGCATGATCGGGGCGGCGCTGCGCTCCCGTAGCTCCCGGCAGACATCGAAGCCGTTCTGGCCCGGCAGATTGACATCGAGGATCACCAGATCGGGCTGCTCGCGGTCGAACACGGCCAGCGCCTCTGGGCCGGACGCCGCCTCGACCGTCAGATAGCCGGCCTGCCGCAGCGTAAAGCCGATCAGCTCCAGCAGCTCGATGTCGTCGTCCACAACCAGGATCTTCATTCCAGCCATCCTTTGGCGTGCGATCAGGCCGTCCGGTTCGTCCCTTAGCCAAGGCCCACCGACCGTGGGCCGCGGGCGCGGGCGGCAGGGCGCGGAGGAGACCCGCTTCAGCCCAGGTTTCCTTGTCCCCCGCTCTCTGTGTCTCCGCCGCCGCTCATCGCCGTCATCGGTCGCCGTCCTCCTGCGGCAGGGGCAGTGTGACAAACATGCGCGTGCCGTCCGGGCCGTGCTGCGCGCCGACCTCGCCGCCGTGCCGCTCGATGATTGAGCGAACGATCCAGAGGCCAAGCCCCATGCCGCTCTGCTCCGGCTCCTCGGCGGCGGCCCGCACGAAGCGGTCGAACATCGTAGCGCCGGCCAGCGGCGGCGGCCCCGGCCCGCAGTCCTGCACAAAGAGCGTCACGCTCCGCGGGCTCACCGCCCCGCCGATCCGGATCGGCGAGGCGGCTGGCGCGTATTTGTTGGCGTTCGCCAGCAGGTTGACAAAGACCTGCGTCAGGCGCGGGCCATCGCCCAACACCGGCGGTAGCGGGTACGGCAGCTCCAGCACGACATCCTGGCGGCGCTGGCTGAGCAGCGGGCGCGTCAGCTCCACTGCCTCCTCGATCACCTCATCGAGCGCGACCGGCGCATGGCGGATGGCCGCCTGCCCCGATTCGATCCGCACGCTTTCCAGCAGGTTGTCGATCAGCCGGGTGAGGCGCAGCGTGCCGCGCTGGAGCGCCCGCACCAACTGGCCCACCTGATCGGTCGTCAGCTCCGGCAGCCGGTCGATCAGCAGTTCGATCGAGGCGAGCTGCGCCGAGAGCGGCGTGCGGAACTCGTGCGAAATGTTGGCGAGCACCGCGTCGCGTGCCCGGCGGATGGTCTCCAAGTCGGTTTCGTCGCGCAGCACCTGCACCTGTTGGCCCTCAGCCGGCGCAGCGCTGGTGATCACGACGGTGCGGTGCTGGCCGGAGCGCAGCGCCAGCCGCTCGGTGGCGCGGGCGCTGCTGGCGGCCCGCGCCTGCAGGATCGGGCAGCGCGTCGCGCAGGGGCGGCCGCCGTCCGGCTCCTGGGGGTTCAGCACATCGCCGCAGAAGCGGCCGAGCGCCTCCTCCGGGCTGATGCCGAGCAGCGTGGCAGCCTGCGGGTTGAGGAAGCGGATGCGCCGTTCGCCGTCCACGGTGAACACGCCCTCGACGATCCCGGTGATGATCGCCTGGGCCTCGCCCTGCTGCCGGCGCAGGTCGTTCGTCAGTTGAAACAGGCGCTGGCGCATCTCTTCGAGCGTCGCCGCCAGGGTGCCGATCTCCGCGCCGGGGGCCATCACCACCGGCGTCTGCAAGTCGCCAGCGCCGATCCGCCGCGCCGCGCTGGTGAGCGCCTGGAGCGGGCGAACGAAGCGCCGTCCCGCGACAAAGCTGACGAGCGCGGCGACAGTGGCCACCGCCAGCGCGAGCGCGGCCAGTGTCCCGATCAGCCGGTCGCGGGCGCGGGTCATGCCGGTGGCCGGCAGCCGCACCTCCAGCACGCCGGCCACGTCGCCCTTCGCGTTCTGTAACGGCAGCGCAGCGATGTAGGCGTCTGCCTCGGGGACGCGCCCGGCCGCCGCGGCGCCCGTGGCGAGCGCCTGCCGGCGGAGCGCTGCCTGCGCCGCCGGCGCGCCATCTGCTGCTGGTGCGAGGATGGTAACTGGCAGCCCGACCTGTGCGCTGACCTGCGCAGCGAAGGCTGAGTCCAGCCGCATGGTGACCACGACCAGTGCGCCGGGCACGGATGCAACCGGAGCATGGGCCACCAGGGCCAGCTCTCCGCTGCTCGGCAGGAGATCGGGCGTGGGCGCGGCCAGCGGGATCGTGGTCCACGGGAGGGCCGCGCCGCTCGCGGCCACGACGCGGCCATCGCGCAGCACCGCCGCGCCGGCGAGCCGCCCCGTCGCGCGGAATTGCCCGAGAAACGCCTCCAGCCCGGCGGCATCTTCCGCGCGCAGCAGCCGCTGGAGGGTCGGCCGCTCGGCCAGGAGCTGCGCCGCGATCTGGAGCCGCTCGCCGGCGCTGTCCACCACGTACCGGGCGGCGGCCCCAGTCTGCGTGACACGGGCCAGCGCCTGATCATCGGCGAACTGTTGCAGCAGCCCCGCCGCGACCAGCGCGACCCCGGCGGTCGCCGCCAGTAAGAGGCCGACGTTCAGCCCCGTCAGCAGCAGGCTCAGGCGCAGGCGCATGGCATCGTTGGTGGCGCATCGTGCGTCGTGTACCCTTTGACGAAGGACGAACCCCGGCCCGCGACCTCGCCGGGCCTGGTCGGAGCGTCGGAGCGCAGGCGATACACGATGGACCCAGGCCATCCCATCCCGGTGCAGCCGCCGGACGGCGTGGCCTCCGGTCGTCGTTCGGCGCTCGTCGTTCGTCAGCCGCATCCATTGTACCTCGAACTCAGCCGTCTGTTAGGCCCCAGCGGGCGCGCACGCGGCGCTCGGCCGGCGCGAAGACCAGCCGGTCGATCACCACGCCGACAAAAACGATCATCAGCATCACCGCCATCACCTGCGCCGCGTCGTTCAGGTCGCGCCCGGTCTGGAGCAGGTTGCCCAGGCTCAGCGTAAAGTACAGCAGCTCGCCGGCCATCAGCGAGCGCCAGGCGAACGCCCAGCCCTGCTTCAGGCCGCTCAGCACGGCGGGCAGCGCGGCGGGCAACACGACCTCCGTGTAGATGCGGAGGCCGCGCGCGCCGAGCGTCCGCGCCGCTTTGAGGTACAGCGGCGGCGTGTTCTTCACGCCGGATTCCACGCCGAGCGTGATCGAGAACAGCGCGCCGAGCACGACGACGGAGATGATCGCCCGCTCGCTCAGCCCGAACCACAGGATCGCCAGCGGCAGCCAGCAGACGCTCGGCAGCGCCTGCATGCCGATCACCAGCGAGCCGACCGTCTCGTCGATCAGACGGACACGCCCGATCAGCAGGCCGAGCGGCACGCCGATGGCGAGCGAGATGCCGTAGCCGATCGCCAGCCGCCGCAGGCTGACGGCCGTCGCCGCCAGAAACGTCCCGTCGCGAATGCCGGCCGCCAGCGCCGACGCGACGGCGACCGGACCAGGGAAGAGGTACTCCGGCCAGATCCCGCTGCGCGCTAGCCCCTCCCAGAGCAGCAACAACAGCAGGTAGAAGAGGCCGCGCCGCAGCCAGGGGCCGTAGCGCGCCGGGCGCGCCGCCGCCGGGGGCCGGCCCGCCGCCGGCTCGTCGCGCGCGGCGGGCGTGGGGGTGATCTCGCGTGAGCTCATGGGCAGCCTCTTGTGCTGACGGACGGTGGACGAGGGAGGGGTGAAGAATGAACAATGAACAATGACACTTCGGGTCATTGTGTCACCCGCTCACCTTGGCTCCTACGCTGCGGTGCGCAACACCGCCAGGATACGGGCCGCCAGATCGACCAGCGCGTAATCCTCCAATGTGCGTGGGCGTGGCAGGTCGACCCGGAACTCCCGGAGGATCCGGCCGGGCCGCGGCGAGAACACCAGCACGCGGTCGCCCAGCGCCACCGCCTCGCGAACGTTGTGGGTGACGAACAGGATCGTCTTGCGCGTCGCCGCCCAGATCGCCTCCAGCTCGGTGTGCAGCAGGTCGCGAGTCAGCGCGTCGAGCGCACCGAACGGCTCGTCCATCAGCAGCACCGCCGGGTCGATCGCCAGGGCGCGGGCGATCGCGACTCGCTGGCGCATCCCGCCGGAGAGTTGGTGGGAGTAGCTGCGCTCGAAGCCGGTGAGATGCACCATGTCGATCAGGCGGCGCGCCAACGCGGCACGCTCGGCGGCGGGCATGCCGATCTGGCGCGGGCCGAACTCGATGTTGCGCTGTACGTTCAGCCAGGGGAACAGCGCCGCCTCCTGGAACAGCAGCACGCGGTCGGTGCCGGGGCCGCGTACCGGCTGTCCGCCGGCCTCGATCTCGCCGCCGCTGGCCGACTCTAGCCCGGCGACGATGCTCAGCAGCGTGGACTTGCCGCAGCCGCTCGGTCCGATCAGGCAGACGAACTCGCCGGCGGCGATGTCGAGGGTGATCGGGCGGAGCGCCTCGACCGGCCCGCTCTGCGTCTCAAATGTCTTGCTGACATCGCGTATACGGAGCGGGATGCCGCCGTGTGGCGTAGTTGCGCGCATGAGTGCGCCTCCAGGTTACTGCGCCGCGACGGGCGGCAATCCCTTCTCCGCCAGCACCTGGTTGAGCGGTCCGAGCTCGTAGATGCCGCTCAGGTCCGGCTTGGTTTGGCCCAGGAAGCCGAGCTCGAAGGCATGATCGGCTGCGACGAACAACGTCTTCGCCAGCGGGTCGTAGGTGATGTCGGTCGTCGTCCAGGCCTTGTCGAGTACCTCGCGCGGTAGGGGCTTGGTCGTGATACGCTGGATTTCGCTGTTGACAATGCTCTTCGTCCCCTCTGGGTCGGCGTTGATGCGCTGCACGGTCTCGACATGTGCCCGCAGGAAGGCGCTGACAAGATCGGGATGCGCGTCGAGGAACTTCTTGTTGACGATCACGTGGGTCGTCACAAACTTGCCGTCCGGCCATTCCTTGCGCTCATCCAGGAACACCTCGCCCTTGCCCTCGAGGATCAGGCGCGAGGCCCACGGCTCCGGCACCCAGGCGCCATCGATCTGCCCCTGCTTGAAGAGCGTCAGGATGTTCGGGTTCTCGGTCGGCACAAGCGTGACGGTGCCGCCCTCGTCCGCCGTCTTCAGGCCGTTCTTTCGTACGTAGTAGCGCAGGGCAACATCCTGCGTCCCGCCCTTCTGCGGTGTGGCGAACTTCTTGCCGGCCAGATCGGCGGCCGTCTTGATATTCGCTTCCGGCCGGACGACGAACAGTGCGCCACCGCTGGAGGCCCCGGCGATGATTCGGAGCGCCGCTCCCTTGCTCTTCACATAGCCGTTGATCGCCGGGTTGGGCCCGATGTAGCCGATGTCGATCTCGTCGGCGAAGAGCGCTTCGATCAGGGCCGGCCCGGCGTTGAAGGTCTTGGTCTCCAGCTTGACCTTCGGGCCAAGCGCCTGCTCAAACGTGCCGCGCGCCGTGCCAACCAGCGCGACGGCGTGGGTCAGGTTCGGGAAGTACGCCAGGCGCACGGTGACCGGTGCGGTCGCGGGGGCGGCGGTCGCGGGGGCGACGGTCGCGGGAGCGGCGGTCGCGGGGGCGGCCGGCGCGGTCGTCCCGGCGCTCTGGCCGCAGGCCGCCAGCGTCAGGGCGAGCAGCAGCAGGGCGGCGAAAGGCATCGGGCGGGCGGGTGGTGTTCGCATCGCTTGCTCCCTCCTTGTCTGGGCTACGGGCAGTTTCAGGCTGGTTTTAGGCCGGTAACAAACCGGTGACACTGCGGCACGGGCGCTGCGCAAGTGGCTGCCAGGCGTCCCGGTGATGGCCTGCCTGCCGACAGAGGCGCCGTCGCACAAGCCGACGGCCCGCCGGCCCATCCGGCCGGGGGCGCGCCAGCAGCACGACGCCCTCCCGGCCGCCGGTTGGGACGGGCGCGCCGTGCCTGCCGCATGTGTCGCTCGGCCTGCGTGTCTTCTACACTACCCCAGCGCCGTCTCAACGCCGGTCGCGGGGCGGTACCAAACGGCCAACAAACAACCCGCGGGCGCATCTCGCCCACGGGCTATCGGACGAACCAACCACGAATCGCATGAAAGGAGCGAGGGAAGGAAACGGTCGTGCGCCTCGCTACGTGCGTCGGGTCGCGCAGAGCGCCTTACCGCTCGGCGACGGCGAAGCGCGCGAGCTGGCCGACCAGCGCTGCTGGCACCCGCCCGGCGATCAGCGTCCCCTCTGCCTGGTAGTGCTCCTCGTCGATCAGGCCACGCTGCCGCCAGAGCGCCACCAGGTCGTTGCGGCTGTAGGGGATGAGCGCCCGCGCCGGCTGCATCTGCGCGCCGAGCGCCGCTTCGACCCGCCGCTCAAGCGCCACCAGCCCCCAGCCGAACCGGGCCGACACGGCGATATAATCGTCCGGCAGGCCAAGCTCGGCGGCCAGCCGCCCGACCTCGGCCTCGTCGACACCGCCGAGCTGATCAACCTTGTTCAGCACCGTCAGCATGGGGCGCTGGTCGGCGCCGAGCTCCTTCAGCGTATCGAGCACGGTCTGCGTCTGCTGCTCGGCGTTCGGGTGGGTGATATCGAGCACGTGCAGGATGAGCGTCGCCTCGCGAATCTCTTCCAGCGTCGCGCGGAAGGCAGCGACCAGTTGGGTCGGCAGCTTCTGGATGAACCCGACGGTGTCGGTCAGCAGGATCTGCTGGCCGCCGGGCAGCGCGACCTGGCGGGTGGTCGGGTCGAGCGTGGCGAACAGCCGGTCCTCGGCGCGCACACCTGCCCCGGAGAGGGTGTTCAGCAGCGTGCTCTTGCCGGCGTTGGTGTAGCCGACCAGCGCGACGACCGGGACCCCAGCTTCGCGGCGGCGCGCGCGGTACAGCTCGCGCTGGCGGTGGACATCGTCGATTTGCGCTTCCAGCAGCGCAATGCGCCGGCCGATCAGCCGCCGGTCGAGCTCGAGTTGGGTCTCGCCGGGGCCGCGCAGGCCGACGACGCCACCGGCTGAGGTGCCGCCGCTGCCGGCCTGCCGCTCCAGGTGCAGCCATTGGCGGCGTAGACGCGGCAGCAGGTACTTATACTGGGCCAGCTCGACCTGGATGCGCCCTTCGTGGGTGCGGGCGTGCTGCGCGAAGATGTCGAGAATCAGGCTGGTGCGGTCCAGCACCGGGGCCTTGATCGTATCCTCGACATTGCGGGTCTGCGCCGGGGTCAGTTCATCATCGAACACCACAAGGTCGTAGTGCAGCCGCTCGCGCAGCTCGGCCACCTCCTGTACCTTGCCGGGGCCGATGAAGAACTTGGGGAATGGTTGTTTAAGTCGCTGGTACGTCCGCCCAACGACATCCAGGCCGGCGGTATCGGCCAGGAGCGCCAGTTCGTCCAGCGAATCCTCGGCGGACCAGGGGCTGCGGCCGCCGGTCAGCTCCGCGCCGACCAGCAGGGCGCGCTCGCGCGGCGGGCGGGTTTCGTGCATCCGCTTGCCATTCGCGCTGCGGTGGGTCAGTTGCTCCTCGATGGTTGTCTCCTTCGGCGGTGACAAAAGACCCCGGCTGGTGGCCGGGGCGTGCCGCTGCGTGGCGTTCATCCGTCTGTTGCAACTACTGCGGTGGCAGCGGCGCCCGATCATCCGCTCGTGGGTATTGTAGCATGCCCGATGGGCCCGGGCAAGGCCGAAGGCGTGCCGCCTGGCGGCCATGGGCGGCCAGACTTCAGGCGGGAGAGCCATGGCCATATGGCCGTCAGATGAATCGCAAAGCTTGGATCATGCCGAGGGTGTGGTCATGCCCCAGCCAAGAGGCGCATTGCCCGCTCGCCGGCGCGGCTGGCCGCGTGCCGGCCGCAGGCGCTGGCGTGATCGCTCGGAAGTGCTCGATCTCGTTGCGCCGCGCCGCGATCAGCCCATCCAGGACGAAGCGGGCCGGTTGCGCGGCGATGGCGCGCAGTTCCGCGAAGGTGAGATAGAAGACGTCCGCGGGATGGTCGAGCGCCCCGGCGATGAAGAGCCGCCGCCCGCCCTCCAGCAACACCCGGCGCACGGCGTTCGTCGCGTGGCCGTCGAGCCAGTGCACGAGCTCGCCGCGCAGCGCCGCCGCTTCGCGCGCCGCCCGCAGCCGTGCCTCGAAGGCGCGGGCGACGTCACGTGGGCCCTGGCGCAGCGCGCGGCGTATCTCCAGCGTCTGCGCTTCCCGCCGGCCGACCAGCGCGGCGCTCGCGGCGGCCGGGTCGACATCCGGCTGTGCGAGATACTCCCGCAGGGTGTGGAACACGGGCGCCGGGTCCTCGAGCCGGCTCGGTGCAGCGAGCAGCCCCGGAGGATCGCCCGCGCGCCCATACTGCTCCAAAAAGCTGTACAGCGCGCCGAGGAAATCGCGTCCCGGCTGGCTTCGCTCCAGCACGTACAGCGCTTCGTGCGGCGCGCACCAGGTGCGCGCCGCGCGCACGTACGGCACGACACGGGCGTGGCGCACAAGGCGGCGCAGCCCGGCATCCGCGGCGAGCGCCGGCTCGTCGCAGCCATCCAGCAGCGCCGTCGCGTCGCAGCCCTCCGGACGCGCGCGGCAGGCTGTTTCGAACCCAGCCAGCGCAAGCGACGCGGGAATGCTGACCGCAGCGCGAATCTCGGCCAGCCGCGCCGCCCGCATCGCCGTCTCGTCCAGGTGCGCCAGCAGCGCCGCCAGCGGTGCCCGGCGCAGCCACGAAGCCACGCCAGAACGCCAGGTGGCGTTCGATGTCCGGCAGGAAGGATGAGCGCCAGCGCGCGCCGAGCCCAGGGAGCGCCGCCTCCGCCCGCTGGATGCCGGCGGCCAGTTCGTCGCCGTCCGCCATCGTGCGGGGGCCCACCTCGATCGCGTGGTAGACGTAGGTATTGAAGCGGCGAACGGCCACGCGCGCCGGGATGCCGTAGGCGGCGAGCGCCGCGTTGAAGCCCTGTTCCACCCCCCGCTCGATGAAGGCGAACTCGAGCGGCCGGGCCGGCGCCGGATACCGCGCCAGATCGGGCTGCCAAAACAGCCGCGCATCGGCCGCGGACGCAAACGTGATCGGGAAGTCCGGCGGTGTCGGGATCAGTTCCGTGAAGCGTTCTGTGGTAGCCATCGGGCCGTCCTCGGTCACCTGCTCGCTCGATTCCTGTCTCCATGACAGGACGTATGCGGTCGCCCGCACCGCGGGAGGTGTGGCGGTCTGCCACGGGTTCTCTGTAGCGCGCGTGCGCGCCAACGAAGAGGGGGTGGAGGGGCGAACCCCCTCCAAACCGACCCACCGCGTACGTCCTGTCTCCATGACGCGCGGAGATCTCACAAGGTGACACGAGGATACGATTGGCCCAGAAATTCTGCCAGGCGCTCGTGCAGCCAGGCGAGCTGTTCTTCGTTGACGGTGTAGGTCACCGCCGGCCCGTCGTGCTCGCTCTCGATGATGTTGGCTTCGCAAAGCACCTTCAGGTGCTGCGAGAGGGTGGACTGCGCACGGGCGCAGGGGTCGGGGAGCTGAAGCAGAATCTCGTTGCCGATGCAGCGCGGGTGCTGCCGCACGTAGCGCAGGATTTCGACGCGCACGGGGTGGCCGAGTGCCTTGCAGAGCTGCGATAGCCGCTCGCTTTCGGTCTCGCGGACGACTGCCGTCATCGTTGGCCTCCCGAGGGCCAGCGCCACTGCGGCCCTCCCCTTGGGGTCAAACGCGACGTGGAGTGTCTGAACCTCGCACCATAGCGTGCGGTGCGCGCCGCGTGCGAATCGTCGTAGCGAGAGTATACCATGCAGCGGAAGGGGTTCGCGGCCACATCAGGTAGACATTGGCATATGGGCTGCCGGGCCGCCGTCCGCCTGCCTGTCGGGCATCACCCGGTGAAGATGATCTCCCGCCGGGCGAAGGCATACAGCGCCAGCGCCAGCACCCCGAACGCCAGCGAGAGCTGTGCCACGGGGATCGCCGCGCCGACTCCAGTGTAATCGCGCGTCACGGCTAGCGAGAACCCAGCGAACGCCGGCAGCAGCGGCGTCCCGACAATCGTGCGTAGCACGTTGAGCGCCTGCGCCAGCGGCGGCCAGGCCGCGCTCAGCATCTGCCCGCTCACCAGATTGCCGGAGAAGGCCAGCGCGACAAGCGCAAGGATGGCGAGGCGCCATCCGGAGCCCAGGACCATCGGTGCCAGCAGGGTGAGGAGCGCGCCGAGCAGCGCGGCGTTCAGCGCCAGCGGCAGCGTGCCAAGCAGCCAGCCGCCCGGGGTGAGACCGTCCACCGGGTTGAGCCAGGCGACGCCGAGGCTGACGAGCCCATACGCCGCGAGTTCCACGAACAACGCCGCCAGGTAGAAGCCGATCAGATAGCCCGCCCGCCCGAGCCGCCGCATCAAGACGACATACCCCTGTGGCCGGTCCCCCAGGCCCATCATCACCGATGTCGTATAAAACGTCAGCGCGATCAGAAACAGCCCGGCGGTCGTGAAAAAGTAGGAGGGGGGCATGGGGCTGGCCCAGCGACGAAAGAAGATGTAGTACACCGCCAGGGTCACGAGCGTCTCGACGAGGATACGGCCGGAGCGCGCATACTCGGTGAGGGTGAAGCTGACGAAGCGCAGTGTGCGAATTAGTGCGTTCATCGTCTATCCTCGTCACGCGACTGCTCTTCCTGCCGCAGCAGTTCTCGGAGCAGCGTATCCCCGGCGCGTGGGCGCGCCGCGGCCACAGCCGCGGCATCCGGGTGGCCGGGCGGCGCGAACAGGCCGTTCGGTGGTGCCGGTACAGGCGTCTCGGGCGGCGCCTCGCCGCGAGCGACGCGCAGGTACAACTCTTCCAGCGGGCGGCTCACCGGGTCGAGCGCGATGATCGCCACGTTATCGTCGATCAGCGCGCGCAGCACCTGCGCCTGGAGCGCCGGAGTGTTCGGCTGGATGATCACCTCACGCTCGTCGCAACGCACCGCCGGCGCGAGCGCGCGCAGCCGCTCGGCGGTCGCGTGCGGCAGCTCCGCCACGCTGATGCGCACCAGCGCGCCAGGCGCGCGTAGCATCCGTACATCCACATCCGCGGCGATGCGCCCGTCGAACAGCACGCCGACCGTATCACACAGCCGCTCTGCCTCATCGAGAATATGTGTTGCCATGAAGATCGTATGGCCGCTGCGCTTCAGATCGGCAAGCAGGTCGAGCATCTCGTGCTGGCCGCCCGGGTCGAGCCCGGCGGTCGGCTCGTCGATCAGGAGCAATTCTGGATCGGAGAGCAGCGCCTGTGCGATGCCGAAGCGCTGAAGCATGCCCTTGGAGTAGGTCGCCAGTTGGCGGTCGGCGGCGGCACGCAGCTCCACCAGGCCGAGCAGGTCGTCGATGCGGCTGCTGAGCGCCCGCCCCCCCAGGTCGTTGAACTGGCCGAGGGCGCGCAGGTACTCGCGTGCGGTAAAGCGCAGATGGTAGCGCAGACGCTCCGGCAGATAGCCGATGCGGCTGCGGGTCGCCTCCAGGTTCGCCGAGCCGAGAACACGCACGCTGCCCTTCCCCGGCGTCAGAAAGCCGAGCATGAGATTGACCAGCGTCGACTTCCCTGCGCCGTTCGGGCCGAGCAACCCGTATGCCTGCCCCGTCGGCACATGCACGTCGACACCGCGCAGCACGGCGAGGCGATCGAACGATTTGTGCAGGTTGTCGATCTCAATCGCGAGCATGGCGCATAGCCAGATGGACAGACGATCAGGCGATCTGCAATCACGAACCGGTCAGGAGCCAGAACTCAACACTCAGCACTCCGCACGCAACACTCCGCACTGTCACGCCGTCACCGCCGCCAGGTAGATCACGCCGGCCAGCGCAAGCGGCAGCGCGCGTGCCCAACACCAGCGCAACCCCCCCGGCAGCGTCAAGCGCGGCAGGTTGAGTGATACGGGCCGCAGCAGCGCCACAGCGACCAGAAAGAGTGCCGCGGCGAGCCCCAGCGCCGGCACGGGTGCGAGCCCCAGCGGGCGCAGCGCGGCGAGAATCACCGCGGCCAGCAGCGCTGCCCCGCGGACTGCTGCTGTCCAGCGTAGCAGACCCGTCGTTGATTCGTCAAGTCCACTGGCGGGGCCGTCCACCCCCAGGCTACGCTCCGGCGCGAACGGCCCGACGCTCGCGGCGGCTGGCAGGGCGGCTAGCCCGCCAAGCACCAGCAGTGTACTGCCGGGCAGCCCGCCAAATGCGCGCCCCGGCCCGAGCAGCAGCCCCCCGCCGATGACCAGCCAGCAGACCGCGCGCCCCGCCGCAGCGAGCTGCATTTCGCGGCTGGCGGCGCGGGCCAGGCGCGCCTCCGGCCTGAGCGCGAGCGGCACGGCCGGAACTAGCCAGGCCCCTTCAAACGCGGCGAAGATCGCGGCCAGGTTGCCGACCGGCTCCCAGGACCCGGCCGGGTGCAGCGGCCATGGCAACAACACCAGCCCTGCGACGGCCAGCAGCAGCCCGGCGAGCGCGGCGCGGCCCTCGGCGTTCCGCAGCGGCGCAACCCCAGGCACGAGCGCGACAGCGCCGCCCGAGGTAAACCACATGAATACGCCTCCCAGCACGATTGCCAGCAGCAGCCCGGGACAGAGGATGAGTGCGATGATGATGCTCATATGAAGTGCCGTGTGCCGTGTGCCGTGTGCCGATCGGAGATCGGCCGCCTTCTGATGGATCATTCATAATTCATTCTTCATCATTCGTCACGTTATTGGGCCACTACGAATGTCAGCCCAGCGATCGCCCGGTCGATCGCCGCGACGACCGGCTGTGGGTACAGGCCGATGGCGAGGCAGGTGGCCAGCAGCATGATCGTCAGCAGCGCCATGCCGCGCGGCTCTGGCTCGTAGCGCCGTTCCCGTGGGCGGTCGAGCTCGGTCGCGCCAAGCAACGCGGGCTCATCGGCGAGCTCGTCGATGTCCAACGGCCCGAGCAGGTGGGCGCGCGCCATCCGCACAACCGCCAGCAGCGCCAGGCCGGCCGCCAGCAACAGCAGCGCCAGCGCCCACCAGCCGACACGGGCAGCGGCCTGGTAGACCAGGAGCTTGCTGGCGAAGCCGTTGAACGGTGGTAGGCCGATGAGCGCCAGGCAGCCGCCCAGCAGCCCAGCTCCAGCCACCGGCCAGCGCCACAGTAGATCGCGCCGCACCAGGCTCGCCGGTCGGCCGTCCGGGCGCTCCAACAGCCCGATCGTCAGGAATAGCAGCGCCACGATCAATGTCTGGTTGAAGGCATCGAACAGGGCGCCGGCCAACCCGAGCGGGGTGATCGTCGCCAGGCCGAAGAAGATCACCCCGGCGTCATAGACCACCAGACAGCCGATGATGCCGCGGATGCCGGGCCGCGCCAGCGCCAGCGCCGCGCCGAGCAGCGGCGTCGCCAGGCCGAGCGCCCGCAGCACCGCCAGCCCGCGGTCGTTCTCGTCGATCAGGAAGGGGAAGAACTGGAACGTGTTGATCAGAAACAGCAGGCTGGTGATGTTGACGACGGAGATCACGATCACCGAGACCATCGGCGCGGTTGTCTCGGTCAGGTCCGGCAGCCAGGAGTGAAACGGCACGACCGCCAGGCGGATGCCGAAGCCGATGGCCAGCAGTGCGAGGATCAGGTGCGCCGGCGGCACCCGGCTGACCTCGATATCCGGACGATAGATGCTGGCAAGGACAAAGCCGAAATACATCGCGACGCCGGCCACAACGATCACGATCAGGTATTTCAGGCCGACAGCGATCGATGCGCGGCCAAGCAGCGCCGAGCTGCCCGCCGGCATGTCGACGATCGCCAGCACGGCGCTGATGCTCGCGCTGATCAGCAGGAGCGAGACGACATACGGCTCCTGGATCAGCACGAGTGTGGCGGCGGTGAAGCCGAGCATCAGGAGCGAGATCGGCACGAAATTCTCGCCGTGCGGCACCCGCCACGCGACAATGAAGGCCAGCGCCGCGATACCGCAGAACAGCACCAGGAACAGCCGGCTGAGCGAGTCGATCGAGAGCGTCAAGCCGAGCAGACGGGCCGGCGAATCGGTCGGGAGTTGGAGCGCCAGCCCGATCTCGGCGAGCATCGTCAGCACGCCGCCGGCGATCGCCAGCAGCGTCTGCTTGCGCAGCAGAAAGCACGCCGCGCCCATGACGACCGGGAATGTGACGAGGAGAATGTAGGTCATGTTCGTGCGTCGTGGTGCTGTTGGCGAAGGGTGCAAGGCCAACGCCGGCGGCTCGCGACCTGGGATCGCCGGGTCATGGCCGGTAGAGCTCGGCTATATCGAGCGTCTTCAGCCGGGCGTAGAGCAGACTGCTGAGATACGCGGTGGCCAGCGCCAGCACGATCTGCGTCAGACTCAGCAGCGCCAGCGGAAAGACCTGTACCGTGCTGGCGACGGCGGTGTAGAGCAGATCGACGCTGCTGGCGAGCAGCAGGAGCCCCAGGCCGAGCTTCAGCAAATCGCCAGCGATGACGAGCGTAAACAGGCCGGTGAAGGCCAGCCAGTACCAGGCGAAATCGATCGTGTAGGCCCGGCTGATCGGGTACAGGCGCGGCAGCACCATGCTGGCGATGATGGCGAGCACAAGCGCCCAGAACGGCACGACATAATCAGACAGGCGGAAGGCTTCGCGCTGGCGCTGCGCCCGGCGGGCGGCGCGTCGCAGCTCGGCCAGCGAGAACTCGTCCAGGTCTTCCAGATTGTACTCGCGCGAGAAGGTGAGCGCGGTGATCAGCAGCATCGCGCCACAGGCGAAGCCGGTGATCAGCACGACCAACACGGTGGTGCTGACCCCGCCGAACAGCGGCAGGTCGGGCTTGATAAAGCGCTGTTGCGTGAGAAAAATTGCAATGAACACATAATTGCACAGCAACGCCGGGATCGTCAAACGCCAGTCGCGCATCAGGAGGATCATGCCAGCAGCTAGACTCATACCGACGATCGCCCAGTTGATCGATTGCAGGCTCATCAGATCACCAGAAAGATAAGGATCACCATCCCGAGCACCAGCCCGGCGATGAAGTAGCGTTGTTCCAGCAGCGATAGCGCCCGCCGCAGCCCACCCGCCAGCGCCACCAGGCCGTTCATGAGCCCGGTGAGCAGCGCCGCCGGATCCGCCAGCCACGCCAGCCAGCGCAGGCTCTCGCTCAGCGCCCGTGGCGTCAGTACCCCATCCAGCGTTGAGTCGGGGTCGGCCGCCAGGCGGCGCGCCGCCAGGCGGCGCAGGGCGAGCGGTGCGGCGAGCAGCACCAGGACGGCGGCGGCAGAGCCGATCTGCGCGGCCATGCCCGGTGCTGGCCGAAGCCCCGCCAGCCATGGCGCGATGCCGAAGGCGGCCAATGGGAGCGTGGCGACCAGCGGGAGCGCCTGCGCCACGCGCGGTGCGCCCGGGCGTGGCGCAGGCCCGACATGCCAGAAGGCGGCGAGTGGCGCGAGCGCGGCAACCCCGAGCAGTGCGCTGCCGGCCAACAGCGGCGCAACCGCCCACGGGATGCGCGCCTGCAGCGCGGCATACACATCGGCCCGCGCCCAGAAGCCCCACATGCCCGGTACGCCGATCGCGGAAGCGGTGGCGAGCAGCCAGGCCAGGCCGCTCCACGGCAGCGGTCCGGCGCCAGAGAGCGCCTCCATGTCGTCGCTGCCGGAGTGTCGCTCCAGCTGGCCCGCCGCCAGGCCCGCCGCCAGTGCGGCCAGCGATGCCCCGAGCGCGAGCTGGAGCACCAGGGCCATGCTGCCGACTGCGGTAGCCGCCAGGGTTGTTCCGAGCTGCGCGCTCAGCATCCAGCCGACCAGCCTGCGCGGCCGCCGCTCGCCCAACGCGCCCGCCGCGCAGGCTGCCACGGTCACAATTGCGGCCAGGACGAGCGTGAGCTGCCAGGCGGGCGTCAGGCCGGCGCCGCCGATGCGGGCCAGCGTGGTCACGGCGAGCAGCGGCAACCCAAGCGCCAGCAGCGGCGCGGCCACCTCGCCTGGCGCGGCGGCCAGGTCGTCGAACGCGGCGTGGAACGGCGGCGCGCCGATCGCCAGCAAGGCAGCCAGCAGAAGGCAGGCGAGCGCCGCGGCCGGCGGCAGCAGCGCAGCACCGCACAGCAGCAGCGCGGCGAAGAGGCCGGCCAGCATGCTACGCGGAAGCTGCTCTGGCGGGGAATGCACCCCGCTTGCGCGCACGGCGGCGCTGCCGAGCAGGGTGGCGAGCGACCAGCCGATCGGGGCCAGCGCCGCCATAGCCGCGATCGCCAGACCGAGCAGGGTCGCTTGGAGCGCGAGCGCCAGCGCCGCCACCAGCCCGCCGAAGCGCCGCACGGCCGCCGGAAGCGCGGCTGCCAGCGCGGCGAGTGCGACGGCCCCGCCGGCGAGTGTCAGCAGCGCCGGTGGATAGGTCGCCGCGTCGAAGCCGGGGGCGAGGGCGAGCCTCTGGCCGCCGATCGACAGCCAGATGACCGGCGTGAACGACAGCGTATCTGTGGCTCGCGCCGCAACCAGCAGCCCCGCCGCCAGCGCGTATGCCAGCGCGGCGAGTGCGGCCAGGGTGCGCGTCGCGATCGCGCGGTTGAGCGCCAGGCAGGCGACAGCGGCGGCTATGGGGAGGACGAAAACGAAAGCGAGCATCACGACCCACGTCCTCGCCGGGCGGCCCGTGCGGCATGGCGCGGTCTTACGCCTCGGCGCATGCGGTGCAGATATTGCACGACGCGAGAATGGCGGCGGCGTCATCCACCAGCGCGCCGACCAGCAGCGTGCGCGCCAGCAGGCGGTCGATCTGGCGCGGTGTGTCGATCCGTGCCTCCGCCAGCCGGCCGTGCGCAGCGCGCAGCACATAGCGGATCATGCCGCGCGGCCCCTCCACGGCGCTGCGCCCCGCTCCGTCCGGCAGGTCGCGCGGCCAATCGCCGAGGCACGGGCCATCCGGAAGGTCGGCCAGCGCCGCTTCGGCCAGTTTGCAGCTTTCCAGCGCTTCGAGCGCCAGCACAACCAGCCGGGCGTACACATCCCCCCCGTCCTGCGTGACGATTGTTACCGGAAGGTGGGCGTAGGCGGCGTAGGGCTGATCCACACGGGCGTCGCGTGCGAGGCCGGACGCTCGCGCCAGCGGCCCGCGCACGCCGAACTGCTCGGCGGCGGCGCGCGGGAGTGTGCCTACCTCGACGGTGCGGGCAACCAACGCGCGGTGATCGATCAGCTGATCGGCCAGGCGGAACAGGCCGCGGTTCAGCTTGGGCAACGCCACGAGCAGGTGCTCGCGATCCTCCGCGGCAAGCTCGCGCCGCACCCCGCCGGGCAGGCAGAAAGCGCCTGCCAACTGATCGTCGGTGAGCCTGCGCAGGAGCCGCTCTGCGTCGCCGCGCAGGCTGGCGGCGGCGCGGGCGCGCCCCTCGACTCCGAGCGTCTCCAGCACGAGCCCGGCGGCGCGAAGGTGCGCGGCGGCGCGCTCCAACTCGGCAGCGGCGCAGCGCAGCGACGCGGCGCGCGGCGGCGCGGGCGTGCCGCCAAGCTCCTCGAGCGCCTGGCAGAACGCCAGCGTGTGCGCGAAGGAACAGGTGCCGCAAATCCGGCTGATGAGCTGGAGCGCCTGTGGGAGATCGAGCCGCGGGAGACGCCCGGCGTAACCGTGCTCGGTGGGGCTCTCGTGATATTCGAGATCGGCGACGCGTTCGCCATCGAGCTTCAGGACGATGCGCAGCGGGCCGAGCAGCAGCGGTTCGAAGGGCCCCAGCGCCAGGGAATAGCTCACGGCTCCTCCTGGAAAGCGCTACAGGCCGCGCATTATACCACAATGACAGAACCGTCAGCCGTGGCGGCTCTTTGTGTCATCGGCTGGGCTCGGGCGGCGTGCTATAATCGCGCCAGATGGCGGTACACGGCGCCCGGCGGCGAGGCGTGGAGCCGCCGCTGAGCTGGTCGGCCGCACCTGTGAGGGGCGCCGCCTGGCCGACTCCAGCGCGGGTATCGTTTACAGCAAAAAGGATCGCACCCGGATGCACTCGACCTCAGAGATCAGGAGCGCCATGCGCGCGCACGATGTCACCGTTGAATGGCTGAAGAGGATCCCCTGGCGCATCCAGCCGCTCTCTCAGCCGCCGACGATCGCTGGCGTGGTGGTGAAGGACCTGCGCGTCCATCTGGATGGCCGCGGCGATGTGATCGAGCTCTGGAGTCGTCCCTGGGTCGAGGCGCACGATCTGGTCGTGCCGCAGCACGTCTACCAGAGCGCCACCGACTATGGCGTTGTCAAGTGCTGGCACTTGCACGACCGCCACACCGACCAGTTCACCGTCACGCGCGGCAAGCTCCAGGTCACGCTGGCGGACATCCGGCCGGACTCGCCGACATTCGGCCATGTGAACCCGATCTTTCTCGGCAGCCAGCGCCCGCGCCTGATCAAGATCCCGCCGATGGTGCTGCACGGTTGGAAGGCGCTCTCCGCGCCGGAGGTCATCGTCGTCAACCTGCAGTCGCACGTCTACGACGCGGCGGATGAGTTCAAATTTCCCTGGGATTGCGTGCTTGAAGAGGTCTGGGAGCCGCGGAACGGATAGGCCGCGGGGCGCGCATGGCCACGCCCACACGGCCATTCGCCCTGGTGCACGGGGCGCCAGGCGACCAGCTAATCGGTCAGCTGCTTGCTTGGGTCGCCCAGCACCTTGTTGGTGATATAGAGCGCCAGGCGCGTCGCCAAGTAGCCGAGGATCGCGCTCAGCACCGCGAACATGATCCGGCGGATGAGTTCGTTGGTGTGCGTATCGCTTGCCATAGGTCCCCTGTCGGTAAGCCGGTAGCCGTTGCACCAGTATACCAGAGACCGGGCGGCTAGTTTCGGCGGTTCGCGCCCGCGAGCGCCGAGATCCAATAGAGCAGCTGGAGCACCGCCTGCGCGGCGGCGGCGACATACGTCAGCGCGGCCGCGTCCAGCACCGCCTTGACCCCCTGTGCCTCCTGCGGCGTCACCAGTCCGTTGCGCTGCAGCATCTCGCGGGCACGCGCGCTGGCGTTGAACTCGACCGGGAGCGTGATCAGCGAGAACGCCACCGCCGCGCTCATCAACAGGACGCCGACCCAGGCGATGCTGTAGCCGACCGGGCTGCCGGCGAACGCGCCGAGCATGATGCCGATGAACAGCACAATCCAACCCAGGTTCGAGCCGATCGCCGCGATGCCGGCGATCCCGCTGCGGGCGCGCAGCCAGACGTAGCCCTGCTTATCTTGTTGTGCGTGCCCTAACTCGTGGGCGACCACGGCCATCGCCGCGATTGACGGGGTCTGGTAGGAGGCTTGCGACAGGTGGATCGACTTGGTCCGTGGGTCGTAGTAGTCGGTGAGAAAGCCGGCCACCGGCTCGGCACGCACATACTCCAGCCCTTCGTTCTGGATCAGGATGCGGGCGGTGTCCGCGCCCGTCAGCCCGCGGGCATTCGGAACCTGTGCGTAGCGCTGGTAGGTTGAGCTGACCTTCCACTGGGCGTAGAGGCTGAGCAGCAGGGCGGGGATGAAAAACCAGAAATAGCGTGGATCGAAATACAGCATATGTCACCTGTTGATGAATGGCAACCGACGACGAATGCTCCATACCTAGGGCGTACGCGGCCGCCCGCGGCGCGGGAGGGCCCGAGCCGGCGTAGGTCTCCGTGTCTCCCGTTCTCCGTGGCTCCCGGGCCAAAACCATCGCCGATCGGCCACCGCCCGCTCGCCGTGCGCTCATTGCGCGGCGGTGCCGCTGAGCAACTGCTGGGCCGGACCGCGCACCTTCTGCAGCGTCGCCTCTGCGACTGCCTGCGCCCGGCGGGTGGTGTCCTCGTCGGCCGCGGGGAGCTGGAGCCCGGCGCCGACGGGCGGCTCCGGCGCTGCGGCGGGCACGCCCCGCGGCGTCAGCAGCGCGACGCCCGCGGCCCCGGCGAGCGCCCCGAGCAGCAGCCCGGCGATAAAGCCCCACTCGCGACTCCTCATACGTACTCCTTGCGGCGCGGGTTGCGCCCGCCGCGCATTGACGATGTCCTGCCTGCTATGGTATCATACCCGCCGTTCGGCGTTTCGGCAACGGCGGCGCCAGGCCGGCCAGAAGCGATGCAACCCTCGAGGAGAGACACGTGGGCTCGAAAATGAACGTGCTGCTGGTGCAGAATGTGGACAAGCTGGGCAGCGCCGGTGAGGTCAAAGAGGTCAGCGGCGGCTACGGCCGTAATTATCTTATTCCCAAAGGGTACGCGGTGCTGGCGACCAAGGGCCAGGTGAAGCAGGCCGAGGAGCGGCTCGCCAGCCAGCGCAAGCGTGAAGCGGCCGCCCGCCGCGACGCCGAAGCGCTCGCGGCCCGCATCGCCGGGCAGACATTGCGCTTCACCGCGCGGGTCGGCGAGCTGGATCGGCTCTACGGTTCGATCACCAGCGCTGATATCGCCGAAAAGCTCTCAGCCCAGCTTGGCGAGGTGATCGACCGCCGGAAGGTGGATCTGGACGAGCCGATCAAGCGGATCGGCATCTACCCGGTCAAGGTGCGCCTGATGGCCGGCCTGGAGCCGCTGGTGAACGTGGTCGTCGAAGGCGAAGAGGGTGCCATTCAATTGCCCGACCTTCCCGAGGACGCGTAGGTTTCCGGCCCGGCCCGCCCGGCGGCCGCTGCGCTAATTGAATAGCACATCTGAGTGATAATGTGTCACGCCGCCGCGGTGTGGCACATTATCGCGTCTTAGAGTGCATGTGGATAGGCTCTGGAGAGCTGTCGATAACTGCCGATCATCTGTGGGTAACGTATGGACAAGTCGCTGCCTGCCAGCCCGGACGCGGAGCGCGCGGTGCTCGGCTCCGTCCTGCTCAACCGTGAGGCGATCGTCGCCATCGCGCCGTGGCTGAAGCCCGACGACTTTTACCTGGAGCAGCACGCCTGGATTTACGAGGCGATGCTGGCCTGCTACAACGCGCGTATCCCCCCGGATACCCGCACCGTCTCCGAAGAGCTGCGCCGCCGCGACCGGCTGGAGCAGGTCGGCGGCATCCCGGCCCTCACCGCGCTGGTCGACTCGGTGCCGACGTCGTATCACGTCGAGTACTACGCCCGGATGGTCGAGCGCGCCTCGCTGCTGCGCCGCCTGATCGCCACCGGCGGCAAGATCGCCGCGCTTGGCTACGCTGAACAGGATGATATCGAGGCGACGCTCGACAAGGCCGAGCAGACCCTCTTCGAGGTCACACAGCGCCGCACGACCCAGGACTTCATTCATATCGGCCAGGTGATCGATAGCTACTACGAGCAGATCACCTACCTGCAGGAGCACCGCGGCGATGTGGTCGGCGTGCCCACCGGCTTTCGCGACCTGGACGAGCTGACCGGCGGGCTCCAGCCGAGCGACCTGATCATCCTGGCCGCCCGGCCGAGCGTCGGCAAGACCTCCTTTGTCATGTCGCTGGCCTACAATGTCGCCACCCAGCACCAGGGGACGGTCGGGATCTTCAGCCTGGAGATGAGCCGCGAGCAGTTGGTGCAGCGCCTGATCGCGATGGACACGCGGATCGATGCGCACAAACTGCGCACCGGCCAGATCGGCACGCAGGAGCTCCAGATCGTGGTCGAGTCGATGGGCCGGCTGGCCAGCATTCCGCTCTACATCGAGGATACGCCCGCCCTGAGCATCATGGACGTGCGGAGCAAGGCCCGGCGGCTCCAGGCCCAGGCCGAGGTCGATCTGATCATCGTCGACTATCTCCAGTTGATGCAGGGCCGGCGGAGCGACAACCGTGTGCAGGAGGTCAGCGAGATCTCACGTGGGCTGAAGGCCCTCGCGCGCGAGCTCAACGTCCCTGTGGTCGCGCTGTCACAGCTCTCGCGCGCCGTCGAGGGGCGCACCTCGCATGTGCCGATGCTGAGCGACCTGCGCGAATCTGGCGCGATCGAGCAGGATGCCGACATCGTGATGTTCATCTACCGCGAAGAGCTGTACGACAAGGAGACCGACAAGAAAGGTATCGCGGAGCTGCACATCGCCAAGCACCGCAACGGCCCGGTCGGTGTGGTGCCGATGCGCTTTGATGCCAGCACGACCCGCTTCTTTGACCTGACCTACCGCACCCCGGCGGGGTATTGACGGCGGGCGGCGGATGGAGAACGGCGACAGCGGTACTGCCTGCTTCGCCCTGGCCGTCGTATAATGCCCATGGAGCTGCATGCAGGAGAGCCGGACCGCCAATGACCACACGCATTCCTGCCGCCGAACCGCTGCCAGCCCTGCTGCCGGAGTACGAGTTCCGGGCGACGGGGACGGCACGGCTGGTGCTTGTGATCAACACCACCAGCTTCGTGGACGACGCCGACGCCGACGCCTTTCGCCATCTGCGCGGCTCCGAGCCGTTTGCCGCGACGCTGCGCGATCTGCGGCCGCGCCCGCCCTTTCTGCCGGATGCGGAAACCGCCCGGCTCGAACAAGATGCCTACGACCTGCGCATTTTCCGCTCCCGGCTGCGCTACAACCATTTTTTTCCGACCTATCGCGTCGCCTGGGACAGCAGCATGCGCGAGGCGCTGCGTGCCGCCGGCTGCGACGCCGAGCGCTGGGCGTGCTGGACGGTGCGCGCCCGGCTGACGCGCCACGGCCTGGCGGTGATCACGCTCGACCGCCCGATCGAGGACGAGCCGCTCATCCGCTGTACCGAGGCGATGCTGGAGCTGCCGGCGCACGGCGGGCACGGCATGCAGGATCAATGGACGCTCGGCATGACCATCCTGCGTGCCTTCCTGGAGGCGCTCGACCGGCGGCTCGTCGTCCGCCTGCCGCGGGGGCAGCGGGTCATTCGCTTCCGCACGACCGAACGCGCCATGCACTCGCTGCGGCTGGATCGCTACGTCGTCCACTGGTTCCGTCGCATCACGCGCGATGGCGAGTTGATGCCGACCACTGCGCTCAAGCGCGACTACGCCCAACTGATCGCTGCTTTTATGGAGGGCTCGCTCGTCGAGTGCGATGGTCTGCGGCGCTTCCCGGAGTACGCCGCCGAGCCGGCGCGGGCGCTGCTGGCGCGCGATGTCGCCACCTGGGAGGAGGAGCTCTGCCTGTTCACCGGCGAGAGCGCGCTGATCTATTCCCCGCTGCTCGGTCGCGGCATGGCCTACGTCGGCGGGCCGATGGGCCTCGATGCGCATGCCTACACCAACTACTGGGCCGGGATCATCCGCGGCGTCGAGCATCTGGTCGCTTTCCGCTCCGAGGTGCAGCAGGCCGAGCGTCGCACGAGCACGCTGCTGGGCCGCATCCCGGCGCTGACCCGCGCCGTGAACGATGGCCGCCTGACCGCCCACGAGCTCGCGGAGATCGACCATCTGGCCGCCGGCCTGTCCGATATCTTCGACGGACTGCCGGAGCAGCGCAGCATGGCGATCTCGGCCGCCGCTTTCCGCGCCGATTATGTGCGGCGCAAGTTCGAGGTGCTGATGCGCGAGCTAGACGTCCAGCCGACGCTCGATCTGGTCAACACCAACGTCGAGCAGCTCAGCTTCTTTCTATCGTACTACGGCGATATGCGACTGCAATGGGAGGGCCAGCGCACCAACAGCCTGGGGCTGGGGCTCGGCGCGGTGGTGCTGTTTATGGCGATCTCGTCGTTTCTGGCCGATACGTTCAATGTGCTCGACCGGCTCTTCAGCCCGACACAGACCGAGCGCGACCAGGCGATACGCAACCTGGTGCTGGCGATCGTCATCGGCCTGGTGGTCGCGGCCTGCCTGGTGGTCGTGGTGCGTATCGCCTGGAAGCGGCGGAGCCGGGTGCGGGAGCCCGTCTAGCGCGGGGCGGCTGGTATGACACGATGACACGATGACAAGGTGAGGGGGTGAAGGGGTGACACGGTGACACGGTGGCAGGATGCGTCGTTCGTCATGCATCATGCTTCACATGCTTCATTCATCCGGATCTCTACACGCTGAACGAGAGACCCGCCCATGCCCTTCACCGGCTTTACAACCGACAAGCTCATCGGGCTGCCACCGGAGCTGTTCACCGAAGTGCTGCCGCTCATCACGCTGCCAAGCGAGCTGAAGGTGACTCTCCATGTGTTCTACCGGATGAGCCGGCTGCGCGGGCCAGCGCCGCGTCGCCTGAGCTGGGACGACCTGGCCGGCGACCGGACGCTGCGCCGCAGCCTGCGGGCCGTCTCCCGGCTGCGCCCGCCGGAGGAGCTGCTGGCCGAGGGGCTGGACGCCGCCGTGCGCCGCACGACCCTGCTCCATGTCGTTGTGCCGGACGACGGGCGGGCGGTCAACTGGTATGTCATCAATACCGCGGCGAACCGGCAGTGGGCCGAGCGGGTCGGCGCGGCCGGGGCGGCGATCGCGCCGAACAGCCCGCTGCCGGAGGAGCGCCCGGCACTGGTGACGCTCTACGAAGAGAACATCGGCCTGGTGACGCCGCTGCTGCTGGACGAACTGCGTGAGGCGGAGGAGCGCTACCCGGCGCATTGGATCGAGGACGCGATCCGCGAGGCGGTGCGGGCCAACGCCCGCTCGTGGCGCTACATCCGCAAGGTGCTGGAGAGGTGGGCTGCTCATGGACGAGATGCGCAGAATCGGCCCGACCGACCTATCGATATTGAAAAATACACCCGCGGAAAATACCGCGACCTCTTCGAGTTGGGAGACAGCGGCGACGAATGACGCCGTCTGCCCGGACTGCGGCGGCGTTGGCTTCTACAAGGAGCGCGTGCCGTATGGCCACCCGCATTTCGGCGTGCTCTTCCCCTGCCACTGCAAGCAGCAGGAGCGCGAGCTACGCCGCCGCGCCGAGCTGGAGCGCGTCAGCAACCTCGAGCCGTTCCGCGACAAGACGTTTCAGGACTTCAACCCAGACGTGCCCGGCGTGCGCGCGGCCTACGCCCGGGCGTTGGAGTACGCCCGCCGGCCGCAGGGCTGGCTGGTGATGTTCGGCCCCTATGGCGTCGGCAAGACCCACCTGGCGGCGGCGATCGCCAACGAGATTCTGGGGCGCGGCGGCAATGTGCTGTTCGCGATCGTGCCCGATCTGCTCGACCACCTGCGCTCGACCTTCGGCCCTTCCAGCGAAGTAGAGTACGACCGGCGCTTCGAGACCGTGCGCGATGTCGGCGTGCTGATCCTGGACGACCTGGGGACCGAGAATACCACGCCATGGGCCAGCGAGAAGCTTTTCCAGATCATCAACCACCGCTACAACTACCGCCTGCCGACCGTGATCACCAGCAACCGCGACCCGGCCAAGATCGACCCGCGCATCTATTCGCGCCTGGCCGATACCGCGCTCAGCGGCAAGATGCTGATGATCAACGCGGCGGACTACCGCCAATTGACGATCGAGCAGCGCATTCCGCGCTATGACCCGGGCGCACCGCGGCGCAGGTTGCAATCCTGAGCGGCCGGGGGAACGGGCAACATGCAAAATGCAACGTGCGAAGTGCAAAGACAACGTGCAACGTTATGGCTGTTGCAACTTTGAACTTTAAACCTTGAACGTTGTACGTTGCACTCTGAACTCGATGGGTCAGCGTCGCCCAAAATCCACCGCCCAATAGTCCCCTGCCGGTCCAGTAGCGTAGCCCGCGCCGAATTCAGTCGCATCTGGCGAGAGCACAATGGCCCGATGCGGCGGGCTGTTCATCCAAAGTTGCACGGCGATCTCGGCCTTGTTCGGGTAACCGGATGAAAAGGCGAGGATCTCGCCGGCGTACGCGCCGGGGTAGGCCGCCGCGCGCACCCGCTGCTCCGGCGATGAGCCGTCTGTGCCGGTATGCGAGAAGTTGCCGCTGGCGGCCATGTCGTTCGCGTGGCGGCGTGCCGCCTGGGTGAGGGCACTGTGCTCCGCCAGTGGGGGCAATCCGTTCGCCACGCGCCGCTCGTTCAGCAGTCGCAGCACCTCGAGCTCCAACGCCCGATCCACCGGCGGGATGGCCGATGGATCGGCGGGGCGCACCACCAACGGCAGGTGGGTCTGCTGCACAGTGGCTGCGCCGGCTCCGGTGGCCGCCAGCGCCGCGCAGAGCACGATCAGCGTCAGGCCGAGATGTCGTTTGCGCATAGCCGCTCCTTCACTGTCCCAATTGTAAAGGCATTATACCGGTGTGGCCCGCGCCCGGCCTTGCGCAATGCTTACTACCCGATCACAAAATGATGCACACTGGCGCGCCGTTCCATGCTATGATATGCGTGCCGCCACGTGCAGGCGGCAAGAACGTGCACACCAACGCCCGTCCACACGCTGGAGAGGAAATCCATGCCCGGCAACCGAGCCCTGTACGACCGCGCGATGGAGCAGAGCCGCGAGGCTGCCCGCCTGAAGCAGTGGGACGAAGCGCTCAAACAGGCTGTGCGCGCGCTCCAGGAATTCCCGCAGGACGTGGATGCCCGCTCGTCGGCGGCTGTGGCGCTCTTCAACACCGGTCGGCACGACCGCGCGCTCCAGTTGTTTGAGGAGCTGCGCGCTGGTGACCAGAACAACCCGTTCTTTCTCGAATATATCGCCCGCATCCATGAGCAGGCCGGCGATATCACGGCCGCCGTCGCCAGCTACACCCAGCTCGCCGATCTGCAGCAGAGCCGCCGGCTGGCCCCACGGGCGATCGACGCGCTGCGCGATGTCCTGCGCCTGCGGCCCGACGCGGACGATCACCGCCTGCGGATGGCGCAGTTGCTGGAGGAGACCGGCGCCGCCGGGCAGGCCGCCGCCGAGTACCTGGAGCTCTCGCGCCGCGCCCAGGCCGCCGGCCGGCTGGACGAGGCCGCCGCCCGCGCTGAGGATGCCCTGCGGCTCGACCCGGGCAACCGTGAGGCCAAGGAACAGCTCGCCGCGCTCCATGCCAGCCTCGCCGAGGCCGTCCAGACCGCCGTCGCGAGCGGGACGGAGGGTGCCCTGCCGGTCGCCCCGCTTGGGATGACCGGGGCGCTCCGTTCGCAGCAGTTCGCGCTGGAGAAGATCATCGCGTTGGCGCAGGAGCACCAGCAGGCCGGGGATGCCGAGGGCGCGATCGAGCAGTACGAGCGGGCGATCAAGCTCGGCCTGGAGCGCAGCGACGTTTTTTACAGCCTGGGTCTGCTGCGCCAGGAGCGCGGCGAGCACGAGCAGGCGGTGGCATACCTGAGCCGGGCGACCAGCGACCCGGAGTTCGCGCTCTCGGCGCACTACGCGCTCGGCGCGTCGTACCAGGCGCTGGGGCAGTTGCCGCAGGCGGCGAACGAGTATGAGCAGACGCTCCGCCTGGTCGATCTGCAATCGATCGGCCGCGCCGAGGTGGACGACCTGATTCAGATGTACGAGAGCGCGGCGTCGATCTACATCTCGCTGAACGATATCGCCCGCGCCGCGTCGCTCTACTCCTCGCTGGCCGCCTTCCTGCAGGGCAAGCGCTGGGGCAAGGAGCGCGCCGACGAGTTCAAGCAGAAGGCCAAGGAGCTGACCGAGCGCAACATGTTCGCCAAGCTCCGCCTGATGGGCACCGGCACGCTTGTCGCGCCGCCGGAGCCCGAGCCGGAACCTGCGCCGCTGCCCGACAGCATGCCGGAGACGTGGGGCAAGATCCGGCCGATCACCGATTTTCTCAAGCCGGATCGCGTTGCGCGCCCGGTGGACGCCGCGGCGCCGCCCGCCGCCGAGCCGCCGGCCGCGCCCGACCCGCTGGCGGTGCTCGAAGCGCTGCCGCCGCCGGAGAAGCCGGCCTTCGCGCCGGTGACGCCGCTGGATACCGCCGGACTGGACGAGATCGCGGCGAAGTATGTCCTCGCCAGCGAGAAGTATATCGAGCAGGGGCTGCTGCTCGCCGCGCTGGACGCCGCGCACGAGGTCATCCGCCTCGCGCCGGACTACCTGCCGATCCACCTGCGGATGGGCGAGATCTACGAGCGCGCGGGCCGGCCCGACGAGGCGCTGACGAAATACCAACTACTGATCGATACCTACATCGCCCGGGGCGAGCCGCGCCGCGCGATCGATGTGTACTACCGGCTGATCGAGCTATCGCCCGACACGATCAACGCCCGTTCGAAGCTGGCCGACCTGCTGCACGGCGATGGCCGGAGCGCAGAGGCCGCCGCGCAACTGGCGGTCGTCGCCGCGGCGTCTTTCCGCATGGGGCAGACCAACAAGGCGCTAGAGGAGTACCGCCGCGCCCTGCAGTGGGCGCCCGAGAGCGCTGCGATCCACGCGCAGTACGGCCAGGCGCTGCTGAAGCTCGAGCGCTACGAAGCCGCGCTCGGCGAGTTCCGCCACGCTCTGGAGCTCGCGCCGGACGACCCGGTCGGCATCGCGCGGGTGAATATCGCGCTCGCGCTCCAGGGCGCGCACCCCGCCGCGGTCTGGCAGTCGCTCCATTCGCTGATCCAGGCGCTCAAGGCTCGGCCGCAGCATCTCGGCGCGGTGCAGGCCGAGTATCGCCAGGCGCTGCTGGTTGCGGATGTCTCCATCCTGCATTACGTGCTCGGGATCGTCGAGCAGGAGGCCGGGCTGCATTCCTCCGCGCTCCTGGCATTCGAGCAGGCCGCCGCGCTCCGGATGACGGATGAAGACCCGATGCTGCCGCCGGTGCTCATCTACCAAGCGATGGCCGACAGCTCTATCGCGCTTGGCCAGGCGCAGGAGGCGCTCGCGCAACTGCGCCGCGCCAACGAGATGGCCGCCGACGCGCCGCCGCCCCCGCCCGACGCGCGCTTCCCCTTCTCCACGCCGCTCTCGCGCGGCGATATGGTGCGGCGCATGGCCGAAGCCTACGCCGCCTCGGACGATCTGGACGGCGCAGAGGCGGCGTTGCGTGAGGCCAAGGAACACCTGCCGTACGACCGCACGATCTATACCAAGCTGTCCGATATCTACTTCCGCCAGGGCCGGCTGAACGAGGCGCTGGCGCAGCTCGATGAACTGGCGACCCACTATGAGAGCCGCCAGGATCTCGATCGGGCGATCGAGACGCTCGACTACGCGCTCAAGCTCGCGCCGAACAACATCCCGCTCGGCCGGCGCGCCGCGCAGCTCAACCTGCGGCGCGGCTATCTGGACCGTGGCGTGGAAGGGCTGGTGCGCGTCGCCGAGTTGCAACGCAAGGCCGGCCAACTCAAGGACGCGGTCGCCAGCCTGCAACAGGCGGCGGAAGTGCACTGGACGCTCGGGCAGCAGGAGAAGGCCGCCGAGTTGTACGACCGGATCGTGCGGGTCGCGCCGAACGACCTGGAAGCACGCCAGTGGCTCTCGTTCATGTACACGCTCGCCGGGCGCATCCCGGACGCGGTGGCCGAGAAGAAGCAGATGGTGCGGATCTACCTGCAGCAGCGGGAGTACGATGCGGCGATCGCTGAGCTGCACCAGATCTACGGACTGGACCAGAGCGACCTGGAGACGCTTTTTACCCTCGGCGATGTGCTGATGCGCCGGGAAGAGTACGAGCAGGCGCTGCGCACCTATACCCGCCTCGCCCGCCAGCCCGGCGTGGATATCGAGCGTGTCGAGGCGTTGCAGGCCGCGGCCCGGCGGATGCTGGATCAGCAGCAGGCGCGTGTCAAAGGATAAACGCGCCGCCAGGCTGACCACTTTGGACGACGTTGACAAGCGACACACGAGCCGGCGCACCCGCGCCGGCTTGTGTTCCTGAGACCATGGAGAGCATCCTGCGTGTCCTCGAGCGCCTCACTCCGCTGGCGCTACTGGACATAACAATAGTCGCGCTGATTTTCTACTGGTTCCTGGGCGTCATCCGCGGCACCCGCGCCGTCCAGTTGCTGCGCGGTATCGGGATCGTGCTGGTCGCGTCGATTCTGCTCACCTGGCTCCTCAGCGGCCTCACCACGCTCTCGTGGCTGCTGCGCATCATCCAGCCAGCGCTGATTATCAGCATCCCCATCCTGTTTCAGCCGGAGTTGCGGCGCGCGCTCGAGTCGCTCGGCCGCACCCACGATCTGCTCGGCCTGCCGTTTGGCCGCACGGCGAACCCCGAGTTGGTGGAGACGATCAACGGCGTGGCGCGCGCCGCGCAGCAACTCTCGCAGCAGGGGGTCGGCGCACTGATGGTGCTGGAGCGCGAGACCGGCCTGCAAGAGTATGCCGATCGCGGCGTTATACTGGATGCGCGGCTGGCGGTGCCGCTGCTGCTGAATATCTTCTACCCGAACGCGCCGCTGCACGATATGGCGGTCATCCTGCGCGGCAACCGCATCCTGGCGGCGAATGTCGTGCTCCCACTGAGCGAGGATGTTGTCGGGCAGCGGCGCTACGGCACGCGCCACCGCGCTGCCAAGGGTATCACCGAGCAGTCGGACGCGATCGCGATCGTCGTCTCCGAGGAGACTGGCGCGATCTCGCTTGTGCAGGACGGCCGGATGGTGAGCTACCTGAACGAGGCGCGCTTGCGGCATCTGCTGGCCGGGTTGCTCAAAGTGCCGCTGGATGAGGCGGGCAAATGACGCGCTGGCTGCGAACAACCGGCTTACGGATCGTGCTCTCGCTCGGGCTTGCCGTCGCACTCTGGCTGTATGTAACGTACACGGAGAATCCGGATACGACCGCCACCTTCGGCGACGTGCCGGTACAGATCGAAGGCGTATCACCTGGCCTGGTGGTCGTCAACCCCGACGGCACGCCGCGCACCAACCTGCCGGTGGTGGATGTCACCGCAGCGGCGGATGCCCAGACCGTGCGCTCGATCACGCGCAGCGACCTGAAGGCGTTCGTGGATATGAGCGGGCGCGGCCCCGGCGAGCATGTCGTTCCGGTGCTGGTCGATACCCGGCGCACCGGCCTGGTGCGGGTGCGCTTCTCCGCTGAGCCGGCGAACGAGTCGATCCGGCTGGAAGAGGTGATCACGGCGACCGTTCCGCTCACGATCGAAGTGACCGGCAACGTGCCCTTCAGCTACGAGCGGGGCGAGCCGGTCATCACCTTCGGCGGTGTGCCCATCACCACGGCGCAGGTCAGCGGCCCGCGCGGGTTGGTCGAGCAGGTGGCGCGGGCGCAGGTCACGGCGGATATCGACCGACTGACGGCGAACTACAGCTCATCGCGCGCGCTGGTGGCGCTCACTAGCGGTGGCGAAGAGGTGCGCGGCGTCACCATCAACCCGGCGACGGTCGAGGTACTCGTACCGATCCGGTCGAGCGTCGGGATCAAGCGCGTGCCGATTGTTCCGCGGGTGACGGGCGCGCCGGCCACCGGGTATCAGGTCGCCGGCGTGAAGGTCGAGCCGCAGTTTGTCACCCTCACGGGGAGCGCCGGCCCGCTGGACGCCGTGCAGAACGTACCGACGAAAGAGGTTTCGATCGACGGCGCGAATACCACTGTGGTGCGCACCGTGGACCTGGAGGTGCCGCCGGATGTCGTTCTGGAGCAGGGCGAGCCGTCACGGGTGCAGGTGACGGTGCAGATCGCGCCAGTGCCGGGAACCTTCCGCGTGACCCTGCCGGTGCCGGTGCAGATGGCGAACATCCCGCCCGGCCTGCTCGCCTCGCTCAGCCCGCAGGTTGTGCAGGTGCCGATCAGCGGGCCGGCGGCCCAGCTCGCCCAACTCGACGCATCGTCGCTCGCCGGCACGGTCAGCCTCAGCGGGCTCGGCCCGGGCACCTACACGCTCACACCGACGATCACGCTCCCCTCGGGGCTATCGTTCGGCGGGCCGGTCCCGCAGGTGACGGTCACGCTCCGCGCGCCGGCGACAGCTACGCCGCAGCAGACCGAGACCCCCGCCCCCACCCAAGCCCCGGAGGCGACACAGGCGCCGACACAGGAGCCGCCCTCGCCGACACCGGCTGCGACCCCTGCGCGCACGGCCGCCCCCGGCGAGACCCCCGCGCCGACGGCCGCGCCGCCATAGTGGGTGGTGGAAGGGCGCGGTGTGCGCTCTA
Organism: Roseiflexaceae bacterium; assembly: GCA_042408595.1. Lineage (GTDB taxonomy): Bacteria > Chloroflexota > Chloroflexia > Chloroflexales > Roseiflexaceae > JBHOQX01. The sequence goes on along the minus strand of JBHOQX010000020.1, from coordinate 17,753 downwards.
ATCCTACGTCGTCAAGCGAAACGTTGCTGCCATGACCGATCGCCTCTTCATCGATCTCTCACTCTGGTCGGCCAACCTCGCCGCGCTTGGCGACGAGGTGCGCCGCTTCGCGCCCTACGCCGATATGTTTCATCTGGACGTGTCGGATGCGCGCTTCGTGCCGGGGTTGCTCTTCTTTCCCGATCTGGTGGCGGCGATCCGCCCGCTCACGGCTGTGCCGTTCCACGTGCATCTGATGGCGGCGGAGCCGGAGGCGCTGGTCGCGCCGTTCGTGGAGGCCGGGGCGGATGTGATCAGCGTGCATCTCGAGACCGGCGCGGCAGCGGAGGCGGCGCTCCAGTCGATCCGCCGGGCCGGCCGCCGCGCCGGGCTGGCGGTCGGGCTGGACACCGCGCCCGAGGCGGTGGCGCCCTGGCTCGACCGGATCGACCTGGTGCTGCTGATGGGCACGCCGCTCGGTGTCAAAGGGCAGGACCTGGCCCCCGAGGCGTGCGGGCGGATCGCCAGGGTACGGCACCTCGTCCGGGCGGCGGGGCGGGTCGGGCGGGTGCGGCTCTTCGCCGATGGCGGCATCCGACGGCATACCGTGCCGGCGCTGCGCGCCGCCGGCGCGGATGGGATCGTCCCCGGTTCGCTCGTCTTCGGCAGCCCCGACCCGGCGGCGATAGTCGCCTGGTTGCGCGGCCTGCCCGGGCCGGAGGGGCCAGCCTGATCGCGCCGCCGCGCCGCGCGGCGGCCAAACCGGGAGGGGGCGCCAGGGCAGCGCGCCGATGTGCTACAATAGAGCAGTCCTATCCGATTGCTCAAGACGACGTCGTGCCGCCTTCAGGCGGTATGCGCACGCCGCCTGAAGGCGGCACGACCATGTGAATCGAGGACAGGATGGCGCTGACACAGGCTGAGGTCGAACACGTGGCGCGGCTGGCGCGGCTGCGGCTCTCGCCGGATGAGTTGGAGACGATGCGCCGGCAGCTCTCGCAGATTCTCGATCATTTCGCCATGCTGAGCGAGCTGGACGTAAGCGGCGTCCCGCCGACGGCGCAGGTCACCGGGCTGACGAATGTCGCCCGCGCCGACGAGGTGCGCCCATCGCTGCCGCGGGCCGAGGCGCTGGCGAACGCGCCCGACCAGGCCGAGGGGATGTTCCGCGTCCGGGCGATTTTCGAGGACGCGTAGCGGCTGGTGTCGGAGCGCGGGCCTGGGTGGTGAGGCCGGCGTGCGGCACGGCGTTGGCGCCCGTCCGAAGCCTTCAATCGCAGGCGCCGCAACATCGCCCCTGGCGCCAGCGTCAGATCGGCAGCGAGTCGAGATCAATCGGAAGCGAGGGCGACGATGTATAACGGAACCAGCTATCGACGCGGCGGGCGCCCGCCGCGGCGCGGCCTTCCCACGCTGTGGGTGGCGATCGGCGTAGGTGTCCTGGTGGTGCTCGGGATCTGGCTGCTGTCCGGCTTCATCCGGGCCAGCATGGAAGCCTACTTCGCGCTGATCGTCGGCGTGCTGCTGCTGCTCGGCAACCTGCGCGACCTGTTCTTCAACGCCTACCCGCAGCGCTCGAATGTCGCGCTGCTCAACTCGTTCCTCGGGGGGAGCCTGGTCTTCTACTTCCTCGGCAACGGTGGCTTCCCGCCGCTCGGCTGGATCTGGTACATCCCGGCGGTGCTATTGCTGCTGATCGCCGCGCCGCTGATGCTGGGGCGGGCGGCGGTCTACACCGCTTATGTCGGCGCGGCGCGCTCGATCGCGGACGGCGCGATCCGCGTCGTCGGCAGCCTGGCGCCGCGCTCGCGGCCGTAAGCTACAACGAGCATCATCGCCCAGCTCACATGGCGTCTATCGGCTGAAGGACGGAAGACGTCTAACCGTCTTCCGTCTTCAGTCTCGAGGCTCCCGTCGCAGCACACGCGCTCATCGCCTGACCGCTACGGGTAGATCCGGTACAGCATCCGCGGGAATGGGATGGTCTCGCGGATGTGGTGCGTGCCGCCGATCCAGGCGGTGCAGCGCTCGATCCCCATGCCGAAGCCGGAGTGCGGCACGCTGCCGTAGCGCCGCAGGTCCAGGTACCACTGGTAGTCGTCCACGTTCAGCCCGTGCTCGCGGATGCGCCGCTCCAGCAGGTCCGCGTCGTGGATGCGCTGCGAGCCGCCGATGATCTCGCCGTACCCCTCCGGCGCGAGCAGGTCGGCGCAGAGGGCCACCTCCGGCCGCGCCGGGTCCGGCTCCATGTAGAATGCCTTGACCGCCGCGGGAAACTTCTCGACGAACACCGGCCTGTCGAACTGGCGGGCGATCAGTGTCTCGTGCGGCGCGCCGAAGTCCTCGCCCCACGGCAGCGGCTCCGCCCCCTCGACCTCGCCCTGGTGCGCGGCGATCAGCGCTAGCGCCTCGTCGTAGGTGATGCGCGGGAAGGGCGGCACGCAGCGCTCCAGCGCCGCGGTGTCGCGCTCCAGCACCCGCAGCTCCTCGGCGCAGCGCTCCAGGCAACGCCCGACGATCGCGCTGACGAACTGCTCCTGCAGTGCCAGGTTGTCCTCGTGGTCGGCGAAGGCGACCTCCGGTTCGATCATCCAGAACTCGGTCAGGTGCCGGCGGGTTTTGCTCTTCTCGGCGCGGAAGGTCGGGCCGAAGCAGTAGACCTTGCCGAAACTCATCATCCCGCTCTCGACGTACAGTTGCCCGGTCTGCGCCAGGTAGGCGTCGCCCAGGTCGAAGTACGCCGTCTTGAACAGGTTGGTCGTTCCTTCGGCGGCGACCGGCGTGAGGATCGGCGTGTCGTAGCGAACGAAGCCCTGGCTGTTGAGCCACTCCTGCGCGGCGGCGATCACCTCGGCGCGGATGCGCAGCAGCGCCCGCTGTTTGGCGGAGCGTACCCACAGGTGGCGGTGTTCCATCAGGAACTCGGTGCCGTGCTCCTTTGGCTGGATCGGGTACTCCTGCTCGTTGATGTGGACGATCTCGATAGCGCTGACGTCCAGCTCATAGCCGCCGGGCGCGCGCTCGTCGGCCCGGACGCCCCCGGTGATGCGGCAGGAGCTTTCGAGCGTCAGGCGCTGCGCCGCGGCGAAGGTCTCCTCGCTGACGTTCTTCTTGAAGACGACACACTGGATGACCCCCGTGCCGTCGCGCAGGCGGATGAAGATCAGCTTGCCCTTCTCGGTCTTATGGGCGACCCATCCGGCGAGCGTGACGGTTTCGCCGGCGTGGCGGGCGATATCGGCGATGTAGGCGGTCGGCAGGAGTGACATGGGCGCGCCTCGCTGGCAGATGCAGCCGGCGGAACAGCTCGTAACGGTATGAACGGCTGCGATAGACTGTGCCATCAGTATAGCATAGCCGCACCGCCGGCACACGCACACGCGACACCGAAGCGCGCTGCCGCCGAAGGCCCACCGGCAGGGGCGCGGCCACCGCGCGCCACAGCCAGCCCGCATCCGCCGGCTGTGTTGCCGGGCCGATCGCTTCAGCGCACACTTACGCCGTCCCGGTGAGCAGGAAGGAGCGGATCACGCTGCCGGCGACGGCCGCGGTGCAGTACCGCCGCTGGTGGTCGTGGTTCGCGTGCTGCCTGCCATGACGGACGATCGACGACGGAGGACGGGCGACCGCCTGCCCGTCCTCCGTCCAGGTGCCGTCTCGTGAGCTCAGAACGCGGAAACGAGCGTCCCGGTCGTCATCCGCAGCGTTTCATGGCTGCGCCGGTGCGTCGACGCCCAGCGCCGTGGCGACCTCCGCGACCGCCGCGCGCTCCTCCGGGGTGACCTGCGTGCCACCGATGCCAAGGAAGCCACCCTCCCTGGCCGCCTGCGCGACGGCCGATGCCGCCTGGACCAGCCAGGCCCTGAAGCTGGCGGCCTCGTCCGCTGGCGCCTTGGCGCTGACGATCGCGGCGGCCCGCTTCACCCCTTCCAGCGCATTCGCCTTGTACACCGCGAGATCCGCCCCGGCTTCAGGCCGCGGTGGCGCGGCGATCTTGCGCCCCTCCTCGTCCTTCAGTTCCGCTGCCATCGCGTTGAGCAGCGCGTTCGACCCCGGGGTCTGCATGGTTGCGGCCAGCATCCGGGAGACGGCGACGGTCTCCTGAATGACACCGATCGGGCCGCTTGGGCTGGCGAGCATCACGACGATCGCCGCCTGCATCGGCGCCTGCATGATCGCCTGCCATTCCTCGGGGGTGTAATCCGCCTTGGTTGTCATTCCCTGGCTCCTTCTACTCACTGTGGCTGGAATCCGATACAATGCTGCGAACCGGACAGGGGGAAGCGGAGCACACGCTGTGCCAGTGACGACGGCGGCCAGCGGAAAACGTCACAGGAGCGCGGGGGCATGCCCATTCGCCTGTTACTGGCCGACGATCATCCGATTGTGCGAGAGGGGCTGCGCGCCGTGCTCGAGACGCAGCCCGACTTTGTGGTGGCGGGCGAGGCCGGCGACGGCGCACAGGCGATCGCTCTGGCCGCGGCGCTGCGCCCGGACGTGATCCTGCTCGACCTGGAAATGCCCGGGCTCGATGGCGAAGCGGCGCTGCGTGCGCTGCGCGCGGCCGATCCTGCGGCTCGCGTGCTGGTCTTCACCGCCTTCGACACCGACGAGCGCATTCTTGGCGCGGTGCGGGCCGGGGCGCGCGGCTACCTGCTCAAGGGCGCGCCGCGCCACGAACTGTTCGCGGCGATCCGGGTCGTCGCCGCCGGCGGCTCGCTGCTCCAGCCGCTCGTCGCGGCCCGGCTGATTCGCCATGTCGCCGACCAGCATTCAACGACCAACGACCAACGACCGGCAACCAAGGATGCGCGTCGCCCCTCCGCTGCCCATCGTCCGCCGCCCGTCCTCACGGAGCGCCAACGCGACGTGCTGCGGCTGCTGGCGCTCGGCCGCCAGAACAAAGAGATCGCCGCCGATCTGTCGATCAGTGAGCGCACGGTCAAGTTCCATATCAGCGCCATTCTGGCCAAGTTGGAGGCCGGCAACCGCACCGAGGCAGTGGCGCGTGCCGCGCAGCTCGGGCTGGTGGAGTTGAGTTCAGAGTTCAGACTTAGTTCTGAATATTGAACCCTGCACGCAGAACTGTGCGCTCCAGCTATGCCCCTCCTGACCGCTGACTTCTGACTGGTCGCTCCTTCGCCGTATCGCCATGTCTGGCGCGCAGGCGCCTGGCTGCTGGCTCATGAGTCTCGCTCCTCAACGCGCGTACGAAGAGATCGTAGCCGGCGATCGTCCGGTCGAGCCGGTAGCCGAGGTCGCTCATGAACGGATGGAACCCGATCGGCCGGACATCGCGGTAGGTGACGATCAGCGGCGGCGGGACGCGGCGCAGGCGGTCGAGCACCTCCTGACGCGCCCCGGGCAGCCGGTCCACCGGATAGTCATACACGAAGCGCGTCGCCGGGCGGCGGTCGGCGAGCAGGTACAGCTCCGGCTCCGCCGCCCAGACGAAGATCGGCTCGCCGGGCGGCGCCAGTTGGGCGATCGCCGCGGCAGCCTCCCGTGCCGGGCCGAAGAACTGCTCGCCGTCGGGGCCGTACAGCGCGGCGATCTGCCCACCCGGCGCGAGCGGGCGAAGCGGCAGCACCTCGCGCAGCGGCGGCGCGAGCAGCGTGCCCAGCAACAGCAGCGCGACCGGCGCGGTCAGCCAGCCGCGCCCTGCCCGGGCGAGCGCTTCGGCAGCAAGCGCGGCGCCTGCCGCGGCCCACAGGCAGAAGAACGGCACGGCGGCCAGGTAGTAGTGCGGGTAGCCGCGCAGGCTGGCGATAGCCGTGACCAGCAGCGCGCCGCCCCATAGCGCCGTGATGGCGTGCTCCGGGGTGCGCCCGGCCGGGCGCAGCATGCTGGCGGCCAGGCCCGCCGCGCCGGGCAGCAGCAGCGCCAGCATCGGCTGCCAGACCGGCCAGAGGCCACGCGGATCCCAGCCGCCGGCCGCGCTCTCGGCGGCGTACAGCCGGTTGTACGCCACCAGCGCCTCCCAGGCGGCAGGCAGCGCGCCGGCGCGCCAAAGGTAGCCGGTGAAGAGCAAGAGCGGCAATGCTGCCCCGCCGAGCGCCGGCGCCATCCCACGCAGCCGCGCGCCGGCGGCATCCGCCGCAAGCAGCGGCCCCAGCAGCAGCGGCAGGAGCAGCGCCGCGCCCACCGGCTTCGCCAGCGCCGCCAGCCCGACACAGATGCCTGCCAGGCAAAACCACACCCCTCGCCCGCCACACATACCCTTTGCTGCGCAGAGGCAACCGAGCAGGGCCGGGAGCGCCATCACCGCCTCGGTGTTGAAGGTGAGGCCCTGGAAGCGCAGACTGCTGCCGTAGCCGACCCACAGCGCGAACGCCGCCAGCCCGATCCAGCGTCCATACAGCCGCCGGCCGAGGGCCGCGAGCGCCAGCCCGCTCGCCAGCAGGTAGAGCGTCGCCAGGCGGCGCACGGCGACCACCGGATCGTCCGCCAGGGCGGGGGCCAGCGCAAAGACCGCAAAAGTGAGCGGCGGCTTGTGGTCGAACAGGTCGCGGTATAGCACACTGCCGCGCAGCCACTCCCGCGCGATCACGGCATACGCTCCTTCGTCGCGTTCGAGCGGCATGGGGTGGAGGGGCGCGCGTAGCCACCAGGCGCATGCGGCGATCAGCAGGCCGGCGGTTGCGAGCAGCAGCGCCGCGTGGGTGCGGGAGCGCGCGGTGGTGGTGGGTGGTGCGGATGTCTCCATGGGACGTTATGATAGCGAACCGCGAGCATTGCGCAAGTATGCCGGCGCGCTTGCCGCTCCCGTGAACGCCGTGCTATGCCGGGGAAACCGAACTTGTGAAACGGGTGTGGCGGGCTGCCTGCCGCAGAGTCCGGACCAAAGGAGGGCGCGCCATGGGTGCTCGGGTGGAGCCCGATCCGGAAGCTATCCACTCGCGGTGCCGTGCGTATGGCGTGACACGGCTGGAACTATTTGGCTCCGCCGCACAAGTGAATTTTAATTCTCAACGCTCCGGTATCGATCTATTGGTCGAATTTGCTCACAAAAACGACATTTTACCCCAGATGGGCCATTTATTGAGCTGATGAGCCAGCTCGAAGCGCTTTTTGGTCGAAAGGTCGATCTGCTCAGAAGGACAGTGTGCGTAACCCGTATCTCATTCGGGCGATAGACCGGGATCGGCGAGTGCTGTATGCCGGATAAGATCGCCAAACTCTTAGAAGATATGCATAATGCCGCACAGTTTGTTGCGGATGTGGCACACGATGTAACCGAGGCAGGCTATCGGCGCAACTGCATGCCGCGGCACAGTATCGAGCGAAACCGCGAAATTGTTGGCGAAGCGATGCGGCGTCTGGCGCAGCATGATCCTTCTACGCACAACTGATTACAGGGTATAGGGAGATCATCGCATTTCGCACCATGCTCATCCACGCCTCCGATCAACTGGATCATCGTGTCGTTTGGGCGATCATCCGGCGCGATCTCTTGCGCGCGCTGCTCGCCGAGGTCGCCGGGCTGCTGACAAAGCGTAGCCAGAAGGAACACAATTCTGGTGACCGGTGAGTTTCTGTCCCAGCACGCCCGATCTGTGCTACAATACCCCCGGCGTCAATCGCCACGCTGCCCTGGCCCGCCGCGGCCGGGGTGTTTTGTGTGCATGCCGGGGGCCAGGGGAGGGGGCCGGACGTGTCTCCCCATCCCTCGCCCCGGCCCCTGAGACTATGAAACGCACCGACATTCGAAACATCGCGATTATCGCCCATGTCGACCATGGCAAGACGACCCTGGTGGACGCGATGCTGCGCCAGAGCCGCATCTTCCGCGAGAACCAGCAGGTCGCCGAGAGGGTGCTGGACTCGAACGACCTTGAGCGCGAGCGCGGCATCACGATCATGTCTAAAAACACCGCCGTGTCGTACAAGGGCGTCAAGATCAACATCGTGGACACGCCCGGCCACGCCGATTTCGGCGGCGAGGTCGAGCGAGTGATGAACATGGTGGACGGTGTGCTGCTGCTGGTGGATGCGGTGGACGGCCCGATGCCGCAGACGCGCTTCGTGCTGCGCAAGGCGCTTCAAGCTGGCCACCAGGCGATTGTGGTGGTCAACAAGATCGACCGGCCGAACGCCCGGCCGAACCATGTCGTCAACGAGACCTTCGACCTGTTCGTCGATCTGGGGGCGACCGATGAGCAGGCCGAGTTCGCCACGATCTACACCAACGCGCTCACCGGGCAGGCCGGCCGCTCGCCGCTGAAACTGTACGATACGCTCGAGCCGTTGTTCGATGCGATCCTCGACCGCATTCCGCCGCCGGACGGCGACGCCGGCCAGCCGGCACAATTGCTGGTGACCAACACCGTCCACGACGCCTACAAGGGCAAGCTGCTGATCGGCCGCCTGCAGCGCGGTACGCTGCGGCGCGGCCAGGCGGTGGCGCGCATCGCGCGCGATGGCGCGCTGACCCCGGCCAAGATCGGCCAACTCTTCGTCTTCAGCGGGCTGGAGCGGCGCGAGGTCGATGAAGTTGCCGCGGGCGACATCATCGCCATCGCCGGGATCGGCGACGCCGGGATCGGGGAGACGATCGCCGACGCCGCGCAGCCCGAGGCGCTGCCGACGATCGCCGTCGAAGAGCCGACGGTGCGGATGACCTTCAGCGTCAACACCTCGCCGTTCGCCGGGCGCGAGGGCGTGCATGTCACCTCGCGCAAGCTACGCGATCGGCTCTACGCCGAGCTGGAGCGCGATGTCGCTCTGCGCGTCGCCGAGACCGACAGCCCGGAGAGCCTGGTGGTCAGCGGGCGCGGCGAGCTGCACCTGACGATCCTGATCGAGACCATGCGCCGCGAAGGGTACGAATTCCAGGTCTCGCGCCCCGAGGTGATCTTCAAAGAGATCGATGGCAAGAAATACGAGCCGATCGAGCAGGTCGAGATCGAAGTCGCCGAGCCGTACCAGGGCACGGTGATCGAACTGATGGGCCAGCGCCGCGGCCAGATGCGCGACATGAGCTTCCGCGACGACGGGACGATGCACATGGTTTTCCACGTGCCCACCCGCGGCCTGCTGGGCTTCCGCCAGTCGTTCCTGACGGCGACACGCGGCGAGGGGATCGTCAATGCGCTGTTCATAGGCTACGAGCCGCTCCAGGGCGAGATCGCCACCCGCGCCAACGGCTCGCTGATCGCCTCTGAGAGCGGCACGGCGACGACCTTCGGCCTCCATGGCGCGCAGGAACGCGGCCAGTTGTTCATCACCCCCGGTACCGAGGTCTACGAGGGGATGATCGTCGGCCAGCACATCCGCGACCGCGACCTGGAAGTGAACGTGTGCCGCAAGAAGCACCTGACGAACATGCGCAACTCGACCGCCGAGGAGGCGCTGCGACTGGAGCCGCCGCGGGTGCTGAGCCTCGATGACGCCATCGAATACATCGGCGACGATGAGCTGGTCGAGGTGACGCCGAAGAGCTTCCGCCTGCGCAAAAAGCTGCTCACGCTCGATGAGCGCAAGCGGGCACAGAAGCGGCGCGAGCTGGCGCTGGCGGCGGAGGGGTAGCGCCCGGACGCGCCGCGATCGCCGATTTCCCCCTTGACACGCCGGGTGCAAGGCGCTACAATAGCCTCACTCCCGCTAATCAATCGTTTGATGGACCGGCGCGATGACGGGCCGCCGCGACGACCAGGCCACCGAGAGCCACGAGCGCATTCTGCGCGCGGCGACCGCGCTGTTCGCCGCGCGCGGCTTCTATGGCGCCTCGACGCGCGAGATCGCCGCGGCCGCCGGCCTCAACATCGCCACGGTCAACTACCACGCCGGCGGTAAGGAAGCCCTCTACCACGCCGTGTTCCAGCGCCTCTTCCACGAAGAGCAGGCGCTCGTCAACCATTTTCTTGACCAGATCGACGACCGGACGATCCACGACCGGGCCGCGCTGCGCGCGACCCTCGAAGCGCTGGTGGACGCGCTGGTCGATCTGACCGGGCGCCACCCGGAGACGCCGCGGCTGTGGATGCGGTGCTGGCTCGACGGGCCGCGCGGCGAGGACGGCATCGAGGCCGAGTATGCGCTGCCGCTCTTCGGCGCGTTGGACGCGCTACTGGCCCGCGCCCGCGCCGCCGGCGCCATCCGCCGCGACGGGCCCGACCCCCGCCTCTTTCTGATCAGCTTCACCTGGATGCTCTACGGCTACTTCACCAGCGGCCCGATCGATTGGCAGACCGGCCGCCACGACCCGCTCGATCCCGATCAGATCGCCGCCTTCAAGGCGTTTCTCCACGACTATCTGCGCCGGATGCTGGAGCTTTGAGATTGCAGATGAGCTCACCGTCTGGCGTCTGGCTTCTGGCTGTTTCGTGATGGCAGATTGCAGATTATCTGACCGTCTGACTCCTGGCTTCTGACTTCTGATGGAGGAACCGCCATGCCCGAACGGATCGGCTTTATTGGTCTCGGCATTATGGGGGGTGGGATGGCGCGCAACCTGCTCCGGGCCGGCTTCCCGCTCACGGTCTGGAACCGCACCGCGAGCCGGATGGACGCCCTGGCGGCGGAGGGGGCCACGCCAGCGGAAAGCCCGGCCGACCTCGCTTCCCGCAGCGACATCATCATCACCTGCGTGAGCGACACGCCGGACGTTGAGGAGGTGCTGCTCGGCGAGCGCGGCGCCATCCACGGCGCGCCGCCCGGCGCGCTGGTGATCGACATGAGCACGATCAGCCCACAGGCGACCAACGCGATCGCCGCGCGGTTGGCGGCGCGGGGCGTGCGCTTCCTCGACGCGCCGGTGAGCGGCGGGAGCGAGGGCGCGGCGAAGGGCACGCTCAGCATCATGGTCGGTGGCGAGGCGGCCGATGTCGAGCGGGCGATGCCGGCGTTCCAGGCGATGGGAAAGACGGTCACGCATGTCGGCGGGGTGGGCGCCGGCCAGACCGTGAAGCTCGTCAACCAGATCCTGGTCGTCGGCAACTGCCTGGCGATGTGCGAGGCGCTGCTGTTCGCGCAGGCCGGCGGCGTCGATCTCGAAAAGGCGCTGGCGGCGGTCGCCGGCGGGGCCGCCGGAAGCTGGATGTTGAGCAACCGCGGCCCGCAGATTCTCCGAGGCGACTGGCGGCCGGGCTTTACCATCGATCTCCAGCAGAAGGACATCCGGCTGGTGCTGGGCGCCGCCGACGAATTCGGCGTGCCGCTGCCCGGTACCGCGCTGATCTTCCAGCTCTACCGCACGCTGCAGGCCCGGGGCCTCGGCGGCGAAGGCAACCACGCGCTGATCAAGGCGCTCGAACACCTGGCCGGCTTTCGTGTCAATGATGAATGACAGGACCGACACGGTGGGGAGGTTTGGAGGGGCGAAGCCCCTCCAAAATCTCTTCGTTGGCGCACCCAACAAGAACTCCGTGGCGGGCCTGCGGTCCTCCACACCTCCCGCGTTCATCAGTTGCAGAGGGGTGGCGTATGAAAAAACAGATCCTGGCCCTCGGCATCGGCTGGTTCGCGATGCAGGCGATCTGGACGACGTACAACGCCTTCATGCCGCTGTTCTACAAAGATTTAACGGCCACGCCCGATCCGGCCACCGGCCAACTCGTTTCGAACCTCTGGCTGGTCGGCTTCCTGATGACGACCGATAACATCATCGCCCTGCTGCTCCAGCCGTTCTGGGGCGCCCGTAGCGACTTGACGCGCACCCGCTTCGGGCGGCGCACGCCGTACATCCTGGTCGGCATGCCGCTTGCCGCGCTTTTTACCTTCATTCTGCCGTATTTTTCGCGGATCGGCCTTTTCGCCCTGGTCGCTGCCGCGATGTTGATGAATATCTCGATGACAACCTTCCGCGCGCCGATGGTCTCGCTTTTCTCCGACCTGTTCCCGCGGCGCGTCCGCACGCAGGTCTCCGGCGCGACCGACCTGTTCGCCGGCGTCGGGGCGATCATCGCGCTGCTGGCGGGCGGCGCGCTTTTCAATATCAACGTCACCTACCCGTTCATGATGGTCTCCGGCTTTCTGCTGATCGCCGCGCTGGCCCAGGCGCTGTGGGTGAAGGAGCCGCCCGCGCCGGACGGCACGCTGGAGGAGCGCGCCGGCGATCTCCCGCCGACCATCCCTGCCGCGGTGCGCACGCTCTTCCGCATCCCGCAGAAAAGCCCGCTCCTGTTCATCGCCGGCATTTTCTTCACCTGGACGGCCTGGAACGCGGTCGAGTCGTTCTGGACGACCTACGCGACCACGGCGCTCGGCATGCGTGGCGGCGACGTGGCCAATTTCGCGGCGATCCTGGCGCTCTCGTACCTGGTCGGCGCGGTGCCGTCCGGCTTCGCCGCGGCACGTTTCGGCCGGCAGCGTACCATCCTCGCCGGCCTGCTGGCCCTCATCCCGCTCTACATCATCGCCGCGTTCACCACCAGCTCGTTGGTCTTCGCCGCGCTGCTGGCGGTGCTCGGCGTGAGCTGGTCGCTGGTGCTGGTGAATGGCGTGATCATGTTCCAGGAGTTCGCCAGCCCACGGCAGATCGGGCTGTTCAGCGGCATCTATGCGATCGGCACATCGCTGGCGCAGATCGCCGGACCGCCGACCTATGGCTTTCTGATGGACCGCTTCGGGCCGCAGGCGCTCTGGTTCACCGCGATCGGCGCGCTCGCGCTCGGCGCGGCGCTGGTGAGCCGGGTGCGCGAGGGGCAGGTGCGCGTGCCGGGCGATGCCGCCGCCGCCGAGCCGGCGATGAGCCTGGGGTGAGCCGGAGGCGAGTGCGCGGAGGGGTGATCACAAGCTGCCGGCCACCGTCGTCGTCCGAGGGAGCATACATGAACACCTGGCTGATCACCGGCTGCGCCACCGGTTTCGGCGCGCTGCTGGCGCGCATGGCGCTTGATCGCGGCGATACGGTTGTCGCGACGGACCGGGACACGGCAGCGCTCGCGCACCTGGCGTACGGCGCCCGTGGGCGGCTGCTGGCGCTCCCGCTCGACGTGACCGACCCGGCGAGCGTGGCGGCCGCGGCTGAGGCGGCGCTGGCGCGCTTCGGCCCTCCGGATGTGCTGGTCAACAATGCTGGTCTCGGCGACGCCGGCCCGTTCGAGGAGGCCGACCCGGAGCGGGTACGGCTGCTGTTCGAGGTGAACACCTTCGGCGTCATCCGTGTGACTCAGGCGCTGCTGCCGGCGATGCGGGCGCGTGGATCGGGCCATATCATCAACATTTCGTCCGATAGCGGCGTAGTCGGCTGGCCGTTCCAGAGCATCTACTGTGCGACCAAGCACGCCGTGGAGGGCTTCTCGGAGTCGCTGTCGCACGAGATCGCGCCCTTTGGACTGAAGGTCACGCTGGTCGAGCCATGCGGCTTTTTCCGCACCGCTATGCCGCTTGGCGCACTGGCCGAGGCGAAGCGGCGGCTCCGGGAGACGAGCCCGTACTACGCCATGGTCGCCGCGCGGATCGCCGCGGCCGAGGCGGTGCTGCCCGAGGCGAGCGACCCGCGGTTGGTACCGGAGGCTATCCTCGAACTGGCCGATATGCCGGACCCGCCGCTGCGCCGCCCGGTCGGCCCGCCGGAGCGCACCGGCCTGCTCGCCGCCCGCCAGGCGATGCCGGACGAGGCGTTCGTGCGGATGATCCGGACGCACAGCTAGACAGTGGACGATGGACGAATGCAAGCCATGCTGGATCGATGGCTCGTGGTCGTAGGTGTTCGTCCTTGGTCCTTCGTCGTGGCGATGCCGCGCGCATACCGTCGAGCCGGCTTGCGTCCTCCCTCGAAGAACGCATGACACAGAGAGGTGCTTCTATGCCCACGCTTCACGGCGGCCACCTGATCACCCGTATGCTGGCGCGCGAAGGGGTGACACACCTGTTCGCGCTGCCGGGCGGCCATAATTATGAGATCCTGGACGGCTGCCTCGACGCCGGCATCCGTGTGGTGGACGTGCGGCACGAGCAGCAGGCGGCCCACATGGCCGACGGCTGGACGCGCGCCACCGGCGGTCTGGGCGTGGTTGCCGTAGACGGTGCGCCCGGCCTGGCCAACGCCCTGCCCGGCATCCAGGTGGCCTACGAGAGCCAGGTACCGCTGCTGGTGCTGACGGCGCAGGGCTCGCTCGCCGGGCGCGACATCGGTGTGATGCAGGCGATCGACCAGCTCGAACTGGTGCGCCCGGTCACCAAGTGGCGGCGGACATGCTTCGATATCGCCCGGCTGCCGGAGTATGTCGGCATGGCGCTGCGCCAGGCCCGCAGCGGCCGCCCCGGCCCGGTGTTTCTCGACTTTCCGCTGGAGGTGCTGCGCGGCACGGTCGAGGAGGGGAGCGTCGCCTTCCCCCAGCGCTACCGCACCGAGGCCCGCCCGTTCGGCGACCCGGCGCAGGTACGGGCGGCGCTCGACCTGCTGCGGCAGGCGGAGCGCCCGCTGCTGGTGGTGGGGAGCGGCATCTGGTGGGCCCGGGCCGGCGCGGAGCTGACGCACTTCGTCGAGGCCAGCGGCATCCCGGTGCTGACGCGCAACCTGGCGCGCGGCCTGATCGCCGACGACCACCCGTTGTGCGTCGGTGTGATGCCCACGGCCGCGTTCGGCGCCGATATCTACCTGGTGATCGGCACGCGCCTGGATTGGACGATCGGCTACGGCCGGCCGCCGCTGTTCGCCGCCGACGCGCGCCTGATCGAGTGCGACATCATCGCCGAGAAGATCGGCAAGACGCGCCCGGTCGATGTTGGGATCGTCGGGGATGCGCGGGCGGTTCTGCAGCAACTGACCGCGGCGCTGGCCGACGCGCCGATCAGCGTTGCGCCGGAGTGGCAGGCGCGCGCCAAGGGTTCGCTGGCGCACCTGCGCCAGCAGACAGCCGGGCGGGTGAACCTGGCGGCGCGCCCGGCGGATCGGCCGATGCACTCGCTCCAGCTCTGCCATGTGCTCGCGGCGGAGCTGCCGCGCGAGGCAGACACGGTGATCGACGGCGGGTACATCGCCGCCTTCGGCCTCGAGACGCTGGATGCGCGCACGCCCGGCGGGGTGGTCTGGGTCGGCAGCACCGGGCACCTCGGCGTCGGCATGGCTTTCGCCAACGCGATCAAGCTCGCCCAACCGGGGCGGCCGGTCGTGGCGCTGATGGGCGATGGCTCGTTCGGCCTGTGTGCGATGGAGTTCGACACCGCCGTGCGCCATCACCTGCCGGTGGTGGTGGTCATCGCCAACGATCAGGGCTGGGGCGAGATCCGTGACGGGCAGCGGCGGCGTTGGGGCGCGGCGCGGGTGGTCGGGGCGGAGCTGGGGCTGACGCGCTATGACGAACTGGCCCGCGCCCTCGGCGGCCACGGCGAGTTCGTCGAGCGGCCGGAGGAGCTGCGCCCGGCGCTGCGGCGGGCGCTGGCGGCGGGCCGCCCGGCGATTGTCAACGTCGTCACCGACCGCGAGCAGCGCAGCACGACGGTGAGCGGCATGCCGTGGATCGTGGAGTGAGCGGCGGATGCCTCAGGCTAGCCACGCAGCGCGATCGCCTCGATCTCGACGCGTACATCGCGCGGCAGGCGCGCCACCTGCACCGTGCTGCGCGCCGGCGGCTCCGCGCCGAAGAACTCGCCGTACACGGCGTTCATCGCCGCGAAGTCGTTCATGTCCGCCAGAAAGACCAGTGTTTTGACGCAGCGCGAGAGCGAGCTGCCCGCTGCCTCCAGCACGGCGCTGAGATTCAGCAACACCTGGCGGGTTTGCGCGGCAACGTCCCCCTCGACAAGCGTGCCGTCCGGCGTGAGCGGAATCTGTCCGGCGCAGAAGACCAGGTCGCCGGCGACGATCGCCTGGGAGTATGGGCCGAGCGCCGGTGGTGCCTGTAGCGTGGTGACGGCGGTCTTGTTCATGGGGTAGCTCCTCTCGATGATCATCGGATGTAGCTGGTGGGGCGGCGTGGAGGGCCGCAGGCTCTCTACACCGCCCCGCATTGCGCGCGGCGGCGTCGCCCCTATCCATCGTAGGAGCTACGCGGCGGCATTATAGCAGAGCCGCGCCGCAGCGCTACGTCGTTGTCCAGCGTCGATGTGGTCTGGGGAGGCTGTCTGCCACCGCGGCCCCACCTCTCATCCTTCTGCCGGACACGGGAGAGGGGCTGATCCGTCTAGCCGTGCGCCCCTTCGCCGCGTGCAGGGAGAGACGCGGGGCGAGGTGATGAGGATCTGGCTGCCCCACGCACCCATGCACGCGGTGTCAGCGATTGCGCGCCGCTGGCAGCGCACAAACAGCAGAGCTCCGAGGGGCGAAACCCCTCCTGCCCTCCAACGTCGACGGGACCCTCGTTGTGCCGAGAAATGGTTGACACCCTCGCTTTGCGTCGTGTATACTATTAGTGCCGCGGTTGTGCGGTTGAGAGCACTAATAAGCCGGTTCGTGGCGGATAGGTACGCAGTTGCGAATGGCAAGCGACAGTCAGATACTTGCCGGGCCAGCGCCCGACACCTCGGGCGCCGGCGCCTGGCCGCGCCGACGGGAGTCGCTGTGTCGCGCGAGCCGGCTACGGCGGCAGATCTGGAGTGGGCGGTGCGTGCGCGCCTGGCTGGGTGCGAGCGCCGCCGACATCATAGGCGGCGCGCGTTAGTCCCAGGGAATCCCCCTGTACTCGCACGCCGACAACGTACAGCCAGGAAAGGGGGATTGGTTTGGGGCAACGCGTTCTCGTTCTCAACGCTAGCTACGAGCCGCTGCAGCTGATCTCCATCCGGCGCGCAGTGGTGCTGCTTCTGCAGGAGAAGGCCGAGCTCGTCGAAGCGGCGGCCGAGTACCTCCGCGCGCAGGGCTTTTCCTTTGAAGTTCCCCTGGTGATCCGTCTCGTGCGCTACATCCGCATCCCGCGCCGGATGCGGTTGCCATGCTCGCGCCGCGGCATCCTGGCGCGCGACCGCGAGACGTGCCAATACTGCGGGGCGCAACCGGGCCGCGCCCACCTGACGATCGACCACGTGCTGCCCCGTTCCCGCGGTGGGCAAACAACGTGGGACAATGTCGTGACCGCCTGCCGCGAGTGCAACCACCGCAAGGGCGGACGTACGCCGGAGGAGGCCGGCATGGAGTTGCTGACACGCCCGCGCCAGCCGCAGTACATCGCCTTTGCGCTGCTGGGCGAGTTGGAGCGGCACGAAGTCTGGCGCAAGTACGCCTACAGCGCCTGATGCTAGCGGATCTGCGCCGGCGCGCCCGGCAGCTCAAAAGCGAGACCTACGCCCTCTACCTGGCCTACCGCGACCCGCGTGTGCCGTGGCATGCGCGGGTTTTTGCGGCCTGCGTCGTCGCCTATGCTTTCAGCCCGATCGACCTGATCCCAGATTTCGTGCCGGTTCTCGGGTATCTGGACGACCTGGTGCTGGTGCCGGTGGGCATCGCGCTGGCGCTGCGCATGATTCCGCCAGAGGTGATGGCCGAGGCCCGCGCGCGCGCCCGCGCCGCGGAGGGCCGTCCGGTCAGCCGTGGTGCGGCGGTCGTGATCGTCACCATCTGGTTGGCGCTGGCGGCGCTTGGTGTGGCGCTCATCGGGCGGCTGCTGGCGCAGGGGTGATTCGCGCGTCCACCGGCGCCAACGGCGGCGGCAGGGAAGCAGCGCGCCGCCTCCCTGCCGCTGGCTTCCGGCCGCTTCTGGCCGGCACCTGGGCTATGCGTTGTCCTGCTGCTTGTCCGCCGGGTCGTCGGCGCTCGGGCTGGCCCGGTGCAGACGGCGCAGCAGCGCCCCGGCCGCTGCGGCGGCCAAGCCCGCGGCGGCCACCCAGGCGCCCGGCAACGCCTCGCTGCCGGTACGGGGCAGCGTCGCCGGCGTGGGCGCGCTGCCGGCGGC
>JBHOQX010000019.1:0-86427 GCA_042408595.1 Roseiflexaceae bacterium | reverse complement strand
CCACAGATCATCTGGCACGCGCCAGATGGTGGGCAGTTCCTTTGGTTGCTTTCGGGTACGTGGCAGTGCGTGCGCTCCTTCCTCATTTCTGCTGCACGGGATGGTACCATATACCCCAACGTTTTGAGATAGTTTCTTAGTCCGCAGTCAGCTTATACCCCACTCCGAACACCGTCAGAATATAGCTCGGGCTGGCGGGGTTCGGCTCCAGTTTGCGGCGCAGGTTCTTGATGTGCGCGTCGATGGTGCGCTCGTAGCCCTCGTAGGCATCGCCCTGCACCGCGTCGAGCAGTTGCGCCCGTCTGAAGGGGCGGCCCGCATGCCGGGCGAGCGTCGCCAGCAATTCGAACTCGGTCGGCGTCAGGTTGTCGATCTGCCGCCCGGCCACCCTCACGACGCGCCGCTCCAGGTCGATCTCCAGGTCGCCCCGGCGTAGTATCGCCGGCGGCTGGAGGCTGCCGCTGGCCCGCCGCAGCACCGCCCGCGCCCGCGCGACGACCTCGCGCGGCGAGAACGGCTTGGTGATGTAATCGTCGGCGCCGATCTCCAGCCCGATCAGTGTGTCGGCCTCCTCAACCCGCGCCGTCAACATGATGATCGGCACCGCCGACTCCTGGCGTACCCGCCGGCAGACCTCGTAGCCGTCGATCTCCGGCAGCATCAGGTCGAGAATGATCAGGTCGGGCCGGTCGCGGCGGGCGAGCTCCAGCGCCTGCCGGCCGTCGTAGGCGGCGAGCGTCTCGTAGCCTTCCTGGCGGAAGTAGGCGCTCAGCCCCTGGACGATCTTGCGTTCGTCGTCGACGATCAGGATTTTCTGCGGCATCGAGCGCCCCGCGCGATTGCAAGCCTGGCGAACGTCGCGTCGCCGTTACGGCGGCCACCCACGCTGCCAGCATACTACTCCGATGTGAAGGAACCGTGAAGAAGCGCGGCGAGCGCGCATCATTCGTCATTCGATGCGCACCTCGGCCAGGTCGAGCCACTGGCGCGCGGCGGCGACCAGCCCCCAGCCCAGCCGCCCGCGCGGCGTCACCACCGCCCATTGATTGTCCAGCCAGGCGACGAAGCCGAGCGGCCCGCGTGGCGCGCAGTCGGCCTCCAGCACCGGCGCGCCGTCGAGCAGGAAGCGCGCGCCGTCCCGTCGCCACTCGATCACGTACTCGCGCCAGGCTGGCCCGGCGGCGGGGATCGCCGCCTCGGCGATGCCGAGCGCGCGCTGAACCGCCGGCCAGATGCGGCGCTCGGCCGGGGGCCAGCGGTTCAGTAGCAGCACCGCCGGCGCGAGCGGCGCCCATGCCAGCGCCGGCGGCCGCGTCGCGTCGAGGCAGGCGGCCTTCCAGCCGTGGCCCGGCACGCCGCGGGCCAGCGGCAGATCGGCGGGCAGGGCGGCGTGGAAGAACCAGATCGCCGCCGGGAGCCACGGCAGCGTCTCCGGCAGACCGCCGGGGTTGTTCCAGAAGCCGAACCCGGCGGTGCCGGCGAGCGCCCCGGACGCCCGCGCCCGCACGGTCAGCCGCAGCGGCGGGCGCCACGGGAAGCGCGAGCGCGCCAGGCCAGCGTAGTCATCCAGCATCGCGTTGGCGTAGGCCCGGGGCGATGCGGCAGGAAGCGCCAGACGCAGCCCCTCGCCGTGCAGCACGAGCTGCCCGCCGCCGGCCTGCGTGCGCCGCCAGCGCGCGAGCGGGCGGGGGCGGAAGGTTTCGCGGATGGGGAGTTCGGCGATCGGAGCTTTGACGGTTGGCATCGGCCGCAGGCACTCCTCGATGGGCTTCAAACAACAATTCCGAGCGCTCTTCCGCTACACGAATGCGTGCCGTGAATGATATGACACCCGCGGAGGCGCTGTCAATCGCGGGGGCCGGCGCCATCCACGGCCGGGGCGCCGACGGTCGCGCCCCCGAGCAGCCCGCCGGCCGCATGGCTCGCCGCTCCGCTGGCGCACGCGCCGGCCACAATCACGCTTGACTCGCTGGCGATCCGATAATATCATATTTGTATATCCAGATATCAATATGAAAGAGACATGAGTCATTCGGTGCTTCCTCGGCTGCAACCGCTCGCTCCGACGCCGTCCGCTGAAGTCGAGCTGCTGGCGCGGGTGTTCGCTGGCGTGAGCGACCCGACCCGGCTGCAGATTCTGCTCCTGCTGTTGGAACGCGAGCGCAATGTCAGCGAGTTGGTCGAGCTGGTCGGCGCGTCGCAGGGGCGCGTCTCGGTGCATCTGCAATGTCTGCGCTATTGTGGCTTTGTGGTCAGCGAGCGGCGCGGCAAGTTCGTGTACTACCGCGCGCGCGATGGCCGGGTGCGCGAGCTGGTGCGGCTCGCCCAGGAGTTGGTCGTGCTGCACGGCGCGCACCTGGCGGCATGCCGCGTCCTGGCCGACGAGGCCGGTGGCTCGGGCGCGGCGGAGGGATCTGGCGATGCGTAACGTTGGCTCATACCTGCTGATTGTGACGGGGCTGCTGCTCTGCCCCTGCCACCTGCCGCTCACCATGCCGCTCCTGGTCGCGCTGGCGGGCGGGACGGCGCTTGGCGCATGGCTGGCCGGCCACACCGGCCTGTTGTATGGCCTGGCCGCCGGCTACTTCGTCATCGCGCTGGCGGCGGGCGTCTGGCTGCTGAATGGCCGCTGGAGCCCTTCCACGGGCGGCGCCGGCGAGCCGCCGTTTGGACGCCACAATGGCTGAAATGGAGCAGATGTGCCCCACTACGACCTGGTGATTCTCGGCAGTGGCTCGACCGCGTTCGCGGCGGCCCTGCGCGCCGCGGAGCTCGGCAAGCGCGCTGTGATGACGGAACACCGCACGCTTGGCGGCACGTGCGTCAATCGCGGCTGTCTGCCCTCCAAGAACCTGATCGAAGCGGCGAAGCTGATCTACGACGCCCGCCACCCGCGCTACCCCGGCATCGCACCGCACGAGCCGCGCATCGACGTGGCCCAACTGATCGCTCAAAAGGACGACCTGATCGCGGACTACCGCGACAAAAAGTACCAGAGCCTCATCGGCGGAGACACCGCCATCGAGGTGGTCTATGGGCGGGCGCGGCTGGCCGACCCCCGGACGGTCGAGGTGGACGGGCCGGAGGGGGGTGTCAGCCTCACCGGCGACAGGCTCCTGATCGCGCTCGGCTCGCATCCGGTCGCGCCGCCGATCGAGGGGCTCGACCGTACCCCCTATCTGACCAGCGACCTGCTGACGAGCCAGGAAGCCATGGAGCTGAAGGAACTGCCGGCGTCGCTGATCATCATCGGCGGGGGCTACATCGCGCTGGAGCTGGGGCAGATGTTTCAGCGCTTCGGCGTGCAGGTCACGATCCTCGAGCGCAGCGGCCGCGTCCTGCGGCATGGGTACGAGCCCGAGGTAGGGCTGACGATCCAGGCCATTCTGCGCGATGAAGGCATCAGCATCCAGACCCACGCGGAGGTGGCGCGCGTGTCGGGCGATGCGCGCGAGGTGCGGGTCGTCGCCCGCATCGATGGCCGTGAGCAGGAGTTCCGCGCGGCGCGGTTGCTGGTGGCGACCGGGCGGGCGCCCAACACGCGCGATGTCGGGCTGGAGGCGGCGGGCGTCGCGCTGCTGCCGGATGGCGCGGTGAAGGTTGACCTGTACCTGCGGACCAGCGTGCCGCATATCTTCGCCGCGGGCGATGTAATCGGCACGCAGCATGGCAACCAGCTCGCCACGCCGGTCGGCGCGCACGATGGCGCGATCGCCGCCCAGAACGCCTTTGCCGCCGAAACCGGCCACCCCCCGCGGGCGGTCGATCATCGCGTCATCCCGCGCACGATCTTTACCGACCCGCCGATCGCCATCGTCGGCATGACCGATGCGGAGGCGAACGCCGCCGGCCATCGCTGCTGGTGCTACACCCTACCGATGGCGCTGGTCCCGCGGGCCGGGGCGATCCGCGATACACGCGGCATCATCAAGATGGTCGTCGACGACGCCAGCAAGGAGGTGCTCGGCGTCTCGATGGTCGGCGCGCAGGCCGGCGAGGTCATCCACGAGGCGGCCATGGCGCTGCGCTTCCGGGCCACGATCGATGACTTCATCGACATGATCCATGTCTACCCGACAATGGCCGAGGCGCTGAAGATCGTCGCGATTTCGCGCTACAAGGACCCGGCCAAGCTGTCGTGCTGCGCCGAGTAGGCCGGCGCTCACCGGCTGCGCGGGCGCGCCTGCGCAGCGTCGAAGCGACCCGCGCGGCGGACCTCCCGCCGCGCGGTTTCTGTGTGCCGCCCGTTCGCCGCGCCGCGCCGCGCCGGGGATGGTATCATGTCGGCGATCATCCGACATCGGGAGAGCCGGCGCTCGTCGGGCGCCGCACGCGCATGGCACTGAAACAACCCACACTTCGCCGCCCGCGCCCGATCGGCATCGTCGGCTGGCTGCTGCTACTGTACGGCCTGCTCAACGCGGCGCTGTTCGGCGCGGCGCTGGCGCGGCTGCTCGATACGAACCTTGCGCCGCATCTTGCGTGGCTGCCGGTAGTGTTTCCGTCCGCAGCACGCTTCGGGCTCTACGGCGGCGCCGGGCTGCTCACCCTGAGCTTGGCGATGGTCATCAGCGGCATCGGCGTGCTGCGGCTGCAAAGCTGGGCCGGGCTGCTGGCGATGATTACGCAGGGTATCAACCTGGCGATGCTGCTGGTCGAATATCTGCGTGGCCGGCCATGGTATCTCGAGATGGCCGCCAGCGTGGCGATCGTCTTTCTGCTGAACCAGCGGGCCGTGCGGCAAAGCTTCCGCATCGCTCAGCACCGCCGCGCGCCGACCAGCCTGCGCACCGCCGAGGCTGACCGCGCTGCCGCCGCCGAGGCCCAGGCGGCGCTACAGCGCGAGGGCTAGCCCGGCGCGGTGACGCGGTGGCAAGCTGACACGATGACACGACGTGTCATTGATTGATCGTTCTTTATTGTTCATGCTTCATGTATCACTCGTCCATCGTCCATCTCTCTGCCATGGCCGACATCCTCACCGACAGCGATCTGGCGCTGCTCCGCCGCTACGAGCCGGTATTGCGCTTCAACCGGGGCGAGCAGTTCTATCCGATGAGCGTCGAGCAGTACATTCGAAGCTGCGCCCTCTGCGTGCGCCGGCCGAACGAGGTGCCGCAGGTGATCATCCCGCGCGGCCGGCTCACGCCGGAGGCCCTGGCCGAACCGCTCGTCGGCGGCCCTGGGACAGTCTACTACCTGCATTTCGTCGATCCCCTCTCGCCGGCGGAGGTCAAGCAGTTCCGCAGCACCTCGTCGCTGCGCGAGTTCCATGCCGGGCGCGGGCGGCTGGCGCGCGTCGGCATCCTGCAGCGCTTCGCCGATCTGGTCTTCTCGGTTTCGCTCCTCCTGCGCGGGCGCGTGCCGGGCGGTGCAGCGGCCGCGGCAGCCATCCGCTACCACGAACTGCGCGCCGAGGACGCCCGCTTCTACTATTACGGCCGCGTGGTGCGCGATGGCGGCTATGTCGCGCTGCAATACTGGTTCTTCTATGCCTTCAACGACTGGCGCTCGTCCTTCAACGGCGCGAACGACCACGAGGCCGACTGGGAGATGGTGACGGTCTTCCTGGCCGACGACGCCGACGGCGCGCTGCGGCCGCGCTGGCTGGCGTACTCGCAGCACGAGTATGAGGGCGACGACCTGCGCCGCCGCTGGGATGACCCCGACCTGCGCTTCGTCGGCGAGCACCCGGTGGTCTTTGTCGGCGCGGGCGGCCACGCAAACTACTTCTTCCCCGGCGAGTACCTGCCGACCGCCGCGCTGCCTTTCACCGGCGGGCTGAACCGTGCTCTGGCGACCATCCGGCGCTTCTGGCACGACTTTTTGCGCCAGGGCGACCCGGACGAGCCGCTGCCCGAGGCGAGCGTCGTGCGCCTGCCGTTCGTGGATTATGCCCGCGGCGACGGCCTGGCGATCGGGCCGGGCGCCACGCAGGGGTGGGAGCAGCGCGTGCTCCAGCCGACTGCCGACGCGCCGGCTCCGCCCTGGCTGGAGTACCGCGGCCTCTGGGGGCTGTTCACCGGCGACCCCCTGGAGGGCGAGGACGCGCCGGCTCGCCCGAAGTACGAGCGCGACGGCCGTGTCCATCGCATGTGGTACGATCCGCTCGGCTGGTGCGGGCTGGACAAGACGCCGCCGCCCGCCGCCGCCGCCGCGGCCCTGGCGGCCCGCCGCGATGTGCTGTTGCACGAGCAGCGCGAGCTAGACGAGCGGATCGCCGGGCACGCCGCCCGGCTGGTTGGGCTGGAGATGGAGCTGGAGGCCATCCGCCGCCTGCCGCAGATGCGCCTCCGGGTCGCCGCCGTCCGCCGGCAGGCGCGCCAGGTCGAGCAGGCGCTCGACCGTTTCAAGCGCGAACGGGCAACGAACGCTGAGGTGCTGGAGGAACTAGACAACGCGAGCGCCCGGCTGGCCCGCGGCGACTACGGCTCGCCGCGCGACCACCTGCACGCGCCGCAGCTCCCCGCCAGCACGGACGATCTGCAACTCAGCCGCCTGGCCGAGACGTGGAGCGCAATCAGCATCGGCGTGCTGCTGATCGGCACGGTTGCGCTGGCGCTCTTCTCGCTGCGCTGGGAGACCGGCCTGCTGGCGATGCTTGGCATCTACGCGTTTATCGAGGCCCTCTTCCGCCGCCAGATCCAGGAGTTCGTGCGGCGTATCACCGTCGGCCTGGCGATCATCGCCGCGTTGGTGCTGCTCTATCAGTTCTTCTGGCCCGTCATCGGCGTGCTGGCGCTGTTTGCCGGCCTGCTGGTGATCGTGGAAAATGTGCGCGAGCTGCGCGCCTGGCGCTGAGATCGTAGGGAAAAAACCCGAGAAGCGCAGATCGCGGATGGAGGGGAGAAGATTGCGGATGGCTCCGGTTCGCTCGCTGTGATCCTCTTGAATCCTCGCCCGCTGACCGTCTGGGGTCTGTCCAGAGACGAGAACGCTGATGACCATATACCTTCCCGGCGCGCTCCACATGCATACCGTCTACTCCGACGGCTCCGGCACGGTTGAAGAGCTGGCCGCCGCCGCGCGGGATGCCGGCCTGCGCTGGATCGTCATCACCGATCATGACACGCTCAACGGGCGGCCGTACCAGGGCTACATTCATGGCGTGCTGGTGATCGTCGGGTATGAGATCACGCCGGATCGCAATCATTTCCTCGCATTGCATGTCGACACGGTGATCGACCGCCGGCTGCCGCCGCAGGACTTCATCGACGAAGTGTACGCCCGCGGCGGCTTCGGGATCATCGCCCACCCGGACGAGCAGGTCAAGAACGATTTCAAAGACATCTACCGCTGGGACGACTGGTCGGTGGACGGCCCACGCGCACGGGAGGGCCGGCCGGTCGGCATCGAGCTGTGGAACGCGATGAGCGACTGGGCCGAGCATCTGACGCCGCGCACCAAGGAGCTGCTGGTCTTCTTCCCGCGCCGCGGCCTCTCCGGCCCGACCGCCGCCACCCTGGCCTGGTGGGACCGGCTGAACGCTACCGGGCGGCGGACGTTCGGTGTCGGCGGGGTGGACGCGCACGCCCTCAAGCGGCGCGCACCGTGGGGCCAGATCACGATCCTGCCGTACCACTGGATGTTCCGCACCCTGACAAATTACCTGCTGCTGCCGGAGCCGCTGTCGCCCGATGCGGCGACCGCCGTTCACCAGGTCTACGGCGCGCTCGCTGCTGGCCGCCACTACTTCGTCAACCGGCTCGACGGCCCCTGCCCGGCGCTCACCTTCTACGCCGGGCGCGGCGACGAGCGCTGGCAGATCGGCGACACCGCCAGCCTGGCCGGGGGCCCGCTCGTGCTGGTGGCCGACACCGGGCTGGACGCGGAGCTGCGACTCATCCACAACGGCCAGCCGATCGCCGTTGGCCGGCGGGCGCTGCGCCAGCCGATCACCCAGCCGGGCGTCTACCGGCTGGAAGGCAGGCGCCGCGGCCGCCCCTGGCTCTTCAGCAACCCGATCTATGTGGTATCCTGAAGCAGCAGGCGGTCAGCACGATAGCTGGCCATCCGCTCGCTGCCCGCCTGAGCCTTGACCTCTGGCTTCTCCGAGGGGCGCACCATGGCCAACCCAACCGCCGACCCGATCCTGGTGATCGGACACCGCAACCCCGACACCGACGCAATCTGCTCGGCGCTGGCGTATGCCGCCCTCTACGCCTGGCAGGCCGGCCAGCCGGCGGTCGCCTGCCACCTGGACGAGATCGGCTCGGAGACCGCCTGGCTGCTCCAGCACGTCGGGCAGGCGCCACCCCGCCCGATCGCCGATGTCTACCTGCGGGTGCGGGATGTGATGCTGCGCGACGCCCCGGCGCTGCATGAGAGCGACACCTTGCGCGAGGGCGGTCTGCTGATGCACCAGCGCAATTTGGGCGCGCTGCCGGTGGTGAACGATGCGGGCCGCCTTGTCGGCCTGCTGGCGCGCGATACCCTGGCCGACCGCTACCTCGAGCAACTCCAGCTCTCGCCCGAGCTCGACCTGCCGGTCGCCCTGCTCCGCCGGACGCTGGAGGCCGAGCTGCTCGCCGGCGACGAGCGCACCACCTTGCGCGACCGTGTCTGGATCGCCACCTTCCCCTCGGCGACTGCGCGCCGCCTGGTCGGGCCGGGGGATGCGGTGATCGTGGACGACCGCCCGACCGTCCAGCGGGCTGCGCTGGAGGCCGGCGCAGGCTGCCTGATCGTCGCGAATGCCGCCCCGCTGCCGGAGGATGTGCTGGCCGCCGCCCGCATCGGCGGCGCGATCGTCCTGCGGACGCACCACTCGCCCTTCGCCACCGCGCTGCTGCTCCAGCAGAGTGTGCCGGTGGGCCGGGTGATGCTGCGGGCACCGGAGACGGTGCAGCCGGACGACCTGCTCGTCGTGGCGCAGGAGAAGCTGCGGCGTGTCCGGATCGCCAGCTTGCCGGTGGTGGACGAGGACGGCACGTACCGCGGGCTGCTGCTGCGGCGGCATCTGGCCGTGCAGACACAGCAGCGCGTGATTCTGACCGACCACAACCACCCCGATCAGGCCGCGCCGGGCGTGACCGAAAGCACGATCGTCGCAATTGTCGATCACCACAACCTGGGTGGGCTCCAGACGCTCCAGCCGCTGACGGTGATCTGCGAGCCGGTCGGGTGCAGTTGCACCCTGATCGCCGAGCTGTACCGCCGCGGCGGCGCGCCGCTGCCGCGCCCGCTGGCCGGGGCGATGCTCGGCGCAGTCTTGTCTGACACGGTCGCCTTTCGCTCGCCGACGACCACCGCGCGCGACCGCGCGGCGGCGGCGTGGCTGGCGGAGGTGAGCGGCGAGCCGATCGAGGCGCTGGCGCGTGCCATGTTCCGCGCCCGCCTGCCCGACCCGCCGCCGCCGGCGAGCTGGTGGGTCGGCCACGATTGGAAAGTCTACCGCTTCGGCCAGAACGAGATCGGCATCGGCCAGGTGGAGCTGACCGATATCGAAGCGGTTATGCCGCCGGTCGCCGAGCTGCGCGCCGGGCTTCAGCAGGCGATGCGGCGGGCCGGACTCGCCGCGGCCTTCCTGATGCTGACCGACATTCTGGAGCAACGGACGCTCCTACTCGCCGCCGACGACGCCGGGGCGCTGCTGGCCGCCAGGGCGTTCGGTGTGGAGGCCGCCGATGGGCGGGTGCTGCTGCCGGGCGTGATGTCGCGCAAGCAGCAGGTTGTCCCGCCATTGGCCGCGGCGCTGGCGGAGTAGTCCGGTTTCGTACAGGCTGGGACCGGCGCGAGGGGCAGCCGGGCGATCACCCCCATGCCCGCTCGTCGAGGGGTCTTGGTGAGGCGAAACGCCGCCAACCCCCACCGCGTCCGCCCTGTCAGCCAGGGCTGGTCGATCCGTTGTTCCTGTGTGCTCCGTTCTCGGTTCTACCAGTGGTTCTGCCATGAACGCATCCTCCCTCCGTGATGAGCTGACCGGTCTGACGTGCGATCTGGTCGCCATTCCGTCGGTCGCCGGGCGGCCCGAGGCACTCCAGGCGGCGATCGACTACGCCGAGCGGTATGCGCGCACCGTCCCCGGCGTGCGGCTGCAGCGCTACCAGTTCGGCGATACGCCGAGCCTGGTCGTGACGCTGCGCGACACCCGCCGTCCGGCGGTGATACTGAACGCCCATCTCGACGTGGTGCCGGGCTTGCCGGAGCAGTTCGCGCCAGCGGTGCGCGGTGGGCGGATCTACGGGCGCGGCAGCCAGGATATGAAAGGCTCCGGCGCGGTGCTGCTGCGGCTGCTGAAAGACCTGGCCGCGCTGCCCGAGCCGCCGGATGTCGGCTTCCAGTTCGTCAGCGACGAAGAGATCGGCGGGATGCTGGGCACACATCAACTGCTGAACGACGGCTGGGAGTGCGGCTTCTTCATCGCCGCCGAGCCGACCGATCTGCGCATCTGCAATGCGCACAAAGGCGCGATGTGGGTCGAGGTCGAGTTCCATGGGCGAGCGGCGCACGGCTCGCGCCCGTGGGAAGGCAAAAACGCGCTCATGCTGCTGGCCCATGGTCTTGTCGCACTCGAACGGCGCTTCCCAACGCCGGACGAGGAAGCTTGGGTGACGACGGTCGTCCCATCGGTGGTGGCCGGCGGCGACGCCGGCAATCGTGTAGCCGACCGTGCCCGGCTGACGCTCGACATCCGGCACCTGCCTGAGGAGCGCCCGGACGATATCCTGGCCGCGCTGCGCGAGATCTTCGCGCCCGGCAGCGTCGCCTTCCAGCGCGGCGCGCCGCTCTTCACCGCGCCGGACCACCCGGGCGTGCGCCGGCTGGCGGCCTGTGTCGCCGCGGAGACCGGCGCGCCGGCTGGGTTCATGCGCGAGCACTTCGCCACCGACGCGCGCTTCTACAGCAGCGCGGGCATCCCGGCGGTCTGCATCGGCCCGGTGGGCGCGGGGCTGCACTCGGACGAGGAGTGGGTCGAGATCGCCAGCCTGGAGCGCCTTTACCACATCCTGTGGCGCTTTGTTGTGGGAGCGAAGAGTGAGTGACGACCGACGACGCGGCGCAGGTACGCGGCCCTGCGCCCCTGCCCGCATCCGTCCGTTGTTCACCGTCCTGGTTGCTGTCTGTCATCTCCTGTCCTGCATCGTCTACCGCCTGCCATCCAAGGAGCTATCCCAATGCACCTGACACGGATCGACCCGGCCCTGGCCGAGCCCGCTGGCGACGCCTACTTCGAAGGCGACGTTCGCCGCTACACGCTCGTCGCGCCCTCCTCGCCGGAGGAGCCGGAGCTGCTGGCGGTCTTCTTCGCCCCCGGCGCCCGCACGCGGCCCCATGCGCACCAGTACGACCAGACGCTGCACGTCATCGCTGGGCGCTGCCTCGTCCGCACCGACGAGGCGCGTTATGAAGTGGGTTCGGGCGAACTGATCACCATCCCAGCCGGCGTTTGGCACTGGCACGGCGCGGCGGCCGGCGCGCCGATGTGCCATGTCTCGATCAAGCGCCGGGGCGACGATACCTGGGACGAGGCCGGCATGGCGAGTTGGCCGGCGTGGGATTGACACCTGCCGAGAACCTGCTATACTGCTCGCGTTGGTTTCTGTGCTCCATATCGGACCCACGATGCCGCATACCTGCCACAGCATCCTTCCCCCACCGGTCGCCGCCCGCTAAGGGCAGGACGGCCGATGGCATGCCGCGCGCACCCGCGCGCCGCCTGGCGTGCCGATCCTGCCTCACCTTCGCTCGACGGCGTTCCCGCAGTGAGGAAAGGATCAGCGTTCATGAACGCGAATCGCGCGGCCCGGCACGGGCTGCTGCTCATCACCCTTGCCGCCGTGCTCTGGGGCACGGTCGGCGTCGCGACGCGCGGCATCTACGGCATCGCCGAGACCAACGCGCTCTCGATTGGCCTCTTCCGGCTGGCCTTCTCGGTGCCGGCGCTGCTCATCGCATGCCGGGCCGCGTTGGGGCGGCGGGCGTTGCGTGTCGCCCGACGCGACCTGCCGGTCATGGCGCTGCTCGGCGCGATGATGGCCGTCTACCAGGTCTGCTACTTTGCCGCGATCCGGCTCGTCGGTGTCTCGATCGCGGTGCTCGTCACGCTCTGCACCGCCCCGGTGCTGGTGGCGCTGCTCGCGGCGGTCTTCCTGCGCGAGCGGCCGACCCCGGCAGCGGGCGCGGCGCTGGCTTGCGCGCTGGCCGGCACCGGCCTGCTGGTCGGCGGCGGGCCGGCCGGCGGGTCGCCGCCGACCACCCTCCTCGGCGTGCTGCTGGCGCTCGGCTCCGCGCTCGGCTACGCGATCATCACTCTGTGCAGCCGGGCGCTGGCCGGGCGCTATCATCCGCTCCAGCCGCTCACCATCGGCTTCGCCGCCGGCGCGCTGTTCCTGCTGCCGGGCGCGCTGGCGGCCGGGTTTGCCACCAGCTACCCGCCACTGGGGTGGGGGCTGCTGCTGTACCTCGGCCTGGTGCCGACGGCGCTGGCCTACGTGCTGTTCCTGGCCGGCATGCGCACGACGGACGCGACGGTCGCCAGCATCGTCACGCTGGTCGAGCCGCTCACGTCCACCGTGCTGGCCTGGTTGCTCTTCGGCGAGCGGCTCGGTTGGAGCGGCCTGGCCGGCGCGGGGCTGCTGCTCGGCGCGATCCTGCTGCTGTACCAGGGCGAGCGCCCGGCCCGCATGCTGGCGGCGCCGCGGATGACGGACGAACGCTGACGGCTGCTCGAGGGGCGGCAACTACATACGAGCGATCCCTGTGCGCCGCCCGCCGTAGGGTGCATGGCGCAGGTCACGCAGCACCTGCCACCTGCGCCATGCGACCTGTGGCCGCGATGGCGGCCAGAACGAGCCACCAGCTCCATGCGCGAGGCCGACGGATGCACTGGCAGAGTCGCACCGATCCCCCAGCTCCAGCCTCCTATCTCCTGCGCGGCCTCGCCCTTGCCGGGCTGGGGCTGCTCCTGCTGGCGGCCTGCGGGTCGCCCTTCTCCGGCGACTCGGTGCCACCACCGCCGGACGCCGCCGCCTACGAAGCTGGGAGCAACAAAGACGCCGACCAACTCTTCGATGCGCTCGCGGCGAACGTGCGAGCGTTGCTGCGCGAGCGCGGCTACACGCTCCGGGAGCAGGGCCGCTACCGCGCTGGCCAGCCGCCCGCCGCGCTGGCGCGTTACTACCGCGATATGCTGAAGCGCCGCGGCTGGGAGGCGGCGCCGAACCTGCTGCCCGAAGCGCCGGGGCAGGCGCTCCTGGCGTATCGCCGGGGCGATGCGCTCTTCGTCGTCGTGGCGCTCGATATCGGCGACCCGCTGCAGCAGGGCGTGCTGCTGTACACCGCGCGGGCCGCGCGCTGATCGGAAGCCTATCGCCCGCCGCCGGACATGTGGTACACTACGCGGTGGTTTGACGATTGCAGCGCGCAACAGCGCGCAGGAACCCAAAAGGAACGGAGCTCCATGAAGCGTGCGCTTCTTCTTGTGCTGATGTTGGTTTTCGCGCTGGCTGCCTGTGGTGGCTCCGGCGATACGACCGTCCCCCCGCCACCGAATTCGTCGGCGTACCAGGCCGGTAGCAATCAAAAAATCGATGCGATCATCAGCGGCTGGCAGCGCAGTGTACCCGAAGAAATGAAGGCTCAGGGCGCCAAGCCGGAAACGATCGAGCAGGCGACCTATGTCACGACGGCGAGCCTGGCGGAGATCCAGCAGTTCTACCAGCAACTGACGAGCAAAGGCTGGACGGCCAGCCGCCGCGCGCCGGGGCTGGACGCAACCCAGGGCGTGCTGCTGCTCGGCTTCCAGCACGGCACCACCGGCCTGGCCGTCGGTGCGCTGGACGCCGGCAAGTTCGGTGGCAGCGGCACCATCATCTACACCTGCAAGGGCGCCAGCTGATCCCCAGCGAGCTGGTGCGCCACCAACGAGGCTGCCAGGACCCGAAGTCCACCCCTCTGGCGACTTCGGGTCTTTTGGTCGTTGTATGGAGTTCTGCTATGTCAGCGCTTCCTGACTTCGCCGATGCCGCGATCGTCGGCGCGGGTATCTCCGGGCTGTGCGCCGCCGCCCGGCTGGCGCGCCGCGGCGCGTCGGTCGTGGTGCTGGAGGCCCGCGGCCGGGTCGGCGGGCGCACCCTGTCGCACCCACTCGGGCACGAGATGGTCGATCTGGGAGCGCAATGGATCGGCCCGGACCAGTCGCGGGTGAACCGGCTGGTGCGCGAGCTCGGCATCGCCACGTTTCCGCAGTTCAACAGCGGCCGCAAGATTTTGCATGTGAACGGCCGGGTCTCGACCTATCGCCACATCGTGCCGTCGCTGCCGCTGCTAAGCTTGGCCGAGTTGCAGCTCGCGATCATGCGGATCGAGCGGATGGCTCGGTGCGCACCGGCCGTCGCGCCGCAGCGGGCCGAGCGCGCCGCCGACTGGGACGCAATGACGGTCGCTGCGTGGGAGGAGCGCGCCTTGCGCCGCTCGGACGCGCGGGCGGTCTTCGACGGCGCGGTGCGGGCGATCCTGGCCGCCGAGCCGAGGGAGCTGTCGCTGCTCTTCTTCCTGGCCTATCTCCACTCCGGCGGCGGGCTGATGGCGCTGGCGGAGGTGCGCGGCGGGGCGCAGCAGGATCGGCTTCATGGCGGGGCGCAGCAGATCGCGCTGCGCCTGGCCGAGCGGCTTGGCGAACGGCTGGTGCCCGACGCACCGGTGCGCGCCATCGCGCAGGACGGCGGCGGAGTGGTGGTCCGCTCGGAACGCGGCGCGGTGCGCGCCCGCCGGGCGATCGTCGCTATTCCGCCGGCGCTCGCCGCTGAGATCCACTTCGAGCCGGCGCTCCCCGCCGACCGTGCCGAACTGCACCACCGCATGCCGATGGGCGCGGCGATCAAGTGTGTGTTCGGCTACGAGCGGCCGTTCTGGCGCGAGGCCGGCTTCTCCGGCGAGGTGCTCTGCGACGAAGGCCCGGCACGGCTGGTGTTCGACGACAGCCCGGCGGATGCCTCGTCCGGCGCGCTGGTCGCTTTTCTGCTCGGCGATACGGCGCGCGCCTGGAGCGGACGCACGCCCGGCGAGCGCGCCCTGGCGCTGCGCGACCAGCTCGCCCGCTATTTCGGCCCGGAGGCCGCCCGGCCCACCGGCTATGTCGAAGGGAACTGGCCAGCGGAGGCATGGTCGCGCGGCTGCTACGCCGGCATCATGCCGCCGGGCGTGCTAACGTCGGTCGGGCGAGCCCTGCGCGCGCCGGCGGGCCGCATTCATTGGGCCGGGAGCGAGACGGCCGTCGAGGGGATGGGCTACATGGAAGGCGCGATCGAGGCCGGCGAACGCGCCGCCGACGAGGTCTGGGCGGCTATGGCCGCGAGCGGTGAGCGAAAAGTGACGAATGACGAATGACACATGGCGAATGACCGATATCCCCCCGTCACCCGCTCACCGCCCCAGCGCCATGGCCGACTGCTGCACCAGGCTGAGCAGCACGCCCGGCAGGATGCCAAGCAGCACGATCCCCGCCGCGGCAAGCCCCAAGCCCAGGTCCAGCCCGGGGCTGAGCGCCGGCTGTGTGTCGCGGTCGCCACGCCGCATGAACATCTGCGCGATCACCCGCAGGTAGAACACCGCCGCGATGCCGGATGCGATCACCCCGATCAGCACCAGCCACAGCAGCCCAGCGTTGATCGCCGCCGCGAAGATGAACAGCTTCGCCATAAACCCGGCGGTCGGCGGCACGCCGGCGAGCGAGAGCATGCAGAGCGCCATCAGCGACGCCAGCCAGGGATGCCGCTGCCACAGCCCCGCCAGGTCGCCCATGCTCCACGACTCCTCGCCGCGCCGCTCCAGCGCGACCAGCACGCCGAAGGCGACCATGTTCGTCGCTGCGTAGGCCACCAGATAGAAGACCAACGCCGGAACCCCGCGCTCGCCGCCGGCCAGCGGGCCGAGCAGCATGTAGCCGGCCTGCCCGATGCTCGAATAGGCCAGCATGCGCTTCACATTCTGCTGAGTGATCGCCGCGATGTTGCCCACCAGCATGGTCAGCGCCGCGAGCACCCCCACCGCCGGCATCCAGAGCGCCGTCTGCGTCGGCAGCGCCTCCAGCAGGAAGCGCGTCAGCGCCGCGAACCCGGCGGCCTTGGTCGCGACCGACATCAACGCCGTGACCGGCGTCGGCGCGCCCTCGTAGACATCCGGCGTCCACATGTGGAACGGGACCATCGAAATCTTGTAGCCGAAGCCGACCATGATCAGCCCGGCGCCGATCAGCAGCAGGGTGTAGTCCTCGGCCCGCAGCGTGGGCCGGCTGAGGAAGGCGTTGATCGCTTGGAGGTTGGTCGTCCCGCTCGCGCCGTAGACGAGCGCGATGCCGAACACCAGGAAGCCGGCGGCGAACGCGCCGATCAGCAGGTATTTCATCCCGCCCTCCTCCGCGCCGGCGCGCGGGTAGGCGACGCCGGTCAGGACGTAGAGCGTGATCGATAGCAACTCCAACCCCAGGAACAGGACGATCAGGTCGGTCCCCTGCGCCAGCAGGATCATCCCGCCGACTGCGAACAGGATCAGCACATAGTATTCGCCGCCGATGATCCCCTGGCGCGGCAGGTAGTCGAGCGATAGCAGGATGGTGATCGCGGCGGCGGCGAGAAAGATCAGCGTGAACGCGAGGCTGAAGCTGTCCAGCCGCAGCATGGCGCTGAAGCTGCTGCGCGGCTCGCCGGCGACTGCCGGCCCGGCGGCCGCCGCAACCAGCAGCCCGGCCAGCGCCAGCAGGCCGGTCAGCCGTTTGCGCTCCTGCGGGATGCCTAGGTCGATCAGCAGCAGCGCAACGCCCCAGCCGAGCACGATCAGCGCCTGGAGGATGACGGTATAGTCGATCTGCGGCACTTCAAGAGCAGGCATACGATCCTTCGCCTATCGCGGTAGCGCTTCAATACCTACACAGAGCAACGCTGCTGCTCGCGGCGCAGCAGTCTGGGAGCCTGCGGCCCCACAGTTCCCCGCCGGGGGCGTTTCAGGCACCCGCTGGATACCGATGTCGCACCTTGCACGGGATCATCGCACGCCGAGCGCCTGCGACAGCCCCGCCGCCACCCGCTCCGCCGCCGGCGCGATGTTGCCATACAGCAGGTTCGGCACCAGCCCGAAGACAACGATCGGTACGATCAGCAGTCCAAGTTGCGCGATCTCCCGCGGCGCAAGATCGGGCAGGTTCTGGTTCTCCGGCTTGTCCAGCTCGCCCATGAACGTGACGCGGAACAACCGGAGCAGGTAGACCGCCGCGAGGATCACCCCGATCACCGTCGCCACGGCGAAGCGCCAGCCGAGGCCGCGCGCCAGCCAGGTGCCCTGGATGATCGGGTACTCGCTGGCGAAGCCGCTGAGACCGGGCAAGCCGATCGAGCCGCAGACCGCCACCAGCGCCAACCCGCCGAGTACCGGCATGATCTTCCACAGCCCACCGAAGCTGCGTAGTTGGTGGGTGCTGCGCCGCCGGTACAGGAACGCGACCACCAGGAACAGCGCGCTGCCCGTCAGGCCGCTGTTGACGATCTGCGCCACGCCGCCGCTGATGCCGACCGCGTTCAGCGCAAAGATGCCGAGCACGACAAAGTTTAGGTGGCTGACCGACGAATACGCCAGGATGCGCTTCAGGTCGTTCTGACCGCAGGCGACGACCGCCGCGTAGACGATCCCGATCGCCGCCAGCACGCCGACCGCCGGGGCGAACCAGGCCGCGATCTCCGGGAAGAAGCCGAGATTGAAGCGGATCATGCCGTACGGCCCGAACTTCAGCAGCATGATCGCCAGGTCCACCGCGCCGGACGCCGGCGCTTCGGTGTGCAGCGGCGGCAGCCAGGTATGGAACGGCCAGAGCGGCGTTTTGACCGCCAGGCCGACGAAAAACAGGGTGAACAGGATCGCGGCCGTTGGCGTGTCGAGCTTGAACGCGCCGCTCTGCACGCTCGCCAGCAGCGTCGGGTAGTCGGCGGTGTAGCTGCCGGTCTGCTGTCCATGCAGGATGTAGACACCGATCATCCCGAGCAGCATAAAGATCGACGCGGAGAAGGTGTAGACGAAGAATTTCGTCGCCGCCTCGACCCGGCGTGCGCCGCCGAAGATGCCGACCAGCAGCGCCAGCGGGATCAGCGTGAACTCGAAGAAGATGTAGAACAGGAAGATGTCGCGCGACAGCAGGACGCCGATCATACCGGAATCGAGCAGCAGCAGCAACATCTGGAACGTGCGCGAGTTGGCCGGCAGGGTATTCCAGGTGGCCAGCACCGCGATCGGCGCGACAAACGTGCCCATCAGCAGGATCGGCAGGCTGATGCCATCCACCGCGAGGCTGTAGCTGATGCCCCAGGCCGGGATCCACTGGAATTGCTCGGCGAACTGGTACCCCGGCTGACCGCGGTCGAACAGGACGAAGGCCGCCAGCACCAGCACGAACGACGCCGCACTCGCTGCGAGCGCAATCGCGAAGTGCAGCCGGTGCCGGTTCGGCGGCGTCAGCAGGATGGCGAGCGCCCCGAGCGCCGGGAGCCAGAGCAGGAGCGACAGAAGCGGAAAGCCGGGTTGACTCACGGTACAGCCTCACGACATGATCGCGAAATAGCCGACGATCAGCACGACGCCGATCAGGAACACCAGGGCGTAGGTGCGGAAGTAGCCGCTCTGCCCGCGGCGCAGCCCCTGCGAGGCCCAGCCGAACACCCGGCCGACGCCGCCCACCAGCACGCCGTCGATGCCCTGGGTGTCGACCACATTGCCGGCGAACTGCGCAAAGCGGCGGAAGGGCCGGATGACCACCCGCTCGTAGAGCCAGTCCAGCCCCCAGCCGATCTCCCCACCGCGCCAGATGTCGCCGAGATAGTGGTGCAGCGGGTCGTCCCTGCCGACCTTCACATGCCGCGCGAACGGCCCGCTGCTGTACAGCCACCAGCCCAGGTAGCCGAACAGGATCGCCCCGGCGAGCGTGGCCGCCGAAAGCGCGAGCTGGCCCAGCGAGAACGCCTCCGGCGCCTCGCCGGTCACCGGCTCCAGGTAACTGCCGAGCCAGTGCAGCCCTGGCAGGTTGATCAGCCCGCCGAGCAGCGCCCCGGCCGCTAATAGGAGCAGCGGCACCGTCATGATCGGCCCGCTCTCGTGCGGATGGTAGCTGGCGTCGCGCTGCCGTCCGAAGAAGATCAGGGCGACCTGCCGGCCCATGTAGAACGCGGTGATGAACGCCGTCAGAATGAGCAGAATGCCGATCAGCGCGTTGGCGCGGGTGAGCCAGGCGAAGGCGATCACCTCATCCTTGGCCCAGAAGCCGGCGAACGGAAAGATGCCGGCCAGCGCCAGCGCGCCGCACAGGAACGTCCAAAAGGTCGTCGGCATCGCGGTGCGCAGCCCGCCCATTTTGCGCATATCCTGCGTCTCGTGCGTGCCGTGGATGACCGATCCGGCGGCCAAGAACAGCAGCGCCTTGTACAGGCCGTGCGCCAGCAGCATAAACATGCCGGCGGCCACCCCACCCATGCCGACCGCTGCCACCATATAGCCGAGTTGCGAGATCGTCGAGTACGCCAGGACGCGCTTGATATCCCACTGCGTCGCCGCGGCGAGCGCGGCCAGCAGCGCGGAGAGCACGCCGACCGCCACCACCCAGCCGCTGGTGGCCGGCGAGGCGGCGAACAGCACGGTGTTGCGGGCGATCAGGTAGACGCCGGCCGTGACCATCGTCGCGGCGTGGATCAGCGCCGAGACCGGTGTCGGGCCGGCCATGGCATCCGGCAACCAGACATACAGCGGCACTTGCGCCGATTTGCCAACCACACCGATCAGCATCAGGAAACTGATCGCCGTGACGACGCCGATGCTGCCGAAGATTCCAAGGCTGGCGTTCTGAAAGGCGACCTCCGGCGCGCGCGACAGGTAGCCGGGCACGATCTGGCCGCCGCGCTGTTGCGCATAGAAATTGAGCGTGCCGAAGACGGCGAGCAGCCCGGCCATCGCCAGCAGCATGCCCGCATCGCCGATCCGGTTGACGATGAACGCTTTCACGGCGGCATCGGATGGGTTGATCCCCGACGGCACCTGGCGGCGGTCGAACCAGTGGCCGATCAGCAGGAACGAGCACAGGCCGACACCCTCCCAGCCGAGGAACAGCAGCAGCATGTTGTCCGCCATCACCAGCACGAGCATGGCGACGATGAACAGGTTCAGATAGGCGAAGTAGCGCACCGGGCGGATGTCGCCGCGCATGTAGCCGATCGAGTAGACGTGGATGATCGCGCCGACGCCGGTGACGAGCAGCGCCATGACGGCGGTCAGCGGGTCGAACATCAGCCCGAATGGAACCTGCAACGCGCCGATGGAGAACCATTCCCACAGCACGAAGTCGATTCGCCGCTCCGGGCCGGGCTGCGCCTGGAGCACCGCCAGCGACACAAGCGTCACGATGCATGCCAGCCCGACCGCCGCGCTCGCGATCACGCCGGCCGCCCGCTCACGCCGGATGACGAACACGTTCAGCAGAAAGCCGGCCAGCGGGAGGGCTGGGATCAGTGTAATGATCCAGGTAAGCTCAGCCATCGAAGCGATCCTGATAACAAAGCCGTAGGCGCGCCGGGGGCAGGGCATTAGCTGCAATCGACATCAGCCGCGCAGCGTACGGACATCGTCGATATTCGTGGTACGACGGGTGCGGAAGATCGTCACCAGCAGCGCCAGCCCGACCGCCACCTCCGCCGCGGCGACGGTGATCACGAAAAAGACCAACACCTGTCCGCCGGCGTCCTGGCGGGCCTGAGCGAAGGCGACCAGCGCCAAGTTGGCCGCGTTGAGCATCAACTCGACGGACATAAAGACCACCAGCGCGTTGCGGCGGATGAGCACGCCGATCACACCCAACACAAACAGCAACGCCGCCAGGAGTACATAATACAGCGTCGGCACCATGGCTCACCCACGCCGGCGCGAGTCGCGCCGGCTCAGCACGACTACGCCGATAATCGCGGCCAGCAGAATGAATGAGGTCACCTCAAACGGCAGCAGGGAGGTCGTAAAGAGCGTCTGCGCGATCCTCTCCGGCGTGGCGAAGTCGTCGCTCGCGCTGGCGGGGACGAGCGCCACGCCCGGCCGCGTCAGCGCGACATACACCGCCTCGCCGAGCAGCACCACCGCCATCCCGAGCGCCACCCAGCGCTGCCAGCCGAGCGGGTCGCGGTCGTCCTCGGCACGCTCGGCGCCGAGAAGCATCAGCACGAACAGGAACAGCACAATAATCGCGCCGGCGTAGACGATCAGCTGCACAGCGAACAGGAACGGCGCCCGCAGCAGCAGGAACAGCACGGCGATCGCGGAGAAGTTCAGCAGTAGAAACAGCGCCGAATGCACCGCATTCCGGCTCAGCAGCATGGCGACCGCGCCGATGATCGCGATCAGCCCTGTGATTCCAAAGAAGACCAGTTCCATGCCAGCTCCCAACCATCAACCATCGGTCGCCGCCCCCGGCGCGTGGCGCACTCGCCAGTTGCCTGCTGAAATGGGAAGGTTCGGCGGGCGCAGCCCGCCCAGCGACGAAGCGGGATTTCCTCGCGGGGCCGGCGGCCCCACTCCGCTGACCAGGGCTTCAGCCGGCCGCTCACAAGTCGATCTGGGCCGGCGGGCTCGGGCGGCGGTTCAGTTGCGCCAGCACCGGTGGGATCTCGCCGTGTCCTTGATCCGGCGGCACGAGCAGCATCTCTTTCGTATAGATCGACGATTTGCGGTCGTAGAACGACAGCTCGTACTGGTGCTCCAAGACGATCGCATTCGTCGGGCAGGCGTCCTCGCAATAGCCGCAGAAGATGCAGCGCAGCATGTTGATCTCGTAGCGCGCCGCGTAGCGCTCGCCCGGCGAGTTGGGATGCTGTGGGTCGTTCTCCGCCGGCACGACCAGGATGGCGTCCGCCGGGCAGGCCGCCGCGCACAGCGCGCAGCCGATGCAGCGCTCCATGCCGTTGGCGAAGCGCTTGAGTTGGTGCCGCCCACGGAAGCGCTCGCGCACCGGGCGCTTGACCTCCGGGTACTGCACCGTCACCGGCCGCTTGAACAGGTATTTGAAGGTTGTCCCCAGGCCCTTAAAGATCGAGCCGATCATGTTGTACCCTTTTTCACCAGAACGACCCGGTCGCGCCGCTCGCGGCTACGGTCCAGCGCCGCGG
Source organism: Roseiflexaceae bacterium (assembly GCA_042408595.1). GTDB lineage: Bacteria > Chloroflexota > Chloroflexia > Chloroflexales > Roseiflexaceae > JBHOQX01. The sequence continues at coordinate 64,306 of JBHOQX010000019.1, read as the reverse complement.
CGATCACCACGGTCAGCAGCCCGATGATCAGCCCGCCCGCGCTGACGAACACTGTCTGATCCGGGAACACCACATTCAGCACCGCCGTCACGGCCACATTGAACAGCGCCAGCGGCAGGAGCACCTTCCAGCCCAGGTCCATGAGCTGGTCGTAGCGCACCCGCGGCAGCGTGGCGCGGATCCAGACCGACAGGAACAGGAAGACGACGATCTTCAGCAGGAAGGCGCCGAGCGAGAGCAGGCCATAGACCGCGTTGCCGTAGACGGCGCCGACGTTGGCCGTCACCCAGGCTGCCAGGGTCTCCAGGCCGGGGAAGCGCCAGCCGCCGAGGTAAAGCATCACGCCGATCGCGCTCATCGCGATCAGCTTGATATACTCTGACATAAAGAACAGCGCGAATTTCATCGAGCCGTACTCGGTATTGTAGCCGCCGACCAGCTCCTGCTCGGCTTCCACCAGGTCGAACGGTGCCCGTACCACCTCGGCGGTCGAGGTGATCAGGAACAGCACAAAGCCGAGGAATTGCGGCAGGATGAACCAGACATCGCGCTGCGCGTAGACGATCCCGGATGTGCTGAAGGTTCCGGCCTGCATCACCGCGCCGAGGATCGCCAGGCCGAGCGCCAGTTCGTAGGAGATCACCTGCGCCGAGGCGCGCACCCCGCCGAGCATCGAGTACTTGTTGTTCGAGGCCCAGCCGGCGATGGCGATGCCATAGACACCGAGCGACGTGATCGCCAGCAGGTACAGCACGCCGATGTTGACATCCGCCAGTTGCAGCAGGTTGCCGCTGCCGGGCGGGCAGCCGAGCCTGGCGTTTGGGCCGATCGGCCAGCAGCCGAACGGAATGGTCGCCCAGATGATCAGCGCCGGGATCATGGCGAAGGCCGGCGCGGCGATATAGACCCACTTGTCGGCCTTCAGCGGCACGACATCTTCCTTGAAAAAGAGCTTGAGCGCGTCGGCCAGCGGCTGGAAGATGCCGAACGGCCCGGCCCGGTTCGGTCCGATGCGATGCTGGAAGCGCGCCAGCAGCCGCCGCTCGAACAGCGTCAGGTAGGCGAAGGCGGTGGTTGCGGCCAGCGCCAGGATGACGCAGCCGATGATCAGCAGCGCAATCTCCTGCCAGGTCATGGCGCGCCCTCCTGAGCAGCCTTCGCCAGCGACACCCGGGCAAGCGGCCCGTCCAGCAGCGCCGCCGGGTCGACGCCGCGCACCGCTGGCGCGGCGATCACCCCCTCCGGCTGGTTCCGGTCGATCTGGATCGGGAGTGTCGTCTCACCCGCTGCCGCCGTGATCCGCACCTGCTCGCCGAGGGCCACGCCGAGCCGCGCGGCGTCCGCCGGGCTAAGGATGGCGTGCGGCGGGACGGCCCGCGCCAGGAGCTTCGAACCGCGCATCCAGTCCCCGCCGTCGTACAGCCGGGCCGGCATCAGCAGGATGAACGGCCGGCCGTCGTCGCTGGCCGGCGGCTCCGGCGCGGTGAAGACGACGCTGAACGTGCTCCGGCCGTCGTCGGCGCGGGCCGGCAACTGGATGCCGTTCCCCTCCGGGTTGGCGTAGGAGGTGCCGTCGTAGTAGATCGCTTCGTTCGGTTGGCGGCCCCACGAGTGGCGCGACAGGTCGTGGCTGGTGTAGTCGGTGCCGGCGTAGCCCGGCACGGCCCGGCTGATCTCTTCGGCGATATCCCCAGGCAGCAGGTAGCTCCAGCCGGGCGCCGCCGGCGGGTCGAGCACCGCCACGCTGACCGCCCGCTCCGTGGCCTGAGCTGCAGGGAGCGCACCCGCGCGCGCTCCCCTGGCGGCCTTCTTCGCGCCGTTGCCCGGCGTGGCGGCCACGGGCTGCGGCAGCAGCCGGGCGATCGCGCTGATCGCCTGCCACGGGGCGAGGGCGTTGCCGGGGGCGCTGCGTGCCTGCCGGCTGCGCTGCACCCGGCGTTCGGCGTTGGTGAAGCTTCCTTCGCGCTCGGCATTCGCGGCCATCGGCAGCACGACATCCGCCCGCCGGGCGGTCTCGGTCAGGAATAGATCCTGCACGGCGAGAAATTCGAGCGCGTCGAGCGCGTCGGCAGTGGCCGGGCTGACGCCGGCCGGGTCCATGCCGATGATCAGCATGCCGCGCAGCCGTTGCTCGCGCGCCGCCGGCCACATCTCGCGGGCCGCCAGCCCCGGCCGCCCCAGGTCGGGCCGCACGCCCATATCGAGCGCGCCACGGCTGTTGCCGCCGGGCAGCAACCCGATCACGCCGCTGTTGGCGCGGCCGGTCTTGCCGGCGACCAACGCCAGGTTCGCGATGGCTGCGGCGGCGGCCGGGCCGGCGGCCAGCGCCGCACGCCCGTAGACGATGATCCCATGCTCGGCCTGCGCGAAGGCCCGCGCCGCCGCCCGGACACTCTCCTCGGCCACGCCGGCTGTCTCCGCCAGGCGGGCCAGCGGCAGACTCTTCAGGCCGTTGCGGATGTCATCGCTGCCGCGCACCCGGCTGTCGAGGAAGCCCTTGTTTTCGAGCTGCTCGTCGAGGATCGCGCCGATCAGCGCCAGGGCCAGGTGCGCCTCCGTGCCGGGGCGGATGCGCAGCACCCGCGCCGCCGAGCGGTCGAGTGTGGTTGGCAGGCTGCCGGCCACCGTCAGGTCGCCGCCGCGCTGCGCGATGCCACGCAGCCGCAGCTTGTAGAGCGGCCCCTCTTCCTCGACATCCGCGCCAAGCACCAGCACCGCCGCTCCCTTGCCGAGCTTCGACAGGTCGGTGCCCTTGCCGACGCCGAAGTGCGCGGCGAGCGTGTCGAGCGGCGCGTCGAGCGGCGTGCCGGGCCGGTGGTCGATGTTGTTCGAGCCGAGCAGGTCGCGGAAGAGCTTCTGGAACAGGTACAGGTCTTCGTTCGGCAGCTCCGGCCCGGCCAGCCCGGCCAGCGCCGCGCCGCCGTCGGTTGCGCGGATGTGGCTCAGCCGATCAGCGATCAGGTGCAGCGCCTCGTCCCAGCTCGCTGGCACCAGCTCGCCGCCCCGCCGGACGAGGGGTGTCGTCAGCCGGTCGCCGCTCTCGAGGAGGCGCACGCCGTAGCGCCCGCGGTCGCACAGCCAGATTTCGTTGACCGTATCGTTCTCGCGCGGCATCACCCGCATCAGCTGCTCGTAGCGCATATCGTACGACAGGTTGCAGCCGACCGGGCAGTGGGTGCAGATGCCGGGCACCGAGCGCAGCTCCCAGACGCGCGCCTTGAAGCGGAAATCGCTCGACGTGAGCGCGCCGACCGGGCAGATGTCGGTGGTGTTGCCGGAGAACTTCGAGTCGAACGGCGGGTCGCTCTTGGAGATGATCTCCCAGGCGCGGCCGCGATTGTCGAAGCCAAGCACCGGGTCGTCGGCGATCTCGTCCTGGAAGCGCACGCAGCGCGAGCAAAGGATGCAGCGCTCGCGGTCGAGGTAGATCAGGTCGCCGAGCGGGATGGGCTTTTCGAAGTGAATCTTGTCGCTGTAGGCGAAGCGCGAGTTGCCCGGTCCCCACTGCATCGTCAGGTTCTGCAGCGGGCATTCGCCGCCCTTGTCGCACACCGGGCAGTCCAGCGGGTGCGAGGTGAGCAGGAACTCGAGCTGGCCGCGCTGCGCGAACTGCACCTTGTCGGTGGTCGTCTTGACGACCATGCCGTCGCTGACGGGGGTGACGCAGCCGGGCTGGAGCTTGTTCATCATCAGCGCCAGCACCGGCTTGCCCTGCTCGTCCAGCACCGGCTGGCGGGTCGCCGGGTCGATCCGCGGCGTGTAGACCTCGACCAGGCACATGCGGCACATACCGACCGGCTTCAGCTTGGGATGGTAGCAGAAGACCGGAATGGCGACGCCAGCGGCGCGAGCCGCCTCGACGATATTGGTGCCGGCCGGGACGGTGACGGTCCGCCCATCCACGACCAGGGTGACATCTGGCATGGCAAACACTCGTCTGGTATGCTAGAGTTCGAAAAAGCGGTCGATCACACACGCAAAGCCCGGCAGGAGCGGCGATCGAAGCGTATCACCGGCGCGCAACGTTTGGATAAACTGGAGAAGATCCTCTTGATGGCGATAGATATTCATAACGTTACGCCAATCGACGATCCAGTACTGCTAAACATTGCGACGCGAGTAGAGATCGAGCTTTTTTCCGCGATCTCGCTCTTCATTCCCTTTGCCGGGGGACAAGATTTCCACGACCAACTCCCGAGAGTCGATAAGTGTACCACTTTCGCCGACGATTCGGCCAAAACGCTCGCGACTCACCCATACGGCATCCGGCGTGACAGCTTCATCCGGAGCGTAGATAATATCAGGCGCCGGGATAGCGATGCCCAAACCAGTTTGCTCGTCCCACACATCAAGCTCGGTACAAATGCGTTTTGCTGTGATCTGGTATCGTATGTGTGGGTGACTGGTCACGTACAGTTCGCCATCGATGATCTCATACCGCTCGCCGGCGACGTGCGGAATCTGTTCAAGCAGGTCGATTGTCCAGCGGGTCAGGATCGTCATCGGAGGCTCGATTCATGGGTAGCGCCGCTGCGCGAACATAGGGTTGAGCGCCGGGCGAGTGCGATGCTGGACGAACGCAATGCGCCCATACGTGAATGCTTATGCCGCCGCCAGCGGAATGACGGGCTGGCCATTGTGCCGCCCGGCGCTGCGCGCCAGGGCCGCCTCGAACTCCTCCGGGAAGAGTTTGAGCGCGCTCTTGATCGGCATCACCGCGCTCTCCCCGAGCAGGCAGAAACAGTTGCCGGCCATCTGGTTGTAGATATCGTGCAGCGTGGCGATGTCGCTGGCTTCGCCGTGGCCATGCGCGAGGCGGTGCAGCACCTTGGTGAGCCACCAGGTGCCCTCGCGGCAGGGCGTGCACTTCCCGCACGACTCGTGCTTGAAGAACTCGTCCATCTTATAGGCCACCTCCACCGCGCTGACTGTGTCGTCCAGCACGATCACGCCGCCGGTGCCGAGCATGGTGCCGGCGGCGGCGATCGATTCGTAGTCCAGGTGCACATCCAGGTTCGCCGCGGTGAGCCAGGGGGCAGAGGCACCGCCCGGGACGATGATCTTCGGCTCGCGCCCGTTGCGCATGCCGCCGCCGTACTCCGGCGCGTAGATCAGCTCCCGCAGCGGGATGCCGAACGGTGCTTCGTAGTTGCCGGGGCGGTTGACGTGTCCGCTGAGCGAGAAGACCTTGGTGCCGGGGCTTTTCTCCGTACCGAACTGGCGGTACCACTCGACGCCCTTCTCGACGATCCGCGGCACATTGATCATCGTCTCAACGTTGTTGATGATCGTCGGTTTGGCGTACAGGCCGGCGACGGCCGGGAAGGGCGGCTTGAGGCGCGGCTGGCCGATCCAACCTTCGAGCGAGTTCATCAGCGCGGTCTCTTCGCCGCAGATGTACGCGCCCGCGCCGCGGTGCACATAGATATCGAGGTCGTAGCCGCTGTCGAAGATGTTCCTGCCAAGCAGCCCCTTGCCATACGCCTCGCGCAGTGCCCGCTCTAGGTTGCGCGCGCCGGCGGCGAACTCGCCGCGGATGTAGATGTAGGCGGTGTGGCACTCGATGGCGTAGCAGGAGATCGCGATCCCTTCGATGATCTGGTGCGGGTTGCGGTCGATCATCTGGTGGTTGTTGAAGGTGCCGGGCTCGCTCTCGTCCGCGTTGCAGAGCAGATAGCGCGGGTAGACGCCCTGGGGCAGGAAGCCCCACTTGACACCCGTCGGGAAGCCGGCGCCGCCGCGCCCGCGCAGCCCCGAGTCCTTGACGAGCTGCACCACATCCGCCGGCTGCATCTCCTTGACGACGCGGCGGAACGACTCGTAGCCGCCATGCTTGAGATAGACATCGAACTGGCCGATGTCCGGCACGTCAAGCTCGCGCATCACTACATGTTCCGTCAGTGGCGCCATCGCTGTTCCTGTGTGCTTTCCAGGTGTCGAAGCGGCGGTATGAGCCGTGCGAAGCGATACGGATTGGGCATGTCGCTTGTACGGCTACTGTACCATCAACCGCCCTTCGTGTCAAATGGCACAATCTCGGGGGAGGGCTCGCTTTGGCGTTGGGAGCGCGGTGCGCGCCCCGCCTCTGGAGTGCCGGCCGTGTGCGGTGGGGAGGTGCGGCGGGGCGAACCCCCCTGGAACCCCCTTCTGGCGCGCGTGGGCGCGCCAAAAAGTCGTGGAGGGCGGCAGGCCCTCCACACCACCCGCGGTGCGGTCCAGCGCGTACCTCCTCTAAAGGGGGGGGCTGGCCGCGGGCGGTGAGCCGCGTCGGACGGGCACGGCGTGAGGACTCACATACTGGGCCGCGAAGCAGCGTGCGGGATCCGATCCATATCGCGCGGCGCGCCGCGCCGTCAGGCGGGCCGCCGCAGCGGCTGCCCCGGCGCGACCTGTTGCCACGGGCCGTCGCCCCAGGCGACCGCCAGCGGCGCGCCGGCCTCGAGCGCGATCTCCGCCGCCGCTGCGCTGGCCGTGATGCGCAGGCGCCGCCCGCGCCACTGCACCGGGGCGCTCAGCGTGCCCCACTGCGGCGGTACGTGCGGCTCGAAGCGCGGCCCGTCGGGGGTCGGGCGCATGCCGAGGAAGCCAAGCACCAGCGCCTGCCACATGCCGCCCAGCGCGGCGATATGAACGCCGCCCGCCGCGCCGGCCCAGCCCTTGTTGGCGAAGTTCAGGTCGATCTGTGCGGCGCGGCGCAGGTAGCGCTCGGCCATCGGCAGGTCGCCCAGGCGCGCCGCCACCAGCGCGTGGATGCTCACCGAGAGCGAGCTGTCGTGGGTGGTGCGTGGCTCGTAGTAGCGAAAGTTCGCCGCGCGCGCCGCCGGGCTGAACTGTTCCCACAGCAGGAAATTCAGCATCACCACATCCGGCTGCTTGATGGCCTGCAAGCTCTGCAGCGCCGCCCAGCCCAGCTTCACATCGAGCGTGGCGACCGCCGGATCATGGCCGGTCAGATCGTAGTCGCGCAGCGCGAAGTAGCCGCGGAACTGCTCGATCAGGCCGCGCGGCGGGTCGTCGCCGGTGACCAGCCCGTCGGCGATCCGCCGCCAGGCCGCGAGCGTCGCATCGCTGATCTGGAGGGTATCGAGCATGTGCCGCCATTGATCCTGGCCGCTGCGCCGCAGCGAGTCCGCCACCGCCAGGCCGATCCGCAGGCACCAGGCGGCAAGCTGGTTGGTGTAGGCATTGTCGGTCACCGTTTCGTGGTATTCGTCCGGCCCGATCACCTTGCTGATGTGGTAGCGCGCGCCGTCCGGCTCGGCGCGGCTGGCCCAGAAGGCGGCGATCTCCAGCAGCATCGGCGCGCCATATCGCCAGAAGAACGCCTCGTCGCCGGTCGCCTGCCAGTACTGCCAGATCGCGTAGGCGATATCGGCGGTGATGTGGATCTCTTCGATCCCGGTCAGCACGGGGATTTTCTCGCCGGCCGGGTTGATGATGTAGGGCGGCGTCCAGTCCACGCCGGTGTCGGTCGCTTCCCAGGCGAACATCGCACCCTGGTAGCCGAGCGCGCGGGCCTTGGCGCGGGCTTCGCCGAGGGTGTGGTAGCGGTACATCAGTATCGCGCGAGCGCTGGCCGGGTGGGTGTAGAGCAGCGCCGGCCAGACGAAGATCTCGCAGTCCCAGAAGTAGTGGCCGAGGTAGCGCTCGCCGGTCAGCGCCCGCGCGCCGATCGAGGCCCGCTCGTCGTCGGGGTTGGCTGCGCCGATCAGGTGGTACAGGGCGAAGCGCGTTTCGCGCTGGATGCCCGGCTCGTCGAGCTGGATGTCGGTGTCGCGCCAGCGCGCGGCCCAGGCAGCGACATGCGCCGTGAACAGCGTTTCGAGGCCGGACTCGGCGGCCCGCCCGGCTTTGTCCACGGTGGCCGATTCCGGCGTCTCGCTCTCGCGCGAGGTGACGATCGCCACCACCTTTCGCAGCTCGATCAGCGCGCCCGGCCGCGCCGGCGCCTCCCACACCCAGCCGACATGGTCCGGTGCGACGACCAGGTCGGGGCTGGCCGCCGTGCCGCCGACGCGCAGCTCGGCATGGGCGGCGTATGCCAGCAGGTAGCCGCTCTGCGATGTCCGCATCGCCAGCGCCAGCCCGTCATCAAGCCGATCTGCGCCGGCCGGCTCGAGGTGGCGGGTGTTGTTCTCGTTCGTCACCCGCCCGTCCACCAGGCTTTCGATGCGAAGCATCCCGCTGTAGTTCTCCGGCGTGATCGCGACGGTGTGCACACAGATGTGGCGGTTGTCGAGCGAGGCGAATCGCAGGCTGCGCAGGCGCGTCACCCGCCCGGCTGCGTCGCGCACCCGCCACTCACGCAGCAGCGCGCCCTGACGCATGTCCAGCACGCGGCGCTGCTCCAGCAGCTCGACCGCGCCGATCTCTAACGGCGCTCCGTCGAGCGTGATGCGAAGGCTCGTCCAGTCCGGCGCGACCACCATCTCGGAGATCGGCGCGGGGAGCGCGGTGTTCTGCGGCGCGGCGGGGGTGTCGAAAACGCCGGCCAGAAAGGTGGAGGGGCGCGATGCGGCGCTCCCCTCTTCGAGCGCCGCGCGCGTGCCGAGGTAGCCGTTCACCTGGGCGCAGACCGCCTCGACCGTCGCTTCGAGCCGCGGGTCGAAGCCGTCAACCTCGATCAGCCAGCGCGGGTCGTCCGTTGGCGTAAAGGTCTCGATCAGGCCTGGCATCTCCATTCCCTCTCGGAATGATAGCTAAAATATCACCATGAAGCGCGCGAAGCGTTTAAGGAATGCGTGTGCGTCATGCGCTTCGTGGTTAATCGATCTGCAGCAGGTTCGTCAGGTCAACCTCGTCCAGGCTGGTCACGACCAGGTCGGCGCCGGCGGCGCGTAGCAGCCCCTCGTCGCCGAGGCGCGCCACACCGAGCGCGAACATGCCGCCGGCCCGCGCTGCCTCGATGCCGGAGGCCGCATCTTCGACGACGAAGCAGGCCGCCGGTGGCAGCCCGAGCTGCGCCGCGGCCGTCAGGAAAATCTCCGGGTCGGGCTTGCCGCGCGCGAAATCCCAGCCGCAGACGTTGGCGTCGAACATGTCCAGGAGGGACGCAGGATGAACGACGGACGACGAACGCCGGGCCTTCGCTGTGGCGAGGCGATCGTCCTCCGATAACTGGTGTTCGTCCTTCGCGCTGCGCTGTTCGGCGGGAACCGGGATCTGCGCCAAAAACATGTTCGCATTCTTGGACGAGGACGCGGCGGCGAGTTTCAACCCGGCATGCTTGACGCGCAGCAGAAAGCGGATGGCATCATCGAAGGCACGGAACTCGCCCTGCTGCGCCAGGGTGATGATCTCGCGCTGCTTTTCGTCGGCGTACTGCCGCGCCCGGGCGCCGTCCGGGTCAGGCACGCCGAAGTAGGCCAGCGCGGCGCGCGCGCCGGCGTCGCGCGGCTTGCCGGCCACCTCCGCCTGGTACACCTCGGCGGTGAAGGCGCCTGGCCGGTAGCGGGTGTGCGGCATGATCTCACGCCACGGCCCGGCCATCAGCCGATCGAAGGTACGGCGCCAGGCTTGCTCGTGCGGCGTATCGAGCAGCACGCCGTCCACGTCGAAAATCGCTCCCTGGAAGCGCATGAAGCCCCCACGGCGGGTATCAAGGCGTACAACGTGTCCAGTGCAGCGTGCAACGTTCGATGAAGGCGTCGCTCATCAGTTCTGAACGCTGCACGTTGCACGCTGTAGTTACATCCCGGCCAGTCCGGTGCGGCTGCCGGTGTTGACGAAGTAGCGGCTGAAGATCCCGAACAGGACGAGCACCGGGATCGCGTTGAACATCGCGCCGACGAGCTGCGCGCCGTAATCGTTCGAGTACTGGCCCTTGAAAAAGCCCATGCCGACCGTCAGCGTCATCTTGGCCGGATCCTGTAGAAACAGCAGCGGTGTCAGATAATCGTTCCAGGAGCCCTGGAATCGCAGGATGCCCATGGTGATCAGGATGGGCAGCGACAGCGGCAGGGCGACGCGCCAGAAGGTGCCGAAGCGGCTGGCGCCGTCGAGGAAGGCCGCCTCCTCCAACTCCTTCGGCAGCGACTTGAAGAATTGGGTGAGGGTAAAGATCGTTGCGACCTCGATCAGACGTGGGATGATCAGCGGCCAGAACGTATTCACCCAGCCAAGGCGGGCGTAAAAGACATAGCCCGGCAGCATCGTCACCGAGGCGGGAATAGCCAGCGTGGCGATCATGATCGCAAAGATGATGTTGTTGCCGGGGAAGCGAATGCGGGCGAAGGCGTAGGCCGCGAGCGAACTGAAAAAGAGCTGCGCGACGACGTTGACGATCGCCAGCCAGGTGCTGTTGAAGAACCAGCGCGGGATGAGCGGGCCCTCCACCGATGGCAGGCGGAAGTTCCAGACGCGTGCCCAGTTGTCGGTGGTCGGGTTGGCGGGCAGGATCGTCGGCGGGTAGGCGGTCAGTTCGGCGTTGTTCTTGAACGTGCCAAGGAACGACAGCACGAACGGCGCGACAAAAATCAGCGCCAGCACCGTGAGCAGGGTGTAGCGGATAATCGCGTCGAGGTAATAGCCGGGCCGGCGCTGCTGTGTCGCGACAGCGACCGCCGGGCGGGTCTCAGCTGTGGCTGCCATCTCGGTTGCTCCCTGTCGATGCAACTGCCGATTGCAGGTTGCAGATTGCGAATTGCGGCGCGACTGCGCAATGCGGCCCTCTACCAACTGTGCCCGGCAGGATTGCCGATAGTGAGATCATCGGTCGCAGAGGCATAGGTACGACCTCTGATATACAATGCTGACCGCATCCATCTACGCAACGGGATCACATCTCGGTCGCCGGCTCGATGAAGCGCTTCTGGACGAACGTGAAGAAGACAATGATGATCGCCAGAATGAACGCCAGCGCGGCGGCATAGCCTGCTTCCGGCTGCGTTGCCGTGCCAAGGGTCTTTTGGTAGATGTAGAAGGCCGGCACCATCGTGGTCTGCAACGGACCTCCGGCCGTCAGCAGCGAGACCTGGTCGAAGACCTGGAAGGTGCCGATCGTCCCCAGGCTGACAACCAACGCGATCACCGGGGCCATCAGCGGCAGCGTGATCGAGAAGAAGGCCCGCACACCGGTCGCGCCGTCGATCTCGGCCGCCTCGTACACGGAGGGCGAGATATCTTGCAGCGCGGCGAGGAACATCAGCATGAACGTCGGGATGGTGGTGAAGATGTTCATCGACATGATCGCCAGCCAGGCGACGCTCGGCCCGCGCAGCAGCGGGGCGACATTGCGCGGATCGCCGCCGAAAAGCGAGATCAGGCTATCGAAGATGCGGTTCGGCGTAGCAAGCCACGAAATGTTGCTCCCCAGCACATAGTTGATAAAGCCGGTGCGCAAAAATAGCCAGTTGAAGATCAGCGCCATCACGACCGATGATGCCACACTCGGCGAGTAGATCATCGTTCGGTAGAAGTTCATGCCGCGCAGCTTGCTGTTCAGCAGGATCGCGACCAGCAGCGAGCCGACCGTCTGGAAGAGTGTGACGATCACAAAGTACCAGAAGACGTTCTGCAGCGAGAGAATGAAGGTGCGGTCGGTAAAGGCGCGGGCATAATTCTGGATGCCGACGAACTGCGGCGGATTGGCTTGATAGGAGGCTTTCAGGTCGGTGAAGCTGAGATACAGCGCGTAAGCCAGCAGCGCAAAGGTGAAGATCGTGGCGATGATCAAGTATGGCGCGATGAACAGGTAGCCGGTCATCGCTTCGCGCCGCGCCAGGGTCTGCTGCCGCCGGCCCGGAGGAGTTCCCGCTGTAGTTACCGCCATGGCACTGCTCCTTTCGAACGATGGAGATCAGCGATTGGAGGGTCAGAGCGTAACGATGCCCGGTCGCGAAGCTCCGACTCTTAAGCGGCTGTCTGAAACGACGGGGTGAAAGGCTGCGTTCTCGAGGAATTCCTGTGCTCCACCGCGCGGGCGGCGGCTGCGCTGCCGCCCGCGCGGTGGAGCATGATTGCTTCTGCGGGCCTGCGGCCCTCACCGCCCATGCCGAAGCTTTTCAGACAGCCGCTGCTCCCGCTTTTCTCGCTACTGCGACAGGATCGCGTCCACTTCCTGGGCGGCCTGGTCAAGCGCGTCCTTGGTCGCCGCCTGGCCGAGGAAGATCGCCTCGAGGGCCTGGTTGATCTTGGCCGCCACGTCGCCCTTCTTGGTGGGCCCGCCCAGTGCGATATCAGACGACGTGCCATAGCTGCCGGCCTGCACCAGAAGCTTGGCGGTTGGGTTGGTGTCGAAGTACGGGTCGTTCGCCAGCGCCTTCAGGCTCGGGGTCGCCAGGCCGGAGGGCAGCAGCGCCTTCTGGTTGGCCGCGCTGGTCAGGAAGATCGCCAGGGCAGCCGCCGCGTTCGGGTACTTGGTCTTGGCGTTCACGCCGAAGGCGTTGGTGAAGAGGAGATCGCCCTTCTGCCCGCCGGCCGGAAGCGGCAACTCGATGGCGGTGTACTTCAGGTCGGTCGCGCCGTTGGCCGGGTCGGCCAGGAACGGCACCAGCCAGCCGCCCTCCATCACCATCGCGGCCTTCTTGCCGGAGAAGGCCTCGCCGCACCAGCCCTTGCCCATCTCCTTGTACAGCTCGCCGACCCCGTCCTTCTTGAAGCTGTACCAGTAGTCGATCGTCTCGACGCCGCTGGGCTGATTGAAGGTCGCCTTGCCGTCCTTGGTGATCGGGTTACCCTTCTGCAGCATCGAGGCCCCGTAGCGCTCGATGTCCGGGTTCAGGCACATACCGAAGGTCTTACCCGGCCCCTCGCCCTTGGTCATCTTCTGCGCCGCAGCCTTCAGGCCGTCCCAGTCCTTGATGCTGGCGATGTCGACGCCGGCTTCCTGCGCCATCTGGTTGTTGACGAAAATGACCAGCGTGCCGAAGTCCTTCGGAATGCCGTAGGTCTTGCCCTCGATCTGGAACAGCTTCATCGGCGAGTCGACATAGTCCGAGGTCTTGGCGCCGGCGGCGTTCATCGCGTCGTCGAGCGCCAGCAGCAGACCTTGTGGCCCGAACGCGCCCAACAGTTGCGGCGGGAGCAGGAAGACGTCCGGCGCGGTGTTCGCCGCGAACTGGGCCTTCATGTTGGTCTCGTAGTTGTCGTTGTTGACGTCCAACTTGACTTTGACGTTCGGCAGAACCTTGTTGAAGCGGGCCACGCCGTCCTGGTAGAGCTTCTGCTCGGTGGCGTTGCCGTTGACCACGATCCGGAGTTCCGCGCCGTCTTCGACTTTGATCTTGGTGACATCGCCAGCAGCGCCGGCCGTCGCCCCCTCGACCATCGCGCCGCCGGGCGCGGCGGTGGCCGCCGGTGCGCTGGTGGCAGCCGGGGCGGTGGTCGGCGCCGGTGCGCTGGTGGCAGCCGGAGCGTTGGTCGGCGCAGGCGCGGCCGTTGGGGCCGCGCCGCCGGGGGCCGCCGTCGGTTGGGTGGCCGCGCCGCCGCCACAAGCTGCCAGACGTGGCAGCAGCAGCGCCAGCGCCAGGATGAGAGCGCCGTTGCGTCTGATCGTCCCCATTGAAGTCCTCCTTGCATTTGCGGCGTTTCGCCACGCCGCGTACGAATAAGGAATCTGTCGCCTGCCTCCCGGCCGTCGCCCGAAGGGGCCCGCTCCGTGCGAACGTCCCGCAGGCCAGCAGGAATGATACGGTGATTAACTCACCTCCACCGTCACGCGCTCGCCGCCCGCTTCGATGATCGCGCGCTGGCCGGGAGCGATGCGAACGGCGATCTCGCGCCCGTCCGGGCCTTCGGCCAGGTACTGGCGGGATGCGTCATCGAGCGGCCCGGCCCCGTCCGGCAGGCGGTAGGTCACGTCGATCGGGCGTGGGCCGCTGGTCTGCGCCACCGCCAGCCCGTCTGCTGTGATCCGCAGATCGAGCTCGTGCCGTCCGATGCGCAGGCCGCGCAGCCGTGCCTGCTTCCAGCCAGGCGGCAAACAGGGCCGCACCGCGACCGCCGCTTCGTGGGCCCGTGGGCTGACGCCAAGCAGCCCTTCCACGATGCCCTGTACATACAGCGCCGCCGACCAGAGCTGAATAAAGCACAGGCCGCGCGGGATCAGCTCCTTGAAGGTGCCGAGCGTGCCATGTGTCGTCGTCACGGCGATATTCTTCAGCAGGCGCAGCGCCCAGTCCGGGTCGTTCTCGCGGCATGCGGCCAGCGCCAGCAGGCCGGTCGGCAGCGTCCACACGCGCTCGTCCGCCCCGCGCGTATGCACCAGGCCCCACTCGTTGCACCACTCCTGCCGGATTCGTGCCATGACGCGTGCAGCGCGCTCCGGCGCGGCCATGCCGAGTTGCACGGGCAGCACGATCGTCCAGTGACCGTCGAACTGCGGCCGTAGATCGGTGTGCAGCGAGTCGGCGTAGAGGCCTTCGCCCTCCAGCCACCAGTCTTCCTCGAAACGCTCCTGCAGATACGCGGCGCTGGCCGCGAACTGCTCGGCATCCGCATCCAGGTGCAGCGCGGCGGCCATCTCGTGGAGCGCCTGAAGGGCGGCGAAGAGGTAGCAGGTGCTGTCGAGTTTGCGCGCCCCCATGCCGAACCGCTCGACCACGCCGTCGCCGATCGGGTAGAGCTTGCCATGCCCATGCCACAGCGCCGGCAGGTACTCGGTGATCCCTTCGCGGCAGAGGGGGTAGGCTTCGCGCAGAAACTCCAGGTCGCCAGTCCAGCGCACATAGTCCCAGCAGGCGATGGCGAATTGCGGCGTCTCCTGGGTGTTGCCGGGGTGGAAGACCCGGCCGTTGGTCGTGACTTCGTGCGGGATCCGCCCGCAGGCGCGGGTGCCGAAGCTCGCCAGTGCGCGTAGCGCCGCTTTGATCACCGAGGCAAAGCCGGCCGCGGCCGCGCCAGGCACGCTATATTCGGTATCGCAGCCGAACAGCTGCGGATACTCCGGCAGACCGGCGAGGAAATAGGGCTGCATCTCCGGATAGCGTGTGCTGAGCATCTGCAGATTCGCGCAGGCCAGGGCGAAGCCGCGGTTCACTTCGCTGTCAGATGTTTCGAGCGTCACGCCACGCCGCACCAGCCGCTCGTACTGCACGATTTTCTCGCTCAGCAACTGCTCGCCCGTCAGCGCTAGTTCGTCGTAGAGCGCGCGGGCCGCGGTATGGCCGCGGTCGTG
Organism: Roseiflexaceae bacterium; assembly: GCA_042408595.1. Classification (GTDB taxonomy): domain Bacteria; phylum Chloroflexota; class Chloroflexia; order Chloroflexales; family Roseiflexaceae; genus JBHOQX01. The sequence continues at coordinate 49,191 of JBHOQX010000019.1, read as the reverse complement.
GCTGGCGGTCAGCCAGATCTCCCATGTCTGCTCATCGCCGGCGTCTAGCACGAAGGTGTACGCTATGGTTGCGACATGCCCGCCGAGGCCGGGGCGCAGCTCGATGCTGGCCGCCGCGGCGCTCCCGCCCAGGGCGATCCCCCACCGATCCTGCCAGCGCTGGTCGTAGCCGAGCACGACGCCGTTTTCCTGCCAGTACACATCGTCGCCGTTCGCCAGCCCGCCAAACCAGCAGCCAAGGAACTTGAGCGCGGCGCTGATCCGGACCTGGCCGCGGACCCGGCGCTCGCCCGTGTTGCTGAGCGTGATCAGCAGCAGGTAGGCTGGCCGCGTCTCGTGGGCACACTCGCGCCGCCGCAGCTCCAGCGGGCCGGCGGGCCAGCGCCACTCGACATGCGAGAGCGCCTCGGTCATCTCGCCGGGCGCCGGCGTGATCGGCTCGCCCTGCGCGTCGAGCAGCTCGATGGTGAAGCCGGACGCCGTCTTCAGCGGGTGCATCCAGAGGCCGCCCATCTCGCCCACCAGGTGCTCGTCGCCGATCGGGCGAATCTCGCCATCGCTCCAGCCGAGCATGAAGGCGCGCTGGCCGGCCAGAACGTACGGCGTCGGCTGGCCGTCGTCAGCGCTCGGCTGCAGTGTGTATGGCCCGATCTTCAGAATGCGTCGCGCGACTTCCACGATTGCACCTGTCTGTCTTGACAAGCTGACATGATGAAGCAGGGTATCCTCAGACAACGTGCGTGCTGTTCGATCAAGTGTGAACGCCGACTATCAGCTCTATGCTATCGTCAATGCGCGGCTATGTCGTCTGCCGGACGATCAACTCGGGGCGGAGCAGCACCTGCTGCGGCCCCGGTTCGTTATCGAGCACGCGCCGCAGGAGGGCGATGAGCTCGTCGCAGGCGCAGTCGAACGGCTGGCGCACGGTGGTGAGGGGTGGTGTGGTGTGCGCCGCGAAAGGGATGTCGTCGAACCCAGTAATAGCATAATCGCGGCCTGCGCGCAAGCCCTGGTGCATGGCGGCACTCATCGCATTGAGCGCGATGATGTCGCTGGCAGCGATAAACGCGGTGGGCGGGTCGGGCAGGGCCAGCAGCCGCTCCATCGCGGCGCGCGCCTCGCTCTCGTTCGTGACCACGGCCATCAGCGCCGGGTCGGCCTCGAGCCCGGCCTGCCGTAAGGCCCGCAGGTACCCGTCGCGCCGGTGCAGCGCGTAGCTGTAGCCGAGCGGCATGCCCAGATAGGCCACCCGGCGATGCCCCCGTGCAAGAACGTGCGCTGTGGCAAGGTGGATGCCCCACTCGCCGTCGATGTCCACATACGGATAATCGCCCTCCACCTCGCTGCGGCCGAAGGCGATAAAGCGCAGCCGATGCTCCAATAGGTAGCGCAAGCGCGGGTCGTCGCGCCGGGTGTCGGCCAGGATCAGCCCGTCGGCGCGGCCGGAGCGAAGCAGGCGGCCAAGCCCGGCAGTGTTGAAGTTCGCGTCGGTCGCCGGGTGGATGAGCAGATCCATGCCATAGCTGGCGCAGCGTGCCGCCAGAATCGTAATAAAGTCTTTGAACAGCAGATCGGCGGCGGGCCGGGTGCTGACATCCGCCACGTAGGCCACCGTGCCGGTGCGCTGCCCCTGCAGGCTGCGGGCGATCGCGTTCGGGTGATAGTTCAAGGCTGCAGCTACCGCCCGGATCTCGGCGCGTCTGCGCTCGCCGACACCCGGCTGATTGTTCAACGCGCGCGAGACCGTGGCGACGGAGACGCCGACGCGCTCAGCGATCTCGGTGATGGTGCTCTTCGTCATACGGCCAGCCCTGCCATGCGCGACGCATGCCCGCATCGCTCGCCGGATGCACGATTGTGCCTGCCAGTATGGGAACGTAAACGTTTGCGTGATTATAAGCGTAAACGTTTGCGTTGTCAAGGGAGCTTGCGACGCTGGCTGCAACGGGAAGGTCTGGCGGCGGAGCAGGGGGCCTGTTGCGGGCCGCCGGCCCCCAACTCCCACGCCAGAAGCTTGCAGGCGGCCTCTTGTGAATGGCCGGAGTCTGCGATGGGGATCAGGTTTCCGCCCAGAGCCGGCGCATCTCCTCGCTCGTCGCCAGCACCTCATCCAGCGGCCCCGCGGCGGTGACACGCCCGTCCGCCAGGACGATCACCTGGTCGGCGCGGCGCAGCGCGGCCCGGCGGTGTGAGACAGCCAGAATGGTAGGTTGCGGCTCGGAGATGCTGGATCGGTTGGGCTGCTCGATCGGCGATCTGCCATCCACGGTCCGCAATCGCTCCCAGAGCACGCGCTCCGTCTCGACATCCAGCGCGCTGGACAGGTCGTCCAGCACCAGCAGGTCGGCGGCGCGAACGAACATGCGGGCCGCGGCGGAGCGTTGCACCTGCCCGCCGGAGAGGCGCACCCCGCGCGGCCCGACGACCGTCTCCAGGCCGCGTTCGAGCCGGGCGATATCCGGCTCCAGCACCGCCCGATGCAGCGCGGCGGGCAGGTCTACGGCGCGCTCGTCCAGCCCCAGCAGGATGTTCTCGCGCAGCGTCTCGCTGAACAGGTGCGACACCTGCGGCGTGTAGGCGGCCCGCGGCGGGCGAAAAAAGGCCGCTGCGTCCACGACCGGCTGGCCGCGCCAGCGCACCTCGCCGGCCTTGGCCGGCAGCAGCCCGAGCAGCGCCCGCAGCATGGTCGTCTTGCCCGCGCCGATCCGTCCGGTGACCACCGTCAGCGAGCCGGGCGCGAGCGTAAAGCTCACCTCCGCGATCCCGCGCCCGCTCTCCGGATGGTGGTAGGTCAGGCCGCGCACCTCGAGCAGTGCAACGGCCTGCGTATCAGGTGCTGCGTGTGCCTCGGAGGCTGGCTGAACCCCTTCCGGCGGAGGCTCTGGGGGCCTGCGGCCCCCCAAAGCAACCCTGCTCCGCCGCGTGGCCGGCGACGCGGCCGCTGGCCAGGCAGCGGAAACAACAAATCGTGGAGGGCTGTGCGCTCCAGACCTCCCCGCTTCAGACAGCTTCTCAGCGCTCTCGACCAACGCCCTCGCAGGCTCATCCGGCACAAGCTCGATCAGGCGCGAGATCGACACCTGCTGCTGGCGGTAGTCGCCGGCGAAGGTGCCGAGGATCGCAGGCAGCTCCGTGGTGAACCACAGATAGTAGACGAACAGGGCGAAATCGCCAACGGTGAAGGCACCGGCGCGCAGCTCCCATCCGGCCAGCAGCAGCACGATGCCGATGCCGAAAGCGGCGGTAGCGTCGGTGACCGAGGAGAGCGCATGCCGCAGCGTCGCCAGGCGCACCTCCAGCCGCCGCCGCTGATCGTTGATCGCGCTCAGGTGCGCCACGGCAGCCGCCTCCGCCCCGGCGACTTTGATCGCCTGCACGCCGCCGAGCAACTCGCCTAGAAAGCCGACCGCCCGGTCTGCCGCGCCGCGCGCCTCGTCGTAGGAACGCAGCAATCGCCCCCAGGCCAGCCGTGTCAGGGCCGTCAGGCCGAAGAGCGGAACGAAGATCACGAGCGTCAGCAGCAGGTCGATCCGCGCCATGATCGCCACCGCCAGGATGAACGCGAGCAGGTTGCCCGCCACCTCCGGTAGCCAGGTCGGGAAGTCGGAGACCTCCGCCACATCGTCGCGGTAGCGGCTGAGCGCCTCGCCGGCGGGAATGGGCAGCGGCAGCGCGCCGGGCCGCCGCAGCAGCGCAGCGAACATGTTGTGCCGCAGCAGCCCGCCGACGCGCCGGCGGAACATGACGCCGCCCCAGCTATCGGCGAACGAGACCGCCAGCCGCGCCAGGCCCACGCCGGCGTAGAGCGCGATCAGCGCCCAGACGCCGGGTGCGGCCGGGGCTTCGCCGGTGATCGTGTCGAAGATGCGCTGTTCGATCAGGCCGAGCGCAACCGGCGCGGCGATGACCAGGACGTGGCTTGTGACGTGGATCCCGTAGCTCAACGGCTCGCGGCCGATGAGCGCCCGGTTGAACGGCCAGGTCGCGATGCTGCGCGGCTTCATGCCAGCACCTCCTCCAGGCCGGTACGGAGCAACCTGGCGAAACGGGAGTGCGGGTCGGCGGCGAGCGCCACCCGCTCGCCATATTCCACGACCGCGCCGCGCTCCAGAATCAGGATCGCGTCGGCGCGGCGGACGGTGCCAAGCCGGTGGGCGATGATGATCGCCGTGCGCCCCGCCAGCAGCCGGTCGATCGCCCGCTCCATCAACCGCTCGGTCGCCGGGTCGAGCCGCGACGACGCTTCGTCCAGAATGATCAGCCCCGGATCGCGCAGAAAGACGCGGGCGAAAGCCAGCAGTTGCGCTTCGCCCGCGGACAGCCCCAGCCCGCCGGGGCCGAGGCGCGTGTCCAGGCCGTCCGGCAGCGCCGCGACCCACTCGCCCAGGCCAAGCTCAGCCAGTGCGCCGGCGATCCGCCGGTCGTCGATCCGGCGGTCGAACAGCGCCAGGTTGTCGCGGATGCTGGCGGCGAAGATTTGCACATCCTGCGTTACCAGCGCCACACGCGCCCGCAGGTCGTCGAACGCCACATCGCGGATGTCCACCCCGCCGAGTCGGATCGTGCCGGCGTCCGGGTCGTACAGGCGGAAGACCAGCCGGCTGAGGGTCGTCTTGCCGCTCCCGGTGCGCCCCAGCAGCCCAAGAACGTGCCCGGGAGCGAGGGCGAAGGTGACGCCGTGGAGGACCCGCTGCGGGCCGTCCGGTGCGGTACGGCCATCCTGCTCCGCCCGGTGGCCTGCGCCTGTCGCCTCTCGCTCTTCGTCGTGATAGCTGAACGCGAGATGATCGAACTCGACCGCCAGCGGGCCGGCGGGCAGATGCCTCGTCGCGGCTTCCGTCACCGCCGGGCGATGGTGCTGCAGCGCCCGCACCCGCCCGATGCTTGCCGCTGCCCGCTGGAGATCTTGTGCCTGCGCCTGGATCTGCTGTAATGGTGTCATCAACCGGCCGATGTAGAAGACCAGGACAAACGCCGCGCCGATCGTCGCCTGGCTGGTCGTGTAGAGGTACGCGCCGATGCCGAGGCCGAGCGCATACCCTGTGAGAAAGAGCAGATTCGTGATCGCCGAAACCAGAGTGCTCGCCAATTCGCCGTCGCGGCTCGCCAGCGTGAAGCGGTCGATCAGGGTGTCGAAGCGGCGGAGCGTGTATGCCTCCGCGCCGCTGGAGCGAATGTCCTCCGTGCCGGCAAGCCGCTCCTCCAGAAAACCGAACATCTCGGCGTCGGCCTGGCGCTGCGCGCTCCAGCGGCGCATGCCGAGCCCGTGTAGCGCGCGCAGTGCCATCAGCGCCGTCAGGGTATAAGCGCTGAGCAGCAGCCCCGCCCACCAGCTCTCGCGGAACAGCAGCGCGAGAATGCCGACGATCAGCCCGCTATTGCCGACCAGCCGGAGGACGAAGTACGAGAAGAAATTGCCGAGCGCCATCACGTCGCCATCGAGCCGGGCGATCAACTCGCCCGGCGTGTGCCGTTTGTGGAACGCCATGTCGAGCCGCAACACCTGGCGCGTCAGGTCGTCGCGGAGGACGTTGGTCGCGGTCCAGCCGGTGTTCTCGCCGACGAACACACTGGCCAGGTCGAGGCCACGTTGCGCGAGGGCCAGTGCGATGAATGCCAGCGCTGGCAGCAACAGCGCCCGGTCGGAGCCGCCGGCCTGCGCGGTGTCGAGAAAGACGCGAATGATCTGTGGGTTGAGCAGTTGCAGCGCGATGCTGCCGACCAACAGCATGGCAAGCAGCGCGACCCGCCCGCGCTGCGGCCGCACATAGGCGCCGAGGAGCGCCAGCATGTCATGTACCGGAATGCGCATGGTTCTCGGTTTTCCCTTCGGACGTACGCGTCCGCGCCCACGCAGGGGCTGCCGTGGGGCTGCGCCCCACCGCACCTCCTGAGGGCGTACGTCCAACTACCTACCAGGAAGGTGTCTGAAGTCGGCTACGGAGCAAGGCTCCTTCGTCAACAACAAAGCCACGGGCGTCGCCGTGGCACGAATCCGAGACTACAGGCGAACGTCGGCGGCCAACGAAAACGGCCGCGAATCGCATGGTGCGCCCGCAGCCGCAGTATGTCCTCCAAACAGACACCGCGCCGGGGTGAAAGCGGATGTGCTTCAACCACCCGCTCGCCGAGCGGCGTGGGCGCGGGTTATTCGCACCGCGTTGGACCTAACCAATGACTGTGAATGTCAGGCGCACCTCATTTGGCGCGTGCCGCGGGTGCGGCCGTGCGCCGGGGTGTGTTGTTGTGCTGCGTTGGCATGGCAAGCCTCCTGATCCATCGCTGATCCGGCAGCAGTGTAGCATACGGCGCCGCCCTGTCCGTCCGTCCTTTGACCGATCTCGCTCCCGGTTGACAAAGTGTCCAGCCCATCGTACAGTTGCGCCGCTGATGAGCGCTCGACCGAGGGCAGCACATCCGAAACCAGGCCACGCGCTCCGGTCAGGTGCCCACTGTCGGTAGCGTTGCCGTTCGTTGGTTGTCAGGCCGCCTGATCCGAACTTCCGCCCGAGCATGCCCCATGCGCGTCTCGCTCTTCATCACCTGCTTCAACGACACCCTCTTTCCGCAGACCGGCATCGCCACCGTGCGGCTGCTGGAGCGGCTCGGCCACCAGGTTGCCTTCCCCCAGGAGCAGACCTGTTGCGGCCAGATGCACTGGAACACCGGTTACCAGCGTGAGGCCATCCCGCTCGTGCGGCGTTTCGTTGAGGTCTTTGCGAACGCCGAGGTTGTCGTCTCGCCGTCGGCCTCGTGTGTCGGCATGGTGCGCGAGCTCTACCCGCGCGCCGCCGGGCTGGCCGGCGACCGGCGGCTGGCGGCGGCGGTCGCCGCGCTCACGCCGCGGGTCTTCGAGCTGTCGGAGTTTCTGGTGCAGCGCCTGGGCGTCGAAGATGTCGGCGCGTATTTCCCGCACCGCGTCACGTATCACCCGACCTGCCACTCGCTGCGCGGGCTGCGGGTGGGCGATGCGCCGCTGCGGCTGCTGCGGGCGGTGCGGGGGATCGACTTCGTGCCGCTGGCAGGCGCCGAGGAGTGTTGCGGCTTCGGCGGAACCTTCGCCGTCAAGAACGCCGACACGTCCATGGCGATGCTGGGCGACAAGCTGCGCCACGTGCTTGACACCCGCGCCGAGGCGGTAGTCGCGATCGACAACTCCTGTCTGATGCAGATCGGCGGGGCGCTCCATCGGCAGCGGGCCGGCGTCCGGGCGCTACACCTGGCCGAGGTGCTGGCCGCGGGAGATACGGGGTAGGAATGGGCGTCGGAGATGTGTCGTTCTGCCTGGGCTTATGTGTCTTTCCTGCGCAGGCCATCGCCCCCGCCCGCGCGCATTCATGCTGGGTGGTCATCATGACGACCCATGTGCGTCATGCCCCTGTCCCCTGGCGTGTGCACGGGTAGGTTTTTCTACCACCGCGGCCAGGACCGGCGGCCCTCACCCCTCTGGCCCGTGCGTGGCACGGATCTTGCATAAGTGGCCGCGCGTCATAGGGTCGCGTGGCTTCACGTGCGGCTGATCCGGTCGATCTGCGAGCTTGGGTTGCCCCAGTCTGGAGTCGCCTGTCATGTCCACCTCTGGCCGCCTGCGTCGCCTCACCCCGTTCCAGCGAGCGCTGGTCCGCGCGGTCGGGCTGCCGCTGCTGCTGATGCTCCTGCTTGCCGGCATCTTTCTCTGGCAGCTCAACAGCCTGCTCGTCGCGGCCCGCTGGGTTGACCATACCGATCGGGTCCTCGCGCAGGCGCATATGCTCCAGGAGCTGTTGCTGGATCAGGAGACCGGCTTGCGCGGCTACCTGCTGACGGGTGACGACACGTTTCTTGCGCCGTACCGGCGTGGCGTGGGGGCGACCGGACCTACGCTCGACCAGCTCGCCGGGCTGATCGCGGATAACCCGGCCCAGGGCGCGCGCCTCAAAGACCTGCGTGGGCAGTATGCCGCATGGCAGGCCTTCGCAGAGGACGCGCTGCAGGTGCGCGCGAGCGGTGGGGATGCGGCCGCACAGCCGCTTCAGGCGCGCGGCCGGCAGATCATGGACGCCATGCGGGCGGACATCGGCGGCTTCATCGGTGCGGAGATGCTGCTGCGCGACCAGCGGTCCGCCGCCGCGCAAGAGCGTGCCTGGTGGGTGACCCTGACCAGCCTGGGTGGCGCGCTGGCGCTCGGGGCGCTGCTGGCCATCTACCTCACTCGTGAATTGCGCCGCTTCTCCGGCGACTACGAGCAGGCGCTGGCGGAGGCCCCCCGCCAGGCCGAGGCGCTCGAGACCGAACGGGAGTGGTTTCGTGGCACGCTCGCCAGCATCGGCGATGCGGTCGTCGGGACCGACACGCGCGGGCGGGTGACCTTTTTGAACGAGGTCGCGGCGCGCCTGGCCGGCGTATCGCAGGAGGAGGCCGTCGGGCAGCCGCTCGGGGCCGTGCTGCGCCTGGTGAACGAAGTGACCCGCGCCCCAGCGGAGAATCCCGCGGAACGGGCGTTGCGCGAGGGCGCGATCGTCGGCCTGACGAATCACACGCTGCTGCTACGGCGCGACGGCACGGAGACGCCGATCGACGACAGCACCGCGCCCATCCGTGGCGGCGACGGCGAACTGCACGGCGTTGTCCTGGTCTTCCGCGACATCTCCGAGCGCAAGGCTGCCGAGGAGGAGCTGCGCGCCAGCGAGGAGCGGCTTCGCCTGCTGGCCGACACGATGCCGCAGCTCGTCTGGACAGCCCGGCCCGACGGCTTCCGCGATTTCTTCAACCGGCGCTGGCGCGAGTACACCGGCCTTGCCCTGGAGCAGGCGCAGGGGGACGGCTGGCGCGCCATCCTGCACCCGGAGGACCGCGACGCCGCGGTCGCGGCCTGGGAGCACGCCATCCGCGCCGGCGAACCATATGAGATCCAGGCACGCTTCCGCGAGGAGGCCACCGGCGCGTACCGCTGGTTTCTCAGCCGGGCGCTGCCGCTGCGCGACCGCCGTGGTCGTGTCACGCAATGGATCGGCACCAGCACGGATATCGACGCGCAAAAGCAGGTGGAAGAGGCGCTGCGCGAACACAGCGAGGCGCTCGCGCAGGCGACGGCGGCGCTCGAGGAGCGCAACCGCGAGCTTGACCAGTTCGCCTATGTCGCCTCGCACGACCTCAAGGCTCCGCTGCGCGGCATTGCCAACCTGTCGCAGTGGATCGAAGAAGACCTGGGCGAGCGTGTGACCGACGAGATTCGCGAACACCTTGAACTGCTCCGTGGCCGTGTCTACCGCATGGAGCGCCTGATCGACGGCATCCTGCAGTATTCGCGCGTCGGGCGGTCGGCTGGGGCGGTCGAGCAGGTGGATACCGGCGCGCTGGTGGCCGAAGTGGTCGATCTGTTGGCGCCGCCGCCCGCGTTCTCGATCCGTATCGCGCCCGGCTTGCCGACGCTCCAGGGCGAGCGGCTGCCGCTCCAGCAAGTCTTTCATAACCTGATCGGCAACGCCATCAAGCACCACGATCGGCCGGATGGGCGGGTGGAGATCAGCGCGGCCGATGATGGCGCGTTCTATCGCTTCGCCGTCGCGGATGATGGCCCGGGGATCGCCCCGCAGTATCATGACAAGATCTTTGTGATCTTCCAGACACTCGTCCCGCGCGACCAGGTCGAAGGGAGCGGCCTGGGGCTGTCGCTGGTCAAGAAAATCGTCGAGCAGAAGGGTGGGCGCGTTTGGGTCGAGTCGAGCGAGGGATGCGGCGCGACATTTTATTTTACCTGGCCGAAGCAGATGCGGGAGGGACGCAAGCGATGAGCGACACACTGCTGCACATTCTTGTGGTCGACGACGACGACGTGGATGTGATGAATGTCGAGCGGGCGTTTAAAAAGAACAACATCCGCAACCCGCTCTACATCGCCCGGGATGGCGTCCAGGCGCTGGCCATGCTGCGCGACGAAGGGCCGGCGCGCATCCCGAGCGAGCGGCGGCTGGTCCTGCTCGACCTGAACATGCCGCGGATGAGCGGCCTGGAATTTCTGCATGAACTGCGCAGCGATCCCAGCCTGCGCCACCTGACCGTCGTCGTGCTGACGACCTCCGATGACGAGCGCGACAAGGTCGAAGCCTACAACCTGAATGTCGCCGGCTACATCCTGAAGCCGGTTACCTTCACGGCCTTTGTCGAAGCGATGGCGACGCTGAACAAATATTGGACGATCAACGAGCTGCCGTGAGATCCCCATGAGCGGCTGCCTCAAACCATCCAATAGCGACGCACCGGCGCTAGCAGCCCCTGGCATGCCTGCACCGTCGCGTGGTTGATAGCGCCCATCCCTCGCGATGCGCTGCTGGAAACCATTCCTGGATGGCGTACTCGCCCGACCTCGTAGACCGATTCTGACTCGCATGAGGGCCTCATGGCTGATACGTATACCATTCTGCTCATCGACGACGACGGCCTGGACCGCAGGGCTGTGCGGCGCGCCTTGCGGGAAGGCGGGGTGATGGCGACGCTGGTCGAGGCGCCGGATCGCGCTGCCGCGCTGGCCGCGCTCGCCGATCGCACCTTTGATTGCATCCTGCTCGACTACCTGCTGCCCGGCGCCGACGGCCTGGCGGTATTGCGGGAGATCCGCGCCCGCGGCATCGCCACACCGATTCTTATGATGACCGGCCAGGGCGACGAGCAGCTCGCCGTCGATATCATGAAGGCCGGCGCCACCGACTACCTGATCAAGGGCGCGCTCTCGCCGGAACGTCTGGCACAGAGCATCCGTAGCGCCGTGCGCGTCGGCCAGGCCGAGCGCCAGGCCGCGCTGGCCGAGCAGGCGCTGCGCGAGAGCGTGCAGCAGTTGCAATTCCTCGCCGAGGCCAGCCGCCTGCTCGCGTCGTCGCTGGAGGAGCAGGCCATCCTCGACACGCTCGCGCGGCTGGCCGTGCCAACCCTGGCCGACTGGTGCGCGGTCGATCTGGTCGAGCCGAGTGGCGCGCTCCGGCGGGCAGTGAGCCAGGCCCGCGAGGGGGCCGATCCGGCCTGGATCGAAGCGGCAATAGCGCGCTGGCCGCTGATGCCGGCGGCGCCGCATGGTACGCCGGCTACGGTGCGCAGCGGCGAGCCGATGATTTACCCGCCGCTGGTGGATACACCGCACGGGGATGAAGCGGCGACCGGCTGGGAGCTGGCGCCCGGTGTTACCGGCGCGCTGGCCGTGCCACTGATGGTGCGCGATCGCGCGCTTGGCGCGCTGGCGCTGGTGTCCGGGCCCTCCGGGCGGCGCTATGGCCCGTCCGACCTGATGCTGGCGGCCGAGCTGGCGCGCCGGGCGGCGGTGGCGCTCGAAAACGCCGAGCTGTACCGCGAGGCGCGCGAGGCCATCCGCATCCGCGATGAGTTTCTGTCGATCGCCTCCCACGAATTCCGCACCCCGCTCACCGGGCTGTTGGGCCACGCGCAACTGCTCCAGCGGCGGATGAGCCGGTCCAGCACGCTCGCAGAGCGTGATGCCCGCGCGCTCCAGACGATCGTCGAGCAGGCCAGCCGCCTCAACCGGATGATCACCGCGCTGCTCGATGTCTCACGGCTGCAAACCGGGCAGTTCACGATCGAGCGGCGGCCGCTGGATCTGAACGACCTGGTACGCCGCCTCGCGGAGGAGGTGCGCCCGACACTCGACCGGCACAAATTGCGGGTCACCGCCGGGCCAACGCCGGCCCGTGTCCTGGGGGACGAGCTGCGGCTCCACGAAGTGCTGCAGAACCTGGTACACAACGCGCTGAAATACAGCCCGAACGGTGGCGAGGTTGAGATCGTGGTCGGGCAGTCGAACGGTTGGGCCTGGATGACCGTGCGCGACCAGGGCATCGGCATCCCGGCGGAGGCGCTGCCTAACCTGTTCCGCCGCTTCTACCGCGCGCCGAATGCCCAGGACCAACAGATCGTCGGGATCGGCCTGGGGCTGTATGTCGTCAACGAATTGGTATCGCTGCACGGGGGGGTCGTCGAGGTGGAGAGCGAAGTCGGAAAAGGGAGCGCGTTCACCGTGCGGCTTCCTGCGGCGCCCCCGGACGCCTGAGCGGCGGGCGTCTGCAGCGGGGCCGGCGTGATGGCGTCGGCTCGCCTTTCTCGTGCTATACTACCCGCAGCCACCGCGCATGATCCATGGGCCAGCCATGCCGCATCTACCGGACTCCGTGCTGATCGCGCTGACACCGAACTTTCCGGATGGGGCGCGCGCCGCGCTCGCCAACCCGCAACTGCGCCGCAATATGGGCAAGGCGACGCAGACCATCCGCGCCAAACGCGCCGCGGTCGTCGGCGAGCTGCCGGACTGGGAGGCGCTGCGCGAGGCGGGCCGGGCGATCAAGGAGCACACGATCCGCCATCTCGACCGCTACCTGATCCAACTCGAGGAGCAGGTCGCGCGAGCCGGTGGGCGGGTGCACTGGGCGCGCGACGCGCGCGAGGCCAACGCGATCATCGCTGGCCTGGTGCGTGGCGCAGGCGCGCGCGAGGTGATCAAGATCAAATCGCTGACGACCGACGAGATCCGGCTGAACGAGGCGCTCCAGGCCGCCGGTATCAGCGCGATCGAGACCGATCTGGCCGAGCTGATCATCCAGCTCGCCGGCGAGAAGTCGTCGCATATCCTGGTGCCGGCTATCCACAAGAACCGCGCCGAGATTCGCGAGCTGTTCATCCGCACCCTCGGCGAGCCCGATCTGACGGACGAGCCGCGCGCGCTGGCCGCCGCCGCCCGCCGCTACCTGCGGCGTAAGTTCCTCTCCACGCCGGTGGCGATCAGCGGCGGCAACTTCGCCATCGCGGAGACCGGCACGGTCTGCGTGGTCGAGTCCGAGGGCAACGGGCGCATGTGCCTGACGCTGCCGCGCGTGCTGATCACCGTCCTCGGCATCGAGAAGTTGTTGCCGCGCTGGGAGGACCTGGAAGTTTTTCTGCAACTGCTGCCGCGCTCGTCGACCGGCGAGCGCATGAACCCGTATACCACCTGTTGGACAGGCGTGACGCCTGGTGACGGGCCGCAGGAGTTCCACCTGGTGCTGCTGGACGACGGGCGCACCCGGGCGCTGGCCGACACCCTCGGGCGGCAGGCGCTCCATTGCATCCGCTGCTCGGCCTGCCTGAATATCTGCCCGGTCTATGAGCGCACCGGAGGGCACGCCTATGGCTCGGTCTACCCCGGCCCGATCGGCGCGATCCTCACACCGCTGCTGGTGGGTGTCGAGCACGCGCCGTCGCTGCCGTACGCCTCGTCGCTGTGCGGCGCGTGCTACGATGTCTGCCCGGTGAAGATCAACATTCCGGAGGTGCTCATCCACCTGCGCGGCGAGGTCGTGCGGCAAAAGGAGGACCACGGCGGGCTAGCGGCCCAGGCCGACCCGGAGGCGCTGGCGATGAAGGCGCTGGCGCGGGTGTTCGCCAGCCGTCGGCGCTACGAGGCGGCGCAGAAGCTGGCGCAGATCGGCGCGTGGCCGCTGGCGCGGCGCGGCTACCTGGAGGCGCTGCCGCCACCGCTCGCCGCCTGGACGGCGATGCGCGACTTGCCCGCGCCGCCCCGGCAGACGTTCCGTGAGTGGTGGCGGACGAGGAGTGCAGCGTTCGAGATGAAAAAGAAGAATGAATGATGGGTGATGAACGGATTGCCGCCGGCTCTTGAGGAAGGACGAAGGACGAGCGCGAAGCGTTCTGAGAGAAGCAGGCACATCGTTGGGCCTGCTTTCGTCCATCGTCTACCGGCCATTGTCGTCCGTGGTCCACGATCCGATGACCTACACCCCTGTGCTGAGCTACATCGCCGCGTTCTGGCCGAAGATCATCCGCTCGAATCCGGCGGATAGCGGCACATTGATCGGGCTGCCGCGGCCGTACCTCGTGCCCGCCGAGCCGGTTGGCAACGCCATGTTCCAGGAGATGTACTACTGGGACAGCTTCTTCATGGCGCTTGGACTGGCCGGCACGCCGCACGAGCAGGTGATCGTGGACATGGCCGAGAACATGGCCGCGCTGCTGGAGCGCTTCGGCCTTATCCCGAACGCCAGCCGGTTCTACTTCCTCTCGCGCAGCCAGCCGCCGTTCTTCACGCAGCTCGTCCGGCTGGCCTGTGCGGTGAAGCAGCGGCGCGGCGACGGCGACCTGCCGGCGTTCACCGCTCGCATGGCGGCGCTGGCCGAACAGGAGCATCGGACGGTCTGGAGCGGTACGGCGCAGCCGCATCACCGCCTGGTCTACCGTGGCTTGTCGCGCTATTTCGACATCAACTATCTCGACATCCTCGCCGGGTGCGAAAGCGGCTGGGACCACTCGACCCGCTGCTGCAACCAGCGCGGCGAAGATCGCTGGCTCGATCACCTGCCGGTGGATCTCAACAGCATCCTCTACGTCTACGAGCAGGATCTGGCAGTGCTCGCCGGCGAGACGGGCCGTCCGGCGGCGATGGCCGGCTGGTTCGAGGCCGCGCGCCGCCGCGCCGAGACGATCCACGACCTGATGTGGGATGCGGAGCAGGGCTTTTTCTTCGACTTCGACTACCGCCACGAGCGACGCAACCCGGAGCCGTCGCTTGCCGGGTTCTACCCGCTGTGGGCCGGGCTGGCGACGCCGGAGCAGGCGGCACGGGCCGTGCATGCATGGCTGCCGCGCTTCGAAAAGCGCGGCGGCCTGGTCACGACGCTGCGCCAGCGCGCCGGCCGGCAGTGGGCCTGGCCGAACGGCTGGGCGCCGCTGCAGTGGCTGGTCGTCGCCGGGCTGGAGCGCTACGGCTTCCGCGACGATGCACGGCGGATCATGCGCAAGTGGTGCGACAACTGCGCCACGGTCTTCGCCGCGACCGGCGTGCTCTGGGAGAAGTACCATGTCGTGCGGGTGGGCGCGCGCGCCGAGGCCGGGCTGTACGGGTCGGTGCCGGGCTTCGGCTGGAGCAACGCCGTGTTCGCCGACTTCGCCCGCAGGCTGGCGGAGCAGCAGTGACGGCCGACGGTGGACGTTGGACGAAGGACGGCTAGATTCACCGTGCCACCTTGTCATCTTGTCACCCGGTGACCGACGCATCTTATCAGCATGACTGCCCGCGATGACATCCTGCGCCGAATCCGCGCCGCGCTGCGCGACGTGCCGCCCGGCGAGCGGGATGGCGCCCCGCCCGCGCCCGGCGGCTACCGCCGCAGCGACAACGCGCCGCCGGACGAGCTGATCGAGCGCCTGGTGGACCGGCTGACCGACTACAAGGCGCAGGTCCGGGTCGTATCGGCGGCGGAGCTGCCCGCCGCCATCGCCGCCGCCTGCGCCGCGCGGGGCGTGCGCCGGCTTGTCGCCCCGCCCGACCTGCCGCCCGGCTGGGCGCCGCCGGGGGTCGAGCTGCTGCGCGACAGCGGCCTGACCAACGAGCAACTCGACGCCGCTGACGGCGTGCTGACCGGCTGCGCGCTCGCTGTCGCCCAGACCGGGACGATCGTGCTGGACGGCGGCGCGGCCCAGGGCCGGCGGGCGCTCACGCTGCTGCCGGACTACCACCTCTGCGTCGTTCAGGCCGGGCAGATCGTCGGCCTCCTCCCGGAGGCGGTCGCCCGGCTCGGGGCCGCCGCGCGAGCCGGCCGCCCGCTGACGCTCATCTCCGGCCCCTCGGCCACCTCCGACATCGAGCTCAACCGCGTCGAGGGTGTCCACGGCCCGCGCACGCTGGAGGTGCTGATCGTCAGGGAGGAGGTCCGGGTTCAGGGGTCAGACGCGCAGGTCGGACTGGACCCTGCCCCCTGGCCCGGCCCCTAGCCGGCGGAAGTGTGTTACAATCTTCGCTGTTCCAGGACGAGAAGAAACCGCGGGAAGGATGAGCCCATGGCCTATGAGATTACAAACATCGCCATTGAGGACTATATCGCCGCGCTGATGCCGGAGCGCCCCCCGATCTTTGCCGAACTAGAGCGGCGTGCGTACCTGCACGGCCTGCCGCTACTCGGGCCGACGCAGGGGCAGTTTCTCTACCTGCTGGCGAAGAGCACCGGCGCGCGCGAGGCACTGGAGATCGGCACGGCCACCGGGTACGCCGCCATGTGGCTGTTGCGGGCGGTCGCGCCGGCTGGTGGGCGGCTGACAGCGATCGAGCGCCAGCCGGACCGCTACCGCCTGGCGCTGGAGTATACCGAGCGCGCCGGCTATAAGGACGCCTTCGAGATCTACGAGGGGGAATGGTTTGAGGTGCTGGGACGCTTGCCCGGTCCATACGACCTGATCTTCCTCGATATTCTGCGCAATCTGTCGAACGAGGAACAGGCACCGCACGCGCTGGAGCTGTGCGTGCCCCGCCTGCGCCCGGGCGGCCTGTTGATCGCCGACAATGTGCTGTGCAGCGGCCTGGTGGTCGAGGAGGATGCGGCGCCGGTCGTGCGCGGTATTCAGGCTTTCAACCGGGCGATGATGCACCACCCCGAGCTCGAGTCGGTGATTATTCCACTACGCGATGGGGTCGCGATCGGACGGAAGAAGGATAGCTAAGTGCAGATTGTCGATTGCAGGTTGGGTTGTCTCATCTGCACTCTGTAATCGGGACGAGGCCTGGTGCCGCGCGGCGATCTGCCGGCTATCGGGCATGTCGCCATCGGCTGGAAGAGTTCATAGCAGATTGTCGATTGTAGATTGCAGGTTGGGTTGTCTCATCTGCACTCTGCACGCTGCATGCTGCAATCGCGCTTATGCCTGCCCAAAGCGACGCGCAGCGGCGAATCGCCGAGCTGACGACCCTCAATGCGCTGTCGCAGACGCTCAACCGCGCCGTCGACCTGCGCGAGGCGCTGGACGCCGCACTGGTCCATATCGTCGAGTTGCTGGGCCTGCACACCGGCTGGATCTTTCTCACGGACGATGCCGGGAAGTTCCGCCTGGCCGCTCGCCACAGCCTGCCCCCGGCGATCGCCTACCCCGGCCCGGCCTGGCAGGACGGCTGCACCTGCCAGGATTTGTGCGCCGAGGGCCGGCTGACGCAGGCGGTGAACGTGGTGCGGTGCAGCCGGCTGCGCAGCGCCGTCGGCGACAAGCGCGGCCTGGCCCGCCACGCCTCGGTGCCGATCCGCAACGGCGACGAGATCCTCGGCATCCTGAACGTCGCCACGACCGAGTTCGGCAACTTCACCCCGGCGCAACTCCAGCTTCTCTCGGCGATCGGCAACCTGCTCGGCACGGCGATCGCCCGTGCCCGCCTGTACGAGCAGGTGAAGGTGCGGCGGGTGCAGGAGCAGGCGGCGCTGCTCCAACTCTCGCAGGACCTGCTCGGTGCCACCGGGCTGGACTCGGCGCTGCAACGGCTGGTGCGGGTCGGCGCGCGGCTGCTGGAGGTCGAAGCCTGCGCCTTTGTCGAAGCGGACGAGGCGCAGGGGGTGGCGCGGCTCGTCGTGGCGCACGGCTGGCAGTTCCTCAACAACACCTCGCTGCCGGCGGTGCTCGATCCGCAGCAGCCGCACCTCTGGTACCTGCCGGAGCGCAGCGCCGACCTGGCAACCGACGCGATGAGCCCGCTTCCGCCGCTGCTCAAGGCGCAGCGCTTCCGCGGCCACATGGCCGCTGCCGTAACGATCAACGGCGTTCCGGCCGGCATGCTGCTGGTCAACTCACGTGCGCCGCGCCGCTTTCTGGACGACGAAGCCCAACTGCTCGACCTGCTCGCCAGCCAGCTCGCCCAGACGCTCGAACGGGAGCGGCTGCACCAGGAAGTGCTCGCCCGCCAGCGGCTCGAACAGCAGCTCGCGCTGGCCCGCGACATCCAGGCCAGCTTTCTGCCGGACGCCTGCCCGCGCTTCCCCGGGTACGCGATCGCCGCCTTCTACCGCGCCGCGGAGCAGGTCGGCGGCGATTTCTATGACTTCATCGGGTTGCCAGAATCCGGCGCGGCCCTTCCGGCGGGCGGCGCGCCGGTGGCGGCGGCCCGCCCCGCGCTCACCCGGCGCGACCTGGAGCTGGAGTTCTGGCGCACCGGCCGTGGCGCACCGCGCGCCGCCCGCCCCGAACCGCCGGTCATCGCCGGGCGGCTGGGGATCGTGATCGCCGACGTGACCGACAAGGGGGTACCGGCGGCGCTGTTCATGGCGCTCTCGCGGACGATTATCCGCGCCACCGCGAGCGATGGCCGCGCTCCACGCGAGGTGCTCGAGCAGTCCAACCGGCTGCTGCTGGCGGATGCCCGTGCTGGCCTGTTCGTGACCACGTTCTACGGCATTCTGGACGGCGCGACCGGATGTGTGGAGTACGCCGACGCTGGGCACAACTACCCGCTGCTGTGCCGCGCCGCGACCGGTCAGATCGAGCAGTTGCAGGCCAGCGGCATGGTCCTGGGCGTCGTGCCCGAGCCGCGCTTCGAGCAGCGTCGCGTGGTGCTGGCGCCGGGCGATGTGCTCTGCCTTTACACCGATGGCGTGACCGAGGCGATGGACGCCCGCCGGCAGTTGTTCGGCGAGGAGCGGCTGCACGCGGTGCTGCGCGCCAACGCGCGCGGCACACCGGACGATGTTCTCAATGCGATCCTGAACGCCGTGCACGATTTTTCAGCTGTCGGGCCGCAGGCGGATGACATCACGCTGGTCGTCATCAAGCGGGATGGAGGGGTGCCATGAGCCGTGCGCTCAGAATCGCGGCGCCGGTGGCTGCCGTGGCGGCTGCGGCCCTGGCTGCCGGCGCGGTGCTGTTGGTGCGCCGCCGGCGGCGCGAGGCGGCTGAGCGGCAGGAAGCGCTCGTACGCGCCGCCGAAGCGCTCGGCCGGCTGCACGCCGCGCTCGCTGAGGCTGAGGCCCGCCTGCCGGAGCTCGATATGCGCCTGATCGGCGGCGACCGCCCGGAACTGGAGCGGCGTGTGGCGGCACTCACCGCTCAGACCGAGGCCCTCACCCGCCTGATCCGCGGCCATACCCGCGGCATCGGATAAACGCGCAGCGATCGGCCCACGCGGGTTGCTCTTGCTCGCGGCAGGGCCATCACCGCCATCTTGTCGTTTACAGCACGCAGACGGTCGACGGCCTCAATTGGTGCATCGTGGGAGGTATGGCGACCCGCAGGCGCTCAACCGCCCAGTTATGCGCGGAACAACCCGGTCCGGCACACCGACCCGACGCGGCAGTGCGTCGAAGTCATCAGGTGCACCCTCGCGGGCGCGGCGATTGGGTCGGTTGTCCCCGGTGCCGGGACGGCGGCTGGCGCGGTGGTGAGGTTCGTGATCGGCGCCGGGCTCATGATCGGCGCCGGCGCGCTCCTCGCTTACGGTGCCGCGCACACGCCGGGGTAGACCGTCGCTGCGGCGGGGGCGCCGATCCCGGATGATGGCGCCGCGGGGGAGGCGGCGGGGGCGGCGGAAAACCTGGATCTGACGACTGAGGACTCTTGGGGGCATCCTGATACGCTTGACGATCACTATCAGCGGCACGGCGGCGATTTCGCCGCGACGAACAAGGATGATTACGCGAAACAGGCTTCCGATTTTTTACAACGGTCGCAGAAACACGGGCTGCCAACGAAGGGAGATCGGAATGGGACCATTCGGGTGTATGATCCCGGAACTAACGAGTTTGGCGCCTACAATCCAGATGATACTACGAAAACCTATTATAAACCCGATCCAGCCACTCATCAGGCTGGAACGAATCTCGATGACTGGTATCGGCAACCTGGAAACCCGCCATGGACGCCTCGCAGATGACCATACACCGCCTTACCCTTTGCCCGGTATGTGGCTACGATTTGGGCTTTCCGGCCTGGGATGGCGCGCTGCCATCGCATGAGATTTGTCCATCCTGTGGCATTCAGTTCGGCTATGACGACGCCAGCGGCGTAACTAGCGAGGATCGCCGGCAACTGTATCTGCGCTGGCGACAGCACTGGATCGATGCTGGCATGCCGTGGTGGAGTCGTAGCCGTCGTCCGCCAGTGGGATGGGACCCGCGGCGGCAACCAGCCAAGATCGCGTCCTGAACGCGCGGAGCAGCTGGCTACCCTGGCTCGCAGATGAACCACTCGGGCCCATGGATTGCAGCCGGCGCACGCTGTTGCTGTGTGGAACGTGGTGTTCGCCATTGCAGTGCTGATGCGCCGCCCTACCCCTGCTCCGGGTACGGCTCGTTCCGTCAGTGAGGTGTCCGGAGCCCCTATGCTTGGCGCACCACGTTGCCGAGAGTGCGCCAGAGCGCTGCTCCCGGCCCGCCGGGGATCCCTGCTACAGGCGTCCTTGCGCTCAAGCGCGCTTGCTGCCACCTCAAAGGCGCACACGGTCAACGGGCAGCCCTCCACCTCCGACACGACTAGCACCCTGACGGCGCGCCACGGGGTGCGCTCCAGTTGGGACGCCGAGCCGCGCCCGTCCGGCCTGACCGGCAACGGCGTGACCGAGACCTCGGGCGACGATGGCGACAGCGCGCGGATCGCCCGCACCGTCGGCAGGGTGACGATGATGAACACCCAGGGGCTGTGGGAAGACACGATCGGCATCAGCGCCAAACGGCGCTACCGCTTCGACGGCGAGCTGATCGGCCAGCACGATACCTGGAGCGGCGAGACGGCCAATTACGTCAGCAGCGACCACCCCGGCTCCGTCAGCCGGCTGACCGGCCAGGACGGGGCATTCTACGCCCAGCAACGGGGTGACCCGCCGCGGAGTAAACCCCGCAGCTCGGGTAACGAAGCCCACTGGCGCGAACTCGCCGCCGGCGCAGAAGCCACACGCCGATGCGCTGCGGGTCGCGCTGCGTAGGGGCATCAATTAGGGTTCCAAGGGGCGAAGCTGCTCGCGGAGGGGCCGGGGGCGCTCGCCCCCGGCCATCTGCCGCGCAGGGCGCCGCGTGGGAGCTCGGCACACGTAACCGGGAGCGGACACCGCCCGCGCTGGGCGCCGCGCGCCAGCATGGTGGGGTAGCCGGGAATGCACCGCCTGCCGCGCCACGCGTAGCGGCGCAAAGCAGACGGTGGACCGCAAGCCCTGTCGGGCCGCCGTCCACCGCCTTCGCCCCGGCGGTTCCCGAGCGTCGCGAGGGGCAGACCAGGGTCCGCGGTCCACCGTCCACGGACCTACGCGTGTTCCTTCTTCTGCGCCTCGATCAGCGCCTGCGCCAGGTGCGCCGGCACTTCCTCGTAGTGATCGAAGCGCATGGAATAGCGCCCGCGCCCCTGCGTCATCGAGCGCAGGTCGGTGCCATAGCGCTGCACATCGGCCAGCGGGGCCTGCGCGGTAATGACGGTCCGACCGTTTCCGGCAGGCAGCATCCCCATCACCCGCCCGCGCCGCATGTTCATGTCGCTCATGATGTCGCCGGCGTATTGGTCGGGCACGGTGATCTCCAGCTCGTAGATCGGCTCGATGATCACCGGCTGCGCCTTCTGCGCCGCCAGCTTGAACGCTTCGTGGCCAGCGATCTGGAAGGCGATATCCTTCGAGTCGACCGGGTGCATCTTGCCGTCGAACAGCTCGACACGCACATCCACCACCGGGTTGCCGGAGATCACACCCTCGGCCATGGCGGCCCGCACGCCTTTCTCGACCGATGGGATGAACGCACGGTCGATCACGCCACCGACGATCATATTGACAAACTCCAGCGGGTCCTCCCGGCCTGGGTCGGTCGGCAGCGGCGCGACGCGGATGGAGACATCGGCGAACTGCCCGGCGCCGCCGGTCTGCTTTTTATGGCGGTACTGGGCCTCGGCCTTGCCGCGAATCGTCTCGCGGTACGGGACGCGCGGCAGCTCGATGTCGACATCGACGCCGAACTTCTGCTTCATCCGCTCCGCGACGATCTTAACGTGCGACTCGCCCAGGCCGGAGATCAGGGTCTCGCCGGTCTGCGGATCGCGGCTGATCTGGAGCGTCGGGTCCTCCTCGACGACATGCGCCAGGGCGCTGCCGAGCTTGTCCAGGTCGGCACGGGTCTTGGGCTTCACCGCGCCGGTGAAGGCCGTGGCGGGGAAGACGATCGGCGCGAGCTGGAGCGGGCGGTCGGGCGACGAGAAGGTGTCGTTCGTTTGCGCGTCCACCAGGCGCGTCGCCACGCCGATGTCGCCGGGGCCGATGAAGGCCACCGGGGTCTGCTCCTTGCCGCGCACGGCGTAGAGCTGGCTGATGCGCTCTTCCTTGCGGGTGCGCGAGTTATAGACCACGCTGTTCGACTTGAGCTCGCCGCTGAAGACGCGCACGAAGCTGATTTTGCCGTAGGGGTCGGCCAGCGTCTTGAAGATCAGCGCCGCCAGCGGCTCGGAGGCGGCGGCCTTGAGCGTGACCGGCTTGCCGCTGCTCAGCTCGGTCGCCTCGACCGGCTTGCGCCCGGCGGCGGGGATGCTATCGATGATGCCGTTCAGCAGTTGCGCCATGCCGATCAACTGGGTGGCCGAACCGAGGAACACCGGAACGATCGAACCGTTGGCGATGCCGGCGCGCAGGCCGAGGTTCAGCTCATCCTGCGTCAGCGCGTCCGCGCCGCCTTCCAGGTACTTTTCGATCAGGTCGTCGTTGGTCGCGGCGATCTTGTCGATCAGCCGCTCGCGCCATTCTTGCTCCAGCCCCACCAGGTCAGCGGGGATATCCGCTTCAACAAATGAGCCGTCGCGTTTGCCGCTATCGAGCCAGGCACGCTGGCGACGCAGCGAGATGATACCGTTGAACGTGCGCTGCTCACCGACCGGGATCTGCAGCGGGATAACGGCAGCATCGAGCACCTCCTGCGCTTGCTCGAGCGTGCGGAAGAAGCTGGCGTTGTCGCGATCCATCTTGTTGATGAACAGGATGCGCGGCACGCCGGCGGTCACCGCCGCCTCCCAGGCCAGCTCTGTCCCGACCTCCACGCCCCCGGCGGCATCCAACACCAGCACCGCGCCGTCGATCACGCGCATCGCCGCGGCGATCTCGCCAGCGAAATCGGCATAGCCCGGCACATCGATCAGGTTGATCTTGTCGCCGTTCCACTCTAGCAGCGCGACGCTCAGGTTGATCGACATGCGGCGCTTCTGCTCCTCCGGGTCGTAATCGCTGACGGTATTGCCGTCCTCGACGCGCCCGGCGCGGGAGATGGCCTTGGCGGTGAGCAAAAGCGCCTCGGTGAGCGTGGTTTTCCCGCTCCCGCCATGGCCGAAGAGGCCGATGTTGTGAATTCTGTCCGGTCCGTAGGCTGGCATCATGTCCTCCTTGACAGGTGAGGCTTGCCGGTGAAGATCTTCCGGCGCGGGTCGCCGGCCGGGCCTCGGCTTGTGTGGGGTTAACCGAGTATTATAGGCAATTTCGGGAGCCGGTCAACCGTGTCTCTTGCGCGGCGATCGGCGGAGTGTTATGCTTAAGATTGCAGATCGCGGATGGTGGGATGGATGAGCGATGAGCGAGTGGCTGGCCGCGGACAGCGGGCCACAAGCGGGGAGGCCATGAGGAGGAGCGGCGAGGCCGACCCAGAGGAGAAAACAGCGCTATAACCGCCGCCCACCACCCACCGACTACCGTCCACCGTCCATCGTCTACCGCCCACCGACTGCCCCGCGCCCGGCGCGAAGGAGGGAGCTATGGCCCTGCGGCGCACGCTGTATATCATCATCGGTGGCCTGGTGCTGTTGATCGCCGCAGCCGGCACGTTGCTCGCCTGGGCGCTGCTCTCCCGCCCCGCGCCCCAGCCGATCGGGCTGGTGCTGGTCGGCGCCGACTCGCGGATGCAGTTGCTGACGGACGGCGAAACGAGCGCTCGAGTGCTGGCCGGCAATGTCAACGACGATGACTACCGCTTCCCCGCCGTCGCGCCGGACGGCCGGCAGATCGCCTATGTGGCCGGCTCGCCGCCCAACCTGGCGATCGTGCGGCTCGACCTGCGCACCGGCGCTCAGACGGAGCTGTTCCGCACCAGCGTGAATCAGCCGTTCGCCCTCGCTTGGTCGCCGGACGGGAAATACATCAGCTTTCTCCTCGCCAGCGCGGACGGCCTGACGACACATCTCGTTCCAGCGGACGGCTCGGGGCCGGCGCAGTTGATCACCACCGGGTCGTCGTCGTACATCGCCTGGGACCGCCAGAGCCGCACGCTGCTGCTGCACGTGGACGGCCACGCCGTGACCGGCGGGCGGCTGGAGACGTACACGCCCGGCAGGGGGGCGTCGCAACCGATCCTGAGCGACCCGGGGCTGTTCCAAGCGCCGGCGTGGGCGCTGGACGGCGACCATATTTATTATGTCGCGCAACCACCGATCGCCAAAGCCCGCCCGACGATCGAGGATATCGAGAGCCGGATCGTGCGCGCGTCGCGCGACGGCAAGGAGGTCAAGCTCCTGGCGAACGAAAAGGTCGCGGACGTGCGCCTGGCCCGCTCGCCCACGAGCGACCAGATCGCGTATGTGGCGGCGCAGCCGGTGGCCGGCGGCTCGGTGGCCGGCACGCTGAAGCTGGTGGATGGCAACGGCGGCGAACCGCGCATCCTCTCGCGCGGCGATGAGCAGGTCACCTCGTTCTTCTGGTCGCCGGATGGCCAGCGGATCGCCTACCTGACGCAGGACGACCCGGCGCCGGATGGAAAGCGGACGTGGCACACGGTTGAGGTGGCGGATGGCGCAGTGCGCGAGCTGGCGAGCTTCATGCCAAGCCCGGCGGTCGTCGGGCTGCAGCGCTTCTTCGACGCCTTCCTGTTCTCCTTCAGCCCCTGGTCGCCCGATGGGCAGCGCCTGGCCTACGGCACGGCGGACGGCGTCTACGTGCTCGACTTGCGCACCGGCCAGCCGACACGCGCCGGCGACGGCGATATGGCGATATGGGTGGGAGGACGGTAGGGCTGAGGGCCGGGGAATTGAGGGCCAGGAGCCAGACCGCCAGACCGTCAGACGGGCAGACGATCTGCACCCTCCAATCTGCAATCACAAACCAGCCAGGCGCGAGGAGTAATCGGCGTGAACCGAGACTCCACTACATGTACACGCGACGCTTCACACTCCGCACGCTCACGGCATCACCCAGCCGCCATCGATGGCGAGCACGTGCCCGGTGATGTACGAAGCCTCCGGGGAGAGCAGGAACGCCACCGCCGGGGCGACCTCGTCGGGCGTGCCGAAGCGCCGCATGGCGATCGCGTCGAGCGCCCAGGCGCGCAGGGCGGGCGGCACGGTGGCGAGCATCTCGGTTTCGATGTACCCCGGCGCGACGACATTGGCCGTGATGCCGTCCAGCGCGACCTCGCGGGCCAGCGCGCGCGTCAGCCCGACCAGCCCGGCCTTCGCGG
The DNA here is from genome assembly GCA_042408595.1 of Roseiflexaceae bacterium. Lineage (GTDB taxonomy): Bacteria > Chloroflexota > Chloroflexia > Chloroflexales > Roseiflexaceae > JBHOQX01. The sequence continues at coordinate 24,013 of JBHOQX010000019.1, read as the reverse complement.
CGGCGTAGTTCACCTGCCCGACGTTCCCCGCCAGGCCCGCCAGCGAGCCGATGTTGACGATCCGCCCGTAGCCGCGGGCCCGCATCGGCGGGAGCGCCGCCCGGCAGCAGAGAAACACTCCGGTCAGATCGGTCTCGATCACCGCCCGCCACTGCTCGTCTCTCATGCGGGCCATGGGGGCGTCGGCGACGATCCCGGCGTTGTTGACCAGCATGTCGAGCCGGCCCCAGCGCTCCAGGCACGCGGCGACCATTGCCGCGACCGCCGCCTCATCGGCGATGTTGGCGCGGTGCGCCGCGGCCTCGCCGCCCGCCGCCACGATCGCGGCGACGACCTCCTCGGCCGCCGCCGCGTTGTGCTGGTAGTTCACCAGCACCCGCGCGCCGCCGCGCGCCAGCTCCAGCGCGATAGCACGGCCAAGCCCGCGCGAGCCACCGGTGACGATCGCTGTCTGGTTGAGGAAGCGCATGATTGGATTCGCCCAGTGGTCGACACGCCGCTGCGTCCATGATGCGGGAACGGTCGCGCGGCGTCAAGCCCGGTTTGCGCCCCATCCCAGCCGTGCTACAATGGAACAGCCGATGGCCTGATGGGCGGCCGCGCCGGGGCGCGGTCAGCGGCCCGCCCGGATCTGGCCGATGCACCGTCTGCGCCCAGGAGCCGCGTTTGGAACCGCCCGCCGCACACGGGGGCGCATGGGCTATGAGCGAACATATTCTCATCGTCGAGGACGAGCAGGAGATCTCCGGCTACCTGCGGCGCGGGCTGGTCTTCGAGGGGTACAGCGTCGAGATCGCCGCCGACGGGGCCACCGCGCTCGCCGCGGCCCGCGAGCGCCCGCCCGACCTGGTCATCCTCGACCTGATGCTGCCTAAGATCGACGGCTTGGAGGTCGCGCAGCGGTTGCGCGCCGTATCGGATGTACCGATCATCATGCTCACCGCGCGCGATGCCGTGCCGGATCGGGTAGCCGGCCTCGAAGCCGGCGCGGACGATTACCTGGTCAAGCCGTTCGCTTTCGAGGAGCTGCTGGCCCGCATCCGTGTCCAGCTCCGCCGCCGCAGCCGCGAAGGCCAGCCGACGGTGCTGCGCTATGGCCCGCTGACGATGGACACCGCGGCGCATTCGACCTATATCGGCGACCGCCGCGTCGAACTGACGGCCAAAGAGTACGAACTGCTCGAGCTGTTTCTGCGCCATCCGCAGCAGGTCCTCACTCGCGAGGTGATCTATGATCGTGTGTGGGGCTACGACTTCGGCGGCGAGAGCAATATTATCGAAGTGTATGTTCGCTACCTGCGGCAGAAGCTGGAAGCCGGCGGCGAGCCGCGCCTCATCCATACCGTGCGCGGCGTCGGATATATTCTCCGGGCGGATGAGTAAACGTTTTGTAATCTCCGAATCTTCGTAGGGCATGGCCGGGCATGCTATCCTCAAGCCCCACCGGAGAGGATAGCGCCCCATGAAGGGATTGACCGGTCAATCACGCCACCTCGTCCACGTCATCCTCGGAGTGCTTACCCTGATCGCCGTCATCCTGCTCGCGCTCGCGGGGCAGGCCGCCGGCGCGTTGCTGCTGCCGCTGGCGGTCGGGCTGGCGGCGGCCGTGGCCGAGATGCGCGCGCGGGCGCGGGCGCTGGCACGGCAACTTGCCGACGGCGACAGCCTGGAGAAGCTCGAGGTGCCCGGCGGCCCGTGGGGCGAACTAACGCGCGCCGTCAATGGGCTGCTCCAGGAGCGCCGCCGCCATGCCCGCCTCGATGCGGTGCTGCCCGCGCCGCTGCCCGCGCCGATCGCCCAGGCGATCCTCGAGGGGCGCCACCGCGACGCCACGCCGCAGCCAGTGGCGGTGCTGCTGCTGACCTGCGCCACGAGCTCCCCCGCGCTCCCGGCCGACCCGCTGGATATGCAGGCGCTCGCGGCCCTTGCCGACGAGCTCGCCCGGCACCACGGCGCGCTGCTGCAGCCCAGCGGCGACGCGATGATGCTGGTGTTCGGCGCCTTCACCGAGCAACCGGGCGAGGTCGCGCTGCATACGGCCCGGGCCGCCGCCGAGAGCATCCAGCGGACGTGGCGGGCGAACGGACGCCCGCCGCTTGCCATCAGCCTCACCAGCGGCCTGGCGCGCCTCGTTCCGCTGCCAGGCATCGGCCTGCGGGCGGTCGGGGCGCCGGTCAGCCAGGCGCTCCAGATCGGCCAGCTGGCGGCCGGGGAGCCCCGCTACCGGCTGCTGTGCAGCGAGCACGCCTACCTGGCCCTTGGACGCGCCAGCGGCGGGTGGGAGCGGACGGGCCTGCGCGCCGGGGCCGATGCGGGCCGCGCGCAACCGGTGTACGGGCTGAGCGGGTGACGAAGCGGGAGTTCAGGACGCAAAGGGGACAGAGTTCAACATTTTTCACTTTACATTCTGTATTGTTCATTCTTCAAGCTTCGCGCATTTACTCGCCGCACCGCACATTCCGACTCGGCGCCGGGCGGGTGGTGAAGGTCGTCGTGAGGGACGCGCCATCGGCGAAGGTAGCCTCGCGCACGGTGCGCACGACGGCGTATGGCCCGCTTCCGTCCGGCAGGCGCACACAACCATCCACGTCGGTGCGCTCCTCGACACTGGCCACGCCGCCGTGCAGCAGCGCCAGCCCGCGCTCGTGAACAGCGGCCAGCCGCGTGGGCGCCAGCAACCCCACCGCCAGGAACGACCCGCCCCCAAGCGCTGCCAGCAGCAGGATGAGCAGGAGCAGCCCGCGGCCCTTCGCCGGGCGCCGCCGCGCCTGCTGGTTCATCTGTCCCGGGATCGGGGCGCTCCGTACCATCGTGTTCACCGCCTGGAATCAACACGGCTCCTGGCGCCAGTGTAGCGCCAGGAGCCGCCGCATGCACTCCCCAATTGGTCCTTGTCAGGAATGAGACTGCTAGGATGGGTGGTAGCCGCGCCGCGCCGGACGGCCCATCCCCAGCCGCGACCCGGCAAGCAGCGCGCTCAGCCCGGCGAGCAGCAGCAGCCCCGGCCACCACCAGCCGAACTGGGCCAGGGCCGCAAGCCCGAACAGCCACAGCGCCAACTGCCGCGCATCGCGTGCGCGGCCACGCACCATCGCCGCCGCGACGCTCACCGCGCCCGCCAGCACCAGCAGCCCCGGCCACCACCAGTGAGTCAGCATCAGCAGGCCGAGGCCGATCAGGAACACCCCGACGACCGGCGCGGGGGAGGCGCGGCGCGCGCGCCAGATGTGCGCCGGGCGCCCCCCGCCAAGCGCCGCGCCGCACGCCACGCAGAAGCGGGCGCCGGACGGCCCGGCAGCGCCGCACACGGGGCAGCGGGCAACCGCGGCCGGCACAACCGGCTGGCCGCACTCGATGCAAAAACGGCTCTCGGGCGGAAGGGGCGCCGCACAGGCGCGGCACATCTCCGCCGGCGATCCTGCCGTTGTCATTGGTCACTCTCCTCGCGTCGCCGCAAGCGCTCAAGCGTCTGCTGTTGCACCCACAGCGGCGGCACACCGTAGAGCGCCCGCTGGCTATCGGTGATCGATGGATCGACCGGGCCGAGCGACAGCCGCCCGTTCTCGCGGACGAACTGCGTGCCGAAGCGCTGCGGCAAACCGCGCTTGATCAGCGCGCGGTCCCAGGCCGTCGCGATCACCGACCAGGCACGCTGCTCGCCGAGCTCGGTTGCGCGCCTGGCCATGTGCCGCGCCAGCTCGAGGCTGGCGATCTCATCGCCGTGGAGCATCACCAGGGCCGCGTGATAATAATCCTCGCCGGTCCGGACGGCGCCCTGCTGGTACAACTGGCGCACCCGCGCCCGGCGGCTACGGCCTCGCTGGCGGCGCGCCTCCAGCTCACCCTCATCATCGTTCAGTTGCTCGACGGCGAGCCGCTCCAGCTCGGCGCTCGTCTCCTCGAAGTTCTGCGGCTCCATCTGCTGTCGTAACCTCGTACGCGGCGGCGCGGGCAGCCGGGCGGATAAGCCGCTGGTCGCGCCCTGGTGCGCCGGAAAGAGTACCGGCATTATAGCACGCGCCGCCACACGGAGTCCGTCGTGCGTCGCCGCGGGCACGCAGGCATTGCGCACCACGTGCCACGAACTACCCCAATGCATCCAACAGCATGTCGCCCTCCTCCGGCGTGATACGCCCCTCGGCGACCATGCGCAGGATGGCCGCCCGCTCTTCGTCCGGATGGCGCAGCTCGGGCGGCGCTGGTGCGGGAGCCTCCGCGCCTGCCTGCCCGGCCGCAGCCTCCGGCGGCACCTCGATCCGAATGGTCTGGCCGGTGGCCGGGTATGGGGGCGCGGGCGGCTCGCCCGGCGCAGGGGGCGGGGGCGGCGTCGGTGGCACACCCATCGCAGCGAAGGCCCGGTCGATCGCGGCGATCGCCCCGGCGACCCCTTCGCGCGCCGCCTGCCGCGCCTGCTCCTTCAGCCGTTCCAGCCGCTCCTGGTCGAAGACCCACTCGCGGTCGTTGATCCGCACCCGCACCCGCTCCGGCTGGCGTTGCACGCTCGCCTCGACCCGCTTCGCGGCGCGGCGCACCCGGTCCTCGGCCCGCTCGTGCGCTTCCTGCGCCCGGCGGCGCAGGCGCTCCTCCCACTCCCTGGACCGCGCCGCGCCCCAGCCGGCGAACGCCCGGCCCAACTCCTCGCCCATGCGCCCAAGCTCCTCCCCCAGGCGCTCCATGTCGCGCTCGAAGTCGCGCCAGTCGCCGGCTGTCGCGCTGGACGCCCGCGGGGCGCCGCCGCCGCTCAAGTCCAGGTCGCCACCGACCACCAGAGTCAGGTGATTCGTCCCTTCGCCATAGACGATCGAGATCGCGCCGCCGTGGACGTGCGACACGATCGGCGGCCCTTCCACCTGCCCGCCGACCGTCGCGCTGATACGGACATCGGGCGACGGCCCGAGGTTGATCGCTGCGTCGCCGCCGACCACCAGGCGCGATACGCCGTTGAACGGCGCGCTCAACGCCAAGTCGCCGCCGACGCTGCCCACCTCCAGCCCACCGCTCACCCGATCGAATGTCGCATCCCCGCCAATGCTCCCCACCTGTGCCACGCCGGCCACCTGTTCCAGCAGACAGTCGCCGCCGACATCGCCCACCCGCGCGTCCCCGCCGATCTGGCGCACCGCCGCATCGCCGCCGACGCTGCCGCAGCGCGCGCTCGCGGCCTCCACGATCTCAAGGTCGCCGCCGATGTTTTCGGCGATGAGCACGGCGCCGGCCGAGGCATGCACCTCCAGGTCGCCGCCGACGCTGCCGATCCGCAGCGCTTCGCCGATGGATTCGCAGCCGGCATCGCCGCCGACCGCGCCGATCTCGGCCATGCGGATGCGGCGGACCTCCACATCGCCACCGACCTTGCGCTCGACCGTGAGCGTGTCAATGTCCGCCGCGTCCAGGTCGCCGTCGACCGTCTCGACGAACGCCTGCGCCACCCCGTCGATCCGGAGATCGCCGTTCACCCGCTCAGCGCGTAGCTCGACACCGGCCGGCAGCCAGAGCTCCAGGTCGTTCCGCGTGCTGAGTATCAGGGTATCGCCCTCGCGCTCGACCTCCGCCCGCTGGTCATCGGTGTCGATCCCGATAGCTGCCTCGTCCCAGACCTCCACCCGCAGGTCACCGGCGCAGCGCGTCACTAGCACCCGCGGCGGCTGCCCCGCCGGAAGTGTCTCGCGTCGCATGAGGTTCCTCCTTACTCGACAAATACCTCGATCCGCTCGCCTTCATCCAGATCCTGCACCTCGAAGATGCGGCCGGTCGCTCCACGCCGCACCGCAGCGATCAGGTCGCGCAGTTGGTCGGTGTCGAAGCGCGGCGCTAGCCGCGCGCCCATCTTCAGGCCGATATCGATCAGGCCGACCGGGATGCGCACCTCGACCTTGTTGCGCTCGCGGCTGATGTCGGCGATCCGTACCCGCAGCGTGCGCGCCATCACCCGCTCGCGCGCCTCGCCGCCGTCGAGCGCCTCCAGCAGGCGCGCGCCATCCTCGGCGCGGAGTTGGCCGCTCTCGATCATCTTTAGGATCCGCATGCGCTCATCGGTATCGGACATAGCCGCCTCCATTGCGCATGATGCGCGGTATGAGAAAGAAACAGGGGAACAAAGTTCAGCTTGTCAGCTTGTCACCCTGTCACCCTGTCAGCTTGTCACCCTATCACCCCGCTCCCTCGTCACACTCTTAGCGGCTCAGCCACGCAGCAGCTTCATCGCATCCTCGACCGAAAGCTCACCGGCAGCGACTCGGTCGAGCACGGCGCGGCGCTCGGGCCGGTGGTCCTGCTCCGGCACGCGGTAGCCAAGCGCGGCGACGATATCGTCCAGCCGGCTGCGGGCCGTGTTGTACGCGATCTTCAGATCGCTCGCCACACCGTTGATGTTGCCGCGGTTCTTCACCAGCAGCTCGACGAAATCGAGCTGCTCGCGGCTCAGCCGCCCGATCCAGCCGAGCGAGAAACGGCCCTCGATCACGATCCCGCTCTCCGGACACTCCAGGCGTGTCACGATCAGTTCCTTCCCGCTGACCGGGTCGGTCGTTATCAGTGGATGCATACGCGCCTCCTTCGAATCACACTGATGGATAGGGTTGTCCGGCGCATGCGCACACGCTCAGACGATTCACATGAGTCGCGCCGAGAACGTCAATTCAGCCGATGCGCCCGCGCCACGACCGTGTAGGCCGCCGTCGTGGTCGCATCGCGCTGGCTGTAGCGCAGCAACCAGACCCCCAGGCGGATGCACGTGCTCCCAGCGATACGGGCCGGGGCGCGCAGCCATGAATTCGGGCGCGCCGGCTGCCCCGCCCGCGCCGCCCGCTCCCGGGCCGTGGCGGCAAGCTCCTCGCGCCGACGTTGTAGCGCCGCCTCCACATGGAGCTGAACCATCGCCATCCCCTTTCCACATCTGGCATAAATTAACCTGATCTATGTCACTTATCTACAATCGTATGGCAATTTTATCATGCAGGGTGGCGAATGTCAATAGTGGGTTGGCATTTTCCTCCATGCTTTTGAAAACACGGCGAGCAGGGGCCGCCCCTATTGCGTGGCCTGCATTGCGGGAACGCGCGCCGCCCGCTCCGGATCCGCAATCGTTGCACGCTCATCAACGGCGCCATCGTTAACCTGGGCCGTCTCTTCGTCGCGAACGTCACCTTCAGCGGCAACTCCGCTACCGGCGGCGGCGACGGCGGCAGCGGCGCTATGCCGCCCTATTGCGATAATGCTGGCGCGGTCGGCGGGGCGATCTTCAACAATGGCCTGCTGTGCGCCACCGGAAACAACACCTTCAGCGGCAACACGCTGCCCCCAGGCAACACCGGCGCCGGCAACGGTGGCCAGGCCGGCTCGACCGCCGGCCCTGAGGTCTACGACGGTCCCAGTGGCTCGCAGAACTGCACGGCGTACACGCCAATCCCAACAGCAACCAACACCCCGACGCCGACCAACACTCCCATGGCGACGCCATCAGGCATACCGCTGGCGACGGCACCCCCCACGCCCGCGCCGCTGTACTTCCTGCCGGCGATCTCGCACTAACAGCGATATCGTGCGTCGACGCTGCTAGCTTCACTGTTGTGCACTCTCTGACGCGTGCATACCGGCATAGATGACTTCCTGGCACACCGCATACCCGGCGGGCGGCCGCCTGCCGCAGGGCGGGGGCGCTGCTCACAGAATACGGTATAATGCCGCTCGACACTGAAACATCTGAGCGGGGCGCAGCATGGAGCGGGTGTTTGTCGCGCTGGATGTCGAGGCGACCGGCCTCGAGCCTGGCGTGGACGAGATCATCGAGATCGGCGCCGTCAAGTTTCGCGGCGAGGAGGTGCTGGAGACGTTCAGCCGGCTGGTGAAGCCGCGCCACTCGCTCCCGCTCAAGATCGCCCGGCTCACCGGTATCACCGAGGCGGAGCTCGCAGCGGCCCCGCGCTTCTCCGCGGTCGCCCCGGAGCTGGCGCAGTTCCTGAAGAGCTACCCGATCGTCGGCCATTCGATCAGCTTCGACCTGCGCATGCTCGAGGCGCAGGGCATGCGCCTGCCGCAGCCACGCTACGACACCTTCGAGCTGGCGACGCTGCTGCTGCCGCGGGCCCCCGCATACCGCCTCGGCTCGCTTGCCGCTGCGCTCGGCATCGCCCACGACAATGCCCACCGCGCCTACGCAGACGCCGACGTCGCCCGCCAGGTGTTCCTGCATCTGCTGGCCCGGATCGATGCGCTCGACCTCGCCGTACTAAGCGAGATCAACCGCCTCACCGCCAGGCTTTCCTCCTGGCCGGTGCGCGACCTGTTCACCGAGGCCGAGCGGGCGAAAGCCAGGCTGGTGTTCGTCGAAGACGGGGGCCGAAAGGCCGAGACGCCGCCCTCGGTCGCTCGTCCGCCATCTGCTCGGAAAGCGATCCCGCTCCAGCCCGCCGACCATCCCCGCCCGATCGACCTGGATGCCGTGCGCGCCTTCTTCGCGCCCGAGGGGACGATGGGCCGGGCGTTCCCCGGCTACGAGCAGCGCCCACAGCAGGTCGCCATGGCCGAGGCGGTCGCCACAGCGCTGAACCGCAGCAGCAGGCTGGTGGTCGAGGCGGGCACCGGCGTCGGCAAATCCATGGCCTACCTCATGCCGGCCGCGCTGCACGCCCGCCAACGCGGCGAGCGGGTCGTCGTTTCGACCAACACGATCAACCTGCAAGATCAGCTCTTCTTCAAAGACATTCCGGATTTGCAGCGGCTGCTCGAGGGGGACGACAGCCCGCCGATCGACGATCGACGGCAGACGGCGGGAGGGCGACAGCGTTCAGAACCGAGAACGCAGAACGCAGCACCTCCGTTCACCGCCGCGCTGCTGAAGGGCCGCGGCAACTACCTCTGCCTGCGCCGCTACAAGGAGCTGCGGCGCGATGGACGGCTGACGGCCGACGAGATTCGCACGCTGCTGAAAATCCAGCTCTGGCTCCCCACGACCGACACCGGCGATAAGGCCGAGCTGCTGCTGATGGAGGGCGAGAGCGCCGCCTGGGGCCGCGTGAATGTCACGCCAGAAACGTGTATCGGGCCGCGCTGCGCCGACTTTCACGACTGCTACTACTTCAAGGCCCGCCGCGACGCCGAGGCCGCGCACATCCTGGTGGTGAACCACGCGCTGCTGCTGGCCGACCTGGGCGTCGAGGCGGGCGTGCTGCCGCCGTACGACCACCTGATCATCGACGAAGCGCACAACCTGGAAGATGTCGCGACCGACCAGCTCGGCTTCGTGCTCGACCAGGCGCGCATGCTCCAGTTTCTCGACGACCTGTTTCTCGAGGGTGGGGTGAACGTCGCCGGCGGGTTGCTGGCCGAGCTGCCGCGCTACTTCCAGGGCAGCACGGCCTCCCAGGCCGACGCCGACCGCGCCAGCGCCCTCGTGCGGGAGATCGGCCCAGTGGTCGGGCGGGCGCGCGAGGCGGTCTATGCCTTCTTCAACCGGCTGACGCAGTTCATGACCGCCGAGGCTGAGGTGTCGGCATACGACCCGCGGCTGCGGCTGACGCCGGCGGTGCGCCGCAACCCGGCCTGGGGCGAGATCGAGATGCTGTGGCAGAACGTGCAGTTGCAGCTCGTGGCGATCGGCGCGGCGTTGGGCCGGCTTGAGGCGCTGCTCGGCGACCTGAAGGACGCCGACCTGCTGGAATACGACACGCTGCTGCTGCGCGTCCAGTCGCTCCGCCGTTTCGCGACCGACACGCAGGTCGCCGCCGGGCATGTCATCTTCGGCGATAGCGAGGAGCTGATCACCTGGCTGAATTTCGACCGTAAGCGCGACGCGCTGGAGCTCCATGCCGCCCCCCTCTCAGTGGCCGAGCTGCTGCGGGCCAACCTCTTCGATCAGAAGGCGACGACCGTGCTGGCCTCGGCGACCCTCACCGTCGATGGCGACTTCGAGTTCGTCAAAAGCCGGATCGGCTTGGAAGCGCCAGATGAGTTGCAGCTCGACTCACCCTTCGATTACCGTCAGCAGGCGCTCGTCTATGTGCCGAACGACCTGCCGGAGCCGAACCAGAACGGCTACCAGCGGGCGTTGGAGCAGGCGATCATCGCACTGTGCACCGCGAGCGAAGGCCGCGCGCTGGTGCTGTTCACCGCCAACAACGCCCTACGCCAGACCTACCGGGCGATCCAGGAGCCGTTGGAAGAGGAGGGTATCGCCGTGCTCGGCCAGGGGATCGACGGCTCGCGCCGCTCGCTGCTGGAGCGCTTCCGCGATTTCCCCCGCACCGTGCTGCTCGGCACCAGCAGCTTCTGGGAAGGGGTGGATGTGGTCGGCGACGCCCTGTCCGTTCTGGTGATCGCCAAGCTACCGTTCAGCGTGCCGAACGACCCGGTGTTCGCGGCGCGCTGCGAGCGATACGCCGACGCGTTCCATGAATTCGCCGTGCCGCAGGCCATCCTGCGCTTCAAGCAGGGGTTCGGCCGGCTCATCCGCTCGCGCAGCGACCGCGGGATCGTCGCCGTGCTCGATCGGCGGCTGCTCAGCAAGACGTACGGCCAGGTCTTCCTCGACTCGCTGCCGCACACGAACGTGTGCAGCGGGCCGGTGAAGCAGCTTCCGGGGCTGGCGGCGCGCTTCCTCGCGGCGGGGGGCAACGGGGCGGGTGTGCCGCGCTGCTGACCTTTCCCAGCGGCGGGTGCGAGGGAGCTTCGCTCCCGCACCTCCAAACTGACAACAGAGAATCCTGCACCCATGCTCGATCACGACCTGTCCACCGCGGCATTCGGGTTGGCCGCCGCGCTCGCCTGGGGCGCCGGCGACTTCAGCGGCGGCCTGGCGAGCCGCTACGCGCCCATTCTGCGGGTGCTGATCTTCACGCAGGTGACCGGGCTGGGATTGCTTGTGGGGCTGGCGTGGCTCTGGGGCGAGCCGCTCCCGCCGACCGCGGGCCTGCTATGGGGCGCGGCCGCCGGCCTGCTCGGTCTTTGCGGCGTCGCGGCGCTCTATCGCGCCCTCGCCATCGGGCAGATGGGCCTGGCCGCCCCGATCTCGGCGCTGCTGGCGGCAGTGCTGCCCGTTCTGTTCGGCATGGCGACCGAAGGGCTGCCGGGCTGGCTGCGGCTGCTCGGCTTCGGGGTGGCGCTCGGCGGGGTATGGCTGGTCTCGCGGCCGGACGGCGCGGGCGGCCAGCCGCGCGGCGTTGGCATGGCGGTGCTCTCCGGCTGCGCCTTCGGCGCTTACTTCATCGTGCTGGATCGCGCCGGGGAGGCCGGGATTTTCTGGCCGCTGGTGGCCGGGCGGCTCGTATCGTTCATGGTCGTGCTCGCGCTGGCGCTGCTGCGGCGTGAGCGGCTGCCGCCGCCGGCCGGCATGCTGCTGTTGCTCCTGCTGCCCGCCGTGCTGGAGATCATCGGCAATACCTGCTTCGTGCTCGCCACCCGCGCCGGCCGGTTGGATGTGGCTGCGGTGCTGTCGTCGCTCTACCCGGCCAGCACCGTTCTCCTCGCCCGCATCGTTCTCGGCGAGCGCCTGAGCCGGGCGCAGACGTTCGGGGTCGGCGCGGTGCTGGCGGCGATCGTGTTGATCACCGTGTGAGAGTCTGTCTGAAACGCTCCCGGCGGGGGCGTGGGGGTCATCGGCCCGGGAAGACATCTTGCGCCGCGCATCGTGCCGACCCCAAAGCGAGGCTTCGTGACCATACGGGCACAACGACACACCTGGGCCGATATTGCGCGCAACCGCCCGCTGATGACGCTGATGCTCGGCCATTTCATGATCGACAGCTACGTCGGCCTGCTGCCGGTCCTCTATCCGTTGCTCATCACCCGCTTCGGCCTCAACCTGACGACCGTCGGCCTGATCTCGCTGGCCTATAGCGGTGTCTCCTCGCTTTCGCAGCCATTCTTCGGCTGGCTGGCCGACCGCACCGGCACGCGGCGGCTCGGCTGGACGATCCTCTGGACCGCAACGATCTTTGCGCTGATCGGCTTCGCGCCATCGTTCCCGCTGATCCTCCTGCTCGCCGGAGCCGCCGGCCTCGGCTCCGGCGCGTTTCACCCGTTCGGCGCGGTCAACGCGAGCGCCGTCATTCCACCGGGGCAGCGCAACGCCGCGATGTCGGTCTACGTGACCGGCGGCACCCTCGGCGTGGCGCTCGGGCCGCTCATCGGCGCGGTGATCTACACGCTATTCGGCCTGCGCGGCACCCTGGCGATGCTCGTGCCCGGCCTACTGATCGGCGGCTACCTGCTCCGCACGTTGCAGGACGGCCGCGTCGCGCCTGCCGCGCCCCGCCTCCAACGCACAGGCGGGCGCGCCGCGCTGCCGCTGCTGCCGCTCGCCGCGGTGGTCGGTGTCATGATGTCGCGCAACTGGACGATGATCAGCACCGAGGCCTTCGTGCCAGCCTGGTATGCGTCGATGGGCTACCCTGCAGCGTTGTACGGGCCGCTCGCGACCACCCTGATCCTTTCCAGCGCGGTCGGCACGGTCGGCTGCGGCTCGCTCGCCGATCGCTACGGCCGGCGTGCGGTGATCATCGGCGCACTGGTGCTGACTATTCCGGCGCTCATCCTGTTTGCGCGCTTCCCTGGCCCGTTCGGGTTCATCACCGCTGCGCTCGTCGGGTTCAGCGCGGCATCGACCGGGCCGCTCATGCTGGTGATGGCGCAGCAACTTATGGCCGGACGCGCCGGCCTGGCCTCCGGATTGGTGCTCGGCCTTGGCTTCATCACCGGGGCGATCGGGGTGCCGATCACCGGCCTGATCGCCGACCATTTCGGCATGGCGGCCGCCATCGAAGCCCAGGTGGTCCTGGTGATCGCCACCATCGGCCTCGCCCTGCTCCTGCCGGGTGAGCGCCGGATGGCCGAGTTGACGCGGCGGGAAGGCCGCTGATCGGAGGATTGAGGATCGCGCATCGTTTTCCAGCCCTGTTCTCGATCGGCGATGCTCCACAGTTCAGTCATGACGAAGTCGACACCCCTTACGAGCCTGCTCGCGGACCCGCAGCACCCGGCGGCTGCGGCGCTCAGCGTCTGGCTTGCGGCCGCGCCGCGCTTCCGCGCCTTCGTGACCGCGCACGCAACAAAAATTCGCAAGAAGCTGCGCCAGGCTGATCCGGAGTCGCTGCGCGACACGATCGCCGAGCTCGAGGCTGCCTTCCTGCTGCTGCGCGACGGCCATTTCGCGATCAGCTATGAGCCGACCGCCAGCAGCGGCCGCGCGCCCGATCTGGCACTGCGGTACAAGGGCCACCTGCCGCTGAATCTTGAGGTGACCCGCATGCGCCGCACGGAAGGGAAGCGCGATCCTGCGGAGAAATTGAGCAACGTGATCTGCGCCAAGCTGCGCCAGTTCCCGCCCGGTGTGATCAATCTCCTACTCGTCTGTGCGGAGGAGGCGGGCGGCCCGCTCGACGCGGGCCAGGCCATGGTGCGCCTGCGCGAGCGGGCCGCGGCGGGGGATGACCAGTTCTTCGCGCGGCGCGCGGCCGGCACCGCCCGCGCGTTCACGCGCGCGGCCCGGCGCTTGAGCGGCATGCTCATCCGCGACACGCCGGGCGGCGCGTTCGCGCTCTGGGAGAACCAGACCGCCCGCCACCACCTGCCAGACGACCTGCGCCGGGCGCTGGTGCGGGCCATGGGGCCGGCCGACGTGCTCTAACGAGCCTCCCGCGTTGTGCCGCCTTCCGGCGATATGCGGGCGCCATCGGAAAGCGGCACTGCCAGTGCAGGTTAGGATCGCTATATAATCGCCAGTGTGGCATCGATCAATAGCGCCCGATCGATGCGCAGTGATGCATGCCGAAGAGCGGGAACAGAACCTCCCGGACCCCTGACCCTGAACGCTGCCTGCTGACTGGGTTGGAGCTATGTCAAGCGAAGTTGTCGCCGCGATCTGCGCTGCAGTCGTGGCCGTGATCAGCGCGACAGTCACGGTCTACGGCCAGATCCGCATCGCTCGCCTGCAGGATGAGTTGACGCGCCAGCGTGAGGAACGCTCGCGCGAGGCCCAGTCGCAGGCGCTGGTCGCCCGCTACCGCGACCCGCTGCTGCGCTCGGCGTTCGATCTGCAAAGCCGCATCTACAACATCGCCGCCCAAAGCATTCTGACCATCTACCGGACTGACCCGCCGCAGACGCAGCGCTACATCGTCGAAAACACCCTGTACGTGATCACCGAGTTCCTCGGCTGGGTCGAGATCATGCGCCGCGATGTCCAATTTCTCGATCTCGGCTCGGTCGAGCGCAGCCGCCGGTTGAACACACTGCTGGACGCCATCACCCGCACCTTCTTTGCGACCCAATACCCGGTCTCCTTCCGCCTGTTTCGTGGCCAGCAGCGCGCCATCGGCGAGCTGATGATCGTGCCGCGCCGCCAGAACGGGCAGGAGGTGCAGGACGAGTGCATGGGCTACGCCGCCTTCGCGCGCCGCCTGCAGGACGACCCGCGCTTCGCCGAATGGTTCGAGGGGCTGCGGCAGGATATCGGCCGCCTGATCGACGACCGCGACCGGCATGTCGCGCGGCTGATCGCCCTGCAGCACGCGCAGATCGACCTGATCGACTTTCTCGACCCGGACCAGGTGCGCATCCCGCCCCACGACCGGCAGAAGCTTCCACTGCAGCAGGCTACCCCTGCCGCACCCGATACAGCTCGCCCTCATACGCCGTGAGGTAGAGCTCGCCGGCTTCGTCCTCGCCGAATGAGGTGATGGAGAGATTCGTGTCGAGTGCGGGGGCCAGGGTCCAATCGCCATCCGTGCCGGGCCGGAGCGTCCACATCTGGCCGCTGCAGTAGTCGCCGAAGATGTACGCACCCTGCAGCCCCGGAGACTGTGCCCCACGGTAGACATACCCGCCCGTAACAGAGCAGCCGAGATCGTGGCCGTAGGTAGCGATCGGCATGACAAAGCCCCGGCGGTCGCAGGTTGCGTTCCGGTAGCACGCTTCCCCTTCCAGCACGTTCCAGCCGAAGTTCGCGCCGGCTGGCGCGCCCGCGGGCAGCCAGTCGATCTCCTCCCAGGCGTTCTGCCCGACATCGCCGATGAACAGGTCGCCGGTCGCCCGGTCGAACGAGAAACGCCATGGGTTGCGCAGGCCGGTGGCCCAGATCTCCGGGCGGGCTCCGGCGCGTTGCAGATTGCCCGGCGGGATGCCGTACGGGTTGCCGTTGTCCACATCGATCCGCAGCATTTTGCCGAGCAGTGTGTCCATGCGCTGCCCGTACCCCTGCGGGTCACCGGCGCTGCCGCCGTCGCCCATGCCGATGTACAGGTAGCCATCCGGCCCGAACAGGACCAGCCCGCCGTTGTGGTTCGGGTAGGGCTGGTCGACCTGGAGCAGCACCTGTTCGCTGGTCGGGTCGGCGCGGGCGCCCTCGGCGCGGAAGCGCGAGATGACCGTGTCGCCGCGCCGGTCGGTGTAGTTGACGAAGAAGGAGCCGTTCTCGGCGAAGCGCGGGTGGAAGGCGACGCTCAGCAGCCCCTGCTCGCTGCCCTGCGCGCCGACGCGGTCGGTGATGTCGAGCAGGGGGTCCGGCTGTACCGCGCCGTCGCGCACGATCATGATCCGACCCGGCTTCTCGACAACAAATAACCGGCCGCTCCCATCGCCCGCGTTGGTGATATGCACCGGCCGGGTCAGGCCCTCCGTCACCCGCTCAAGCTGCACCCGCGGCGGGCGCTCGTCATCGGTCGCCGGGGCGATGGTGGGCGCGGCGGTGGCAGCTGCCGCGGCGATGATGGGCGCAGGCGCGGTGGGCGCGGTCGGTGCGGAAGCCGCCGGGACCGCCGAGGGCACGGCGGTGGCAGTCACCGCGATGGGCGTCGGTTGGGTCCCGGCTGTCGCACCGCAGCCGGCCAGCCAGAGGGCTGCAACGAAACCTGCGAGCGGGGCACGCCGCATATGCTCTCCTCCTCACAATCAGATCTGCGCGGGCGCCCGCCTGGCTGCGGTTCCAGCGAGGCGCGCACCGCCGCCGCACGCCCTTGGTGCTCCCTCGCCCCCTGGCGCGAAGAGGGATGGGGTGGAGTGCAGAGAATCGGTCCACCCTCTCTCCGCATCCCTGGGCAGACAGGGAGGCGACGGCCGCTCCACCGCGTCGGCAGAAAAACGTATCCCTGTACGCGCCGCCCCTCTCACACCGCCTCGTTGCTGGCAATAAACTTGGCGACCAGAGCAATCGATCTGAGCTATAAATAAAGATGAATGGAGCGCCGCCTTCGGGCGGCATACCGCATCAGTCGTGTCCATCAACCTGGCGACCAGAGCAGTCGATGGGAAGACGGGACGATCCTGCACGTAGGATCGCTGTCCATGGACGATTGGCGACGAGCGGCGATCGTTCGCGCGGCACGTGGTTTCACTTGCATGGTAGCATGCGGCGCGCCGTGCTCATTCTCCGGCTAGATGAGCGTTTCGTGAGTCTTTTGAACACGGATCGCTCGTAAAACCGCTTTACCTTTTCTGGTATACTGCCTCCGACAGGAGGATCGAAACAACTGACAGCGATACAAACATATCTTGCCCCGACGCTCCCTGCCGATCCGCGCACCCGGCAGGCGCTCGGTGCGCGCCTTCAGGTCATTCTCGGCGCCACGTTCGGCGTGCTGCTGCTCTACAGCATCCTGGCACCGGCGACATCCACCGATTGGGGATTGCGGGCCGTGGTCGTCGGCGCGACGGCCGCTGCCACCGGCGGGCTGATGCTACTCGCGCGGCGCGGCCGGGTATACCTAGCTGCGCTCGGGACGATCGCCGGCCTGTGGGTGATGCTGACCGTATCGGCGTTCTACGCCGGCGGCCTGAGCGCGCCGGCCATCCCCGGCTATCTGCTGCTGGTGCTATGCGCGGCGGTGCTGTTCGGGCCCCGCGCCGCGAGCGGCTGGGCAGCTCTCTCGGCGCTCACCGCCCTGGCATTCTTGCTCGCCGAGTCCTTCGGTCTGCTACCGCCGGTGCTCGGCACAACCGGCGCACTGCAACGCTGGGCCGCCCAACTAGTGTTTCTGGGTGGCTGCACCGGCCTCATCCAGCTCTGGGCGCACGGGCATGAGGCCGTCCAGCGGCAGGTCCGCGCCGAGCTTGCGGCCCGCGCCGAGGCTGAGCAGCGGCTCGGCGCCAGCGAGCAACGCTTCCGCGGCCTCCTTGAGCGCAGCAGCCAGGTGGTCGCACTCTACAACTCGCAGGGTGTGCTGCGCTACGTCAGCCCGGCATCGGCTGCGCTGCTCGGCTACGCGCCGGATGAAGTCGTCGGCGGCAAGACGCTGGGGCTCATCCATCCCGACGATCATGCCTCAGCGGTCGCGCAATTCCGGCAGGTCTGTGCGCGCCCGATGGGACAGGCGACCGCGACGCTGCGCCATCTGCACAAGAACGGCGCCTGGCGCTGGATCGAGCTGACAGCCGTGAACGCGCTCGGTGATCCGGCCATCGATGGCATCGTCGTCAACTACCACGATGTCACCGAGCGCTACGCCGCCGCGGCCGAGATGCGCCACTGGGAGCAGCAGCTCGAGGAGACCCAGCGGCTCGAAGGGCTGGGCCTGCTGGCCGGCAGCGTCGCCCACGACTTCAACAACATGCTGACCGGGATGCTCGGCCATGCCGAGCTGGCGCTACTCGATCTGCCGCACGACTCACCGGCGCGCGCCAGCGTCGAGGCGATCGCCACCACTGCCCGTCACGCCTCACAGCTCACCCGTAACTTACTGGCCACCGCAGGCCGGGGCGCGGTGGTGACGGAGCCGCTGCTCCTGAACCAGATCGCGCGCGAGGTGGGCGACTTGGTGCGGGTGGCGGCGCCGCGCTCGGTTGTCTTGAGCTTCGATCTGGGGGTGAGCGTGCCGCTGATCGATGCAAATAGCTGCCAGATCCGCCAGGTCATCCTCAATCTGCTGATGAACGCCACCGAAGCGATCGGCGGTGCGAGCGGGACGGTCGCGCTCGTCACCCGGCGCGAGACGCTGGATGCGGCCGGGCTGGCGGAGCTCGGCCTCGATAGCGAGTTGGAGCCGGGGGTCTACGCGCGCCTGACGGTCAGCGATACCGGCTGCGGCATGGACTCGGCAACACTCGAACGGATCTTCGACCCGTTCTTTACGACCAAAGCGCGGGGGCGCGGCCTCGGATTGGCGGCGGTGCGGGGCATCGTGCAGCGGCATGGCGGGGTGCTCCGGGTGCAGAGCGTGCCGGGATGCGGCACGACCTTCGTGCTGTGGTTTCCGGCGAGCGCCGAAAGTGCCGGCACGGCGGCAGCGGACGAAGAGCAGGCGGCGCTGGTGGGGCACGGCACGCTGCTGATCATTGAACACGATCTGCGGGTGCGCGGCGTACTGAGCCAGTTGCTGCGGCGCCAGGGCTTCCAGGTGATCGCCACACACGACGTGCCCGCTGCACTCGAGCGGCTGCGGGTCGGCATCGCCGATCTTTCCGGCGCGCTGCTGGACGGCGGGTTGCCGCCGTCCGACCTCGAACAGGCGGCGGCGGCGGTGCTGGCCTGCACGCCCACGGCGCTGCTGGTGCTGATGAGCGGCGCCTCTGCCGATGGCGCAACGCTGCTCAGCAGCGACGGCGCGCACGTCGTGGCGCTGGCCAAGCCGTTTTCGCTCACCACGCTGCGGGCGGCGCTGCAGCCGATCATGCGGCCGGCGTGAAGACGACGACCTGATGCCCGCGCACCTCGGGCACGATCACCCACGTCACCCCGCGGTCATCGGTTTCATGCGGCAGCACGGCGCCGCTCGGGGCCAGCGCCACCTGGCGCACCGCGCCGGCCCGCACGCCCAACTGCACATCGCGCAGCGGCAGCACGTCCTCGACTAGATCGAGCCGCTCGGCGCGGCGCTGCGGCACGGCGTGGATCAGGTGCACCAGCAAGCGCCCGCCATGCCCCGGCTGGCGCAGCAGCGCTATCTCGGCGGTGGTCGGCAGGCCAGGCGCCAGCACGAGCGGCGCCGGAGCCAGCCGCGCCAGCAGCGCATCGACGACCTGGCGGTAGAACGGCACAGCGTGGGCGCGGTAGGCGCTGAAGAGCGGACTGTGGCAATAGATGACGCGCCCGCGCTGGATCACGGCCGGGTCGTCGCCGGTGCGCGCGTAGGGCGCATGCTCGTGCGACATGAAGTGCGTCGCGCTGCGGTTGAAGTACGGCTCCCCGACCCGCGCCAGCACCTCCGCGCCGGGCAGGGCGCGCACCCGGCTGCCGCGCTCGTAGAGCGCCTGCGGGTACGCGGCGAGCGGCGCGCCCAGCGCCTCCCCGGCAACGAAATAATCCGGGCTGAACGGTGCATCGCCCAGGTGCTCCGCCCCGATGTCCAGCGCGAAACGGTCGCCCGCGGGCGTCAGGCCGGCGCGGTGGGTGAGCAGCAGCGCGCCGCCATCCGCCAGGTATGCCGCCAGCTTCGCCGCCAACGCCGGGCTGAACGGCACGTCGTCGGGGGCGATGACCGCCGCATACCGGCTGATATCGGCCTCCGCGTCGAGGAACTGAAACGGGCGATGCAGCTCCAGCAGCATGCGCAGCGCGCCTTCGTCGCTGGCCTGCCCGGCCGCCTCCCCGCGCGGCCCGGCCTCCGCCAGCAGCACGCCGATCTCGGCCAGCGGCTCCGCGCCCTCCAGCCATGGCTCGAGCGCCGCCAGCCGGCCGTACACCGCGCCGAGGCGGCGGTACTTGGCCGGCTCCAGCACGCCGCGCGGGTGCAGCTGGTCGCCGACGGAGCAGGCCCCGCCGCTGGCGACGATCCGGGCGCACTCGTACTGCAGCGCGGCCTCCGGCTTCAGGCTGCCGAAGTCGCCCCAACTGCGGTGGAAGATGCCGGTCATGCCGACCAGCGGCAGGCCGAGGGTCTGGAAGTGCGCGGCGAAGAGCGGGTAGTGGTTGTAGCCCCAGGCAGCGGTCGGCAGCGACTCGATCTCGACATGGGTGTACGACGCAAGCTCGGGCCGCAGGCCGCCCGCCGGGTCGCGGTCGAGGCGCAGCCGGCTGTTGAAGAAGATAGTCGCGTCCGGGCTGTGCTGCCTCACCAGGGCGCTGGCGCGGGCGATGAAGCGCCGCTCGACCTCCGCCGCCCAGGCCCGCACCGCCGCCGGGTCGCGTTCGTCCACGCCGTCGCGGCGCATGGCGGCCCGGCGCGCCGCGGCGTAGTCCGCGCCCGGCTCCTGCATCACGATGTCGAAGAAGAGGCCGTCTACCGGATGGTAGCGCCGCAGCACCTCCTCGGTCTGCGCCAGGACGTAGTCGGCGTAGGGGGTGGCGAGGTCCATCAGCCGCCAGCCGCGGGCATCGCGCGGGCCGCGCCCGACCATGCGGCCGTTCGCATCCACCTGGCGCCACTCCGGGTGGGCCTCCGCCATCAACTCATCCCAGCCGACGCTGATGTAGATCGGGGCGCGGATGCCGGCCCCGTGCAGCGCCTCGATCTGCGCACCGAGCAGGTCGAAGCCGAGGCTCGGATGCATCGTGCCGACAGCGGTCGGATGGTAGCTGAAACCATGGTGGCACTTGGCGAAGACCGTCACGCTGTCCACATGTGCGGCGCGCAGGGTCGCGGCGAAGGCTGCCGGGTCGAAGTCGCGCCCGACGTCGGGGATGTCCGGCGCGGTGTGGAAGTCCAGGTGCACCTGGCGGCGCGGAAGAGCGATGGGCATGGGCTGTGCCTTTCGTTCGATGAATACACTGTCGCGATGACATGACGACAGGGTGACCAGACGGCCGAGGCTCGTGGTGCTATGGTGTCACCGTGTCATGGTTCGCGCTCCACCCGGTAGATCGTCACCTCATCACGGCTGAAGACCGGCCTGGCGAGCTCGGCGAGGCGGGCGAGCCCCTCGGCCGGGTAGGTCTCGCGCTCGGCCTGGCCGACGTAGATGTAGTCCACCCGGTAGCGATCCAGCAGCGCATGGGCCTGCGCCAGGTCGAGCGCGCCGCTGTAGATCGCGGCGACATCCGCCTTGCGCGGCTCGATCTGGGCGAGCGCCCGCGGGTCGCCGGCGCGCCACTGCTGCTCGTGCCCCGGCCAGCCGAGGACGGTCGGCAGGCCGGTGCTGGCGGAGACGCCGCCAGCGCCAAGGCCGCGCGGGTCGTAGGAGTCGCCGACAGCTTCGAGGACGACGCTGCCGGGCGGGGCGTTGGCGCGTAGCCAGGCGATGGCCTCCGCGCCGGCCGGGGTGCGCTGACGCGGGGTGATGCCCGCCAGCCCAACCGCCGGCATCGTCGCCAGCGCGCCGCGCGTCAGGAGCAGGGGGTAGAGCAGCCCGCCGCTGAGCAGAAGCAGGAACAGGGCTGCCAGCGGCCAGCGGGCGCGGCGGCGGCCGGGCGCGGGCGAGAAGGGGGCGCGGGGAGCAGCGGACGTTCCCTCGCCGGGCGGCCCCTGGGCTCCATGCCCCCCGGCCGCCGCGGCCGGAGCGGCCGCCGTGGGCCGGGCCAGCAGCGCCCAGAGGGCATAGCCGGCCAGCGTGCCCCACAGGAGCCAGACCTGGTAGTAGAACTTGAAGATCGTGTTCATCCGCGACTCGAAGACATCGCGGATGTAGACCAGCTCGACGCCGAGGCAGATCAGGCAGCCGAGGGCGAAGCCCCAGAGTGCGAAGGCGTCCGGGCGCCGCGGCGCGGCCAGGGCCAGCAGTGCGGCGCAGGCGGCCAGCGGCAGCAGGGCGAGCAGCGGGAAGCCGGCCAGCACGCCGAGCAGCAGGACGCCGAGGGCGGCCCACAAGAGCCCGCCCGCCCGGCGCCGGGCCGCCACCAGATTCGACAGCGCGCGGCGCTGGACAGGCAGGAAGGCGACCAGCGGCAACACGAACAGGCCAAAGATGATCCCGAACGAATGCAGGCCCGATTTATCCCAGGTCACCACGCCGATGGCGCGGGTGAGTGTGGCGAGGATGGGAAGGTTGACCAGCGGCTCCTTCGCGCCGACCAGCGAGCGGAAGGTCATGTGGAACGGCGCGAAGAGCGCGACCGCGGCGACCAGGACCATCGCCGCCTGGCCGCCGGCCATGCGCCAGTTGAAGGCCGGCGGGATGAGCGCGGCGTCGCCCGGCTCGCGGGCCAGCCGGGCGTAGAGCAGGAAGAGCGCGCCGAGGAACAGCAGCGCATAGGTCGGGAAGTCCCACGAGTTGATGGTGTACAGGCTGCCGAGGACGACGCCGGTGAGCAGCAGCTCGGCCCAGCCGCGCCGGCCCATCAGGAACGGCGGGGCCGCCGGGCGGGCGGCGGTCTGGAGCGCCAGGGCCATGGCGAGCAGGCAGAAGGGCAGCGCCATGACGTGCGGGTGCATGTCGCCGAGCCAGAAGGAGAAGAACGGGAACTCGGTGATCGCGTAGCGCCGGATCGGCCGGCCATCGGGCGCACCGGGGTCGGGGTAGTTATCCCACAGCGCGCGCGACGGGGGCCACCAGTAGCGGATGTCGGTGTAGCCGCTGGCGATCTCGGCCGCAGCGGTCGGGGTGATGACGCGCGTGCCGTCGTAGTCCCAGCCTTTGAACGGCGGGTCGAGGTAGAGCGGGGCGCGCGGCCCCAGGCCGTTGACGACGGCACGGCCCAGGTCGCGCGCCTCCAGCGCGAGCACCATAGGCGTGCCCGTCACCAGTTGCAGCACCGTGCCCTGATTGGCGGCGAAGAGGACGAGAACGATGGAGAGGAGCGCGGCGGCGAAGGCATGAAGTTCTGCGTGCTGCGTGCTGGCGGCTGGCGGCCGGCGGCTGGCTGCATGGAACTCGGCACGCTGCATTTCGAACTGAGCACCCACCAGCGCCAGCCGGGCCAGGTTCGCGACCACGCCGGCGACGCCGAGGGCGGTGAGGGCGAAGATCAGGGCGAGCGCCAGGTTGTAGGCGACCGCCGGCTCCAGCCCGGTGAGCAGCGCTACCGCAGCCATCAGCAGATAGCCGAAGTAGTAGTAATTGATGCTGTAGCCGGCGAGCCACGGATCGTGCGGCGGGAAGACGGGGCTGCGGCGGATGGCGTTGAACAGGGCGAAGTCCATCGGGCGCTCGGTGCCCCAGGGGTTCGGCCCGACGAAGCCGCCGTCGTGGCTGCGCAGCACAGCGAGAAAGACCAGGGCGGCGGCGAAGACCGCTTCGTAGGCCAGGATGGCCGGCCAGCGCGCCCGCAGCGCCGCAGCGAGCGACCCGAGCCGCCCGCGCTGGAGCAGCAGGCCGAGGCCCAGCACGGCCATGGCGCAGACGGCGAGCAGCGGCGCGCCGAACGGCGCGAGGCTGAGCATCGCCAGCAGCCAGGCCAGGTAGCCGGTCAGCAGCAGGCCGAGCGCCTTGGCGAAGGGGTAGCCGCGGTCGGGCAGGGCGCGGAACAGGAACGCCGCGGCCGGCAGCCCGGCCAGGCCGAGGAGCTGAATGGCGATCCACCAGATGAGCAGTTGAGTCAGCACAGAAGCAAGAGATCAAGAGAACGAATAAACACGGGAAGACGGGAACCAAGGAACAGCGGCACATTATAGGATGCTTCCACGGAACGCGGTGACGCCTTCATGCGCCTCGCGGCCGGTGTTCACTCGAGCCGCGCGATCGCCGCCTGCGCCGCGGCGCGGAACGGCGCGTCGGGCGCGGCCAGCGCCAGGTACTGTCGGTACGCCGCCAGCGCGCCGGCGCGGTCGCCCTGGCGCTCGGCGATCGCGCCGAGGTGGTAGTGCGGCTCCGGCAGGTTGGCATCGACGGCGAGGGCCGCGGTGAACGCCTCCTTCGCCGCGTCCAGCCGGTTCATCCGAAGCAGCTCGAGGCCGAGTTTGTTGTAGTTGCCGGCGGTTGGCTGCGCGGCGGCGGCCTGCCGCCAGGCGGCGACCGCCGCGTCGTCGCGGCCGGCGTCGCGCAGCGCATCGCCCCACAGGTGCAACAGGCCGACATCCGTCGGGTGGGCTGCCGCCGCGGGTGCGAGCGCGTTCGCCGCGTCGCCAGGGCGCCCGGCGTCGCGGTAGGCCTGCGCCAGTGCGAACGCCGGCCCGGGGGCGGTCGGGTCGGCGGCCACCTGCCGCTCCAGCTCGGCCAGCGATGGCGCCGGCCGGTCCGCCGGGGCGGGGGCGGGCGCCGGCGGCGCAGGCGTGGC
>JBHOQX010000016.1:0-28988 GCA_042408595.1 Roseiflexaceae bacterium | reverse complement strand
CCACAGATCATCTGGCACGCGCCAGATGGTGGGCAGTTCCTTTGGTTGCTTTCGGGTACGTGGCAGTGCGTGCGCTCCTTCCTCATTTCTGCTGCACGGGATGGTACCATATACCCCAACGTTTTGAGATAGTTTCTTAGTGGCTGAAGTAACACTGCCACCGGAACGGACGCCCTACATCGGCATTCCCTCTAAGAAAGAGTTAGTCCCCTCATCCGATGGAACCAAACTACACGTGCTATTGCTCGACGCGATGCATGGTCTGCGAGTTGTGACGGTAGATACACAGAACTACCAAATAGTCCAAGATATTCAGACCCATCAGTTCTGTGATGGCGGCTGGCCCACGCCAGTCCGTCAACGCTTGGTCATCGTATGCCAAGGTCAACCAACGACCGTAGACCTTGACGCCAAACAACTCAGTCCGTTGCCACTTCGCACAGTGAGCGACGCTCAATCTGTAACACGGCTCCGTCCGTTCATGGCGAGTACACCCAGCAGAGATCAACAGCGAGTGTACCTTGTGGAGGCTGGGCAGGCAGCAACGCTCGCTACAGTAAATCTTACTGGGGAAACCAGGCTTACCGAAGTTCAATTGCAGCATCCTGCTGATCTGGTCGTTGCGACATCTTCCTTAATGGTATCACCGGACAGCGCTCGCGCGTTCGTAGGCTTTCGATCAACACGAGCATCTGACAATGGATTGTCCGACGAAACTCCCTTCGGTGCTGAAAGTTACGCTGATCAGATCGGCATCTTCGATACCTCAACTGGCAAACCGATCGGTTGGATCAACTTAGCGACCCCGGTTGTGAGTTTCACGCTGAGCCGCGATGGGCGCACCCTGTATGGCGCAAGTCCGCAGGCACATCAGATCAGCGTGATTGATGTTGCTTCCGGGCAAAAAGTGACAATACAATCCGCAGGAACAACTCCAGCACTCATCATACCCAGCCATTAGCCACATATGTATGGCATAGCCCTGCGTCTCTTCCCAAAACCTCGCCTCGCTGCCCGCCATGCTTATCGTCGCTATCTGCCTGCTGGCCGGCTGCGCGCCCGGCGCGCCTGGCGCGGCGCCAGCGCCCCCAGCGACAGCGACGTCCCCCGCGGCCACGGCCAACCCCGCCACGGGCGAGCCTGCTGCCCCGCCCGCGACAGCAGCCCCGGCGCCAGAAACGCCTGGCGCGGGGTGGCGGCGGGTACAGTGGCAGGGCCTGTCCATCCCCATCCCGCCGGACGCGCAATGGCAGCCGAATCCGTCGTTCAACGCGCAGATTCCAGGCGTAATGGTCATATCGGCAGGGACCATAACCTATCCGAAATACGCCGGCCCGGTCGAAGTGCCGTACGGCCCGCATTTCGCCATCCTCGCCTTCGACGGCTCGCTCGACGACTGGATTGAAATCGAAAAGCGGCTCAGCCCGCCCGGAAACCCGGTCGATGCGCAAACGGTGCGGCGCGTACAACTCGTGGGTCGAGACGCCGTGGCATACCAGCGCGCGGTCATCGGCGCCGACAATACCGGATATTACGCCGTAAAGCTGGATGATCGGCGACTGCTCTGGATCATGACCGATGATATTGAAAACCCGGTCTACCGACGGGTGCTTGATATGCTGGAGATTGGGATGTGACACTGGCGCGTAGTGCGTAGTGCGTAGTGCGTAGTGCATAGAACGGTTCAGCTACGCACTACAGTCGCCCCTATCCCGTGCGGTTGACCGCGACCTCGTCTCACCCTCCTCCCTTCCGCGCCCGCTCCCGCTCGCGCAGCTCGACGCGCCGGATTTTGCCGCTGATCGTCTTCGGCAGGTCGGCGACGAACTCGACCTCGCGCGGGTACTTGTACGCCGCGGTCACCGTCTTGACGTGCTCCTGCAGCTCCCCCGCGAGCGCGTCGGATGGGGCGTGCCCCGGCGCGAGCACCACGAACGCCTTGACGATCTCGCCGCGCAGGGCATCCGGGCTGGCGACGACCGCCGCTTCGGCGACCGCCGGGTGCTCGACCAGCGCGCTCTCGACCTCGAACGGGCCGATGCGGTAGCCGGCGCTGAGGATCACATCGTCGGCCCGCCCGACGAACCAGAAGTAGCCGTCCTCGTCCATGACCGCCCGATCGCCGGTGATATACCAGTCACCGCGGATGGCGCTGCGCGTCGCCTCGGGGTTGCGCCAGTACTCCTGGAACAGCCCGACCGGGCGCTCCGGCGCGATCCGCACGCCGATGTCGCCCTCCTGTCCCGGCGGCAGCGGCTGGCCGTCGTCGCCGATCACGGCCACATCGAACCCCGGCGAGGGCTTGCCCATCGAGCCGGGCTTGACGTCGAGCGGCGGGAAGTTGCCACACAGCAGCACCGTCTCGGTCTGGCCGTAGCCATCGCGGATGGTCAGCCCGGTCGCGGCGCGCCAGGTCTCGATCACCTCCGGGTTGAGCGGCTCGCCCGCGCCGGTGCAGTGGCGCAGCGCGTTGAAGGTGTAGGCGCTCAGGTCCTCGAGCACCAGCATGCGGTAGATCGTCGGCGGGGCGCAGAAGGTGGTGATCGGGTAGCGCTGCAGCAAGTCGAGCGTCTCCGTGGCGCTGAACTTGCCCCGCCCATCGTAGGTGAAGACCGCCGCGCCCTGGTTCCACGGGCCGAACAGGTTGCTCCAGGCCGCCTTGGCCCAGCCGGTCTCCGACATGTTCCAGTGCAGGTCGTCCGGCCGCAGATCGAGCCAGTATTTGCCGGTGATGATATGGCCGAGCGGGTAGGAGGCGTGGGTGTGCAGCACCATCTTCGGGTAACCGACCGTGCCCGAGGTGAAGTAGATCATGCACGGGTCGCCACTCGGGGTGGGCAGGCGCGGGCGCTCCGGGCTCGCCGCGCCGACCGCGGCCTCGTAGCTCGTCCAGCCCGGGCGCTCCCCGCCGACGACGATCAGCACCTCCAGCGAGGGGCACGCCGCCCGCGCCTCGTCGAACTTGGCGGCCCCCGCCGCGTCGGTCACAACCACCCGCGCTTCGGCCAGGTTCACCCGGTAGGTGATGTCCTTGGGCGTCAGCAGGACGGTGCCGGGCATGGAGACCGCGCCGGCCTTCATGACGCCGAGGATCGTCTCCCACCACTCGACCAGGCGCGGGAGCATGATGAATACGCGGTCGCCGCGCCGCACCCCGAGCCGCTCCAGCGCGTTCGCCACCTGGTTCGAGCGGCGGCGGAAGTGTTCGAAGGTGAACTCGCGCTCGTTGCCAGGCCGGTCGAGCCACAGCATGGCGAGCTTGGCCGGGTCACGCGCCCAGCGGTCAACCACATCATAGGCCCAGTTGAAGTCGGCGGGGACATCCAGGCGAAAGCTGCGGCGCTCCGCTTCGTAGTCGGCCATGTTGTGCTGGCCCATCTCGTGCGACATTGCACACCTCGCTTGACACGATGACAGGATAACAAGATGGCATTGAGGACAGGGAGACGGTCAGACAGCGAACAGCCGGGACAGGGAAGCCAGAGGTGAGCAGTCGGCATCCTCACGTGTGCTTCGATCCTCCGTCCGCGATCTTCTTCTGACCGTCCGATCGCTGCCTGTCTGACCTTTATGCCAGATCCACCGCCACGGCCAGCGACGTGCGGCCCCAGCCGGTCAGGTCGTCGCTGTAGCCCGGCTGATATTTGCCGACCACCAGTCGGCGCGCCAGGGTGTCCTCGTCGCCCGGGGCGAGGACGCGCGCATGGCCTGCGAAGCGCGCGCCGCCGATGCGGACGCGCACGGCCGGGTTCTTGCGCAGGTTGCGCACCCAATCCGCTCTGTCGCCGCCGCCGGCGAGCATGTAGAGGGTGCCGCCATCGAGCGCGAACCAGATCTCGATCTCGTGCGGCCGCCCGGTCACGCGCCCGGTCGTCGTCAGGTAGCAGAAGGCCTCGCCGGCGAGCGTCTGGAGATTCTCGGACATGAAAGGCTCCGTTCGGAGGCGGTTTCTGGGCGGCGTCAGGCCTTGCCAGGACAAACCACGACGGACCAGGAACGACGGCAGGTCATACGGCTCAGGGACAACCGCGGTTAGGGATAAGGCTCGCTTTCGTCCTCCGTCCACCGCCGAATAACGCGCTACGACTCATCCTTCGCTCGCCCTACCTGCACCCGCACCGGCGTCTCGCCGGCCAGGATGTTCAGGACGATCGAGACGAGCGAGATCACCAGGCCACCCCAGAAGGCCGGCCAGAAGCCGTTGATGGCGAACGCGATCCCGAGCGAGCCGGCGAGCGACGCGGTCAGCAGCAGGAGGCCGGCGTTGATCACAAGCCCGAACAGGCCAAAGGTCAGCAGCACCAGCGGGCAGGTGAGCAGCAGCAGGATGGGGCGGAGCAGCAGATTGAACAGTCCGAAGATCAACGCGAGCAAGCCGACCTGCCAGCCGGGGCCGCGGAACTCGATCCCGGGAACGAGGTAGATCGCGGCGAAGAAGGCGAGCGAGAGGATGAGCCAGCGGAGCACCAGGCTGCGTGTCCGCTGCCAGCGGGTCTTTGGCGCGGCGTAGGAAAGCATCGGGTCTCCTGCGCGAGCGGTGATGGAGATATGATACCGCAGATTGGCGCGTCGTGCCTGATGGCGAAGGAAGATGGGCGAAGGACGGACGCCAGCGGTACCCATCGGAAAGACGCAGACAAATGGTGCCGCGTGCTTCCGTCCTCCGTCCTCCGTCTTCCGTCGCCTCGCCTCACAGCCGATAAAACCGCTGCGCGTTATCGCTCCAGAGCTTGCGCCGCGCTGCGGCCGGCAGGCCGGCGGTCAGCATGTCGAGCGTCTCGACCCAGCGTGTGTACGGCGCGGCCAGCAGCACCACCGGCCAGTCGCCGCCGAACACGACCCGATCCTCGCCGAACGCCGCCAGGGTGTGGGCGATGTACGGCGCCAGGTCGTCCGGCGCCCAGGCGGCGTGATCCGCCTCGGTCACCACACCGCTGATCTTGCACCAGACATTCGGCAGCGCCGCCAGCTCCGCGATCTGGGCGCGCCACGGGTCGAGCCGGCCGCCGCGGATGTCCGGCTTGCCGAGATGGTCGAGCATAAAGCTGGTTTCCGGGCAGCGCCGCGCAAGCTCGGCCACCGCCGGCAACTGCTCGTGGCGGATGCAGAGATCGAACGATAGGCCATACTCCGGCAACAGCCGCACGCCACGTACAACATCCGGCGCCAGGCAGAACGTTGGGTCGGGCTCACCCTGCAGGATGCGACGGACACCCTTGACCAGCGGGCCGATCTCCACGAGCGCGTCGAGATAGGCGCGGCAACGGTCACCATCATCTACCGGCGCCCAGGCGACGATCCCGCGCAGGCGCGGCTCCTCCCGCGCCAGCTCGGCGATGGCGCGCGCCTCCAGCAGGGCATACGCGGGCGCGACATCCACCTGCAGGTAGACCATCGCGGCGATGTCGAGGCCGGCGGTCTGCCCGCGGAAATCGTCCAGGCTGTAGCGGCGGTCCAACAGCGGGTCGCCGTCCAGCCAGGGGATGCGGAAGCGGCCCGGGTCCCACAGGTGCAGGTGCGCATCGACAATCGGCGTTTCGGGCACGCGAGCCTCCTTACTGAGCTTTGACCATGGATCCAGGGTTGAGCCAGCCAGATCGCCTGCGGCGGCACCCGACGACTGCGCAGCCTGTTTCGTCTACCGTCGATCGTCTCCCATCCGATCTCGCGCGCCCAGGCCACTGAGGATGAATTGCAG
Source organism: Roseiflexaceae bacterium (assembly GCA_042408595.1). Lineage (GTDB taxonomy): Bacteria > Chloroflexota > Chloroflexia > Chloroflexales > Roseiflexaceae > JBHOQX01. The sequence goes on along the minus strand of JBHOQX010000016.1, from coordinate 23,290 downwards.
CACCTGCTCGGCCAGCGTGCCCGGGTTGTCGCCGGCGACGTGCGCCAGGCGGCAGAAGGCGCGCGGGTCGAGCAGCTCAAGCGTGAGCGCGGCGAGCACCGTCGGGTCGCCAGGGCGGACAAGCCCCTGCCGCTGCCCGTCGATGATCGCCTGGGCCAGCAGCTCGCGCAGCGCCTGGTAGAGCTCGGCGGGCTCGCCGCCGGGCGGCTCCGTGGCGGGAGCGGGGCGCATGGCGAGCAGGGCCGACTGGCGGGCGTTGCGCTCGCATTGCACAAAAACGACCGCCCGCAGCCGGGCGATCGGGTCGTGTGCGCCGTCGGCTGCCTGGCGCAGGCAATGGCGCGTGTCGGCGCAGACGGCCTGGCTGACGGCGGCGAACAGGTGCTCCTTGCTGGGGAAGCGGCGGTAGATCGTGCCGACGCCGACACCCGCGCGCCGGGCGATCTCTTCCATCGTCACCTCGCCGCCGCGCTCGGCAAACAGCTCGTGGGCCGCCTGGAGCACCCGCTCCAGATTCCGCCGTACGTCTTTTCGCTCGCGCCTGCCATGCTGCGTGGTCATCCGAACGTCTCCACCCGTGAAGTGATGCGCGGCAAGTATAGCACAGGTTGGCAGAAAACGGAAGTATTATTCCGTTTTAGCACGGTCTGCGGCGGCGGCGCCGGGCTGGGCGGCGCGATCTTCAACGAGGGCCGGCTGTTCGTCGCGAATGTCACCTTCAGCGGCAACTTGGCCGTCGGCGGCTTCGGCGGGAGCGGCGACGTGCACCCCTCGACCGGCGGGGGCGGCGGCGGGGCGGCCGGCGGCGCGGTCTTCAACAACGGCCTGCTGTGCATGGGCGCCGGCAACACCTTTGCTGGCAACCGGGTGATTCCTGGGGAAGGCGGCCGCGGAAATCCGGGGCAGGATGGCTCAGCCGCCGGCCCCGATGTGTACGACGGGCCAGGCGGATCGCAGAACTGTACGTCTTTCACGCCCACACCGACGGCGACCAACACTCCGACCGATACGCCGACAGATACGCCCGCGGCCACGCCGCCAGGCACGCCACAGGCGACGGGAACGCCCACTCCCGCGCCGCTGACCTTCCTTCCGGCGCTCACGCGCTAGCCGTGGAGCGAGATCAGAGATTGAAGACTGGGGATGGGAAATTGCAATGGAGGCTTTCGCGCCAATGTCCAATCGCCTTTCTCCATCTCACCGCACGACGCCGCGGAAGCGGAACTGGCCGTAGCCCGGGAAGACCGCGCCCAGGTCGGGGTTGCCCAGCCGGCGGGCGACGATCTCGCCCAGCACGTCGCGGAAATCGGTCGTCACCGCCAGGTCGCCCGGACCGTAGCGCTGCTCCACGGCCAGGCCCGGCCAGTCGCCGTAGACCTTGCCGCCGGCCACATTGCCGCCCATCACGAACATGACATTGCCGTGGCCATGGTCGGTGCCGCCGCCGCCGTTCTCGGCCACCCGCCGCCCGAACTCGCTCATCGTCACGACCGTCAGTCGGTTGAGGTGCGCGCCCAGGTCGGTGTAGAGCGCGTGCAGGCCCTCGGCGAATTCGCGCAGATTGGTCGCCATCTCGCCCTCGGCGCCACCCTGCGCCACATGGGTATCCCAGTCGCCCAGGTCGGCGCAGGCGACCTCCAGGCCGACATCGGCCTTGATCAACTGGGCGATCTGGCGCAGCTCACGGCCATAGGGGCTGTCCGGATAGGTCGCGCCGTCGGTCGGCCGGTACTGGGTCGGGCGCAGTTTCTGCATCAGATCGAGCGCTGCGAGCGTTTGTTGCCCGGCACCCGCCAGCAGGCCCGCGCCGCGGTAGAGCTGTCCATGGGCCGCAGCGATCTTCGGCAGCTCGAGCGGCGGCGCCTGGAGGCGGAAGGCGTCCAGGCTGGTGAGGGCCGTGGCCGCGCCGCCGCGCAGCGAGGCCTGGAGCAGCGCGCCGAACCCGACGGCGCGCAACGGCGAGTCCTCCGCGGGCGACAGGCTGTTCAAATGGCGCGCCAGCCAGCCGCTCGACACGCTGCGCTCGGCGGGCAGGCCGCGCTCCATGTTGTCCATGGCGTCGAAGTGCGAATGGGTCGGGTCGGGCGAGCCGCAGGCGTGGATGGCCGCGAGTTGCCGGGCGTCCCAGATCGGCTTCAGCGGTGCAAGCGCCGGGTGCATGCCGAAGAAGCCGTCGAGGTCGATCACGCCGCCGCTCCCGCTGGCCGGGATGCCCAACTCCGGGCGGCTGGCGTAATAGTCGGCGTCGCCGTGCGGCACGACCATGTTCAGACCATCTGCGCCACCGCGCAGGAAGATGCAGATCAGCACATCGCGCGCGGCCGGGGCGGCCGCCATCACGCGGCGCGAGAAAGCTGTGGCGAGCATGGGATTCTCCTTGCGAGAATTACGTGGTGGTGGGACTCGGGAAGGCTTCGCCTCTCTGAACTTCCCTTCTGCCAGCTCAGCGGCGACATGCCGCCGCTGAGCTGGCGGAAGAAGGATTCTCGGAGGGGCTGCCGCCCTCCAAGCCGCCCGCTCAATCAATGCACCTGAAACACCGGCGACGCCAGGATCAGCCCGGCAACCCCGGCGAGCTTGTGCGCGCGCGCTGCCGCCTCGAGCCTGGCCGCCTCGCCGCGTCCGTCGCTCGCGTACTCCACCAGCGGCGCCCGCGCGGCCATCGGCAGCGGCGCGTGCAGCAGCCCGCCCGCCACGGCATCCACCAGCGCCCCAGCCGTGGCCCCCTCCGGCACGAGCCGGTTCAGATCGGCGGCCACGCCACGCAGCCGCCCGGCCGCCAGGGCGAAGGCGGTGTTCCAGCGGGCCAGCATGGCGCCGCTGTTGACCCAGGCCGCGCCGGTCTGTGGGTAGCCATTCGGCGCGGCCCAGCCGAAGAAGGGCTGCCCGAGCAGGCGGAGCGTCTGGAGCAGCGGCGTGTGGTCGCTTACCTCCGCGCCGAGCGCCCGGAGCGATGAGACGAGCATACGCAGCGGCAGCTTGATCTTCTGCCCGGCGGCGGCGCGAAACTCATCCGAGCGCAGGATGACCGCCAGCGTAGCGCGGATGTCCGTGCCGCTCTGAAGATAGGTCTGGGCGGCGCGGGCCACCAGCGCAGGGGGCGGGTCATCGGCGATAAAGGCGGCGGCCAGCTTGTGCGCCAGCCGATCGGCCGTCTTCGGGTGGGACGCCAGGCGCACCAGCAGCTCCTCGCCCTCGGCCATGCCGCCGCCGGCCGGGAACGACAGCTCGAGGAAGCCGATCCGCTTCTCGCCACGGTCGTGCAGCCGTTCGACAAAGATGAACGCGCCAGCCTCCGGGCTCCCCGGCCGCCCGATCGTCCAGCCGGTGAGCGTCCGGGCGACGGCAGTGACGTCATCCTGGGTGTAGCCGCCATCCACGCCGACCGTGTGCAGTTCCATGACCTCACGAGCATAGTTCTCGTTGATCCCGGCCATGCCCTTTCCGCCGCGGCGCGCGCCGGGGGCGACGTTGCGGGCGTTGTCCAGGTAGATCAGCATCGCCGGGCTTTTGGCCGAGGCGAGCAGCAAGTCGCGGAATGTGGCGAGCGCATGGGGGCGGATGACGTCGCGGTCGTCGCTGGTTTTGAACCATTTGACCTGATTCTTGCCGATGTAGATGTTCAGGTGATTGCTCCAGAAATCGACCATGATCTCCAGCAACTGCCGCTCGCTGAAAATCGCGCGCAGCAGCGCGGCCGCCTCCAGCTCCGCGATCATCTGCTGCGGGGTGCCGGCGGCTGGTGGATCGCCGGCCTGCTTCTTCGGCGGGTAGGCGCGGAGCCGCTGGGCGTTGCTCATCGCCAGCGAGGGAAACGCCGCCAGCCGGCGCTCCAGCGCCGCATCGTCGATGGTCTCCGGGTGCAGTTGCTGTTCGAGGAATTGGTCATATCCGAGCGCCGCGACCCGCTGGAGCTCGCCGGGGCGCGGGCCATAGGTGATACGGTTCAACAGGTGGAGCAGAGCGGCGTCCAGCATGGCGGATGCGGGGGCAGCCCAGGTATCCGGCTGGGCCAGCGTCGCCGCGGCCGGCACAGCATCGGCGCGGGCGCAGGCCGCCAGCCAGCCCGGCAGCGCAGCATAGGCCGCAGCCAGGCCGCTCATATGCAGAAACTGCCGGCGGGTAAGGGGCATGGAGCCATCTCCTTTCGAGCTTTGCATCGGCTCCAGCCTACCCGCCGGTTGTGAAGTTGGTGTGAAGATCGCGCGAATATGTTCCGCACCGATCGGTTACACGGGATGCGCAGCAGGGAAGTCTGGCGGGCGAAGCTCCTCTCCGATCTTCACCGGCGCCCATGGTGGTTGGCCGCGCACCCCCCGGCATGGCTCTTGCGCATGATCGCTCGACCACCGGTGCGAGAGCGGAGCGACCTTTAACGAACGACACGAGCCGGGCCAAGGCTATCGCGCACCTCGGCGATCTGCTTCAGAGCCTTCGCATTGCGGTGTTGACGCGACGATCGGAGCGGACGGCGCGCTGCACAGCCGCCCGGTGACGCCGCGGGAGACGGAGTGCGACGGCGTTTTATGGTTCCTGACGCGCCGACTCCGCGAAGGCACAGGCGATCGGGGACAGCCCACGGATGAACAGCGCCGACGCCGACCCGGACCGCCAGCGCTATGTGTCGGTCGCCGGGCGGGCCTGGCTGCTGCGCGACCGCTCGAAGATCGACGAACTCTGGAGCCCGCTGTACAAGGCCTGGTTCCCGGACGGCAAGGACGACCCGGAGCTGGCGCTGCTGCGGTCGATCCCGAGAGCGCGGAGTACTGGGATGCGCCATCGAGCACGATGGTGCAGCTTGTGCGCTTTGTCAAGGCCGCCATCACCGGCAGCCCCCGGACATCGGCGAGAATCAGACGTTGCAGCTCGGATCAGCGAGCACCCGGGCGCAGAGAACGGGCGGGAGAGCATTTCACGTGTGCGTCTTCCCGCCCGGCGTGCGCTTCGTCTTGATCGGGCCTCCCCGTGACCTGCGCGTCCACACGCGGATCACTCCGCCCATCCCCCCGCTGCGGCGGCCGCCGCCAGCCGCCGCTCGAGCACCTGTGCCGCCGGCCGGCCGTGCAGCCGCATCACCGCCCATGCCACGTCGAACAGCGCCTCGGCCGGCACAAGCCCGACCAGTTCGCCCTCGACCACCGCCGCGCCATAGCGCGCCGCCTCGCGCTCGACCATCTCGACGACGCGGTGGATCGGCGTCGTGCGGTGATCGACCAGGTTCATCGAGACCTGCGCCCGCCCGCCGACCAGCAGCCCTAGCGCCCGCACGCCGCGCAGCCCGCCGGACGAGCCGCGCACCGCCGCCGCTACCCGCCGGGCGATCGTCACGTCGGCGGTGTTGAGGTACAGGTTGTAGGCGATCAGCGGCATGCGCGCCCCGACCGCCGTCGCGCCGGCCGGCCCGATCCGCGCCGGCCCATAATCCGGCGCGCGGTCCGGGTCGCGGCCGATCCCGGCGACCAGCGCCTCGTACTCGCCGCGCCGCACGGCTGGCAGCTCGCGCCGCTCCGGCCGCAGCGCCGCCGCGCCGTACAGGTAGACCGGGATCGCTAGCTCCGCGCCGATCCGTGCCCCCACAGTGCGGGCGATCATGGCGCACTCCTCCAGCGTCGTGCCGGCCAGCGGCACGAACGGCAGGACATCGGTCGCACCGATCCGCGGGTGCTGGCCGGAGTGCCTGGTCATGTCGATCAGGCTGGCGGCCACGCGCACCGCCTGGAACGCGGCTTCGGCCACGGCATTAGCCTCACCGGCGAAGGTGATCACGCTCCGATTGTGGTCGGCGTCGCTGTGGATGTCGAGCACATAGGCCCCCGGCACGGCGCGGATCGCGTCGGCGATCGCCGCGATCACCTCCGGCCGCCGGCCCTCGCTGAAGTTCGGAACGCATTCGATCATGGCCATACCCTGAGCGTCATCGGATGGTGGACGAAAGGACGGAAGCAAGTCAGTCGAGAGAGGATGGGGGCGAAGACCGCAGATCGTCGATCGCTTTACGGTGCGCAGTATACGTACGACCTTGATGGCCCGTCGCATTCATCATTATGTATCATGCAACACTCACTCCACCCGTACCTCGGCCAGTTTGTAGGGTGCGCTGCCGCCAAGCGGCATAGGCCGGCCATCGGGCGCGCGCAGCTCGACAAACAGCGCCGCCGCGCCCCGGGCGTCCGCCGGCACGTCGAGCACCAGCTCCTGCTCCGACAGCTCACCCTCCAGCCAGGTCGATGTGCCGTGCTCCGGCGGGCCGAGCGGCCCCGAGGCCGCGACCAGCACGCGCCCACCGGCATCGCGCAACTCCAGGCGCGCCCGCAGGTCACTGCCGGAGCGCCGGAGCGCCTGCCAGACCAGATGCAGCGTGAGCGGCTCACCGGGGCGCGCCACACCGCCCGGCAGCGTGTAGCCCGCCAGCCGCAGCGCGCCGTCCTCCGCTATGGCCCCGACCGGGGTGGCGGGCCGCGGCAGCGGCAGCACCTCGAACGCCACCGGGTCGGCCAGGGCGCCGCGTACAGCGCCGCCGCGCACCTCCCACTCCCAGAGCTGCGTGCCGAAGACGATCCTGGCGTCGTTCGCCAGCAACAGCGTCAGCCGGTAGCGGCCATCGCCAGCCGGCGCGCCGCGGCCGATCAGCTCGACCGGCGCCCCGCCCCGTCGCAGCGCGGGCGCAATCGCCAGCAGGTCGGTTTCCAGCCGCAGGGTTTCGGTTTGTGGGAAAAAGAGCCAGCGCCCGATTTCGCGCCAGTCGCGTTTGCCCTGCAAAGAGGAGGCGATCAGGAGCGCCGTCAGCTTCTGGCGGCCCGTGGGCAGCGGCAGCGTATGCAGCCGGATGTCGCTCGCGCCCGGCCGGCCAGCGGCATCCGGCATGGCCTGCACGAAGGCCACCTCGCGGGGGATGGGCGCCTGGTCGGGGCCGGGCGCGCGCAGCTCGCCCCACCAGAGGTAGACCGGCGTGGCGCCCAGGTTGCGCAGCCGGACCGTTCCCGGCAGCGGCCCGGCGCGCGTGCGCAGCTCGGCCACGCCTGCCGGCAGGTCGTAGCGCGCCATCTGGCCGCCGGCGGCGACCTCCAGCCGAGCCGGCGCGAAGCTCGCCACCGCCAGCGCCAGCCGGGCCGGCGCGGCGGGGTCGGCGGGCGGCCCGTCCTCGCCAGGCAGCGCGATCCATGCCGCACCGAGGCGCAACGTCAGCTCCTGGCCAGGGGCGAGCGCCGGGTAGCGCCCGCCGCCGCCGAGCACCCGGTGAGCGCGCACGTCCGCGTCGCGGCCATAGAGCCGCAGGCCCGCTCCCGCCCAGCGCGCGTCCGCCGCCTCGAAGCCGTGGGCCGCCGGGTCGGCGTCGTCCGGGAGCAGCGCCAGCGCGGGGGCGCGCTGCCGGGCCGGGGCCGACAGACCGCCGTAGGCTGTTGGAAAGCTACCGAACAGCTCGTGCCCCAACAGCGCGTAGCTGATCAGGCTGCCGAAGGTGCGCGGATGCTCGGCAGATGGCACGAACAGCACGCTCGCACCATCCGGCACGGCGGCGCGCACACCAGCGACGCGCGTCTCGCGCAGGCTCCACAGGCGCGGCCCGCCCGCCGCCAGATTCGACTGAACGCGCCAGGCGGTGTGCGCGCTCAGGGCGAGGATCAGGGCGGCGGCAAGCACGCCGCTCCCTTTGACCACATGACGAGATGACACGATGACGCGGTGCGACGGCGACATCGGGATAACCAAGCGTCGGCCAGCATCCGTCCGCCGCCCGTCGTCCACCCACCGCCATGCGGCGTCCGCCCCGGCAGCAGTCAGCAGAGCCAGAATCGGCAGGCAGAACGTCACACCCTTGTAGAAGGCATAGTGGTTGCGCATCAGCGCCGCTGCGGCGAGGTAGACGAGCGCGCCGACGAGCATGGCGGCGAGGGCCGGCGCGCGCCGCCCGGCGCACCCGGCGCCGAGCAGCAGCAGCGCCAGCGCCGCCGCGGGCCAGGCCAGCCGGGCGTCCAGCGGGGCCAGGCGGTCGCGAAAGTGCGCGCCCAGGCCGAAGATGTCGGTCAGCGGAACGAATCTGCCGATCTGGAAACCGGAGTTGCCGCGCCGAATCTCGTCCAGGAAGCCATCGGCGAAGAAGAAGAGGGCCTGCGCGCCCAGGCTCAGGACGAACGCCAGAGCGGCGAGCGCCAGCAGCCGGGCCGCGACCGACCACCGCGCACGGGCGCACGGGCGTGCGCCTCCGCCATCCACCACCCAGGGCCGCCACAGCAGCCAGCCCGCCGCTGGCGCGAACAGCGCGACAAACGCGGACAACGCCGGGTAGTAGGCGCAGGCCAGCCCGGCGATCAGCGCCGCGCCGGTGAGCAGGGCGCGCCGCCCACCGGCGCGCAGCGCCGCCAGGCCGCTGGCGAGCGCGGCCGGGAGCAGCGGCAGCGCCGCCAGGTGCTCGGCGAAGCCGTTGTCCGCCACCCAGAGCGGCAGCCAGGCCGCTGCCAGCAGCCACGCGCCGAAGAGCGCCCCGACGGGCCGCAGGCCGCCCACCCGCCCCAGCACGTAGGCCGCCAGCGGCTGGAGCGCGAGCAGCAGCGCCAGCAACGGCACGAAGCTATGCAGCGGCTCCACCCCGGTGGTCCGGCTAGCCGTGGCGTGGAGGTACGAGAACGAATGGACGCGCCCGGTCACCGGCGGCGTCGCGATGATCTTCAGCAACGGATTGCGCGGGAACTGGCCGACATCGCGCTGCGAGCGCAGCTCCAGCGCTCGCCCGAGCGGTATATACACATCGGCCGGGTCCCAGTTGCTGCCGATCGGGGTCGAGATGCCCCAGCGCGCCACCGGCAGCACCGCCAGCGCGAAGACCAGGGCGGCGATCAGCAGGCAGCCCGCCTGCGCCCAGCGTTCGGCAGCGGGCAGGCGCGGCACGGCGCGGCGGCGGAGGAGCGTCCAAAGGTTGAGCGGTGCCACCGCCAGCGTCAGCCCGGCGACGACCTGCGGCGGCGTGAGCGCAGTGAGCAGCGTCAGCGGTGTGACGACGATCAGCAGCAGCGCGAAGCCGAGCAGGGGGGCCAGCAGCCAGCGGTACGGCTGGAGTGCGGGCGGCAGCAGCTGGCGCCAGGCGACGCCGAGGTGCACGCACAACGCCAGTGCGACAAGCGCCGGCAGCAGGATCGTCGCGGCGATGCTCATAGCGGTTGGTCGGATGGCGTGAAACCGAGGATATCGACTCGCGACCGCGTAACGATCAGCCAGTCGCCCGGTTCCAGGCGCGGCGTGCCGAGCTGCTCCGCCAGGCTGGCCGCGGTCGCATTGGTGCGCACGCCGATCACGCCCGCGCCGACATCCAGCAGGAGCTCGGCGTGGAGCGCCTCATACGGCAGCTCCACCGCGCCCGTCTCCCAGGTCGGCACGGCGAGCACCTGGCCGTAGGCGAACGGCGCGGCGCTCGGGGCGCCCGCCGGTAGGCCGGCCTCGGCCACCAGCCCGCGGCGCGGCGGCGGCGTTTGAAGCCGCAAGCTGCTGAGCAGAAAGACCAACCGCGCCACGCCGCGGCGCCCTTCGAGCGCCGGGTCGACCCGATGGTGCCGGTCCACAACAGCCAGCGGCGGCGCGTCCGCGGTGTCGGGGCGCAGCACGATCAGCGGCAGGTAGCGCCGCCCGTCCCCGTGGAGCCGGCCGGGCACAAACCGTTCGAAGCGGCAGGGAAGCGAAAGGCGGTCAGCATCCGGAAAGCGCATGGTTGACGAAGGACGACAGATGATCGACGGTGGACGAAGGACAGCGGAGAGCTGATGTGCGAGACGTGATGAATGACATCTGGTGAGGCTTATGGCTTGTCGCCCTGTCACCCCGGCACGGCCTCGCCCAACTGCCCTGCGAGCGCCGCGCGCAGCGCCTCGACGAAGTCGCGCGGGCGGGCCGGGCTGAGGATCAGCGGCGGCGCCTGCTGACGCGCGACGGCTACCAGTTTTTCGCGATTCGTCGCACTGAAAAATACCTGGCCGTGTGGATCGAGTTGGAACGGGCCGTGATAGCCGAACACCCCGGCGTTGAATGCGCGCCGCAGGCCACGCCGGGGCATATCGGCCAGCGCACCGGCCTCGGAGACACCGATGATCTGGTTGAGCGGGACCCGCAGCGCGCGCCACCACGTGCGTCGAACGACGAGTTGGTCCTGTTCGACACGATAGGCCACCGGCATCACCGCGTAATTGAGCGCCAGCCAGAGCAGCAGCGTCGCCGCTACCGCCGTGCACACCAGAATCCCGGTGAAGATCACCTGCAACACGGCGATGCGGCTGAGAAACCAGAACAGCAGGGGCATGAGCAGCACCCCGCCCAACAACGCGATCCCAGTTGTTATGCGCTCCGCGTACGGATCGAGCGGAGCGGCCTCGAAGCTGATCTGCTCTGTCATGCGAATACTCAGACCAGGCGGTACCCCGCCCATCCGCCCGGCACGCGTTCGGGCCCGCCGGAATCGGTGACATCAAGGCGCGCCGTATGATACCACAGCGGCGCAGCCGGCGGTCGCGCTCACCGCGAACTAGCCCGTTGCGCCGCATGCTGCACACCCGGATCCGTCAGAGGCTGCCTGCAATGCACCCAGCGGGGGTGTTGGGGGGCCGGCGGCCCCCAGACGACATTCTCCCCCGCCGCGCGGTCGGCGGCTGCGCTGCCGACCGCGCGGCAGAACAGCAGGAATCGTGGCGCGCGCAGCCCGCCAAACCTCCCCGTTTCAGACAGCGTCAAAATGTTATGAAACTGTCACATTACAACTGGCGATTGGGCTTGCGACTGTCGGCCGGGCATGCTATAACGATCTCCCGTACCAAACGACAACGGCGGCCACACGGCAGCCTGAGCGGATCGCACAACAGCGCTGCCCGCCAGCCGGCCATCGCGCACAGGCCGCACGGCGTCCCCGTTTCGCCGCCGACTGAAAGAGGCCTGCGATGTCGTTTCTGGCGCGCGTCAGCCGCCGGCCCGTGGCGCTCACCTGGTTTCTGGCGCTCGCCACGATCGCGGTCAGCGCCGCCTGGCTCGGCCTGCCGCCGATCAGCCGCGGCGCCGCGGCGGGGGCCGCGATCATCGCCGCGCTCCTGGCGCTCGGCGACATCACCGGCCTGCCGCTCGACGACGGCACCGAGTTAACGCCCGCGCCCGCCCTTCTGATCGCCGGTTTGACCGTCGCCGGCTGGCCGCTGCTGCTGCTCGCCACGCTGGCCGGGGCGCTGCTCTCCGCCCCGGCGGACCGCCGCACCCCCGCCCGCGCGCTCCAGTACGCCGGCACGCGCTGCCTGCTGATCGCGCTCGCGGCCCCGATCTATGCCGCCACCCAGCCGCCCGACGCGCCGCCCTACACCACGCCGCTGGCGATCGTTGGGCTGCTGCTGATCGGCGCGCTGGCCTACGGCGGGGAGCTGCTGGCCGGCGCGCAGGATCCCGAGCGCGACCCGTTGCTTGCCCGCTGGCGCGCCCGGCTCGGCACGCTCCGCTGGTACGTGCCGGTGATGGCGCCGCTCGGCGGCCTGCTCGGCGTCGCCTGGTCGCTCGGGCCGTGGGCCTTCCTGATCGGGCTGACGCCGCTGATCGGCGCGCAGTTCACCTTCCGCAACCAGATCGCGCTCGATCGCGCCACACGCGACCTGCGGCACACCGCCATGCAGCGCGAATCGCTCGCGGCGCGGCTCGAACGGCTCCAGGCGCTGGCGACCACGCTGATCGGCACGCTCGACACCCAGCGCATGCTCGAGGTGCTGTGCGAGCGGCTGGCGGCGCTGCTCGACGCACCCTGGGGCTGGGTGGTGCTGCTGGAGGAGGGCCAGCCGCGGCTGGTGGCGACCCACAATCTGCCGGTGGAGGACGGCGAAGCGGGGCTGACGAACGAGCACCTGTACGCGCCGCTGCTGGCGCGCGGCCAGGTGCTCCTGATCGCCGATGAGCGCTGCCAGGAGCTCGCGCCGCTGCCGATCGCTGCGGCGTCCAACTGGTCCGCCGTGCTGAGCATCCCGCTCCAGGCCGATAAACGGGCGCTCGGCACGATCTGCCTGGCATTCGACCGGCTGCGCGGGCTGGACGCCGACGAGCAACGGGTGCTGACGGCCTTCGCGCGGCAGGCGGCGGTGACGCTCCAGAACGCGCACCTCTTCAACGAAGTGCGCTCGAAGCAGGCCGAATTGATCCAATCCTCCAAGCTGGCAGCGGTTGGCACCTTCGCCGCCGGGATCGCGCACGAATTCAACAACCTGCTTGGCGGCATGCTTGGCTACGCCGAGCTTGGCGCCGGCGCCGAGTCACTCGAAGAGAAAAACCACGCGCTAGATGTCGTCATCCAGGCGTGCCGGCGCGGGCGCAGCATCACCCGCGGCCTGTTGACCTTCGCGCGGCGGCAGGAGCACACTCGCGCCCCGGCCCACCTGGCGGAGGCGATCGACGAAGTGCTCCAGCTGGTCGAGCTCGATCTCGCCAAAGCGCGCATCCAGGTGGTGCGCGAGGTCGAACCGACGCCTCGGACGGTCTGCGACATCGGCCAGATCGCGCAGGTGGTGCTGAACCTGGTGACCAACGCCCGCGACGCGATGAAGCCGGGAGGCGGCACGCTGACGATCGGGCTGCGCGAGCGGCGCGGGATGCTTGAACTGAGCGTGGCCGATACCGGCCACGGAATCCCCGACGAGCTGCGCGACAAAATCTTCGAGCCGTTTGTCACCACCAAGGGCGCGCTCGGCGGGAGCCAGACCCCCGGCACCGGTCTAGGGCTCTCGATCTCCTACGGCATCGTCCATGACCACGGTGGGACGATCCACGTGGCGAGCGACGTGGGCCGCGGGACGACCATGACGGTGCGGCTGCCAATCATCGCCCCCCCGCTGGACGACGAAGAGGAAGAGACGATGGCCGTCGGGCGCGACGTGGCACAGGGGCGATGATCTCATCGCCCCGCTGCCGTGCCCCCTATGCCTCGATGACAACCTCGTGGCCGGAAACCGCCGAGCGGTAGATCGCGTCGATCACCTCGGCCCGGCGCAGCCCAGCCTCGGCCTCCTCGACCGAGCCATTGTTCGCCAGCGCCGCAGCGACAAACGCATCGATCACGCCGCGGTGGCCGCCGCTCTGCGGGATGAACGGTGTCGTCTCGACCGGTACACCATCGATATCGGTGTAGATCCGCACCGTATCCTGCCAGCCGTAGTTCTTGACCCGCAGCTCGGCGCCGCCCTCCGTGCCGTACAGGATCACGCCGAAGTCGTCGCCGAAGGAGCCGTGGCTGGCCCAACTCGCCTCGAGCGTCAGCGTCGCGCCGCCCTCCAGGCGGATGAACGCCGTGCCGAGGTCCTCCACCTCATACGGCGCGGCGCCGGCGAAGCCGCCACCATGGTACGAGCCCCAGTTCTTCAGGCCGCGCGGCCCGAACTCGGCATACACCGCGCCGCTCACGGCGAGCGGCCGCGGCTCGTCCATCAGGTGCATCGCCAGATCGAGCACATGCACGCCGAGATCGATCAGCGGGCCGCCGCCAGCCTGCTCTTTGCTCACGAACCAGCTCCCCAGGCGCGGGATTCCGGCCCGGCGCATCCAGTAGGCCTTGGCATAGTAGATGCGGCCGAGCGCGCCGGTCGTGATGTACTGCCGCAGCCAGCGCACATCGCCGCGATGGCGGTAGTTGAAGCTAACCATCAGCACCTTGCCGGCCTCGCGCGCCGCGGCGATCATCGCCCGGCCCTCCTCCGGCGTGCGCGCCAGTGGCTTTTCGACGAGCACGTGCTTGCCGGCCTGCAGCGCCGCGATCGACACCGGCGCATGGAGCACATTCGGCACACAGACGCTCACCGCGTCGATATCCGGCGCGGCGATCAGATCGCCATACTCGCGGTAGGTGCGCTCCGCGCCATACTCGGCGGCCAGCCGGCGCACCCGATCGTCCTCCAGCCCGGCGACGGCGACGATCTCGACGTTGGGGTTCTCGCGGTAGGCGGCAAGATGCGAAGCGCCGACGCCCGCGCCGATCACGCCAACGCGCAGTCGCTTGGTGTCCATTCACGCTCCTGGTGCGATTGCAGAGTGCAGCGAGAGAGTTAGAGATTGGAGATTGAGACCACAGGGATCAGCGATCCTGATCCAGGAGAACTACACGGCCGTCCACAATATGAGCACTGCGGTACGCCGCAGGCTCCCTACGGGGCCTTTTCGCGCGTGCGCGCGCCCGACGAGAAATCGTAGAGGGGCGAGCCCCACCCCCCCACTATGTATGTCGTGTGATAACGACAAGCCCGGCGGCCTTCTGGTCATTGCGTCACCTTGTCACCCCGGCATCAGCCCCGCGTCCAGCGCCCGGTGGCGATCGCGAGCGCCGTGTCATAAACCAGCAGAAACACGCCCTGGGTCAGGATGCCCAGGCCGGTCCCGCGGCGGGCGCTGCGACCAGCCGACCCGCGGATGAGGCGCAGCCCCAGCAGGACATACAGCACGTCCAGGGCGGCGTTCACCGCGACGATCAGGCGGAACCGGCGGGCATGGGCCGGGCCATCTTGCGCGCCGCCGCGGATGTGACGCCGGGCGCCGCGCTGTCCGAAGAAGGCGAGCGCGGCGTCGATCGCGCCCCAGACGAGCGCTTGAAGGCCCAGCGCCCGCAGCAGGGTGCTGCGAGTGAGCATGAGCAGCCCGCCGCCGAGCATGCTGGCGAGCCCCCAGCGCCACAGGCCGAGCAGCGCGGTGTGCTGGAAGTGGAAGAAGCTCTTGTAGCGGTCCATCGGCTTGATCGTCTTGTGGCTACGCCTCGGCGGCGGGCGCGGCCTCCGGTTCCTTGCTGTAATCCTTCAGCGTAGAAAGATCGCGCATGCGTTCGGTGAAGAGAATGCCGTCCAGGTGGTCGATCTCGTGCTGAAGCGCCCGGCTGAGCAGCCCGGTCGCCTTGCGGATGCGGTGGCGCCTGCCGTTCAGGTCGCTATACTCCACCGTCACCCAGTTCGCCCGGGGCACCTCGCCGTACCACCCCGGCAGGCTCAGGCAGCCCTCCAGGCCGATCACCTCGCCGGCGCCTAGCTTGACAATCTCGGGATTGATCAGCACATACTCCTGAGCCGGCGCGACCTCGACCTTGGTCCCATCCTCCTGCTCTTCCACGTCGGGCGGGATGGAGATCACGGCGATCCGGTAGGGCAGCCCGATCTGCGGCGCCGCCAGGCCGACGCCGTTCGCCGCCTGCATGGTCTCGAACAGATCCGCGATGAGCTGCTTCAGCGAGGGATTCGGCAGATTCACCGGCCGGCAGCGGGTTTTCAAAATCTTTTTGTCGTCAGGATCGTCGATCCGCAAAATACGGCGCCTGGCCATCGGAATATCCTTTACCGTTTGAGCATCAGAAGCCTATTATAGCATAATGCGCTACGAACCGCCGCCCGGCGCCGCGGCCGCTACGGCTCGCGCGTTCTCCTCCGCCAGGGTTCGGAGGGCCGCGGCTCGTTGCACCTAGCGCACCGACGCAGGCTGGTGGCAGCTGAGCTGGCCTTCTACCATAGGAGCCCACCTGCTGCTCGCCCGCGCAGGTGCCATCCCCAGAACGCAGAGGCCCTAGCGGGGCACATCCTCGGCCGTCAGCCAGCCCGTGCCGGGGAACAGCTTGGCGATCTGCGGCGAGAAGACCAGGCTGTCGCTCAGCACCTCGCGCACCGGCCCTTCGACCACCAACTCGCCGTCGCCGAGCAACGCCACCCGGTCGGCGCACGCGGCGACCAGCTCCACGTCGTGGGTCGCCATGATGATCGTCCGGCCCCCGGCGGCCAGCCGGCGCAGCAGCGCCCCAAGCGCCGCTTTCGCTGCGTAATCTAGCCCACGCGTCGGCTCGTCCAGCAGGAGCACCGGCGGATCGGCCACCAGCACGGCGGCCAGCGCCGCGCGCTGCGCCTCGCCGCCGCTCAGGTCGCGCGGGTAGGCGCCGGCCAGGTGGCCCAGCCCGAGGAGGTCGAGGGTGTGCTCCACGGTTTCGGAAGGACGAAGGACAAAGGACGAAGGACGCAAGTCAGTCGTACCGAGGTCCAGGGTGTGTCGATCGGGAATAGCCTGCTTTCGCCTTTCGTCTTGCGTCTTGCGTCCCGCTTGTCGGCTGGCAAGCGTAAACTCTAACTCCTCCCGCAGCGTATCGTGGAACAGCAGCGCGCGCGGGTCCTGCGGCACGTACCCGGCCAGGCCGGCCAGTTCTTCAACCGGCACGCCGGCGATGTCGCGGCCAAGCAGGGTGACCGTCCCACGTCGTGGGCGCACCAGGCCGATGATCGCCTTCAGCAGCGTCGTCTTGCCGCTGCCGTTGCGCCCCATCAGCGCCAGCACTTCGCCCGGTCCGGCCGTCAGGCTCAGGCCGTACAGCGCTTCGGTCGTGCCGTATGAGACGTGCAGACGGGAGACGACGACGGCAGGAGTGCCGTGTGATACGTGCCGGGTGATGGGCGATGCGCTGTCTGCGCGTGGTTTCCGGCTGCTAGCTCCTGGATCCTGCCCGCCGGCCTGCGCCCCCGCGTGCACAAACCGCCGCCCTTCCTTGATCGTCAGCGGCAGCGGCGACCAGCCGAGCCGGCGGCCCAGCCGCACCAGCGGCGGCGCGAGCGCAACGCACGCCAGCACCTCGCGCGGCGGCCCCAGAACCGGGCGACCAGGCACGGAGGAGGCAGGGAGCTGATCGGCGGCATCAATCCCCGCACTTTCTTGCGCCTCGATCTCCTTGTCCGGAGCGGAAACGTAGAGGATCCTGTCCGCATACTGCACCACCCGCTCCAGGCGGTGCTCGGAGAGCACGATCGTCAACCCGAGGTCGGCGTTCAGCTTTTGCAGCGCGGTGAGCACCTCTTCCGCGCCGTGCGGGTCGATCTGGCTGGTCGGCTCGTCCAGCACCAGGGTGCGGGGCTGGGCCGCCAGCGCCGCCGCGATCGCCACCCGCTGCCGCTCGCCGCCGGAGAGCGTGGCGATGCGGCGGCGCCGCAGGTGGGCGATCCCGAGCTGATCCAGCACTTCCTCGACGCGCCGGCGCATCAGACGCGGCGCCAGGCCGAGGTTCTCCATGCCGAAGACGATCTCGTCCTCGACGACCTCGACCACGAACTGCGCTTCCGGGTCCTGAAACACGAACCCGACGGCATCCGCCAGGTCGCGCGGCTGGGCGTAGCGCGTCGAGCGGCCATCCACGCGCACCTCGCCGCCGAACACGCCGCCGTAGAAATGGGGGACCAGGCCGTTCAGCAGGCGCAGAAAGGTGGACTTGCCCGCGCCGCTCGGCCCGCAGACGAGCAGGAACTCGCCGTCCGCGATGGTGAGCGACAGGCCGGCGATCACCGGCGCCGGCGCGCCGGGGTAGGTGTAGGAGACGCGGTCGAGCTTGATCATCGGGCAGCGGGCGCAGCAGCGCAGCGGTGCAGGCGAGCTAAGCCGGAACGTGGGAACGGCACGCTCCGGCCGATCTCCGATCGCTCATCTTCGCTTGTTTTAGCCAATCAGCTGACTCGGATCTGGTGGCGGCGGCACGGGGATGTGGTCCAGGCCGGCGGCACGCGCGGCCTCGATCCGACGGCGCAGGTCCCACAGCCGATCCAGTTCGTGCTGGATCTCGATCAGGCGCGGGTGCTCAGTAGCCGTCACTTGATCGTCGGCGTAGATCTCCTGCCGCTCCTGCTCCAGACGCTCGATCATCACGATGATCGTATCGAGGTCGAGTTCGGTTTGGTCCATGCGGCTCTCCGTGTGTACGGCACGTAGCAGCAAGCGCGCCAGTGCTCGCCACAGAGGGCGCTGCGACGCCTCGACAGCTCCTCCGGGCGCTCCGTGGCGATTCGCTATCGGCGTTCCGGGGGTAGTATACCACTCTCCGCGGCGGCGGGGACGGTGAAACGCACCCGCGTTCCGCAACCGCGGGCGCTCTCGGCCCAGATCCGCCCGCCGTGCGCCTCGACGATCCCGCGGGCGATCGCCAGGCCCAGCCCCGCGCCGCCCGTGGCCCGCGAGCGCGACTTTTCGCCGCGGTAGAAGCGGTCGAAGACATGCGGCAGGTCTTCTGGCGCGATCCCCTCGCCGGTGTCGGCCACCTCAAACAGGACGGAGCGCGGCGGGTCGGCGCGCACGCTGATCACCACGCTCCCGTGCGTCGGCGTGTGGCGCAGGGCATTCGTCACCAGGTTGTAGAGCACCCGCTCGATCTTCTGCGGCGCAACATACAGCGGCCCGACATCCGGCGCGACGGTCGCCTGCAGCGCGACGCCCCGCGCGTCGGCCTGCGGCTGCATCCCTGCCAGCATCTCGCCGATCAGGTCGCCGGCGGAGACGCGCTGGAGTTCGAGCGTCAGCGCCCCGGCATCGATCTGCGCCAACTCGAACAGATCGTCGATCAGGCCGCTCAGGTGAGCGATCTGACCGCGCATGGTCGCCAGGTAGCGCGCAGTGGTCGCCGGGTCGTTCACTAGCCCATCGGCCAACGCCTCGGTCATCGCCCGCAGCGAGGCGAGCGGCGTGCGCAGGTCGTGCGAGACGGCGGCGATCAGGTCGCGGCGGGCGTCCTCGAGCCGCCGGCGCTGCTCGTCACTGGCCGCCAGTTGGGCCGCCATGCGGTTGAACTCGCGGGCCAGGTCGGCCAGTTCGTCGCTGCCGCTCTCCGGCACGCGCACCGCCAGGTCGCCGGCGGCCACCGCCCGCGCCCCGACGTTCAGCGCCGTCACCCGCTGCGCCAGCGCGCCCGCGGTGGCCGCGCCCAGCCCCAGCGAGACCACCGCGGCGAACAGCAGCAGCAGCACCAGCAACGGCAGGTCGTGCTCGCTGGAGATGAACATCAGCCGCGCCGTTAGAAAGACGTTGAACAGCGCGATCACGACGCCGAGGGTGCAGACCAGCGCGATCTTCAGCCAAAGCCGCCCTGGCCCCCGCCGCAGCCACCAGACCCCCGCCACACCGGGCGCCAACGAGACCAGCCCCGAGAGCGCCAGGTAGCGCGCCAGGTCGGCGACATCCTGCCCCGGCGCGCCCAGCCAGCCGACTGCCAACAGCAGCGCCAGCCCGAGCGCCACGAGCAGCCCGCCCACCAGCGGGACGATTGTTCGGCGGAAAAAGGACATAGCCTCAGCCAAGAGCGACAAGGGAGCGGTGACCAGTCCCCCGTGGGACAAAGCGCGTTTCTCGTCCCTCATCGGGCGCCGCCGGTTACTCTCTGGGTTTTTCCAGCCGATAGCCAACCCCCCACACCGTCTGGAGCAGCCTCGGGTTGGCCGGGTCGCGCTCGATCTTCTCGCGCAGCCGGCGGACATGCACTGTGACCGTGCTGAGGTCGCTGGCGAAGGTGTAGCCCCACACCTGGTCGAGCAGTTGCTCACGGGTGAAGACCTGGCCGGGATGCCGCATCAAGAACGCCAGCAGGTCGAACTCGCGCACCGTCAGCGCCACCGGTTGCCCGTCCAGTGTCACGCTGCGCGCCGCCGTGTCCAGCCGTAGGCCGCCAAGCACAAGCACATGCGTCTCGCTAGGCGTGGGCGGCTGGGCGCGGCGCAGCACAGCCTTGACCCGCGCCACCAGCTCGCGGTTGCTGAACGGCTTGGTGACGTAATCGTCGGCGCCCAATTCCAGCCCGACCACCCGGTCGGCCTCCTCGCCACGGGCCGTCAGCAGGATCACCGGCAGGTTGCCCGCGGCGCGCAGGCGGCGCAGCACTTCCAGCCCAGTCAGCCCGGGCAGCATCAGGTCAAGCACGACCAGCGCCGGGCGCGCCCGCTCGACCGCCGCCAGCGCCGCCGCGCCATCGACCGCCGTCACTACCTGAAACCCTTCGCGCCGCAGATACAGCTCGACGACTTCCACGATCGTCGGCTCGTCATCCACGACCAGGATCGTCTCGCCGCTCATAGCCCGATGTGGTCTACTTCCGTCGTCCACCGCTCATTTCCGTCGTCATCCTACCATGCTGCCAGCCGCGCGTTGCGGCGCCATAACGCACGCCTTACGAAATGCTCACGCACCTGTGCGCCGGCGACCGGCTGTGCTACAATCGAGACGGAGCCCGCAGCCGGGCGCAGCGCGCTGTGTCCCGACAGCTACCGCGCCCGATTATTCCCGTGGAGGTCTGCTTTGAATCACGCGCGCACTCGGCTGGCCGCGATTCTGCTCCTGCTTGGCCTGGCCATCGGGCTACGTCCATCGGACGCCATGGCGCAGTCCGGCAGCCGCTGCTTCCACGAGACCGGATACTGCATCGCCGGACGCATCAAGGAGTACTGGGAGCAGAACGGCGGCTTGGCAGTCTTCGGCCTGCCGATCACCCCGCTGCAGACCGAGACGATCGAGGGGCGCACGCTCCAGGCCCAGTGGTTCGAGCGCCACCGCCTGGAGCTGCACCCGGAGAACCGCTGGCCTTACGATGTGCTGCTTGGCCGGGTTGGCGCGGAGCGGGTGGCACAGCAGCGCCACGTGGGAAAGGACCTCCCCGCCGGGCCCGACTGCCAAGTCTTCGCCGAGACCGGGCATGCCGTCTGCGGCGCGTTTCTGGCGGCCTGGCAGGCCGCCGGGCTGAACGTCGACGGCGACCCGGCGATCAACGCAGCGGAGAGCCTGGCGCTCTTCGGCCTGCCGCTGAGCGATGCCCGCATCGAGCGCCTGGCCGATGGCGTGGAGCGGCAGGTGCAGTGGTTCGAGCGTGCCCGCTTCGAGCTGCACCCCGAGAACGCACCGCCGTACACCGTGCTGTTCGGCCTGCTCGGGCGCGAGCTTGGCCCGAAGGCCGCTCCCGCGGCGGCGCTGCGCGCCACGGCCCCGGCGCGCCTGGCGATCGACGCGATCGGGCTGGATGCCGCGATCGTGCCGGTCGGGCTCGACAACGCGGGGCACTTCATTGTGCCGGATCACGACATCGGTTGGTACAACGCCAGCGCCGCCCCCGGCGCGGGGGAGAATATCGTCCTCTGGGGCCATGTGCTGCGCTTCATGAACGCGCCCCACATCCCCGCACCCTTCGCCCGGCTCAAGGAGCTCGCTCCTGGCGCAGCGGTGACGCTGGTGGATGACCTGGGGATCACACACCGCTACCGCGTTACCCGGCAGGTATCCGTCACGCCGGATCAGGTCGGCTTCGTGCTGCCACAGGGCCGCGAGATGGTGACCATGATCTCGTGCTATGGCGAGAGCGTGATCGTCAATGGCGCGGTGGTGGATATGACCCACCGCCTGATCACCATCGCTGAGCCGGCCGGCGGGTAGGCAGGTCGCGCCGGGCGCCCGATGGCAGGTCTGGAGGCAGGGACCCTCCTACCTGCGCTCAGCGCCGACCAGCGGCGCACAGGACGCGCCGTGGGGGCGATCTGCCCCCCACATCGCCTGCCGACATCGGCGGCCTGTTCACCGCTGCGCGAACGGCAGGAACGTCCGCCCCAGCACCACCTGCGTCACCGGCGCGGAGACGCTCGCGGCGTAGTGATTGTCGCCGCTGTACTCGGCGGTGATGCGGTGGCTGCCGCCCGCCAGCGCCGCCGTGGTGAAGCGTGCCACCCCGCCCGATGCGACGTCTGCCGTGCCGATCACGGTCTCGCCATCAAAGAAGGCCACCGAGCCGCTGGCGGGGGTCGTGTCGCCGGCCGCGCCCGCTACCCGCGCGGTGAAGGTCACCGCCTGGCCCAAGCCGGACGGGTTGGGCGCGGCATCGAGCGCGATGCTGCTCGGCGCGACGCCGGACGCCAGCACCTTGTGGGCTGCCTGCGATGAGACGCTCGCCTCGAACAGCGTGTCCCCGGCGTAGCTGGCGGTCAGCAGCTTGTAGCCGGCGGTATCGAACGTGAGTGTGCAACTGCTCGCCGCCAGTGTCGCGGAACAGCTCTGCCCGCCTCCGCTGACAGTCACGCTCCCTGTCGGGCTGGCACCGCCCGGCTGCCCGCCCATCACCTGGAACGTCACCGTCACCGCCTGCCCCTTCTCCGAGGGGTTGGGTGCGTGGCCGGTGATCGCCGTCGCCGTCGCACCGCGGTTGGTCAGCAGGAAGGCGGCCGGCGTCGCCGACCCGGCGCTAGCGCTCACACTGTACGGTCCGCCGATCGTCCCGTTGGCCCGCGCCGTGACCGACGCCAGGCCGTTCGCGCCGGTCGTCGCGTTCGCCGCGCTGAGCACGGCGCTGGCCCCGCTACCCGGCGCGGCGAACTGGACCCGGACGCCGCCAAGCGGATTGCCAGCCACATCGGCAGCGCGCGCCTCGAGCGCGGCTGGGAACGGCTGATTGATCAGCGCGGTCTGCATCGCGCCGGACTGCGCGCTGATCGTCGCTGGCTGTGCCTCATACGCGCCGATATCGCAGAAGCCGTTCGCCTTGCGCCGCGGCTGGCCCCGCTGGTCGGTCGCCGGGCAGTCGGGCACCCGGCCGGCGTTCACCGCCGGGCTGCCCGCCAGAAAGGCGCGCGTCCGCGTCGGGCCGCCGTTGTCCGCGAGCGGCGCGAGGCGGGGGTCCGCCACGTTCAGCCGGTCGCCGGGGCCGGGCGAGATCGTCGCGCCGGCCGTCGGGCCGAAGAGATTGCCGCCGAGGCTGCTGAAGCTGCCGACCAGTTCCGGATACGACGGCGTGGCTGTCGCGCTGTTGCCGGCGATGATCGTATTGCCGATACCGACCGGGCAGACGCAGCGCTGGTAGACGCCACCGCCGCCCGGCGCGGCATTGCCGCTGATCGTCGCGCTGGTGATCAGGACGATCTTGCCGTTCTCGATGTCGTAGATGTAGATCGCCCCACCGCCGCCACGGTAGCCATTCGGGTCGTTCCCACCTTGGGCGGCGTCCGCCGCCTGGTTGTCGGAGAAGGTGCTGTTCGTGATCGTGGCCTCGCCCCCGGCGATGAACAGCGCGCCGCCGAAGCCACGCCCGCGGTTGCCATTCGAACCGGCGTTCGGGCTGGCGCCGCCGTTGCCGCCGAGGGCACGATTATTGAACAATGTGCTGGCGACGACCGTCAGCCGTGCGGCCGGGCCCGTCGAGAAGATCGCCCCGCCCATCCCAGCCCCGCCGCCCCCGCCACCGCCGTTCACCCCATCCAGGCTGTCGCCGCCGTCGCCGCCGTAGAGCCCGCCAGCCCCGCCGTAGGTGCGCGGGTTGATCCGGTCGCCGCGCCCGGCCCCGCCGCCCCCGCCGCCAAACCCACCATCGCCGCCCTGGCCGCTCCCCTTGTCGTCGCTTGTGGGGCTGGAGCCGGCGCGCCCGCCGCCGCCCGCCCCGCCCCCACCGCCGTAGCCGACCGGTGCCACAGCCGGAGCGGAGTCGCCATCGCCGCCCGCGCCGCCCGCGCCGGCAGGGTTGGCGGGGCTGGGATGGGCGGGGCGATCTTCTCGACGGGCC
>JBHOQX010000013.1:0-60145 GCA_042408595.1 Roseiflexaceae bacterium | reverse complement strand
CTGACGCAGTACACCCAGGACTTCGGCGCCTTCCTCAACAGCGCCAACCCCAACCTGCCCAAGGACGCCGTCGCCGGGCTGGTCAAGACCCATGTGCTGACCCTCAAGGATGTGGTCGATGCCCAGGCCGCCGGCGACCAGCCGAAGGTCTACACGGCGCTGCGCACGGCGTTCGCCCACATGCCGATGATCGGCGACCCGCTGGCGGATGCGATCGTCAAGCAGTTCCCGGACAAGTTCGGTGCGGCTTCTGGCGGCGCGATGCCGGGCCACGCCATGCCGGCGGCGATGCCGAAGACCGGCGAGGAGCGGCAGGTGCCGTGGGCCGCGCTGATCGCGGGCGTGATCCTGCTGCTGGCGGCTGGCGCGCTGCTCCTGCGCCGCGCCCGGCGCGCTGCATAACCGGCGCGCCCACCCAGAGGAGCGCAAGAATCACCACGGGGCGGGAGCGTGCTCTCTCGCCCCGTCCTTCTGCCGAAAGGAACGACTATGCAACACACCTGCTTGCGATGGCTCGCCGGGCTGACCCTGCTGGCGCTGCTGGCCGGCTGCGGCAGCGCCACGCCGGCTGCGCCAGGCGCCACGGCGGCCCCGACAGCGGCGCCGAGCGCCACGGCGGCCCCGACAGCGGCGCCCAAGCCAACAGCGGCGCCCAAGCCTGCCGCCGCCCAGGTCACGATCAAGCTCTTTCAGTTCCAGCCCAGCCCGATCACTGTCAAGCCGGGCACCCGGGTCGTCTGGACCAACGACGACGACATCGAGCACAGCGTGACCTCCGGCGCGCCGCCCGACGGCAATGGCGCGTTCGACTCGGGGTTCTTCGGCAAGGGACAAACCTTCGCCATGACATTCCAGCAGCCGGGAGACTACCCCTACTTCTGCCGCCGCCACCCGTCCATGATGGGGATGGTGACGGTGGCCCCCTGACCCCCGATTGCCCCCGCTGGGCCACGGCGCTGCCGGCTGGCGCCGTGGCCCGCTCCTCCGTTGACGTGCGGCCCCTCGCCGCATATCATGCGGGTCGAGCCGCACGATAGGGGGGCAGCATGCCAGGCAATACCTTCGGCCAGATCTTTCGCATCACGACCTGGGGCGAGTCGCATGGACCGGCGGTCGGCGTCGTGGTGGACGGTTGCCCGGCGGGGCTGCCGCTCGACGTGGCCGAGGTCCAGCACGAGCTCGACCGCCGCCGTGTCGGCCAGAGCCGCGTGACCTCGGCCCGCCGCGAGGACGACGTGGTACAGATCCTCTCCGGCGTCTTCGAGGGCCGCACCACCGGCGCGCCGATCAGCATGCTGGTCGTCAACACCAACGCCCGCCCGCAGGACTACGAGGCGATCAAGAACCTCTACCGGCCCGGCCACGCCGACTTCACCTGGGACGCCAAGTACGGCTTCCGTGACTACCGCGGCGGCGGGCGTTCCAGCGCCCGCGAGACGATCGGGCGGGTAGCCGCCGGCGCGATCGCCAGAAAGCTGCTGGCGACCGCCGGCATCCGCGTGCTGGCCTGGACGCAGGAGATGGCCGGCCTGCGCGCCGAGACCTTCGACGAGGCGGAGATCGAGCGCAACATCATGCGCTGCCCCGACGCCGCCGCCGCTGCGAAGATGGTCGAGCGGGTGGAGCAGGCGAAGCGCGAGCTCGACACGCTCGGCGGCGTGGTGGAGGTCCGCGCCCGCGGCGTGCCGCCTGGCCTGGGCGAGCCGGTGTTCGATAAGCTCCAGGCGGATATCGGCAAGGCCATGTTCAGCATCCCGGCGATCAAGGCGGTCGAGTTCGGCGAGGGGCGCGCCGTGGCCGCCATGCGTGGCTCCGAGCACAACGACCCGTTCGTTCGGCGGCCGGACGGCAGCATCGGCACGGCGACGAATCACCACGGCGGCATCCTCGGCGGCATCTCCACCGGCGAGGAGATCGTGCTGCGCATCACCGTCAAACCGCTGGCATCCATCCCGCAGCCGCAGCAGACGGTGACCCAGGCCGGCGAGCCGGCGACGATCGTCGTCACGGGGCGGCACGACCCGACGGCGCTGCCGCGGCTCGTTCCGATCGCCGAGGCGATGCTGGCTCTGGTGCTGGCGGACCACCTGCTGCGGCAGCGCGCGGCGCGGGTGTGATGCCCGCATCGGAGGATCAGAGCGGCAGGGCGGGAGGCGCGGCACGCCGCGGGCCCATCCCGCTTAGACATCTGCACCCTCGATGACGTGCTCGGCGTGGATCGTCCGGCGTGTGCCGGTCTCGCCGCGCAGGATGAGCGAGTGTGTCTCGCCCAGGCTGCCGTGGTAGCGCACGCCGGGGAGCAGCGGCCCGTCGGTGATGCCGGTGGCGGCGAAGAAGATCCGGTTGTCGGCGATCAGTTCGTCGCACGTCAGCACGCGGCGGGTGTCGAGGCCGGCTGCGGCGACCGCCGCCTGCTCGGCCGCGCTCTGCGGGGCCAGCCGCCCGAGCATCGCTCCGCCGAGCGCCTTGACGGCGCAGGCCGCGATCACTCCCTCCTGCGCGCCGCCGATGCCCATGAGCACATCCACCCGCCCGTCCGGCAGCGCGGCCATGAGCGCCCCGGCGATGTCGCCGTCGCCGCGCAGCATCACCCGCGCGCCGGCCGCCCGCAGGTCGGCGATCAGCGCGGCGTGGCGCGGCCGGTCGAGCACGAACACCACCAGGTCGCGCACCTCCTTGCGCTTCACCCGGGCGACGAGCGCCAGCGTCCAGGCCGGCGGCGCGCCCATGCACTCCGGCACCAGCGCCTTCGCCACCTGCCGGTTGACCACGATCTTCTCCATGTAGGCCGCCGCGGCCGGCGCCCACATCGAGCCGCGCGGCGCGACCGCCGCCACCGCGATCGCGCCGGATCGCCCCTCGGCCAGCAGCCGCCGCCCGTCGATCGGGTCGAGTACGACATCCAGCGCCGGCCCGTGCCCGCTGCCGACGCGCTGGCCGCTCTTGAGCGGGGCGTGCTCGCCCGCGCGCCCTTCCTCGCCGATCACTACCACGCCATCCATCCGCAGCGTCGCGAGCGCCCCCGCCATCGCCTGCGCCGCGGCGCTGTCGGCATCATCGCGGTTGCCCAGCCCCATCCAGCGCCCGGCGCTCAGCGCGGCCGCCTCGGTCGCGCGCACCAGATCCAGCCCCAGGTTGCGGTCGATGCTTTCGGTCATGGGTGTCAAAAGCCAGAAGCCAGGAGCCGGGAGTGCAACGTGCAGAGTGTCACGTGGAAAGACCGGAGTGTAAAGTGTGCAGTTCAGAGCTCAGAACGTTGAACTCTGAACTGGCAACCCTCTACCCCGCATGCCGAACCCTGATCCCTCGACCATTCATGACGCATCACTGGGCCCGGCCCTCCTGTCGCCGTCAGCAGGTTGTCGCGCTCCCAGGCGACCATACCGCCCTGGAGGATCGCCACGTCGCGGTAGCCGCGCCCGAGCAACGCGCCCGCTGCCCGCAGGCTGCGCCGCCCGCTCCGGCACACCAGCACGATCGGCCGATCCGCCGGCAGGCTGTCGGCGCCGGCCAGCAGCGCCGGCAGCGGCAGCAACGTGGCCTCCGGCACGTGCCCCTGTGCGTACTCCAGCGGCTCGCGCACATCGACCACCAGCGGCGCGGCGCCGGCGCGAAGCTGCTGCCATAGGGCGTCCGGTGCGACCTCCCGCACCCCCTCCGGCGGCGGCGGAGTGTGGATATGCTCCGGCAGCGGCACGTCGCGCTTCGGCAGGTTCTGGCACTCCCAGAACGCGCGCACCGGGCACTCGTAGATGCAGATCGCCGGATCGATCACCCGGTGGAACAAAAAGCCGATCGCTTCATCTTCATCCAGAAAATGGTCTGCGCCGATGAACGTTTCGAAGCTCGCCGCCCGCATGAAGGCGCGTACCGGCGTCTGCACCCGTGTCAGATACACGTCGCCGCCCTCGGCGCGGTAGGTGCGCACGATGCTCTCCAACGCCAGGATCCCGCTCATGTCGCAGCGGTTCACGCTCGGCATCCGCAGCAGCAGGAAACGCTGGCCGGGGTGCTGCTGGAAGTTGCGATGCACCGCATCCTCGATGTGCCCGACCGCGCCGAAGTACAGATCGCCCAGCACCTCGACCACCGCCAGTTGCGGGCAGGGCGGCTTCGCCGGCTGGTGCTGCCAGTGGCGGAAGTTGTCCGCTGGCAGAACGGACTGCACCCGCGGCGTGGCGGTCTGCAGGATGTAGTAGGCCAGCGACATCAGGATGCCCGCCAGCACCGCGTATTGCAGCGGCATCAGCAGCGTCAGCAGGATCGTCACGGCCATGATCACCGCCTCGCCCCGCGCGCCGCGCCAGATTCGCATGATCGTCCGCCGGTCGATCATGCTCCAGGCGGCGACGATCTGCACCGCGGCGATCGCCGGGCGCGGCAGGTAGCCGGCGGGTGTAGCGAAGAGGTTCATCGCCAACAGGACGAACGCGCCGGAGAAGACCGCTGCCATCGCCGTCCGCCCGCCAGAACGGAAGGCCAGCGCCGAGCGGTTGAACGAGCCGGTGACGGGGTAGCCGGAGAAGATCCCGCAGGCCATGTTCGCCAGCCCCTGCCCGACAAACTCCTGGTTGGTGTCCATCCGTTGCCGGCTGTGGGTCGCGATCGCGCGGGCGATCGATGCCGACTCCACCAGCCCGATCGCGGCGAGCGCCGACGCCCCGCCGGCGATCTGGCCGACCAGCGCCAGGTCGCCGACCGGCAGCGCGGTGATCGGCGGCAGGCCGCGCGGCAGCGCGCCGAGGATGTTCACGCCGCGCGCATCGAGCCGGAGCAGCCAGACCGCCGCGCCAGCGGCGACGAGCGCCAACAGGGCCGCCGGAACATGCGGCAGCAGGCGTTGGAGCGCCAGGATGATCGCCAGCGCCGCCAGGCCGATCAGCAGGCTCGGCAGGTTGGCCGCCGGCGCGTGCTGCGCCAGGCTCGAGAGGATGGAGAACACATCCGTGCCGCGCGCCGATGGCACCCCGAGCAGCTGGCTGACCTGCCCGGCGATGATCAGCGCGCCGGAGCCGGCGGTGAACCCAACCGTCACCGCGTCAGAGACGAAATTGACCATCAGGCCGAGCCGCGCCAGGCCGAGCGCCAGGCGCAGCGCCCCGGCCAGCACCGCCAGCATCCCGGCGGCGGCCAGATATTCCGGCGAGCCGGCGGCGAAGAGCGGGATGAGCGTCGAAAAGACCAGCAGCGAGCTTGAGTTGGTCGGGCCGGTGTGCAGATGGCGCGACGAACCGAACAGCGCGCCGACCACCGCGCCGACCACTGCGGCATAGAGGCCCATCGCCGGAGGCAGCCCGGCCACCAGGGCAAAAGCGATCGCCTGCGGTAGCAACACCACCCCGACCGTCAGCCCAGCGATCAGGTCGGCCTGCAGGTCGGCCCGGCGGTAGCCGCGAGCGATCTCGAGCGGCTTGAGAAAGAACGCCGGCGTGGACCGCAACGTCGCGAGCATCGGTCGCCTCAGGGCACGGATTCTTGAACGCTGCGGCTCAAGTATACCACGCAGCCAAGGGTGGCGACCGCTCGATTGACGAGCGCGCCGGCATCTGGTATGCTGGCGCGCGGAAAGCGATGACGGAGCAGAGTAGCGGCGCCCACCGGATCCCAGAGAGCCGCCGTCGGTGCGAATGCGGCATCCGGCCGCTGCGAAGACCCTCCCGAGCGCGGAGAAGAACCGCCGGAATGTACACTCCGACGGAGTAAGCCCCGCCGGCTCGCCACCGTTACCCGGTCCCGAGGCTGCCGGCCCGTGCCGGCGGCGAAGCTGCGGTGGCACCACGAGAAGGCTCCCCTCGTCCGCGCGACGAGCGGGAGCGTTTTTAGTGCAGCGTTCAGCGTGCAACGTGCAGAGGGCAGAGTCTGTCTGAAACACTCCCAGCGGGGAATTTGGGGGCCGCAGGCCCCAAGAGAAATCCTGCTCCGCCGCCCGCGCGGCGGAAAAGAAGCATCTTGGAGGGCTTCGCTTTCCAAACCTCCCCGTCTCGGACAGCTTCTCAGAGTTCAGAGTGCAAACGCGCGGCGTGCAGAGTTCAACATGCACCGCTCAACGTTGCAACCGGAACGTTGACCTCTAAACGCAGAACTTTGCACGTTGCAACAGGAGTGCTATCGATGCCAACCGAGCGAATCTTCTCGACCGAACTGGCGGCGCATGCCGGCGAGCGCGTGCGGCTGGCCGGCTGGCTGCACCGCGTCCGGCGGCTCAGCCATGTCACCTTCCTCATCCTGCGCGACGGCCGCGGGCTGGCGCAGATCGTCGTCGAAGACGCGGCGCTGGCCGACCGGCTGACGAGTCTGACGCCCGAGACCGTGCTGAGCATCGAGGGCCAGGCGGTCGCCGAGCCACAGGCCCCCGGCGGCGTCGAGGTCCACCAGCCGGTAGTCGAGGTGCTGGCCGAGGCCGCCGAGCCGCCGCCGTTCGATATGTTCCGGCCCACGATCAGGGCGCACTTGCCGACGATCCTTGACCACGCGCCGGTGGCGCTGCGCCACCCGCGCCAGCGGGCCTTCTTCCGGATCGCCGCGGCCTCCATGGCTGGCTTCCGCGACACGCTGCGCCCGCGCGGCTTCGTCGAGATCCAGACGCCTAAGATCGTCGGCGCGGCGACCGAAGGCGGCGCAAACGTCTTCCGGCTCGACTACTTTGGCCGGCCGGCCTACCTGTCGCAAAGTCCGCAGCTCTACAAGCAGATCATGGTCGGCGTCTTCGAGCGGGTGTTCGAGATCGGCCCGGCCTTTCGCGCCGAGCCGCACGACACGCCGCGCCACGCCAACGAGTTCGTCTCGCTGGATGTCGAGATCGGCTTCATCCGTGACCACTTCGACGTGATGGCGCTCCTGGCCGACGTGATCCGCGGCATGCTGGCGGCGATCCAGGCCGAAGCTGGCGACGCGCTGGCCCTTCTGGGGATGCAGCAGTTGCCATTCGCCCCGGACGCGTTCCCGATGCTCCATTTCACCGAGGCGCTCGACCTGTACACACGGGCGGCCGGCGAGGACGCCCGCGGTGCGCCGGACCTCGCACCGCAGCACGAGCGCTGGCTCGGCGAGTGGGCGCTGCGCGAGCACGGCTCGGATTTTGTCTTCGTCTGGGGCTACCCGACCGCCAGCCGCGCGTTTTACACCCACCCCGACCCGGAGCGGCCTGGCTTCTCGCGCGGCTTCGACCTGATCTTCCGCGGGCTGGAGCTGGTCTCCGGCGCCCAGCGGCTGCACCGCTACGACGACCTGCTGCACGCGCTACGTGCGCGCCGCCTGGCGCCCGAATCGTTCGAGGGGTATCTGCAGGCGTTCCGCCACGGCATGCCGCCGCACGGCGGCTTCGCCATCGGGCTGGAGCGCTGGGTGGCGCGGCTGGCGGATGTGCCGAACATCCGCGAGGCAACCCTCTTTCCGCGCGATCTGCACCGGCTCACACCGTGAGCGATGCGCGGAGGGCGAAGGACGAACGCAGGACCGGCCGTGGCTTCCGCGGTGCGGTGGCTAGGGTCAGCGTCCGTCTTCGGCCCTCCGTCCTCTGCCGAACCTCCACGCTGGGCACACCGAATCGCGCCCTTGGCGTGGCTTCGCTCCCGCTCACATTCCGATAACGAGACTGTCACGTTGTCTTGGGTGGCGCGTGCTATAATACCCCAAGCGGCGTTGCCCCGGCCTCCGGTCGGGGCACACTGTACCTAGCGGGAGTTGGCTGTGAAACCTCTGATCGGCATACCGACCGGCACCTATCGTGATCGTGACTGGTGCCCACCCTTCTTCGGCCATCGGCGCACCTATGTCGATGCCATCGTGGACGCTGGCGGCGCACCTGTGCTGCTCCCGCTGCTGGAAGATGAAACGACTCTACGCGCACTGTACGAGCGGCTCGACGGGCTGCTGCTCGCCGGCGGGCACGATGTCGAGCCGTGGCGCTACGGCGAGGAGCCGGAACCGCTGCTCGGCACGGTCGATCCGCTGCGCGACGCGGTGGAGGTGCGGCTGGTGCGGTGGGCGCTGGAGGATCACAAGCCGGTGCTCGGCATCTGCCGCGGGCTGCAACTGATCAATGTCGCCCTCGGCGGCTCGCTCTACCAGGACATCGGCGCACACATCGGCGACACCGTCGTCCATAACGACTCGTACGCGCACGAGGACTGGGCATATATGGCCCATGAGCTGCGGATCAAGCCCGAGTCGCGTCTGGCGGCGATGCTGGGGGCGACGCGCTTGGCGATCAATTCGCTGCATCATCAGTCGATCAAGGTGATCGCCGCGGGCCTCCAGCCGGTCGCCTGGGCGCCCGATGGCGTGGTCGAGGCGCTCGAAGGGACGAACGGGCAGTTCATCGTCGGCGTGCAGTGCCACCCCGAGGCGCTGCAGGGCGCGGCCGACCCGCGCTGGCGCGGCATGTTCCGCGGCTTCGTCGAGAGCTGCGCCGCGCCGCGGCAGCTGGCGGTATAGCCCTAACGCTGCCCTGGGCGCTCCTGGCCCGCTCGTAGGGGCGCGGTCGCCGCTCCCCGATATGCGCCCCACGGCACCTCTACCGCCTTCGCTGTGGTATGATACTGGCCAGGAACCGCCGTGAAGCGAGACATGACCACATGCCCCGCCCATCACGCCCGATCATCGGCATCCCCGCGGCGCGCTACCCGGACTCGTGGTACGCACCGGCCTACGGTAATGCCATCAGCTACCTGCGGGCGATCGAGGCCGCCGGCGGCATCCCGGCGCTCATCCACCTGACGCGCGACGCCGAGGTGCTCGATGCGCATTACCGGCGCTGCGACGCGCTGCTGTTCGCCGGTGGCGCGGACATCGATCCGCGCTACTACGGCGCGCCGCCCCACCCGAAGCTCGGCCCGACCAACCCGCTGCAGGACGAAGTGGAGATCGAGCTGGTACGCCGGGCCGCCGCCGATGGCAAGCCGGTCTTCGGCGTCTGCCGCGGCCTGCAACTGCTGAACGTCGCCCTGGGCGGAACGCTCTACCAGGACATCCCCAGCGAGATTCCCGGGGCGCTGAACCATACCGAGTCGGAGGATCGGCGCGACATGGCGCACCTGGCCCATCCGATCACCCTCGTGTCGGACTCGTGGCTGGCAGCGCAGCTTGACGCTGACTGGCTTATGGTGAACACGTTCCACCACCAAGCGCTGTGCGATGTCGCTCCCGTGCTGCGGGTCGTCGCCCGCGCGCCGGACGGCGTGGTCGAGGCGGCGGAAGGCGCCGGTCCGGGCTTCATCGCCGGTGTACAGTGCCATCCGGAGGAGCTATGGGAGCAGGTCGATTCGCGCTGGGCGCGCGTCTTTGAGGCGTTCGTCGCGCTGGTCGGCTCATGATCGTAGATTGCTTGGCCGGCTGACTGTCTGACGTCTGCCTGTCTGCCCATCTTGCTCCTGGCTCTCGGCTACTGGCTGCTGGCTTCCACCCGCGGGCCGCCGTTTCGACCGATCGCTATCCATCAGTCGCCATCTATCGGGGATCGTTTCTGACTATGCGCTCCTGGCCCATTCTGGCCGCCAGTGCTGTTGTGTTGGCCCTCGTCGCCGCCGGCCTGGCGCTGTTCAACAGCATGCGCGGCCCCGCCGCGCCCGACGGCGTCGTGCAGACGCGCGATGTGAGCGGCGCGACCGTCACGCTCCGGCTGGATGCGCCGACGCTCGGCACACGCACCGTCGAGATCGTCGCGCGCGACCCAGCCGGCCAGCCGCTGCCGCTCACGGCCGTGCGCCTCCAGTTCAGCATGGCGGAGATGCAGATGGGCGCGATCAGCGCCGAGGCGGAGCGGGTCGGCCCCGGGCGCTACCAAGCGCGTGGGCCGTTCTTCACCATGGCCGGCAACTGGATCATCGACGCGACGCTGGTGCGCGAAGGTGGGCCTGCGCTGCGCACCGCCTTCACCCTGCCGATCGCCGCCGTGGGCGAGCAGGCCGGCGCCGCCAACCCGCTGCGGCCCGACCCACAGGTGCTGGCCGCCGGGCAGCGCCTCTACCTGGCGAACTGCGCCGTCTGTCACGGGCAGTCCGGCCGGGGCGACGGCCCGGCCGCCGCCGGGATGAACCCGCGCCCCGGCGATTTCACCCAGCATATGCTGCCGGGCAAGCATACCGACGGCCAGGTCTTCCTATGGATTCGGGACGGCTACCCGAACTCGGCGATGCCAGCCTGGGGCGGGCGGCTGAGCGAGGAGCAGATCTGGCAGTTGGTGACCTTCCTGCGCACCTTCGGGCGGCAGCCGGGCGCGGGGCAGGTCGCCGGGCAGCCCGCTGCCACGCCGCAGCCCGCCGCCACGCCGCAGCCCGCCGGCCCCGCCGCGCCCGGCGCGC
The DNA here is from genome assembly GCA_042408595.1 of Roseiflexaceae bacterium. Classification (GTDB taxonomy): domain Bacteria; phylum Chloroflexota; class Chloroflexia; order Chloroflexales; family Roseiflexaceae; genus JBHOQX01. The sequence continues at coordinate 49,844 of JBHOQX010000013.1, read as the reverse complement.
AGCTCGTGCCGAACGTCCGCGAGCCGCTGCCGGCCCTGGTCTTCGCGCGGCAGGGGAATATCTGGCGCAGCCTGGGCGACGGCACGCCGCCTCGGCAACTGACGCAGCTCCCGACCGGCAGCTACGCCGAGTACCCGCAGTTCTCGCCGGACGGCGCACAGGTGGCGTTTGTCGTCATCACCCCGCCCACCGCGGACGCCGCCGACCCCCTGCCGACCGCCGCGCTGTGGCTGATGAACGCCGACGGCACGCAGCAGCGCCCGGTATGGAAGCCGGCCAAAGGGCTGCTCGGCATCCCGGCCTGGCAGCCGGACGGCCAGGGGCTCATCATCGCGGCGAACGGGCTGACCACGCCGGCTGAAGGCGCCAGCGGGCTGGAGCTGGTGCGCTTCGACCTGGCGACCGGCGCGGTGGCCGCGCTTCTGCGCGAGGGCATGGACCCGGCCATCGCGCGCGACGGGACGCAACTGGCGTTCCTGCGGCTGGAAGAGGGGGGCATCCGCCAGTCCCTCCAGGTCGCCGGGCGGGACGCGCAGCACCCGCGCGAGGTGCTCGACGGGCGGCAATTCCAGGGGCTGTACGCGCCGCGCTTCTCACCGGACGGGCGCACGATCATCTTCGCCGGGATCGGCGGGCCGGAGACCGATGCGCAGGGCAACCCCATCCAGGCCAGCGGTGCGGCGCCGTGGGATGCCCTGCTGGGGCTGCTGGCGCCGCCGGTGGCGCAGGCGCACGGCCTGCCGTGGGACCTCTGGTCGGTGCACGTGGACGGGCGCGGCCTGCGCCGGCTCACCCGCTTCTACGAGGACTTGCCGATGGCCGCCTTCTCGCCCGATGGGAGCCAGGTGACGGTGCAGGGGTTCGGCGGCATCTACCGGATGAACCCGGACGGCAGCAACCTGCGCCGGATCGATCAACTCGGCGATCACGGCGGGCTGGATGCGCCGCGGCGCTGAGGGATGGCGGACGGTGGAGGAACGGCGAAGGAGGCTGGAGGATTGGGCGGCAGCATATCGCCTAAAGATCAGACCGAGGCCGGCGCCGATCTGCAATCGCCGCTGCCGCCCACGCCTGTCGCCCGCTGCGTCACTGGCCGGCGGCCAGCTTCTCAAACACCGGCGCCAACTCCTCGGCGGTGATCCCACCCTCGTAGCGCCCGACGATCGTCCCGTCCGCGCCGATCAGGTAGAGCCACGGCTCGGTTGTCAGCCGCCAGGCCACCATCGGATCGGAGAAGCTGGCGCGTAGCTCATCCGCGCTGAGCTCGCGCCCGGCCTTGGTCGCCGCCTGCGCCGCCTGGTTGATCCTTTCGAACGACTCGGCGAACGGGTAGCGGTAGACCTCGACATGAATGAAGTTCACGCGGTCGCCGAACCGCTGCTGGAGCTGGCCGAGCACCTCCAGGCTCGGCCCGCAGGTGGCGGTGCGGCAGAAGGCCGGCGTGGCGAAGAGCAGCGCGGTCGGCTTACCGGACCGGAGCGCCTCGTCCAGGCTGATCTGGTAGAGCGCCGGGTTGACCGGGCTGGCGGACGACAGGCGGGACGGATCGGGCACGTCGCGAACCGTCAGCGTCTTGACCGGGATGGCCTTCTCGCCGACGTTCGGGACGGAGGAGCGGGGCAGGACGTTCAGCCGCAGGCGGCTGCTGGTCGGGGCGCGCTGGCCGGCGAGCTGCACCTGCACTTCGACCCCCCAATCGCCCGGGCGATCGAAGGTGGCGTAGGCGACATACACGGCGGCGGGTAGCCCCTGGCCGTAGTAGGTCGCGTCGGCTTCGCTCTTGACCTGGGCGCTGGGGTCGTTGAGGTCGTAGAAGCGCAGGTGGACCTTCGCGGCGGGGTCGTTCAGTGGCGAGTTGTTGCGGATGAGGCCGATCGGCAGGCGGTTCGGCCCGACAACCGCCTCGGAGAAGGCGAAAACCGGCGTGACCGCGCCAGCGCCGGCCCCGCTGGCGCCGCCAGGGGCCCCGCTGATCGACTGGCCGCATCCGGCCAGCAGCGCGCATCCGAGCGAGACGAGCAGCAGGTATCGTCGCACAGGCTTGCGTTTCCTTTCAAAAACCGGACGCCGTAAACGACAGGTTTACGGCGTCCGGACGACGAGTGGGGTGCCCGATGGGGCTCGAACCCACAACCCCTTGATCCACAATCAAGTGCTCTGCCATTGAGCTACGGGCACCACGCGCCGGAGAGAAGTATAGCAGCGCGGTGGGCGGCTGTCAAATGGCGCAGACGCGCCAGAACCGTTGCCGATGTGCTATACTGCCGTGCAAGCCGACCTGACCGCACCGGAGCCGCCGTGCCTGCCCAGTTTCTCCGACGCTACGGGATCGCCGCGCTGGCCGCGGCGCTGTTCGCCGCGCTCTTCGCCGCCGCGCCGCGCCCTGCGCCGCCCGATCCACCGCCCACGGCCGCCGCCGCGCCGGCGCGCCTGGCTCGGCCCGCTGCCCGTGCGCCCACGTCGGCTCCCGCCCCACCCCCCGGCCTGAGCCGGGATGCAGGCGCTCCGCTCGCCGGGGCCGCGCCCGTGGAAGCCGCGCCGGCGCGCCCGGCCCAGCCGGCCCCAACAAGCCTGCCGACCGCCGCGCCGCCCACGCCGACCGATGGCCCGCTTCCCACGCCTACCCCCCGCCCGCCGGGAACCCCCATCCGCGTCGGGGTGCAGGTCGGGCACTGGAAGAGCGCCGAGCTGCCGGATGAGTTGGCCCGGCTGCGTACCTCCACCGGGGCTTTCGCCGCCGGCGTCGCCGAAGCCCAGATCAACCTGGCCGTCGCCACCCGTGTCGCCGACCTGCTGCGCCAGCGCGGGATCGTCGTGGATGTGCTGCCCGCCACCGTGCCGCCGCGCTACGACGCCGATGCGTTCGTCGCCATCCACGCCGACGGCTCGTCGAGCGCCGGGGCGCGCGGCTTCAAGATCGGCATGCCCTGGCGCACATCGCGCGCCACCCGCCTGCTGAACGACGCGCTGACCGCCGAGTACGGCAAAGCGACCGGGCTGCCGCAGGACGATGCGATCACCTTCAATATGCGCGGCTACTACGCCTTCAGCTACCGCCGCCACGCCCACGCCGTCGCCCGCACCACGCCGGCCGTGATCATCGAGATGGGCTTCCTGACCAACGCCGCCGACCGCGCTGTGCTGCTGGGCCAGCCGGACCGCATCGCGATCGGCATCGCCAATGGCATCGTCCGCTATTTGAACGAGCGCGACCCGAACGACGGTGCGGCGCTGCTGCCGAAGGAGTACCCGATCCACCGGGCGATCGCGCCGGACGGCGTAGACGTGCGGGCCGCGCCCAACGACCGCGCCCGGGTTCTGGCGCGCCCGCTGCCAGACACACGGCTCATCCCGATCGATGACCGCGATGGCTGGCTCCAGGTGGTCGTCGCCCGCGACTGGCGGGTGGTCGGGTGGGTCCGCCGCGACCAGGTCGCGCCGACAAACGAGCCGCTGCCCACGCCGCCGCCGGCGACCGATTCGTAGGTGAGGATGATTCGCCTGGGTCCAGGCGGCATGGCCAGCCGCCGGGGATGCAGCGATCACGGCGCGACCGTTGCCGATCTCGGTGCCCTCTGTGACTCAAGACGCTCGCGGCCTGGACGGAGGCAGGGATGATCAATGAGCAGTCGCTGCGTGCTGTGGCGGCGGCGCGTCGCCCGGACGGCTTCGTGCAGCCGCTGTACGACTCCTACTGCTTTGCCCGGATTCCGGCCACGGTGCGCCGGCTGCTCGGCGTGGGCGAGGAGCCGGGGCTGCCACCCGATGTGCTCGGCCCGCTCGATGAACGGTATGACTGCGTTGTGTTCCTGTTCATCGATTCATTCGGCTGGCGCTTCTTCGAGCGCTTCGGCGACATGCCCTTCATCCGGCGGGTGCTCGCCGAGGGGGTGGTCTCCCAAACGACCCCGCAGTTCCCGTCCACCACCGCTGCGCACGTCACGACCATCCACACCGGGCTGCCGCTCGGCGCGAGCGGCGTGTTCGAGTGGTTTTACTACGAGCCGCTGCTCGATGCCATGATCGCGCCACTGCTCTTCTCCTTCGCCGGCGACCGCGGGCGCAACACGCTGCGGCCGACGGGTATCGCGCCGGAGCAGCTCTACCCGCAGACCACCCTCTACCAGCAGCTTGCGGCACACGGTGTCCGCTCGGTCCTGTTCCAGCACCGCGACTACGCCCACTCTCCATTCAGCCGGGTTGTCTGCGCCGGGAGTGAGACCGTGGCCTACGGCACGCTGGCCGAGGCGCTGGTGAACCTGGCCGACGCGATTCGGCGCCGCACCGGGCGCGCCTATTTCTTCTTCTACTACGAGGGGATCGACGCGAACGCGCACCGCTACGGCCCGGATTCGCCGCAGGTCGCCGCCGAGATCGATCTGTTCCTCACGGCGATCGAGCGCGTCTTTTTGCGGCGGCTCGCCGGCAACCGGGCACGGGCGCTCGTCCTGCTCTCCGCCGACCACGGCCACGCCGCGATCAAGCCGGCGACGACGATCTACCTCAACCAGGCCGTGCCGGAGATCGCCGCGTACCTGCGCCGCAGCCGCGACGGCGCGCCACTCGTGCCCGCCGGCTCCTCGCGCGATTTCTTTCTATACATCGCCGACGGCCGGCTGGACGAGGCGCAGGGGCTGCTGCGCGAGCGACTGGCGGGCCGCGCCGCCGTCGAACAGGTGCGCGATCTGCTGGCGCAGGGGCTGTTCGGCCCTGGCCCGTACGCGCCGGCGTTTTTGGCGCGCGTCGGCGACCTGGTGATTCTGCCGCACCCCGGCGAGGCGGTCTGGTGGCACGAGCATGACCGCTTCGAGCAGACGTTCTACGGCATGCACGGCGGCCTTTCGCCTGATGAGATGGAGACGCCGCTGCTGGCGTGGGTGGTGTAAGGGGGCTGCACCGCGGATGGGAGACGACGGACGGAGCGATGATCGAGATTCGCCTCCAACCTGACGTGCCACATGACCTGCCCGAGGTCGCCGAGCACGAGCCGGTCGAGTTCGTCTGCGGCGGGCCGGCAGGCGCGCGGCTGGCGCTGGCGGTCGGCGGCGAGGCGCTGGAGCCGTTCTTGCGCCCCGGAGAGCTGGCCTGGCGCTGGCGCTGGAACCCCGGCCCGGCGGTCGGGCTGCACGATGTCGCGCTGACGGTCGAGCCGCCGGGCGGGCCGCCGCGCCGCGCTGCCTGGCGCCTGCGGGTTGTGCCGCGCAAAATCGAGCAGGAGCGCTACCAGGCGCTGCTGGCGGATGTGGAGCGCGCGGCGCGTGGGCTGGCGCTGGCGCTCGGCGGGGCCTCCGCCGAGGGCGCAGCGCTCCTGCCGCCCGAGGCCGGCGCGTCCGACCGGCTGGAGGAGTACTACGCGCTGATCATCGAGCAACTGCCGCCGCTGGCCCGGGCGGTGCGGCGGATCGCCGCGCGCCCGCGGGAGTGCCTGTCCCACGCCACAGCGCCGGTTCCGCTTGGGCAGGCCAGGGCGCTCGATGCCGGCGCGCTGCGCGAGGTGGCCGGCGGTGAGCTGGCACCCGCGCCGGCCGGCGTCGCGCCGGAGTTGCAGGAGGCCGTGCGCCCCGGAGGGGGGCTGCTGCCGGAGCGTGTGCCCGTGCCGCGGAGCGCTGTCTCATACGACATCTACGAGCATCGGCTGCTGCGGCGGGTGCTCCTGGCCATGCTGCGACGCGCCTGCCTGATCGGCGAAGCGGCCGAGCGGACGGTGGCCGAGGCTAGGCGGACGCGCGCTGCCCGCGCCCGCGCGATCGCCGCCGGGTGCGCCGCCGCCGCCCGCGAATTGCGCGCGCTGCTGGCGCTGCCGTTCCTGGCGGAGGTCGGCCCGCTCGCGGTGTTCGTCGGGCCGACGCCGCTGCTCCAGCGCGACCCGGCCTACCGCGAGGTGTACCGCGCCTGGCAGGCGCTGCGCCGCCGACCGTTCATTACCTTCGACAGCCCGCTCTTCGCCGTGCCGATCACCGACCTGCCGCTGCTGTACGAGCGCTGGTGTGCGCTGCAAGCTGTAGAGGCGCTGCTGGCGCTCGGCGGTGCGGTGCGCGCCCAGCGGCTTGTCGCTCTGCGCCGCGCCGAAGGCGACCTGGAGCTGTCGGTCGCGCTGGTCGAGGACGAGCCGCTGCTGGAGATCGAGCGGGGCGACCGCCGCTTGGTCCTGCGCTACCAGCCGCGCTACCGCTCCGAAGGCGGAGGGCCGGGGGCGGAGGAGGGCGGTCGGAGCGCAGAGTGCAGAGTTCGGAGTTCAGAATCGGAAACGCAGCAGCCAGCGACCAGCAGCCAGCGGCCAGAACTCGGAACTCAACACCCGGCGCTTGGCTCGCTCGACCGTTACACCCACGTTCCCGACCTGGCGATCGAGGTCTGGCCGGCCGGCCAGCCGCCGCGGGTGCTGCCGATCGACGCGAAGTACCGCCTGGCGTCGGACGGGCGAGGCGTGCCACCGGACGCGCTGGCCGACGCCTACACCTATCTCGGCGCGATCGGGGCAGGCGGGGCGCGGGCCACGCTCGGCGCGCTGCTGCTCTACCCCGGCAGCGGCCCGGCGGAGGTCTTCCGCAGCGGCGTAGCGGCGGTGCCGCTGTTGCCTGAACGGGTGGAGGCGCTGCGTGAGCGCCTGGCGGCGCTGCTCGGGTAGCAGCCGGCCACGCTGGATGGGATGCCAACGGTAGCTGGCGGAAACAGCAGAACGCCCGGCCGATCTTTGGCCAGGCGTTCTGGATTGGTGGAGCAGAGGGGGCTCGAACCCCTGACCCCGACACTGCCAGCGTCGTGCTCTCCCAGCTGAGCTACTGCCCCGTGTGGTGGAGGTGAGGAGGCTCGAACTCCTGACCTCGACAGTGCGATTGTCGCGCTCTCCCAGCTGAGCTACACCCCCACACGCCGGCAGTATACCATCCGCGCCGCGGCTTGTCAAACCAGATGGCCGCATGTGCGGCCGCAACCGCCCGCGCATGCCGGCCCGGTGCAGCGCGCCAGGGCCTTATTCCACCGGTATTGGAGAATGCAGAAGCCCTGCCGCCGGGCACGACAAGCCTGGCCCGGGATCGGGCTGCTGATCTGCATAGCTCGGCGACACTGCGCCTGTGCCCAACCGAGCTATTGGCCTTCCTCGCCCAAACCACTCGTATCGTATCCATGCTGGCACGGCACCAACATGCTGCCGTGCAATCTGCAATCGCGCTAGCCAGCGGCGCTGCGCTTCACCACGATCCGCAGCTGCTTGCCGGCATGCACCGAGCAGAACAGGTCGAACGTGCCGGGGCTGTGGTACCGCTGCACGAAGCGCTGCCCCGGCTCGATCCGGTACGGCCCGATCTGCACCGCCGCTGTGTCGTTGTTCTGGATGACCAGCGTGTTCTCGCGATCAAGCGCTAGCTCGATCAGCGACGGCAGCACGCTCACCTGCTCGCCGGCGGCCAGCCGCGCCGCCGTGCCGGGCGGAATGGTGTAGGTGCGCTCGCGTGGCGCGCGGGCGCACCCCGCGAGCAGTGCCAGCAGGAGCCATAACAGCAGCAGTGAGCGAAGGACGTAGTGGCGCATAGGCGTGTGTGGACGGTGGACGACGGACGAAGGATGGGTGGCGAGTGATGAGGAAGCATGATCTAATGACACATCGTGTCACCGCGTCATCGCATCACCCGCTCACCCGGTCCTCCACCCCGGCTACGACGCCCGCACCTCTGCCGTGACATCGAGCGTCCCGGCTTTCTCGAACGTCAGTTTCAGCGGCAGCTTGTCGCCGGCTTTCAGATCCTTCGTCAGGCCGATCAGCATCACGTGGAAGCCGCCCGGCTTGAGTTGCACCTCGCCGTTGGCCGGAATATCGATAGCGGCGACCGGACGCATCTCCATCACGCCGTTGTTGTCCGCCATGGTGTGGAGTTCGATGCTCTTGGCGACCGCGCTCTCGGCTTTGAGTAACTTTTCAGGCGCGCCGTTCATGTTCCTGATCGTCATGTAGACCGCGCCGTTCGCGCCGCTCTCGCCCATGGACATGCTGCCCATGGCCTGACGCGCCCAAACATCGCTCACCTGGATGCCGCCGGCGCTTGCCGCGGGTCGGGTGTTGCCGGCCGGCGCGCCGTCGGGCGCCGCGCCCTGGCCGCAGGCCGCCAGCGCCAGCAGCGCCAGGAGCAGGAGAAGCTTGCCGCGTCGCATGGTTATCCTCCCTCTCGAATCAGGTAGCGAAGATCGCTGGTCATGCCGTCTAAGGACGAACCGTGCGAAAAGAGCATTCGCAGGTTGCCCTGCTTATCGATGATGTAGAGAAACGCTGAGTGATCGACGGTATAGCCGAGCGCCGAGCCGGGCAGCTCGCGCCGGATCGCCGTCACGCCGTAATCCTTCATCAGCGCGTCCAGTTGCGGGCGGTCGGCGCGTAGCCCGGTGAAGCTCGGATCGAAGCTTGTGACGTAGCGCGCCATGCGCTCGGGCGTGTCGCGCTCCGGATCGACCGAGATGACCGTCACTTTGAGCCGCTCGCCGTCCGCACCGAGCCTGCGCCGCACCGCCGCCAGCTCAGCCAGTTCGGTCGGGCAGACATCGGGGCAGTTGGTGAAGCCGAAGAACAGCGCGACGACATTGCCCTTCTGCGCACTGAGCGTGAAGGGCCGCCCGCTCGCGTCGGTGATGGTGAAGTCCTTCGCCGGCGTCGGCGGGTCGATCACGGTGCCGCTGAACTGGTGCTGCCCGCAGGCCGCGAGCAGCACGGTCAGCAGCGCCAGCGCCGCCAGGAATGGTAGCCGCGGGAAGATAGTCACGGTGGTCTCCCTGTTGTGAAGGACGGACGACGAGCGACGAGAGGCGGGTATGACGACGGACGAAAGACGAAGGACGGCTGGCGAACGTCAGCGTTACCTCACGTCGAGGCGTTTCAAAGCAGGACGGCCTGCTTTCGTCCATCGTCATCCGTCTATCGTCTGTCCCACACCGGGATCGCCCGCGTTCGTCCATCGTCCCCCGTCCGCCGCCTGTCACCGGCGGGCCGCCCGTCGCCGCAGCAGCAGGCCGAGGGCCAGCGCCAGCGCGGCCGCGACCAGCGCGAACAGCCCGAGCGCGCGCTCCTCGCCGCCGGTCGTCGGCAGATTCGTCGGCTGCCCGCCGGCCGCGGGTGTCGCCGGCTGTGCCGTGGGCTGCGCGGCGCCCCCGCCGGCCGCGGTAGTGGGCTTCGGCGCGGCGGTCGGCGTAGCCGTGGCTTCCTCGGCCTCTTTGCCCGCCACGTCCGTCTGCGGGCCGGGGTCGGCGTTCACGCCGAAGGTGAACGTTCCGGTCGACTTGCCGTTGTCGTCGGGCGTGATCGTCTGCCACGAGACCGTGTAAACGCCGTCGCCGAGGCCCGGGTTGAGCGTACCGGCCAGCGTTTTGCGGTCCAGGTCGTTCTTGTCGAGCGTGCCCGCGCCGACCTTCGTGCCCTTCGCGTCGGTCACGGTGAAGTAGCTCTCGTCCGGCTTGTCCGAGATCTCCTCGCTGAAGGTGAGTGTCACCCGTTCGGGCGCCTTGGCCAGCTTCGCGCCGGCCGCTGGATCGGACTTGACCAGCTTGGCGTGGGCCAGGGCCGTGCTGGCGAGCGTGAACGCGAGGGCCAGCGCGGCGAGCACGCCGCCGATCGTGAAAAAGGTGTGTCGGTTCATGGCAGGCTCCAGGTATTGCAGGCAGCATCGCTGGCGATGCCGTTGGGCCACCGAGGGCACAGAGCGGGCAGATCTCGACGATAACCCTCGCAGCGCTCGCGGTGTCCTCTGTGTCTAGCATCATGGCGCTTCCGCAAGCGCGGAGCGCAGCACGTCCAGTTGAAAGGTATGGCGCACGTCGTCGAAGCCGGCGCGCCGCAGGATCACCTCCACGTTCCACCGTCCGCCCATCGAGACGAAGTTGCCGCGGGCGGTGTAGCGCTCGCCGCCGGCCGGCTGCGTCTCGGTCTGCAGCTTCCCCATCTCCATCCCGGCCATGTCGAAGCGCAGCAGCACCTTCGAGGCGGCCTGCGCCGCGCCGGGCCGGCGATCCCGCACGTCCACCGCGAACTCGTTCTCGCCGATCACGGCCGGGGCGATCCGCAGCGTCAGATCGACATCGCCGACGGCCGCTTCCTGCGCGATGCCCTGGCGCTCTTTTTCCTCCCAGGCGGTCTTGCTCGGCGCGACACTGGTCATCGCGCCGGCCGCCAGCAGCAGCGCCGCGCCAAACAGCAACTCCATCCCGACCGAGCGGCGGAAAGCGCCCGCCAACCGGTTGCCGGCTTTCCACAGCCGCGGCGAGAGCCCCAGCAGGTTCACCGCGCCGAGCAGCAGCAGGATGCCGAACAGCCCGGTTTTGAGCAGCAGCGCCCGGCCATAGCTGGTGTCCGGCAGCAGCGCCAGGTCGCCGATCTGCTGGGTATAGCTGTACAGCCCGCTCAGCGCCACGGCGATGACGCTGCTGATCGCCAGCGCCGAAAAGCGCGGGATGAGCATCGCCAGCGGCAGCGCACGCTCAGGCTCGCGCCGGGCCGCGGCGAGGGCGAAGGCCAACGGGACCAGCCCGCCGAGCCAGGCGACCATGCCGGCGACGTGCACCCAATCGAACGCGACGGCCAGCGCCGCGCCCTGTGGCAGCGCCGCGCCGTGGCTGTTCAGGCCGAAGGTCAGGGCGATCCCCGCGCTGAGCGCCAGCCCCAACCACCACGGCCAGGCCGCGCCGCGCCCGGCCGGCGGCAGCCGCCAGGCCAGCAGCAGCAGCGCGGCGGCCAGGCCGATCCGGGCCAACGCCAGCGTGCCGGTGCGGCTGGCGAGCAGCCGCGCCAGCGGCCCGCCGAAAACCTCCCACGGCTGGACGCCCGCCGCGGTGGCGGCCTGCGCGACGAGGAGCAACAGGCTCGCCGCGATCAGCAGCGCCCCGCCGAGGATGACCAGCCGGCGGATGGTGCGCGTCATCTGGTCATCCGCCGCCGACCAGCGACCGACGACCAGCGACCAGTGGCTACTCGCCGAGCGCTTTCGCCGGTCGTCGTTCGTCGTGCGCCGCTCGTCGGCGGCGAGCGCCCGGTGGAAGGTCGGGCGCCAGACGAACAGCGCGAACGGCAACCCGCCGAGCGCCAGCGCTGCCGTGAGCAGCGCCACCCAGCGGGCCGCACTCTCGAAGGCCGGCGGCGGCGTGAGCGCCGGATCGGGCGCGCCGGGCGGCGGGATGAGCGCCGTCGCCGCGACCGCCACGCCCACACCGAACGGCACGTTGCCCTCCGTCACGTGCCCGTCCGCTGCCGAGCGCGCCCGCCAGATCGCGGTGTACGCGCCCTGTGGCAGCGGGCCGAGCGCCAGCCGCAGCATGGTCGGCCGGGCCGGGTCGATAGCGCCCGGCCCGGGGACGACCGTCGCGCCCCGGCTGTCGAGCAGGCGCACCTGCGTGAAGCCGGGGTCGAGCGGCTCGCTGAACTCCAGCACCAGCTCCGGCGGCGCGGTCGCGACCGTCGCGCCGGGAGCCGGGATGGAACTGACGAAGTTGGCATGCGCCGCTGCATCGCCCGGATGCAGGAGCACGAGCGTGAGCACGAAGAGCAGGATCGCGATTCGGCGGATCGGGCGCTTCATTGTTCTGTATCTCACACCTACCAGGGCGCCAGAGCGCCGCTGGGCTTGCACGGAAGACGGAGGACGGCTGCGATCTGGGATGTCCCGGCCGTCCCCGCCTTCCACCTCTCGCCGCGAAACGGCGTTATGCTGCCTGCCGTTGGGGCGCGGCGGCCGGGGCGGCGCTCCGGCGCGCCCGAAGCGCCAGCAGCGCGGCGGCCAGCCCGGCCAGCCCCAGCAGCGCACCGGCGATCCCGATCCACAGCGCGGTTTGGGCCTGCCGCTGGACGGCGGCGAGCTGCGCCTGCAGATCGGCGGTGGCCGGCTCGGCGGCCGGGAACGAGACGGTGCTCTTGGCCTCGACCGGGCTGAATGTGTCCGGGCTGCTGGTCATCGAGACATCCACCGGCATACCCTTGATGTCGCCAAAGATGCGCCAGGTGTAATCGCCGGCCTCGGTCGGTAGCACGTCGGCGGTGTAGGCGCCGTCCCGGCCCCACTGCGGATAGATCTTCAGCTCCTTCTTCTGGCTGCCGAAGATGATCTCCGCCTTGAGGGTGTCGGCCAGGCCGTTCACCTTCTCGCCGGTCTTGGTGTTGGTCACGAACAGGTCGAGGCCGTTCGGCTCGCCCTGGTAGGCCGGCTCGTTGTGAAAGCCGATCACCAGCTCGTAATCGCCGACCTTGGTGTGGCCGTGGGCCAGCGCGACGGACGTGCCGAACGGGATGGCGAGCGCCGCGAGCAGCAGCGCCAGCGCAAACGGGCGAAGGATGCGTCTCATGGGGATGGATCTCCTTGTCTCAGTGGCTGCTGCACGTCCACGTGCAGCGCGCGACGATGGTGCAACGTGCGGACATGCGGCGTACAGCCCGCCAGCGCAGGCGGGCGCGTTCGGCCACAGCGCGGCCGCGTGGGCAGCGCGCCGTGGCCCGTCGCGTTGCGTGCGTCGGTGCGCGGCGCCGGTGCATGGGCTCCGGGCCGGTCGGGCACACGTCAGACCGAGAGGGAGATCGGGGGACGCAGCGGCGGGCGCAGAAAGACGGGCGGCGGATCGCCGGGCGGCGCGGGGGACACGCGCCAGAGCAGCAGGAACAGGAAGGCGACGAGCGCCAGCGCCAGGGCCATCTCGTGGTACGGTGCAGGCGTGGTCACGCCCGGCCCGCCTATCGGGCCGCCGTGGAAGCAGTCCTGGCCGGGCGGGGCAGCGGGAGAATCAGCGAAGATATGCGCGGGACCGGCAAGGTTCACCGCGCCGAACCCGGAACCCTCGCCCCCGACCCCTGGCGCCTGGCTGGCGTGCAGATGCGCGTGGGTGTGCCCGGCAGATGCGAGGTGGTGCGCCATCAGCGGCAGGAACAGTTGGCAATGCAGCACGCAGGCCAGCGGCTCGAGGAAGCCGAGCAGCAGAACGACCAGCGCCGCTACAGCGGCATGTCCGAACCGTGCCGGCAGCCGCCGGACACGCCGCGCCAGCCGCCGAGGGCCCAGCGTGGGCAGCGATAGTACGCTCGCCCGCTGCGGCCGGTGCGGCGCGCACCTGTTGCCGGTTGTCTGCGCGATGCTCTGCATACGCGCTTGTTGTACTCCGAAACGGCGGGCGTGTCAAGCCGGAGTCGTGACAATCTGCTCAAGTAGCGCTGGATCGAGGTTGCCGCCGGAGACGATGACGCCGACGCGCCGCGCGTCCGGCGGGAGCCGCCCGGCAAGCACCGCCGCCAGCCCGGCTGCACCGCTCGGCTCCAGCACCTGCTTCAGCCGCTCGATGGCGAAGCGCAGCGCCGCCAGGATGTCGGCATCGCTCACCAGGAGCACATCGGCGAGGTGGCGCTGCATCACGGGGAAGGTCAGCGCGCCGGGCATCGTCACCCGCAGCCCATCGGCGATGGTCGCCGGCGGGGGGACGCCGCGCCGCGCGCCGGCCCGCAGCGAGCGCCGCGTGTCGTCCGCGCCCTCCGGCTCCACCCCGACGACACGGATGGCCGGGCGCAGGCCGTGGGCCGCCACCGCCGTGCCGCTGATCAGCCCGCCCCCGCCGATCGGCACCACCAGCGTGTCGAGGTCGGGCACGTCCTCCAGCAGCTCCAGCGCCGCCGTGCCCGCGCCGGCCATGATCCGCGGGTCGTCGTACGGCGGCACGAGCGTCAGCCCGCGCTCCTCCGCCAGCCTCCGCGCCAGGGCCTCCCGGTCGTCCGCCATCCGGTCGTAGAACACGACCTCCGCGCCGTAGCCGAGCGTCGCCCGCACCTTCACCGCCGGGGCGTCCTGCGGCATACAGATCACCGCCGGTGCGCCAAGCAGCCGCGCCGCCAGCGCCACGCCCTGCGCATGGTTGCCGGACGAAAAGGCGATCACCCCGCGCCGGCGCGCGTCGCTTGAAAGCTGGCTGATGGTGTTGTACGCCCCGCGGAACTTGAACGCCCCGCCGCGCTGAAGGTGCTCGCCTTTGAGGAACACCTCCCGCCCGGCCAGCGCGTCGAGCGTGCGCGAGGCGAGCACCGGCGTGCGGTGGGCAACGCCGCGCAGGCGCCCGGCGGCGGTCTGGATGTCGGAGAGAGCCAGCAGGTCGGTCATGGGGCGGGCCTATTCGCTACAGGCCAAAAGGCCAACTGGCAGTACTACTCCCTTTTCTCACGCCACTCGCCGGTCTGCTCGTCTTTCTCGTACTTGGTCTTCACCGCGGCCCAGGCCACGCGGTGCGCCCGCTCCTCGTCCTGGCCGTACTCATCCCAGGCGCTGTTGAAGGCGGCGCGGTAGATCTCTTGCGCGTGCTTCGGCAGGTGGCTCCGCACCGACTCCGGCAGCTCGCCGATGGTTTTATATGGCATCATGCACCTCCCCTTCGATCAGCGGTACCGCCCCGAAGGATGATGCACAATGCGTGCCGGGGTGGCGATGCGAGATCGGCAAGGTCGGGAAGAGGGCACTGGTGGCTTTCGCAGGCGGGTTTTTACGAGTGGCATGCGCCAGCACAACCCCCGCCCCGGCCCACTCCCCCACACGGCTAGCCGGCCTTGGTCGCCTCGGCCCAGAACGCATCCATCTTGGCCCGCAGCAGCGCGTGCTCCGGGCGCTCCAGGTGGGGGTCCTCCGCCAGGATCGCCTGCGCCTCGCGGTTGGCAGCGTGGAGCAGCCGGGTGTCGGCCAGTTGGGCGATCTTCAGATCGGGCGTGCCGCTCTGGCGCGTCCCGAAGAACTCGCCCGGGCCGCGCAGTTGCAGGTCGATCTCCGCCAACTTGAAGCCGTCGGTGGTCGTCTCCATCGCCTCCAGCCGCTGCCGGGTCACCTCGTTGTCGCGGTCGCTCACCAGGATGCAGTAGCTCTGGTGCTCGCCGCGCCCGACCCGCCCGCGGAACTGGTGCAGTTGCGCCAGGCCGAAGCGATCCGCGCCTTCGATCAGGATCGTCGCCGCGTTCGGCACATCGATCCCGACCTCGATCACCGCCGTCGCCACCAGAAGGTCGTATTCACCGTTGCGGAAGGCGAGCATCACCTGGTCCTTCTCGCGTGGCAGCATCTTGCCGTGGATGAGCGCCACCCGCAGGTCGGGGAAGACCTCGCCTGCCAGCCGGGCGTGCATCTCCTCCGCCGACGGCAGGTCGACTTTCTCGCTCTCCTCGACCAGCGGGCAGATCACGAACGCCTGGCGGCCACGGGCGATCTGCTGGCGGATATGCTTGTAGGCCTTCTCGCGTTCCGCCGTGGTGATCCAGCGCGTCTTGATCTCCTGCCGGCCCGGCGGCAGCTCGTCCAGCACGGACGTGTCCAGGTCGCCGTAGATCGTCAGCGTGAGCGTGCGTGGGATGGGCGTGGCGGTCATCACCAGCATGTGCGGGTTGAAGCCTTTGTCCCGCAGCCGCTGGCGCTGCTCCACCCCGAAGCGGTGCTGCTCGTCCACCACCACCAGGCCCAGCGCATGGTAGCGCACGTTCTCGCTGATCAGCGCGTGCGTGCCGATGATCACATCCACCTCGCCGCGGCTGATCGCCTCCAGCACCTTGCGGCGGTCCTTCGCGCCCAGGCTGCCGGTCAGCAGCGCCACCCGCACCCCCTGCCCCTCCAGGTCGTCGGCATCGTCCATGCCGATCAGGCGGCGGATTTCGGCCAGTTCGGCCAGCGGAGCCTGCCGCGCATGATCCCCGGCCGCTGGCCCCTGGCCCCGCGGCACGCGCACCTGCCGCAGCAGCGCCTTCAGGCCCTTGTAGTGCTGCTCGGCCAGAATCTCGGTTGGGGCCATGATCGCCGCCTGGAAGCCGTTGGCCACGGCCTGGAGCGCGGTCGCGGCGGCGACCACGGTCTTGCCGCTGCCCACGTCGCCCTGGAGCAGCCGCGCCATCGGCACGGGCCGGGCGATGTCCTGGGCGATCTCGGCGATCGCCCGCTGCTGCGCACCGGTGAGCCCAAACGGCAGTGTGGCCAGAAACGCCGCATGCACGTCCTCGTGGAAGGTCATGGGATGGCCGTGCTCGCCCTGCCAGAGCACCCGCCGTTGCAGCACGCCAAGCTGGATAAAGAGAAACTCGTCGAAGCCGAGCCGCACGCGCGCCCGCTGAAGTTGCTGCGCGTCGCTCGGGAAGTGGATCTGCGCCAGCGCCTCCGGGAGCGGCAGCAGCCCGGCGCGCTCGCGCACCGCCGCCGGCAGGTACTCCGGCACGAGCGGGGCGGCGCGGTCCACCACCTGCTTGATGATCCGCCGGGCGTTGCGCTCGACCAGCCCCTTGGTCAGCGGATGCACCGGCACCAGCCGCCCGGTGTGGATCAACTCATCCTCGGTGAACGGCTCCCACTGCGGCGCGGACATCTGGCGCACGCCGCGGTACGAGTCGAGGGTCACCTTGCCGCTCAGCACCACCCGGGTGCCGGCCGGAAGCTGCTTGGCGATCCACGGCTGGCGGAAGAAGACCGCCTTGAGCACGCCGGTCTCGTCCTCGACCGTGACCTCCAGTCCCTGCCCGGCGCGCATGGCGAAGGTGCGCACGTCGGTCACCACGCCGACGACCGTCTCGACCGCGCCGATCTCCAGCTCGCCGATCTTCTTCTGCCGGCTGTAGTCGTCGTAGCGGTGGGGGAAGTGATAAAGGAGGTCGTGGACGGTGCGCACGCCGAGCCGCCGGAACGCCTGGGCGTTCGCCCGGCCGATGCCGGGCACCGCCTCGATCGAGGCATCGAGGGTAAGCGGCTGTGACGCAACCTGAGGTTTGGGGCCGGCGGCCGGCCGCGCCGCCCCCTCGTCGCCTGGCCTCGCGGTCTTCCCGCTCCCCGTCACCTGGCCTCTGGCTTCTGGCTTGCGACCCCTGAACAGCGCACGCAGCCCGGCCAGCGCGATGCCGACCCGCGCCCGCCGGGCGACGATATCGAGCGTGTCGTAGTCCTCCAGCAGCTTGAGCGCGTGCTGCACCGGCTCGTAGGCCAGCGCGCCGTTGGCCGCCTGCCGCCAGCGGGCGAGAAACGCCCCCAGGCCGGCCGCCACCGCGCCGTTGTCGAAGCCGCGCCGCTCCTCCTCGGCCAGCACCCGGCCAAGCTGGATGATCGCGTCCTTGCCGTAGAGGTCCATGCAGTGCAACGTTCAAAGTGCAACGTTCAAAGGGCAGGGCGCCGCGTGCCGAACGCTACCCATGCACCAGCCCCGCCAGCCCCAGCGCCCCCGGCCCGACGTGCACACCGAGCGCCGCGCCGGCCTGGACCACGTCGATCCGCTCGCGCGGCATCAGCCCAGCCCCGGCGCACAGGTCGGCGAGGTGCTCGGCCTGTGCCCGGTCGGTCGTGTAGAGCGCGGTGAGCCGGGCGTACGCCCCGCGCCCGGCGGCAAGCTCCACCAGGCGCGGCGGCACCCGCTTCCAGGTGCTGCGCACCTGCTCGACCGGCACCACCTCGCCGGCGCGCACCTCCAGCACCGGCTTGACGCTCAGCATCGTGCCGAGCAGCGCCCGCATCCGCCCGATCCGCCCCCCCTTCTCCAGGTAGTGGAGCGTATCGAGCGCGACCAGCAGCACCAGGCGTGCGCGCATCCGCTCCAGCTCCGCGATGATCGCCTCCATCCCCTGGCCGGCGGCGGCGGCTTCGGCGGCGGCCTCCGCCAGGTAGGCCATCGGCGCGCTGGTGGTCTGGCTGTCGAAGCAGGCCACCTGCCGCCCCTCCAGCAGCACGGCGGCCTGCTGCGCCGCGGCGTGCGTGCTGCTCAACGTCGCGCCGAGGGTGATCGCCAGCGCCGCGCTGCCGTCGTCCGTCGCGCGGCGGAACGCCTCCTCGAACATCCCGACCGATGGCGCAGCGGTCTGCGGCAGGGTCTGGTCTTCCACCAGCCGCCGGTAGAGCGTGTCCTTGTCGATGTCCACCCCATCGCGCAGCGTCGCGCCGCCGATCTGGATCAGGATCGGCACGATGGCGATCCCCTGGCGCGCTGCTGCCTCCGGCGGCAGGTCGGCAGTGCTATCGACCACGATGTTGATCACAGTGGCCTCGTGCAGAGGATGGAAGCCGAACGCGGTCCACCCATACGGGTGAGATCTTCGCTTCCGAGAGATCTTGCTTTCGCCCGTCGTCCGCCGTCGCTCACTCGATCCCCTCATACACCGCGACGCCCATCGCGCCGGGCCCCAGGTTGGCGGCGATGCTCGGGCCGAACTGGCGGATCTGCACCTGGTCGCGCGGGAAGATCGGATCGACCTTCTCCAGCAGCTTCTCGACATCCTCCGGCGTGGTGGCGTACAGCGCGACGACCTCCTGCACGTGCGGAAAGTCCTCGATGAAGGTGTACAGCCCCTCGATCGCCTTGGCGCGGGTGCGGGTGCGCTCGTAGGGCACGATCTCGCCTTCGTCGAGCAGCATCAGCGGCTTGATGCGCTGCATCGAGCCGAGCACCGAGGTCGCCAGCGCCAGCCGGCCGTTGTGCTCCAGGTACTCGATGGTATCCACGAAAAAGACCAGATGGCAGTGCTGGCAAAGCTTGTTGATCAGGCGCGCCACCTCGGCCGGCGTGCCCCCGTCGCGCACGGCATGGGCGGCGTGGATGACCACCTGGCCGAGCGCCATAGAGGCGAGCTTGCTATCGGTCACCTCGACACGGGTGGCGCTGGCGGGCAGACGGGCGCGGGCCTGCTGCGCCGCGCGGAGCGTCCCGCCCAGCCGCCCGGAGAGATGGATCGAGAAGATATAGTCGTGATCCGGGGCCAGCCGCCGGTAGAGATGCTCGAACACCGCCGGCTGCGGCGGCAGCGCGCGAACCTTCGCGCGCCCGTCCTGCATCCAATGCAGCACCTGGTCGCTCGTTACATCGACGCCGGCGCGGTACACCTGGTCGCCGATCTCGAGCAACCCGGGAACCACCTCTATCCCCAGTTCCTGCGCGACCGACGCCGGAATATCGGATGTGCTGTCGGTCACGATCTTGATGCGCGCCATCGAAACGCTCCTCGGTCAACCTTCCCCTACTCTGCTGAGATAATGTAGTCATACAGCGGCTGCCCCCCGGCGCGCACCTCGACGGCCAACTCCGGGAAGCGCGCGCTGATGCGCGCCGCCAGCGCCTCGGCGTCGCCCGGCGGTACGTCTTGGCCGTAGTAGACGGCGACGATCTCGCGCTCCTCCAGTTCCATACGGTCGAGCAGCGCATCGAGCACGCGCGCCGGCGAGTCGTCGGCCAGGGCGAGCGCGCCGTCGATCAGGCCGATCGTCTGGCCGGTGCGCACCTCCAGCCCGTCCACTGTGGCATCGCGCACAGCGCGGGTGATCTCGCCGGTGCGCACATCGCCGAGGGCGCGGGTCATCGCCGCGGTGTTCGCCTCCAGCCCCGCGCCGAAATTAAGCGCCAGCATGGCCGCCAGGCCCTGCGGCACGGTTTGAGACGGCACGACCGCCACGCGCTTGCGGCTCAGGTGCGCCGCCTGCCGCGCCGCCATCACCACATTGCCGTTGTTCGGCAGCAGGATGATCTCCTCCTGCGGCGCGCCCTCGATCGCCGCCAGCAGGTCGGCCGTGCTCGGGTTCATCGTCGGCCCGCCCTCGACGACCGCGGCGGCCTGCAGGCTGCGGAAGATCGCCGCGAACCCCGATCCCGGCGCGACCGCTACCACGCCGACGGTTGCGATCGAGGCGGTGGGCTCGGAGACGGGCGGTGGGGGAGCGGGCGGCGAGGAGAACGGTGCTGAGCCATTCTCCACTGCTGGGTGTCGCCGCGCCTCCGTGTCCCCCCGTCCGCCGTCCGCCGTTTGTCGCCCGTTGTGGAGCGCCGCCCGCTGCGCATCCATGTTGGTGATCTCGATCCCGGTCAGCGCGCCGAACTGCACCGCGTAGTTCAGAATATCACCCGGACGTCGGGTATGGATATGCACCTTGATCTGCTCCTGGTCGCCGACGATCACCGCCGACTGTCCCATGGCGGCCAGCCGCCGCCGGATATCGTCGAACGGCATGCCCGCGCCCTGGATGATCAGGTTGGTGCAGTAGCCGAAGTCGTCCGGCCCGTGGAGCTCCGCGAAGGCGACCGCTCCGGCGGCCCGTGGCGCATCCGCGGCGAGCGTCAGCGCCTCGCCGCGGGCATAGCGCAGCATCCCGTCCAGCAGGAGCGCCAGCCCCTGCCCGCCGGCATCGACCACGCCGGCGTCGGCAAGGGTCTTCAGCAGCTCCGGCGTGCGGCGCACCGACGCGTGCGCGGCGGCGGCGGCGGCGGCCAGCGTCTCGGCCAGCGGCGCGCCCCCATCGGCGGCGGCGCGGGCCGCCTCGCTCGCCTCGCGGATGACGGTCAGCATCGTCCCCTCGATCGGCGTCATCACCGCCTGATAGGCGGTGGCGCTGGCCTGGGCGAGCGCCACCGCCAGCTCCGGCGCGCCCATCCGCTCGTGGCCGGCGAGGCCCTGTGCCAGCCCGCGGAGCACCTGCGACAGGATGATCCCCGAGTTGCCGCGCCCGCGCATCAGCGCGCCGTAGCGCACCTGGTCGGCCACCGCCGCTGCCGACAGCTCCGGCGCGACATCCTGCAGCGCGCCGTTCATCGTGAGCGCCATGTTCGTGCCGGTGTCGCCGTCCGGCACAGGGAAGACGTTGAGCGCGTTGACCGCTGCGGCGTGCTGCTCCAGCCAGCGCGCGGCGGTCTGGAGGGCGGCCAGCAGCTCCGCGCCGCCCCACGTCTCACCGGGCGGCGGGGCGGCGGGCGCGGTCTGGTGCGCGGCGTCGCTCATGTCGCCTCCGCTGTCCGTAGGCCCTGGACACGGACATTCACGCGCGCCACCGGCGCGCCGATCGCGCGCTCGATGGCATAGCGCACGGCCTCCTGGGCGTTGCGCGCCACCTCGGCGATCCGCGTGCCGTACGCAACGATGATGTACAGGTCGATCTCGACCTCGCCGCCGCGAACGCGCACCTCCACCCCCTTGTGCGCGTCCTGTTGCCGCAACACCTGGGCCACCCCCTCGCGCAGCGTATGCGGCGCCATCCCGACCACGCCGTAGCAACGGGTGACGGTGGCGGCGGCGATCGACTGGAGCGCGCGTGGGGCGACCTCGATCTTGCCGGCAGGCAGCCGCCGGGTGGTGGCCGGCTCGCTCATCGGCTGCCTCCGTGCGGCGCCGCCGCTGCACGGGACATCCGGGAGGCCGTACGCCTCGTGCCCACGCCGGAGCGGTTTGCCAGGCGGCCTCGAATATGGTATAGTTCGCGGCTAGTGTGCATGGCTTGAGTTGTGCAAGGCTGGTCGACCATGGCAAAATGTGAACGCTGCGGCAAAGCGCCCTCGTTTGGCAACAACGTCAGCTTCTCGAAGCGGCGTACCCGCCGGATGTGGCGCCCCAACATCCAGAAGACGACACTGGTGCTCGATGGCGGCGAGAAGGTGCAGGCCAAACTATGCACCCGCTGTCTGCGCACGCTGCAGAAGAGCAGCTAGCCAGCCGGTCGTGTCGCGCACCGGGCCAGGGCCGCGTGGCGGCTCTGGCCTTTGTTATGCCCGCCCCGGCGCTGCGCCGTCGTAAAGCGTGCGTCATTATAGCGGATGGCATGGCGCGGTGCAATAGGAGTTTTACCGCTCTTTCAGCACGTAGTGGCGAATCGCCCAGGCCACGCCGGCCTCCTCCACCGGCGGGATGACCGCGTCGGCGGCCTGCCGCACCGCCGGGATGGCGTTGCCCATGGCCAGGCCCAGCCCGGCCCATGCGATCATCGGCAGGTCGTTCTCGTGGTCGCCGATGGCGATCACCTCCTCGCGCGGGATGCCCAGCCGCGCGGCGAGCGTCTCCAGCGCCGCGCCCTTGCTGACACCCGGCACGGTCAGCTCGCCGAAGCTCGCGTGCGAGCGCAGCGCGCCCAGCCGCCCGGCGAAGTGCGCGGCCAAGGGGGGCAGCTCGCGGTCCACGACCGCCGGCTCGGCCATGAACTGGAGCTTGATCACCGGCTCCACGGCGGCGAGCGCCGCCAGATCCGGGGCGACCACGGCATCGATCCCTTCCGGGTGAAAGCGCATGTACTGCTCCAGTTCCGGCCCCTCGTGGCGGATGCCGATCCGCTCGTTGAAATAGACCAACACGAACAGCCCGGCGGCCTCCATCAACCGGATGGCCTCGATCGCCAGATCGGCGGGCATCGGCGCGATGGCGTAGATCTCGCCGGTGCTGACGTGCCGGATGACGCCGCCCTGGTAGCAGATCACAGCGTCGTCGATCCCCAGGCGCTCGGCGAAGGGCCGCGTGGCGCGGAAGGTGCGCCCGGTCGCCAGGGTGATGTGCAGGCCGCGCTGCTGCGCCGCCGCCGCGGCGGCCACGGTCTCGTCCGGGAGGGTCATGTCTGCGCCGATCAGCGTTCCGTCCAGATCGAGCGCGAGCAGGCGGTAGGTCACGGTTCCCCCTTTCCGGGTGACAGGACGACACGATGACTTCGCGACACAGCGAGATCCCTGTGTCGCCAGGTCACCCTGTCATCAGAATCCAGGACGGACGCGGTGGGGAGGTGTGGCGAGGCGAAGCCCCGCCACACCTTCCATAGTGTGAGCGACCGCGGAAGTCCTGTCACATGTATTGTGTCACGATTTCGACGACGCGATCCAGGCCGGCCAGGTCCTTGTAGACCTGAACGGCCGCCTGCGGAAAGGCCGCCCGTGCGAGCGTGACGACCGCCGCCGCCTGGGTTGCGCCGATCTCGAGCAGAGCGGCGCCGCCAGGCCGCAGCGCTGCCGGGGCTGCCGCCAGCAGCCGCCGGTAGACCGCCAGCCCGTCCGGGCCGCCGTCGAGCGCCGGGCGCGGCTCGTAGCGCCGCACGCCCTCGGCGATCTCGCTCAGCACGGTGTAGGGTGGGTTGCTCACCAGCAGATCGACCGGCTCCGGCAGCGGCGCCAGCAGGTCACCCTGCAGCAGGCGCACCCGCTCGGCCACCCCGTGGCGGGCGGCGTTGCGTGCCGCCACCGCCAGCGCCGCCGGCGCGATGTCCACGGCGTAGACCGCCGCGTCCGGCAGGTGCGCCGCCAGCGCCACGGCGATACACCCGCTGCCGGTGCCCACATCGACGATGGTGAGCCGACGAACGGCCAACGACGAACGACGAATGTCAGCCGTCTGTGCTGGCGGCACGGCGCCATGGGGGAAGGGGAGCCTTCGTCCTTTGTCCTTCGTCCACCGTCCGGCCAGGGCCAGCGCCCGCTCCACCAGCAGCTCCGTCTCCGGGCGCGGCACCAGCACTTCCGGTGTGACGATGAACTCCAGCCCGAAGAACTCGCGGTGCCCGGTGAGATAGGCGACCGGCTCCCGTGCCGCCCGCCGCGCCACGAGCGCGCGAAAGGCCCGCTGCTGCGCCGGCGTGAGCCGGGCGGCGCGCTCGGCGAGCACCCGCGCCCGCCCCCAGCCGAGGGCATGCGCCAGCAGCAGCTCGGCATCCAGCCGGGGCGTTTCGCTCGCGTCGCGGAGCTGGGCGGTCGCGTCAGCGAGGACCTGGGCGATCGTCGTGTCGGTCGTGTTCACGCAGATAAGTATACCGCGAACAGAGGGCGATGGGCCGAAGACGGCGGTCAGGGGACGCGTGGCGTGGCCCCTTCCCGGGCGTCAGGCGGCGCCCGAGGGCGATCGCCGGGCGCTCGATCCAGCGGTAGCTCGCCGCCGAGAGGGCCAGCAGCGCCGCCAGCCAGAGGGCGAAGGTCGGGGCGGGCGAGGGTAGCAAGGGCACGTAGTTCATGACAAACGGGTGGATCAGATAGATCGAGTAACTGATTGTGCCGGCCCAGCAGAGCGCAGGGGGGATAGGCCAGCGGCGGGCTGCGAGCGCCGCGCCGAACACCGCGTAGGCCGCCAGGCGGGCCGTCAGCCAATGGCGCCAGACAGGCAACCCGGCCAGGGCGTCGCCGGCGAGCGTCGCTACCTCCATCAGCAGCGCCAGCGCCACCAGCGCCGCCGCCGTGCGCCCGCGCAGCTCGCCGGCGTGCCAGCGATAGATCGCCGCGCCGGCGAACATCGTGCCGAAGAAGCTGAGGATGCCGTTGGCAATAATGATGCCGAAGGCCGGCAGCACGCCCTCGACGGCGATAGCCAGGGCCAGCATCCCGGCGGCGAAGGCCGCGGCATGGTGGAAGAAACCGAGGCGGAACTGCAGCGAGACCAGCAAATAAAAGAGCAGCTCGAACATCAGCGTCCAGGCCGGACCCATCAGGTGTGAGCAGCCGAAGAAGACCTGGAGCATGGTCATATTGGCGGCCGTGCATGCCACCGGCGTGCGCAGGAAGTCCTCTGGATAGCCGTGCCAGCCGGTGGCGTAGCCGAACGCCAACGAGACGGCGAGCGCAGCCCAGTAGAGCGGGTAGAGCCGGAAGAAACGGCGAATCCAGAAGGCGCGCAGCGACCCCTGCCGCTCGACCGAGACGGGGATGATGAAACCGCTGCACAGGAAGAAGAGCATCACGCCGAAGTGGCCCAGGTCGAAGTATGCGTACTGAGCGAATCCGAGGGCCGGCACGACGATCACGAGTGCGTGGGAGAAAAAGACCGCGAGCGCGGCGATGCCGCGCAGCAGGTCGAGAAACGCCAGCCGGTCGGCGGGGTGGGGCAAATGGCGCAAGGTCATGCGGCTGGGTAGCACGAAAGGCGGATGCGCGCGCGCAAAGCTACCTGCGACTCTGTCGGATGGCCTGGAGGGCGCAGCCCCTGTGTTCCGCTGACGGCGCGGCGGAGCAGGTTTCCTTTTCGTGGCCGGCGGCCCCCTACCCCCTTTTGAGGGCAGGTTTTTTGCGCTTACCAGGCGCCAACTCGACCCCTTCCCCCTGCCCCGCCCGCGCACGCGGGGAGGGGATGTCGGGGACGGGGAAGGGCTTCACCCCGCCACGCCTCCTCCATCGCGGGCGAGCGTGTCCGTCCTCATCACATTACAGGAGGCCGCTCCACGAGTACATAGGCCGATAGTACACATCCGGGTTGGTACGCAACACAAAACGCCGGCCCGTGCGGGCCGGCGCGGCGGGAGGCGCGGCAACCCGGCGCCGCGCCCGCTGCGCTGTTCGGGGTGACGACGGCTACCCTTCGCCACGCACGGCCGCGGCCAGCGCATCGGCGATGCGCCCGAGCAGCCCGAAGGCCGCCGGGTAGGCTACGACCTCGCGCTCCGCCATGCCGGGGGCCCAGCGGTAGCGCGTCAGCGTCGCGGAGGCCGGCCGGGCGAACAGTTCGACCTCCCAGTACTCGACACACTCGCCGTCGCGCCGGGGCGGCGAGGAGCGGAGCTGCGCCAGGCCCTCGCGGCCATCCAGCTCCCAAACGGCCAGCGGCTCTTCGAGGAAGCTGAGGCGGCGGGCGATCGCGGCGGCACGGGCGCTCAGGAAGGCGCGCCGGTCATCGTCCGGTGGGGGTGGCGAGCCGACGGCGAGCGTCCGCAGCGTGGCGCTGAAGCGGTCGTACTCGAAGATCGTCAGGCTGGCGGCGTCCGCGTCCGCCCCGGTGGAGAGGGTGAGCGTGCCGTCGGCGTTGCGCGCTGGCGTTATCTTGCCGGCGGCGAGTTGCGCCAGTTGGTCGGTCAGCACTGTCCCGATGCTCATCGGTCGCTCCTTTAATCGATCCTCCGCTCGTTGAAGTCGCGCCCGTCGAAGGTCAGCAGGCGCTTCTTTTCATCCAGCACGGTTTCCAGATGCACCGGGCGCGTCCAGATGCGCTGGATATTGCGCATGGTATCGCGGGCGTAGTCCATTTTCAAGTCCACCCCTTCGTGGCGGTGGCGCAGGTAAAGCTCGCCGCGATTGTTGTAATTGCCGTCCTCCACATAAATGAACGGCTGGCCGAAGTTCGTCAGGCGGAACAGCAGCTTCTCCTTGATCTCCTTGAACTCGCGCGACGCGATCTCGTACATGTCGGTGTCGCGGTTGTAGCGGAAGGTAAAGAGCTTCTGCTCCAGACAGAACTCGGGGGTCAGGAACTCATCGATAAAATTCACATCGTTGTAGAGCCGGCGCACCTCGAACAGCTTCTGCCGACCCAGGCCGAGCTTGCGGTCCCAGTTGCGCTTCTCAGCGATGTCGTCGCACTCCTCATACTCCTTGCCGAACTTGCCCTTGTTCCAGCGATCCTCGATATCGCGCAGCAGCTCCAGGCCGAGCTTGTAGGGGTTGAGCCGGCCCGGGTGCACCGCGACGACGCCGGAGTGATGGTCGGCGAAATCGACCAGTTCGCTGTCTTTTAGGGCACGCTTACTCATAATTTCAGTATGCCAAAAACTGGCCCACCCCTCGTTCAAGATCTTCGTCATCCCCTGCGGCGCGAAATAGTACGCCTCGTCGCGGATGATCTCGAGGATCGTGTGCTGCCAGCGCTCGAGCGGCGCGTAGTTCATCAGGAACAGGAGCACATCCTTTTGCGGGTTCTCCGGGAAGCGGCGCGACTTCTGGCGCTCGGCCTCGAGCCGCTGCCGCTGCTGCTCCAGGAACTCCGGCGGGTTGATGTACTCCTTCATGTACTCGCGCTCGACGCGCAGCCCCTCGACCACCGCCGGCTCGTCCTCGCCGACGAGCGGCTCGGGCGTCTGGGCCTCGGGCCGGCGGATGTAGGGCGCGTGGTAGTCGATCAGGTTCTCGAGCGAGAGGCAGATATCGATAAACTCTTCGACCTTGTCGTAGCCGTGCCGGTCGATCAGGCGCTGGATGCGCGCGGCGTGATTCGCCATTTCGTCGAGCATGCGGCGATTCGTGTGGGCAAACCACATGTTGTTCTTGAAAAAATCGACATGGCCGGTGACGTGCGCCATGACCATCTTCTGCGTCACCATCTCGTTGCCTTCGAGCAGGTAGGCATACGATGGGTTGGTGTTGATAACCATTTCGTAGATCGTCGAGCCGAGCCAGACGTGCCCTTTCATCAACTGGTCGTACTCCATGCCGAAGCGCCAGTGCGGGTAGCGCGTCGGGAAGCCGCCCAGGGCCGCCGTCTCGTAGAGGGTGCGGTAATCGAGCACTTCGTAGATGATAGGGAAGAAATCGAGGCCATACCCCTTCGCGTAGCCTTCGATCTCTTCCCATGCGGTCTGAAGCTCGGGTGGGAGGGATGTTTTTTTCATAGAAGTCAAAACTCGGAAGCCAACCGTCGGAAGCCAGGAGCCGGGCAACGGGAACCGGCAGGCAGGAATACAGGGCTAGAAGTCCGCATGGCCCACGTAACGCAAACAGCGATCTCGCCAAACCGTCTGGCTGCCGGCTTCTGGTCGCTGGCTTCGATGCGCTATTTCCCCTTGCCTAAAAATCCCTTGATCGCATCGTAGATATCGTCGCGGTCGGCGATCTCGGCGATCACCAGCGAGTCCTCGCGGCCGAGGTACTCTTCGAGATCGTGGGCGAAGCGCCCGGAGCCGTAGAGTGAGCGCACCTGCCCGTAGCAGAACTGGTTGACTTTCGGCAGGAGCTGCCCGCGCAGCAGCTCGATGCACTCGCGCGTGTCGCCGCCGCCCCAGTTGTCGCCGTCCGAGAAGTGGAACGGGTAGATGTTCCATTCCTCCGGCGGGTAGCGCTCGTCGATCAGCTTGTTGCACAGCTTGTAGGCGGACGAGATTTTGGTGCCGCCGCCTTCGCGCAGGTGGTAGAAGGTCTCAGCGTCCACCTCCTTTGCGGCCGCATCGTGCACGATATAGCGGATGTCGATCGATTTGTACTGCGAGCGCAGCCAGGTCTCGATCCAGAAGGCGGTGATGCGCACCAGCTCCTTCTGCTCGGTGCCCATCGAGCCGGAGACATCCATCATGTAGATGATGACCGCGTTCGACTCGGGGATCTGCACCTCTTTCCACGAGCGATAGCGCATATCCTCGCGGATCGGGACGACCAGCGGGCTGCCGGGGTTGTACTCGCCGGAGGCGATCTGGCGCTTCAGCGCCTCGCGATAGGTGCGCTTGAAGTGCCGCAGCGAGTCCGGCCCGACTTTGCGGATACCGCTGTAACGGTCCTTCTGCGAGATGATGTTCTTCTTGCCGCGCGGCTCGATATTCGGCAGTTGCAGCTCCTCGCCGAGGATCTGCGCCAGCTCTTCCAGGGTGACATCGACCTCGACGATATGCTGCCCCGGCTCGGAGCCGGCCTCGCCGGCGCCGTCCTGCGGGTCGCCCTGGCCGATCGGGTCGCCTGGCTGCCCGTCGCCCTGGCCGACGCCGCCGCCCTGCCGCGCGCCATAGCGGAACTGTGGGATATCGATCTGCGGCAGCGGGATGGAGACGTACTTCCGCCCCTGCCGGCCGATCATCTCGCCCTGCGACATATATTTGCGCAGGTCACTCTTGATCTTGCCGCGCACGATCTGGCGGAAGCGGTTGAGGTCGCGCTCGACGCGTTGGATAGACATGGGTGTGCCTTCGGCAGGGGTCAGGGTCGGGGTGCAGGGATCAGGGGGCCGATTCGGCCATGATCGCTGGTCTGACCCCTGACCCCTAAACCCTAATTCTTGGTATCGCCGCGGGCGAAGATGCTCGCGACGTAGTTGAGCACATCGGTCGCGCTCTGCTCGTTGTAGCCGAAGTCGCGGATCAGGCGGGCCTTCACGACGTCGATCTTCTCCTGGGTGTCCTTGTCGATCACGCGGGAGACCAGCGACGTGAGCTTGATCGAGTCCTTCTGGTCCTCGAAGAGCTTGAGCTCGAGCGCCTTGTGCAGCCGCTCGTTGGTCTTGTAGTCGAAGGTCTTCCCCTCGATCGCCAGCGCACCGATGTAGTTCATGATCTCGCGCCGGAAGTCGTCCTTGCGGCTCTCGGGGATGTCGATCTTCTCCTCGATCGAGCGCATCAGCCGCTCATCCGGCTCTTCGTACTGGCCGGTGTATTTGTTGCGCACCTTCTCGCGCTGCGTATAGGCCTTGATGTTATCGATGTAATTGCCGCAGAGCCGCTTGATCGCCTCCTCATCGGCGGAGATGGCGCGCTGCACTTCGTTCTTCACGATCTCGGTGTACTCCTCGCGCACCACCGAGAGCAGGTCGCGGTAGCGCTTGCGGTCCTCCTCGCTGGTGATCAGCGCGTGGTTCTTCAGGCCACCCTCGAGCTCGCTGAGGACCATGAACGGGTTGATGTAGCCGTCCTCCTGGTAGTTCACCAGCGCGTTCGAGATTTTGTCCTGCACATAGCGCGGCGAGATGCCTTCCATCCCCTCGCGCTGGCTCTCCTTGCGCAGCTCCTTGATGTTGTCCTCGGTGAAGCCGGGGAGCGTACGGCCGTTGTAGAGCTTCATCTTCTGGAGGATGGTCAGGTTGGCCTTCTTCGGCTCCTCGAGCCGCGTCAGCACCGCCCACATCGCCGCCACCTCCAGGGTGTGCGGGGCGATATGCACCTTGACCTTCTTCTTGTTGAAGTCGCGCTCGTAGATTTTGATCTCGTCGCGCAGCCGGGTGATGTACGGGATGTCGATCCGGACGGTGCGGTCCTTGAGCGCCTCCATGAACTCGTTGTTCTCCAGGCGGCGATATTCCGGCTCGTTGGTGTTGTGGCAGACCACGTTGCCCACCCCGCAGACGAAGTTGTGCAGGCCCGCGCACTCGATGTCGTAGACCCACTCGTCTTCCACCGGGCGGGGGTGCAACCGCGCCTCGAAGCGATCATGCTGCCCGCCGCGCTTCCCCGTGCCGGAGACGAAGCGGATGCGGTAGGCCGGATCGCGCTCTGGCCGCTCGCTCTGATACACGCTGTAGTCGTAGCCCAGAAGTGTCGCCAGCGTGCCCACCTGGGCCGCCAGCATCGGCGAGGTCGTGTTGTACTCGAAGCATTGCTCGCGGTATGCGGTGGACGCCGTTCGACCGAGTTGCGATGTCAGACGGCGCGAACCGTCGGCGCGCATCAGTTCATCGAAGGTGTGCTGGAGCAGCTCGCGCGGCAGGGTGAAGATGAAGTCTGGCAGCCGCTTGGCAGCAGCATGCTCGCCGCAATGGTACGTCGCCAGCCGGGCGATCGCTTCGGAGCCGAGGTGGAGCCGCCCCGCCGAGTCGGTCTTCGCTCCCGCCTCGATCGAGCCAGGCCCGGTCGTGATCCGGCTATAGGCGGCGCGCACTCGCTCCAGCTCGTCCCGGTCGGCCTGGCTGATGAGGATGCCGCCATTGGCTCCGTTCACGTGCCCTTCGGTCGCGTACCACACCAGCACGGTGATCAGGTCCTTCAGCGCGTCGGCATCCTGCACCGGGTGATAGACGGCGCGCACGGCTGTCGCGTGGTGGGGCGGGTCCAGCCGCGCCCAGCCGGGCGGGCATGGGCGCGTCATCCGCCCACCGTCATCGCCGACCGCCGCATCGTCGCGGACGAACCCCGGAATGCCGGCGACGACATCGATCGGTACGACCTCGGTATCGGGGGCGAAGCTGTCATCGAAGCGCCGCAGCGCCATGATCTCGCGGCGCTCTTCGGGGTAGAAGGTCGTGCCGTCGCGTGCATAGATCGAGTGGTTGGGCGTCGTTTCGACCACGCCCCATTTCTGCGAAGTCGTGAGGGCATCGCCGGTGAAGCGATGGCGGAAGAGCGACTTCACCGGCGTCCAGCGCGCGCGCTGGGCGGCAAAATCGTAGGCCAGCACCTCTAGCCCGGCGGCGTCGCCGGCGAACTGCTCGTACAGGCGCTCAAGCGTCGTCCACCCGGGCGCGCCCTGGTAGCGGTATGGGATCGGCGTCCACCCGGCGACGCTGTGCCCGATGATCACCTCGTCGATGTCCGTCTGGGCGAACTTCTTCGACTTGATCTTATGCTCCTGCGAGGCGCCGAGCAGGTCGTAGAGGAAGGCGACGTCCAGCTTGAGCATCTCGATGAACTCGATGATGCCGCGGTTGGCGATGTTGAACTCGCCGTCGAAGTTGAAGGCGCGTGGGTCGGAGTCCGAGCCGTAGATTGCGATCTTGCGGTAGTTGATATCGCCGGTCAGCTCGGTCGAGTCCTGGTTCTTCTCGTCTTTCGGCTGGAAGGTGCCGATGCCGATCCGGTCCTGTTCGGAGAAGACCAGGCGCCGCACGCGCACATGTTGGATGACCTGCGTCCAGTCTCCTTCGTAGCGCAGCATCAGGTCGCGGAAGTTGTAGCGGCAGGACGGGCACAGGTCGCCCGTCACCTGGACCTGCTGGTCGTCCGGCAACTCGGCGTTGAGCTTCGCCAGAAACGGCTCGCGCACATTCAGCGGAATCAGGCGCAGCGGCTCCTCGTGCATCGGGCACGGCTCCCAATCGCTCTCCTTCAGGTCGCCGCCATCCAGGTCGGCTCGATCGCCCATGTACCAGTCGAAGGTATAGAGCGCGCCCTCGTCTGTGCGCGAGTAGTGCTCCAGGCCGCGCTTGAGCCGGCGCACGATGGTGGACTTCGAGGAGCCGACCGGGCCGTGGAGCAGCAGGACACGTCGCTCGGTACCGTAGCCCTGTGCGGCGGACTTGAAGAAATTCACCAGCCGCATCAGCGGGATCTCCAGGCCATAGATCGCGTCGCCGCTGTCGAAGCTTGGGTCGCTGAAGAATTTATAGCGGATGAGCCGCTTTTTCGCGTCGATGAACTCTTCCGTGCCATACGACATGATCATGTCATAGATGCGCTGGAAGGCGTTGCGC
Organism: Roseiflexaceae bacterium; assembly: GCA_042408595.1. GTDB lineage: Bacteria > Chloroflexota > Chloroflexia > Chloroflexales > Roseiflexaceae > JBHOQX01. Next base: position 18,319 of record JBHOQX010000013.1, on the reverse strand, counting down.
GTCACCCGCGGGTTGCGCGCGACGATCTCCAGGTAATCCTGGAAGGTGCCCGTCCAGTTCAGCTCCTTGAACGCGCGGCGGTCTTGGAGATCGCTGACATACTGGAGCAGAGATGAACCGATCTCGGTCGTCATCGGAGTGCCTCCTGGCTAAGAATCTGGATCGCCTGACACCGGGCCGGGCGACCGATCAGAAACGACTGCCGTGCCAGCCAGAGTGCTCCGGCGGCGGGAACTCGACAGTCTTATGAACGTACACGAAATCGAACGGGGTCACGGCTGCCGTTGCACTTCAGTCGTTCGCCCCCGCTCCGCCGAGTCCGAAAGGTAGACCCAAACATGCGACCGCTGGCCGCGCCTGGAGTCGATATACCGCTTTCGGTCTCAGGGAGCTCTCGTTTGAGGGAGGCCTGGTCGTCCAGGTGGCTACTATTATAGCAACCGCTGGAACGAGCGTCAAGGGTTTTGAGTGGAACATTCGTGCCACTCCTGGCCGAGGATCGTCCGTACGATGCCCGCCCGTGAGAGGCGGCCGGAAACGCTCCCAGCGAGGGGGTGCGGGCCGCAGGCCCCAGCCCCCCGGGCACCCGGCGGAAGATCAAGAACCGTGGAGGGCTTCGCCCGCCATACCTCCCCGTAGCAGACGGCTTGCGAGACGGATCACAGGCGCTTGCCCCCGCCGGCGCCGCGGCTATAGCAGAAAGCGGGCCGCGGCGGTCAGGTATTCATGGGGTATTACGGAAATGGGAGCGCCGAGGATGCGGCCGCGGGGGCCATGGCAGCGAACGGGTTCAGTTGCTCGTCGCGGAAGTGGCCGATCGCGCGGTATTTGCCATAGCGGCGGGCCAGCAGGGCCTCGATATCAAGAGCAAGCAGCTCGTGCAGGTGGCGGCGGATGGCCGCACCCGCCGCGGCGATCGCCGCCTCTGGGTCGAGGTGCGCGCCACCTTCCGGCTCGGGGATCAGCTCGTCGGCGATGCCCAACCCAGCCAGGTCGGCAGCGGTGATCCGCATAGCGCGGGCCGCCTCGGGAGCCTTCGCCGCGTCGCGCCAGAGGATCGAGGCGCATCCCTCGGGCGAGACCACCGAGTAGACAGCGTTCTCCATCATCAGAATACGGTCGGCCACGCTGACCGCCAGGGCGCCGCCGCTGCCTCCCTCGCCGATCACACAGGCGACGATCGGGGTGCGCAGCCCGGCCATGCGCAGGATGCACTCGGCGATGGCGTTGGCCTGCCCGCGCTCCTCGGACTCCTTGCCCGGATCGGCGGCGGGGGTGTCGATGAAGCAGAGCAGCGGCATGCCGAAGCGCTCGGCGTAGGCGAACAGCCGCAGCGCCTTGCGGTAGCCCTCCGGCTTGGGCATGCCGAAGTTGCGGTCGAGGTTCTCGCGGGTGTTGCGGCCCTTTTGATGGCCGAGCACGACCACCGTGCGCCCGTCGAAGATCGCCAGGCCGCCCACCAGCGCTGGGTCGTCGCCGAAGCGCCGATCGCCGTGCAGCTCGGCGAAGTCTTCGCACAGGCCGCGGATGTAATCGAGGGTATGCGGGCGCTGCGCGTGCCGCGCCAGTTGCACCCGGTCCCATGCGCTCAGCTCGGTCGTCATCGCTCGCTCACCTCGCGCGGCACGGCCGGCGGGCGGCCATTCACCGCGGCGGCGAACGGCACCGGCTGGAGCCGGGCGTCGGCATGTAACCGGCGCGGAGCGGCGTGCAGCCGCAGCAGCCGGCCCAGCAGGGCGCGCAGCTCGCCGCGCGGCGCGACGATATCGACCATGCCGTGCTGAAGCATAAACTCGGCAGTCTGGAAATCGGGCGGGAGCTTCTGCCGCAGCGTCTGCTCGATCACCCGCTTGCCGGCGAAGCCAATGTTCGCACCCTGCTCGGCGATGATGATATCGGCCACCGAGGCGTAGGATGCCATCACACCGCCGTAGCACGGGTCGACCAGCAGCGAGATATGCGGCTGGCCGGCGGCGGCCAGGCGGGTCAGGGCGATGCTGATCTTTGCCATCTGCATCAGCGAGATCACCCCCTCCTGCATCCGGGCCCCGCCGCTGGTGTTGATCGTCAGCAGCGGCACGCCGCGCTCGGCGGCGCGCTCGGCGGCGCGCGTCATCTTCTCGCCGTAGACGCTCCCCATCGACGCGCCCATAAACTCGAAATCGGCGACGGCGACCACGAGTGGCAGGCCATGGATCGCGCCCTCGCCCCCGATCACGGCATCCGGCATCCCGAGCCGCTCCTGGCTGGCCCGGAGCTTGTCCGCGTAGCTTTCCCGTGAAGAGACGAAGCCGAGCGGATCTTGCGGCATCAGCCCGGCGTCCCGCTCGACGAACGAACCCTCGTCCAGCAGGCCGAGCCATTCGTGGGCGCGGAGCCGCATGTGAAAGCCACAGCGTGGGCAGACCTTGAGATTATCCAGCAGTTGCTTCTGGTAAATCAGCTCGCGGCAGGACGAGCACTTCACCCACATGTTTTCCGGGATCTGGTTCTCGGCCGGCGGCTGCTCGGCGACGAAGCCCTTCTTGGAACGCTGGAAGAACTCTTTCATGAGGTCACTCCTGCCGTGCGACGACGCGCTATTATAGCACACCGCCTTGCAGATTACGGCAAGTTGTCATATGATGCGAGGCGGGCGGCCCCTTGCCGCTCACCACGCTCTCGCTCGGTGAAAGGAACCATCCACCGATGTTCGACGCGTTCCAGAATCCCCTCGTCCTCGTCGTTGCCGCGGTTGTCGTGCTGCTGCTGATCGTGGTTGTGGTGCTGCTGCGCCGCCGGCGCCGCGCCGATGATCTCGAGATCGTGCCGCCGGCCGATCTCGGCCAGCCGGTGGACTATACGTCCCTGCCGGTCGAGGAGCCGGCCAGCCTGGGCGATCGCTTCCGCAACGCCGCGCCGATCATCCGGCTGCTGGTCGTGCTCGTGCCGCTGCTGCTGATCGCCGGGATCGCCGTAGCGCTCTTCTTCCTGAACGCGCCGGAGACCGCTGGCGGCCCCCAGCCGGTGCTGCCCCCACCCACGATCAGCAACGTCGCCGCCGATGTCGCCGGCGCGAACAAGATCACCGTGGTGGCTGACACCACCCTGCCGGACGGGGCGACCGTCACGGCGGTGATGAAGGAGGACGGCCAGGACTTCGCCTGGTTCGACCCGTCCAGCGCCAGCGCCGAGGTGCGCGGCGGGCGCATCCGCATGCTGATCGAGCGCTCCGCCGGCGCGCCGAAGCCGTCCCCCGATCATGAATATAGCGTCTCACTGGTCTCCACCCTGCCCAACAATCAGGTGATCACCTCCGAACCGGCCCGGCTGAACATTCCGCAGATTTACCGCGGCAGCTTCTTCCAGGAGGCCGCCACAGCTCCGACCGCCGCGCCGACCGCCGCGCCGACCGCCGCCCCCACGGCGGCGGCCACCCCCACGGCCGCGGCCACCCCCGCGCCGACGGCGACCGCCGTGCTCACGGCAACTGTCTTCAACGGTGGGAACATCCGCGAGGCGCCCAGCCTGAACGGTGCGGTGCGCGGCCAGCTTGTCGCCGGGCAGACCGTGACGCTGCTGGAGAAGACGGCGGACGGCCGCTGGTACCGCCTCCAGGCGCCGGCGGCCACCGGTTGGGCCAGCGCGACACTGCTCACCATCGCGCCGGGAGTCGCCGCGCAGGTGCCGGTGGCCGGCGAGGCGGCCCAGCCCACGGCGGCGGCCGGCACGCCTACCGCCGCCCCGTCCCCCACCGGGCTGAGCGCCACGGTCTTCAACGGCGGCAACGTGCGCGAGCAGCCGAACCTGCAAGGGAGAGTGCTCGACCAGATCAACGCCCGCGAGACGGTGCAGATTCTGGCGAAGAATCCGGCCGGCACGTGGTTCAAGATCACCAACATCCGCGGTGTGACCGGCTGGGTCAGCGTCACCCTGCTGACGATCGACGCAGAGACCAGCGCGAAGGCCCCGATCGAACCATGATCACGCACCACACCTTTGCCACTACCAGCCGCGGCCTGCGCCGCGACGCGCCGCCGATGCGCCTGTTCGAGAAGGCGAAGCGTCTCGGCATCTGGAACCCGAGCGACATCGACTTCGGCCGGGACCGGCGCGACTGGGCCGCGCTGCGCGACGACGAGCGCGACATGCTGCTGCGCCTGACCGCGCTGTTCCAGGCCGGCGAGGAGGCGGTCACGCTCGACCTGCTGCCCCTGATCGGCGTGATCGCCAGCGAGGGCCGGGTGGAAGAGGAGCTGTTCCTCACCAGCTTCCTCTGGGAGGAGGCCAAGCACACCGACTTCTTCCGCCGCTTTCTCGACGAAGTGGCTGGTACGCCAGGCGACCTGAGCCGCTACCATACGCCGCACTACCGGGCGCTCATCCACGAGGCGCTCCCGGCGGCGATGGGCCGCCTGGCCGCCGATCCCTCGCCGGCGGCGCAGGCCGAAGCTGCGCTGACCTACACCATGATCGTGGAGGGGGTGCTGGCCGAAACCGGCTATCACGCCTACTTCACCGTATTGGAGCGCCACGACCTGCTACCGGGCACGCGCCGCGGCGTCCGCCTGATCAAGCAGGACGAGTCGCGCCACATCGCCTACGGCGTCTACCTGCTCTCGCGCCTGATCGCCGCCGACGACGCGCTGTGGGACCTGATCGTGGCGCGGATGAACGACCTGGTCATCCACGCCGTCGGCGTGATCGACGAGGCCTTCGCCTGCTACGAGGTCGTGCCGTTCGGGCTGGAGCAGCAGATGTTCATGGACTACGCGCTCGGCCAGTTCGCCCGCCGCCTCGACCGGATCGAGCGCGCCCGCGGCCGCCCGCCGGCGGAGGTGGAGCGGATGGACGGGGGCGACGAGTGACGCAGGACGCAGGACGCGTGACACATCGTGTCACCCTGTCACCTTGTCGTCGCATCATCCGCCCACCCCCTCGCGCTCCCGCCAGTAGGCCAACAGTTCGTCCACGATCTGCGCCATGCCGATCCGCGGCGACCAGCCGGTGTCGTGCCGGAGCTTGCTGTTGTCGCCGAGGAGGATCGGCTCGTCCACCGGCCGCAGGCGCGCCGGATCGACCCGCAGCGTCGCCGGCGCGCGCCCACGCTCCCGCACCATCGCCACGATATCGCCGATGCGGGTGGCCTGCCCGGAGCAGAGATTGTACGCCTCGCCGGGGCGGCCGCGCTCCAGCAGCAGCCACAGCGCCCGCGCGACATCCGCGACATGCGTGAAGTCGCGCCACGTCTCCAGATTGCCGACGAGGAGCTCCGGCGGCTGCAGGCCGGCCTCGATCCGTGCCATCTGCTGGCAAAAGGTCTGGATCGCGCAGCGGTCGCCCTGGCGCGGCCCGACATGGTTGAACGAGCGGGTGACGACCACGTGCAGGCCGTAGCTGGCGTGGTATTGCAGCCCGAGCAGCTCCTGCGCGACCTTGCTCACGCCATAGGGCGAGGCCGGGCGCATGGGCCGGTCTTCGCGGATCGGCGTCTCCTCCGGGGCGACCGGGCCGTACTGCGCGCTGGAGCCGGCGATGTGGACGCGGGCTGCCGGGGCATGGGCGCGCACGGCCTCCAGCAGGTTCGCCGTCCCCTCGACGTTTGTCCGCAGCGTTGTCACCGGCGCACCCCACGATGCCGAGGGGTAGCTCTGCGCCGCCAGGTGAAACACCCGCTCCGGCGCGGCGGCCCGCACCGCCGCCGCCACGGCAAATGGGTCCTCGATATCGCCTTCGTGGATCGTCACCCGCCCAAGCAAGTGGGCGATCGGGCGAGGGTCGCTGCGCCAGCGCTTGAAGGCGTGCAATTCGACATCCGGCAGCGTGAGCAGGTAATCGGCCAGGAAGCTGCCAACCGGGCCGGTGAGGCCGGTGATCAAGACGCGCATAGCCACGAGACGTATCCTTTCGCGCGCGGCGCGAGTTCATGCTACCAACACGTGCGTATCGCCGCATCGCGCGGCGCCGCTGGCGACTCACGCCGCCGGCCGGGCAGATAGTACCCGACAGCAAGCGATTCTGCAATCTACCTTGCCGATCTGGTGTTGTTCCTACGGCGAAAGCTAGTTGCCTCGCTCCCGGGCAGGCTCTATAATGGCAATCAATCCGTCGCGCGTGGGCGCGGCCGGCTGGCATCCTCGGGAGGCGTCGCGGTATGGCGTTGATCAAAAAAGCGGGAACGACCAAAGGGATCGGCGCGGCGCGCGTCGAGCCGGATGCTGCGCCGGCCGGCGGCTTCGGCACCGGGCTGTCCGGCGGGCGGCGCGCGCCGGTCGCGGCGATGCAGCCGGGCGTTGTGCTGCAGGAGCGCTACCTGATCGAGGCGACGCATGGCATCGGCGGCATGAGCGTCGTCTATCGCGGGCGCGACCTGCGCTTCAAGGATGTTGTCCGGCTGTGCGCGATCAAGGAGATGGCTCAGAGCGCGCCGGACTCGAACACCCGCCTGCTGAACCTCAAGAACTTCGAGCGCGAGGCCGGCCTGCTGGCGACGCTGCACCACCCCGCCATCCCCCGGGTCTACGACTTCTTCGAGGAGCACGGCCGGGTCTACCTCGTCCTGGAGCTCATCCCCGGGCAGGACCTCGAGACGGCGCTGGATGAGGCCGGCGGCCCGCTGCCGGAGGAGCGCGTCGTGCGTTGGGCGATCCAGATCTGCGACGTGCTGCACTACCTGCACACCCGCACGCCCGAGCCGATCATCTTCCGCGATATGAAGCCGTCGAACGTGATGGTCACGCCGGACGACCGGATCGTCCTGATCGATTTCGGCATCGCGCGCGACCTGGTGCGCGGCGATCGGCGCGGGACCATGATCGGCACCGAGGGCTACTCGCCGCCGGAGCAGTACCGTGGCCTGGCCGAGCCGCGCGGCGATATCTATGCCCTGGGTGCGACGCTCCACCACCTGCTCACCGGCAGCGATCCGCGCCTGGATACGCCTTTCACCTTCCACGAGCGCCCGATCCGCCAGCTCAACCCAGCGGTCTCGCCCGAACTGGAAGCGATTATCGGGCGGGCGCTGGAGTACGAGGCCGCCGCGCGCTGGGGCTCCGCCGCCGAGATGAAGGCGGCGCTGCTGGCGCTCAGCGCGCCTGCGCCCGCCACCGCCCTCGCGCCCGGTCGCCCGGCGGCGCCAGCGGTGGCGCGCGGCAAAGCCACCGGCACCGAGCTGGTCTGGAGCTTCCGCTGCGAGGATGAGGTCCGCTCGTCGCCATGCATCAGCAACGGGATGCTGTTTGTCGGCAGCTACGACACCAACCTGTACGCGCTGGACGCGGCGCGTGGCGAGTTCCGCTGGAAGTTCGCCACCGAGGGTGGCATCGCCGCGTCGCCGGCCGTCTGGCAGGACATGGTGATCGCCGGCTCGGAGGATGGCTGCGTCTACGCGCTGGAGCTGCGGCGCGGCCAGCAGCGGTGGGTGTTCCGCACCGGCAAGCCGGTGCGCTCGTCGCCGCGCGTCGATGATCGGGTGGTCATGATCGGCTCGGACGACCAGCATCTCTACGCGCTCGATGGCCTGCGCGGCACGATGATCTGGAAGTTTCGCAGTTGGATGCCCATCCGCTCGACGGCCTGCGTCGCCGGCGACTCGGTCTTCTTCGGTGGGGACGATGGCCACATCTATTGCGTGGACATCCGCAACGGCGCGACGAAGTGGAAGCAGAAGACGCAGCAGCCGGTGCGCTCCTCGCCCGCTTTCGCCGACGGGATGGTCTTCGTCGGCTCGATGGATTGCAGCTTCTATGCGTTGGACGGCGAAGGTGGCTGGCCGGTCTGGCGCGTCCGCACCGGCCACTATGTCAACTCTTCGCCCTGCATCGCCGGCTCGCGAGTCTTCGTCGGCGGGGTGGATGGGGTGCTGTACGCCTTCGAAACCAAAAACGGCCGCGTCGCCTGGAAGTACGAGACCGGCGCACAGATCGCGTCGTCGCCGCGGGTGGCGGGTGGGCGCGTCTACTTCGGCGCGACCGACGGCGCCGTCTACGCGCTGGACGCCGGCAGCGGCGCACTGGTGTGGAAGTTCCAGACGAACGCGCCGGTCGTCGCCTCTGCCGCGATTCACGAGGGGATCGTCTACATCGGCTCCATGGATTATCAGTTGTACGCGCTGCGGGCCTAATCGCCCCATGTTCCGCGATTCGGTGACGACACCATCATGACCTTTCTCACCAGATTGCTGCGACGGGGCGAGCAGCCACCGGTGCCGGCGGACACGCCGGAGGAGGCGGCCCCGGCGGAGGCAGCGGAGCCGCCCACGCCCGCTCCGGCGGACGACACGCCATGGTGGGAGGCGCCAGCGGGTGGTGCGCCGCCGGCCCCCGACACGCCCCCGGCCTGCACACCGCCGGCCCCCGCCGCCGCCCGCCCGCCGGCCACACAGCAGGACTCGGCGCCGGTGCCCCGCGCCCGGCGTGGGCTGGCCGCCGCCGCCCTGCGCGACATCGGCCGCGTCCGCGCGATCAACCAGGACAGCGTCTTCGCCCTGCTCACCAGCGTGCCGCGCGAAAGCGGCGACCTGCCGGTTGGCCTGTTCATCGTCGCCGACGGCATGGGCGGCCACGACGGCGGCGAGATCGCCAGCCGCATGGCGATCGCGGCCGTAACCCGCGCCGTCCTGGCGGACCTGCTCATCCCCGCGCTGGCGGACAACGCCACCGCCGCGCTGCAGCCGCTGATCGTCGCGGCAGTGCAGGAAGCGAACCGCGATATCTGGGAGCACGCCCGCGCCGCCGGCTCGGACATGGGCACAACCTGCACCGCCGCCCTGCTCGTCGGCCATACCCTCTATCTGGGGCACGTCGGCGATTCGCGCGCCTACCTGCTCGATCCAGGCGGCCTGCGCTGCATCACCAGCGACCATTCCGCCGTCGGGCGGCTCATCCAGCTTGGGCAGCTCGACCCCGCCGAGGCGCGCGAGCACCCGCTCCGTTCACAACTCTACCGCACTGTCGGCCAGGCGCCAGAGGTAGCGGTGGATTTCATTCACCAGCCGCTCGGCGATGCTTCGCACATCCTGCTTTGCAGCGACGGCCTGTGGGGCATGCTCGACGAGGATGCGATTCGGGACGTGCTGGCGCAGAGCGACTGGCCACACGACGCCTGCCGTGAGCTGATCACCCAGGCCAACCTGGCCGGTGGCGAAGACAATATCTCGGCGGTGGTCGTCACCTTGCCAGCAGCGTGATGAGGGATGCTGCATTAGAAGTGCTGCATGAGGAGTGGCCTGGAACCCCGCATCCTTTGTTCGCACCGCATCACGCATCATTACATAACTCGCCGATAATGCCTATGCCCGGCATCCGTCTCCAGCGTACGCTCAGCCGGCCGGCGCTCCCCGCGAGCGCCGAGCCGCAGCTTGTGTATCTGCTGCTGGACGCGCTGCCCGAGGGCGCGGCGACACAGGTCGCCAAGCTGCCGCTGAATCTGTGCCTGGTGATCGACCGCAGCTCTTCCATGCGCGGCGAGCGGCTCGAGCAGGTGAAGGATGCCGCCGGCCGGATCATCGACCAGCTCGGGCCGGATGATTACTTTTCGCTCGTCACCTTCAATGATCGGGCCGAGGTCGTCATCCCGGCGCAGCGGCTGGTCGACCGGCCGGGGCTGAAGCAGGCGGTCACTCGGATCGAGGCTGCCGGCGGCACCGAGATGGCCACCGGCCTGGCGCTGGCGCTGCAGGAGATCCAGCGGCCGCTGCTGGCGCGCGGCATCAGCCGGATCATGCTGCTGACCGACGGGCGCACCTACGGCGACGAGGGGCGCTGTGTCGAGATCGCCCGGCGCGCTCAGGATCGCGGGATCGGCCTGACAGCGCTCGGGATCGGCAGCGAGTGGAACGAAGACTTGCTGGAGACGATGACCGCCCGCGAGAACAGCCGGGTGCGCTACATCACCTCCGCCGCCGAGATCGCTGGTGCGTTCGCCGAGGAAGTGCAGCGGATGCACTCGATCTTCGCCCAGCGCGTGCGGCTGAGCGCCGCGCTGCGCCCCGGCGGCCAACTCCGCTCGCTCGACCGGGTGCGGCCATTCATCGCCACTCTACCGGTGATCGAGGAGACCGACCTGCACTGGGCGGTGGCCCTGGGCGACTGGCCGAGCGGCGACCCGCAAAGCTTCTTGCTCGAGGTCGTCGTGCCGCCGCTCGGCCCGGGCGAGCATCCGCTGCTGAAGCTCGGCCTGCGCTACGACCTGCCAGGCGGCCAGCGCGACCAGTTCGCCGAGGAGGTCGTCCACATCAGTGTCCGCCCGCCGGACGAGGCCGGCCGCGAGGTCGATTCGACCGTCAAATACTGGCTGGAGCGGCTGGTTGCCTGGCGGCTCCAGTCGCGCGCCTGGCAGGATGTCGAGGCAGGGCGGCTCGAAGAGGCGACGCGCCGGCTGAAGATGGCCGGTACGCGGCTGTTCGAAGCCGGTGAGACGGCGCTGGCGGCGACGGTGGAGGAGGAGGCGACGCGCCTGCTGCGCAGCGGCGTGGCCAGCGAGGAGGGGCGCAAGCGCATCCGCTTCGGCACGCGTGGGCTGATGGGGCGCGAGCCGGGGGAGGTATGAGCGGGTGACAAGATGATAAGATGTGATGTGTCGTTGATCATTCTTTGTTCTTCATGGTCATTTGTCACGTATCATTCCTTCGCGCTCCATTTCCGGGCCCTTTGGGACGAACCATGCTTGTCTGTGGGAATTGCAACATCCCTCAACTGAATGGCGCGCTCTTTTGTGCGGAGTGCGGCGCGAGTCTGGATCTGGTGTTCGCCGCTTCGCCGCCCGCCCGGCCCGTTGCCGGCCGCTCCAGCCTGTCGGCGGTCGTCCTCGTCAGCCGGCGGCGTGTCGGCTTGCCGGTGGACGAGGGGGAGCCGCTGCTGATCGGGCGGCGGGATGAGTCGCGGGGGATCGTACCTGCGCTCGACCTCGCCCCGGACGGCGGCTTCGACGCCGGTGTGTCGCGGCGGCACGCGGCGATTCACTGTCGCGGCGGTGTGTACCAGGTGGAAGATCTCGGCAGTGCGAACGGGACGTATCTGAACGGGCGGCGACTTGCGCCGCATGTTCCCGCCGCGCTGGCCAACGGCGACGAGTTGCGCTGCGGCGAGTTGCGGCTCCGAATCGAGATCCAGTGAGGAGAGAACGGGAGGACATCCATGCCGAAGACCTGTATCCTGCATATCGCCGGCGAAGACCCAATTGTGGCCGATCTGGACCGTGAGCCGGAGCCGGGCGATCAGTTCGTGAAAGTCTCGAACCTGCGCAAACGCGACGGCAAGGACGTGCATTACCTCACCGCCGGCGTGCAGAGCGTGATCTACCCCTGGAACCGGATCACTTTCCTGGAGTTGATGCCGAGCGAAGAGGAGCGCGGCTCGGTGATCGAGTTCTTCCGCACGTAGCACGGCGCTCGGAGGGTGAGCGGAGCGATGGGAGATCGCGGTAGTCTCCCATCCCTCCCTCTCCCTCGCTGCTCTCCCTCGACAGGGTTGCCACGGTTATCCGCATCTTCCCGCCGTGTACGTCCTGTCTCTTGACAGGCCATGCGGCGAGCGGCTAAAATCCCGGGCGAGAGCGGATGTGGCCCGGTGGCTGCCCTGGTCTTCAAAACCAGTGGGCGGGGTGACGAGCTTCGCCGGTGGGTTCGACTCCCACGCGCTCTCGCCATACTATCAGTGATAGTACATACGTTCTGGTATATTCGGTTGTTTCCCCCGGCCTGCTTTCCCTGTTCGCTTCCTCCTTATCATGTCTCTCCCTTGCGCTGTGTTGAGTCTACACCGAACATCTTTCTCGTACCATTGGTGCGAGTTTCTCATTCCGCGCGTAGGTTTCATAAAAACGGCGCATCCGCATAAAGGTACTCGGAATACTTCGGCATGGTAGAACGACCAAGAAACGCTTTACACCAAGGGAAGATTATTCGTGATTCAATGCGGGGCCTGTTCTATGCGACCAAACAGCGTGGCCTGACACTATAGGATGGAGCAATGCCCACTCCGCTACTTGCCACAAAGTGGTACCGACCGCCGCCCCGTCCGAAGGGGATGCTGCGGCCCCGCCTGATTGAACGGCTTAATGTCGGGCTGTACCGCAACCTGACCCTGATTGCCGCCCCGGCCAGTTTTGGCAAGACAACGCTGCTCAGCCAGTGGCTGGACGGTTGTGCGCGCCCGGTCGCCTGGCTGACTCTCGACGCGAGCGATCACGAGCCCATACGCTTCCTGGCCTACCTTGTCGCTGCGCTACAAACCGTCGTTCCGGAGTTTGGGGCGGGCTTGCTGGCGGCGCTGCTTGCGCCACAGGCGCCAACGCCTGCCGCAGCGGTGACGGACCTGATCAACGCACTCGCTACGCTCGCGCAACCGGTCGTGCTCGTCCTCGACGACTACCATCTGGTCAATGCGGCGCCGGTTGATGCGGCCCTCAGCCTGTTGCTGGCTCACCAGCCTCCCCAGCTCCACCTGGTGATCGCCACCCGCGAGGATCCGCCGCTGCCCCTGGCCCGCCTGCGCGCCCGCGATCAGCTGACTGAGCTGCGCGCCGCCGACCTGCGCTTCAGCCACACCGAGGCGGACGCGCTGCTCAGCCAGACTGAAGGTCTGAGTCTGTCAGCAGATGTGGTCGCTGTCCTCGCAAGCCGCACCGAAGGCTGGGCCGCCGGCCTCCACCTGGCGGCGCTCTCCCTACGAGGCCATCAGGACGCAGCCGGCTTCGTGCACTCCTTCTCCGGCAGCCAGCGCTTTGTGCTCGACTATCTGCTCGAAGACGTGCTCCAACAGCAGCCCACGCCGCTCCAGCAGTTCCTGCTACGCACGTCAGTGCTTGACCGGCTCTGTGGCCCGCTGTGTGACGCGGTCCTCGCCATGCCCATCGGCACCGGGCAGGCGACCCTTGAAGCCGTCGAACGCGCCAATCTGTTCCTCGTTCCACTGGACGACCAGCGCTGCTGGTATCGCTACCACCATCTGTTTGGCGAACTGCTGCGGCAGCGCCTCCCGCAGGAGGCGGCCATGGACGCGGGTGCGATCGCCACGCTCCACCTGCGGGCAAGTGGCTGGTATGAGGCCCAGGGGCTGATGCTTGAGGCGCTGCACCACGCCGCTGCGGCCGCCGACCCCGCTCGGGTCGCCGCGCTGGCCGAGCGCGCCTGGGCGCAAATGGACAGCAGCTTTCAGGCGGCCGCATGGTGCCGCTGGGTAGGCCAGCTCTCGGAGGAGGTGCTGCGCGTCAGGCCGGTGCTGTGCACCCAGTACGCCTGGGCGCTGATGGATACCGGCCAGACCGAGGCCAGCGAGGCATGGTTGCGCCACGCCGAGCGCTGGTTGTCGGCTGCGGACAGCGCGGAGTCTGCGTCGCACGACGAGATGGCCTCGATGGTGGTGGTCGCCAGCGAGCTGCTGCCCGGCTTGCCGGCGCAGATTGCTGCCGCCCGCGCCTACCTGGCTCAGAGCCGCGGCGATTTCGTCGCAGCCCAGCAGTATGCCGCCACCGCGCAGGACCTTAGCGCTGAGACGGAACCGCTGCTGCACGCCCAGGCGGCTGTGCTGCTGGGGGTAAGCCAGTGGGCGAGCGGCGCCCTTGAGGCGGCCTACAGCGCCTTCGCCGCGTGGGTCGAGCACACGCGCGCGACCGGCAACCTTGCCTTCGCCCTGGCCAGTGGCTTCTACCTGGCGGAGATTCGGCTTGCCCAGGGCCAGCTGCGCGAGGCGGCCCGCCTCTACCGGCAGTTCCTCAACCTGGTACCGGCCGATCACGAAGCCCTCAGGATGGCGGCCCCACACCTGCACCTGGGTCTGGCCGTGATTGCCCACGAGCAGGGCGATGCCCAGGCCGCCACGTTGCACCTGCGCACCAGCAAGGAGCAGGGCGAGCAGGCCGCCTTGATCGACTGGCCCTTTCGCTGGCGTCTTGCCCAGGCCCGGATCGAAGAGTCGTCCGGCAACTGGGAGGCCGCCCTCGATCTACTGGATGCGGCTGAGCGGCGCTATCTCCCCAACCCCGTCCCTGACCTGCGCCCCGTCGCGGCGCTCAAGGCGCGGGTGTACCTGCGGCAGGGCAATCTCCTCGCTGCAACGGCATGGGTCGCGGCATGCGGCGTCACCGCCACGGATGCCCTGAGCTACCGGCGTGAGTTCGAGCATATGACCCTCGCGCGCGTGCTGATAGCCCGCTATCGCCACGAGCACGTCGCCAGCGATCAACACGACGCGCTCGATCTCCTCACGCGACTGCTTGCGGCAGCGGAGGCTGGCGGCAGGATCGGCAGCCAGATCGAGATCCTGCTGCTGCAGAGCCTCGCCCACGAGGCGCTGGGCGACAGTGGGCAAGCACGCATCCCGCTGCAACGTGCGCTGGCACTGGCCGAGCCGGAGGGGTACGTCCGGCTGCTTGCAGACGAGGGCGCACCGCTGGCACGGCTGCTGGAACGGGAGCGGGAAGCAGGCGGAGGGATGCAGACGTACCTTCAGCGCGTACAGGCGGCCTTCGCGACCCAGCTGACAGCGCATCCCGCATCCCTCGCCCTCCACCCTGCGGTGGAGCCGCTCACCGCACGTGAGCGCGAGGTGCTGCACCTGATCGCCGAGGGGCTCAGCAACCAGGAGCTTGCCGCACGGCTGCACCTCTCGCCACAGACGGTCAAGGTGCATACGCGCAACATCTACAGCAAGCTTGGGGTTGTGAGCCGCACGCAGGCCGTTGCCAGGGGCCGGGAGCTCTGCTTCCTGGAGCGATCGTAACGCGCCTGGCCTCCCGCTCTACCCCGCTCGACACGCGTGAACGAGCCGTAGCGCCGTGAGCCCCACGGTGCAGCGCGCCGTTGCCCCTTGTACTCAGCCATAGCGCGTTGTGCATACATACCCCCTCAAATACCACCGCGGTGGTACGCCATGCGTGCCGTCGGGTGCTATCGTGGAACTGTTCGAGCGCGTGGGCTGCGATGGAGCGTTGAGCATCATCGGATGCTGGCCCCGCACCATGCGGGAACCTGCCGCGTAGGAGTGCGAGTATGGAGCAGTACCAACCTCCCAAGGCAACCCGTGGCGAGCCGGCTGTTTACCAGATCAAGGTGAAGGGCCAGCTAAGCGCGGACTGGCGCGCCTGGTTCGACGGGATGACGATCACCCAGGACGCCACCGGCGCAACGCTCATCACCGGCACGGTGGCCGATCAAGCAGCCTTGCACGGGCTGCTGCGCAAAGTGCGCGATCTCGGCCTGACGCTGCTCACACTGCGCTCAAGCGAGCCGGGAGAGCTGGACGGGTGAGCGGCAGCTGCAGGCGACCGACCCGGCGCGTAGCTGAAACCGGCCTGCCCTCGACGAGTTCGATTCTTCAAGTAAAGGGGAGATACATGATGAACGATGTACGGCAAGTGGAGCAGGTACATACAAACACCAGTTCAGCGATCGGAGGAACTCGAATGAGCGCAGCAGCGACACCAGTAGTGGCTGCGGAGAACCGCGTGTCCACGACGCGAATCGTCGGCGGCGCCGGGATCGCCTTAGCCGCGTCGGTGGTCGTTCAGAACGCGGTGTTTGCGGGCTCTGGAGCGCCCGCCTACGGCGATCCTCTTGGTGTGGTCCTCGCCTACCACGCCGCGAACCGGGGCGCCGTGACCGTCGCCGCGGGTCTGGAGGCCGTGAACCTGCCGCTGCTCCTGTTGTTCGTCACGGCGCTGCACGGGCTCGTGCAGCGCCGTGGCGGCGCGGGGGCGGACTGGTCGCGGCTCGCGGTGGCGGCCGGAGCCACGCTCGCGCCGTTATTCGCCCTCGTCATTGCCACGCACATCGCGGTCGTGCTCGCCGCGGATGGCCTGGCCGCGCCGACTCCCACCTTCGCGCTGATCTGGCGGCTCCACGCTGCAGTCTTCGCGCTCGCGCTGCCCGCGCTCGGCGCAACCTTCATCGGAGCGGCGTTGGCCACCCACGCCAGCGGTTTAACACGGCCATGGCAGCGGTTGCTCGGCGTGGCGAGCGGCAGCTTGCTCATCTTGGCCGGGGCCGGAAACCTCGCCATCGCGGATGGCTCGCCGCTGGTGTTCGTCGGGGTTCTGGGCTTGGCTATGTGGCTCGTCTGGCTCATTGGCACCGGCATACGGCTCATCCGTGGGCAGGGCTGATGTCGCTCTATGGTAGTCGTTGAAGTGAAAGAAAGGAGCACCCCATGTGCTCACTCGAACAGCTGTTCCTTCTCGCAATCCTTCCAAGGAGGCTTCCTGTGAATAGCGACGACCTGCAGAGTACGCTTTCTAGCTTGATCCAATCCGGCTCAGGTTCCAACCCTGCGTATACCACCCTGTTGCACGATTACACCGTGTATCATGCGGTGCTCGTTATCGAGGGCGGCATGGTTGCGCTTCTGCTCACCGTGCTCAACGTGTTCTTTTGGCGACGGATGAAGCGAGCGCAAAACGCTGAAAAGCACACCTGGACATTTGAGCGCAAGGTGTATCTGAGTTTTGGGCTGCTAAGCACGCTCGTCACGCTCGGGATGCTGTTGATTGTGGTGGCAAACATAAGCAACGTCGTCCATCCTCAAGCCGGCTTTGCCCAGTCTATTCCCGACCTCGGCACGCCACAAGCAGGGACGCACAAGGCAGCACTTCACCAGGCAGTCGCGATATGGGTGCAGTCGGGCAGTACCTCCATGCCGTCGCTGCTGGAAGACGGGGTGCATAATCGGCTTGCCTGGCAGCGTCCCAAAGCGATCATCTGCAGCCTCTTGTTCATGGTGCTTGCTGGTTTCACCGCGCACCTGTGGCGGAGACTGATCTTCTTGCGGGCGAGTGAGGCTGCGTGGAGCCTGGAAGAAAAAGCGCTCATCATCGCGGGTGGGCTGGCCGTTCCTATAACCCTGTTGCTGATGCTTATGGCTCTGGCAAACACGCAAGCGTCGTTCGCACCGATAACGTTGACGCTCCTATTTGGTTAGAGGATAGGAGCATGCTGTTTCACCGCAAAGCCCTGATGCTGGCCGTGTTGCTGACCCTTGTCGTCTGCTTCGGTGGTACGGCCAGCGCTCAGCCTACAGAGCGCTGCTTCCCCGAAACCGGGCAATGCGTCACAGGGCCAATCCGCGCCTACTGGGAGCACAACGGCGGGCAGTCCATTTTCGGCTATCCAATTACGCCGCTGCAACGCTAAACGATAGATAAGGACTAATAATGAATTCGATCAAAAACCCGAAGACCACCCTGGAGAACCGGCAGGTTCCGGTCCAGGCGAAGCTCGCAGCAACATGGACTAGCTTCATGTTCCTCTACATCTACGTCGACATCCTCAACTTCTACAAGCCCGGCGTCGTCGACGGCATCCTGGTTGGCCACATCTGGAAGTTCGACATCAGTTCGACGTTGTTGACTATTTTCCTCGTGTCCGTGTCGATCCCGGCCATGATGGTGTGGCTCTCCATGACGCTGCCCGCCCGGGTGAACCGCGCCACAAACCTCGTCGCTGCATCGATGCTTATCCCCTACTCGATGTTCAACGCGGCAGGGGCGACCTGGGAGTGGGCCGCCTTTTACGGCATCTCCATCGGACTCGAGGTTCTGCTCCTGGCGTTCATCGTGCGCGCCGCCTGGACCTGGCCCCGCGCGGCCTCCTCGTCGATGACAGAGCACGCAGCACCCCGCCGACCGCAGATCGAGATGGGACGGTAGGCATATGGCGAGGAGCGATCACCAGTGCAAGCAATGACCTATCGAGCGTACGGGGCACCCGACGTACTCCAGGTTACGACCGTGCCCACTCCTGCACCAGGAGCCGGCGAGGTGCTGGTGCAGGTCCACGCCGCGTCGCTCAATCAGGCCGACCTCTACCTGCTGCGCGGCGAGCCGTGGGTCGCACGCCTCTCGTCGGGGCTGCGCCGGCCGAAGCGCCCGATCCTCGGCGCCGACATCGCCGGGCGAGTGGTCGCCGTCGGGAGCGGCGTGACACAATTTCAGCCGGGCGACGCGGTGCATGGCGACCTCTCCGCCTGCGGCCTCGGCGCGTTCGCCGAGCACGTCTGTGCCCGCGAGGAGGCGCTCGCGCCGAAGCCAGCCAGCCTCAGCTTCGGGCAGGCGGCGGCCGTGCCGATGGCGGCGGTCACCGCGCTGCAGGGGCTGCGGGCCGCTGCCTACCGCGCCGGGCAGCACCAGGCCGAGGCAAACATGGCCGTGCTGGTGCAGCGGCTGATTCAGGCCGACGCGGCCGGGGTCGCCTTCACCACGAACCCACTCACCGGCAACCGTGAGGAGATGGTCGTCAGCGCGGTACGCGGGCTCGGCGAGCGCCTCGTCTCCGGGCAAGCGTCTCCCGACGAGTGGATCGTTCGTGGCGCGGAGGTGGTCTGTCAGGTGGCACCGGAGGCCGCTATCA
>JBHOQX010000006.1:0-47049 GCA_042408595.1 Roseiflexaceae bacterium | reverse complement strand
GATTTGCCGCTGTCTGGCTGCGGGCTGCCGCATGAATCGTCGCAAGCAAGCGCCAAATACCTACCAGCTCTTGCTAGACCTCCCAGAGGTTGTTCCCGTACCCCATCGCACGGAGGTCGCTTAACTTGATGCGCATGGGCGAACGCCTCTTCGGTCCCCCATTCGAGTCGTAGGTCGCCAGGTGTGGCCATGCGCAGTGAGAAGACGAAGTCGGATGTCAGCTCAGAGAACGCCTGCCAGCGGGCTTCGCGTTCGCGCAGCTCGGCGGTGCGAGCGCGCATCTCAGTCTCCAGGTCATCGCAGGCGGCGCGGGTCTGTGCCAGCAACGCCTCGATCCGCTGCTGGTGGCGCCAGAACAGCAGCATGGCGAGCGCGCCGATCCCGGCCAGCAGCAGCGGCAACACCCACGCCAATAGCGGGTCAAGCGCAGTCGCCGGGGCCAGTAGCGCGATCGGTGGCAGCGTGCAGAGCACCACGCACGCCGTGACTATCAGGCGGCGGAGCCGCTCCGCGGGCAGGTACGGCAGCGCCAGCGCGACCGCGCCGATGACGAGCACGACGAGCAGCGGCAGCGCTGGCGGAAGCAGCAAGACGGCCAGTGGGCTGAGGGCGATCAGCGTCGCGCTGGTGACCAGTGCCGTCTGGGCGAGCCGGCCACGCCGTGCGGCGCCGCGCACCCAGGCGAAAACGAGGCTGACGAGCAAGAGCAGCCCGCTCCCGGCGATCGTCCAGCGCGAGCCGGCCAACACGCCGACGACCAGCACGATCGCCCCGATCGCCAGGGCGACCAGGCTCGCCCAGCCCATGAAACCGGCAAACCGGGTCGCCTCCGTGCGAGCATCATCCGGCGCGTGTCGCGCGTCCATCACCGCGTCCCCTGGTCGCCGCCACGCTGCGAGCAGATGGTGATCGGCTACGGGTCGTGCAGTGAGCGCGAGCGGTGGGCCCGCGTCGCTGCCATTGTGTTCTCAGCGGCTTGTCGGATCCGGCGGTCGGGCCGGCGTTGGTCCCATTTAGATTGTAGCCCGGCGGTCAAGAGGGGTGACCACGGGCCGCGCATAAGCGCATCGTCCCGTGGTATTGTAGCGCATACGCGGGTAGCACGCAGGTTGGAGGCGACATGTATGGAGAGCTACACGACCCTTCGCTACGACGGCCCGGTGGCGATCCTGACGCTGGCGCGGCCAGAGGTGCGCAACGCCTTCAACGCCGCGATGATCGCCGAGTTGCGCGAGCGGTTCGCCGCGCTCGCTGCGGATAGCCGCGCGCGTGTCGTTGTGCTCACCGGCGCGGGCGCGTCGTTCTGCGCCGGTGCGGACGTGACCTGGATGCGCCAGAGCCTGGGCTGGAGCCACGCGCAGAACATCGCCGACGCCGAGGCGCTCGCCGCGATGTTCGACGCCGCCTGGACGCTGCCGAAGCCGCTCGTCGGGCGCGTCAACGGCGCGGCGCTCGGCGGCGGCGCAGGGCTTGTCGCCTGCTGCGACATCGCCGTGGCCGCCGAGACGGCGCAGATCGGCTTCAGCGAGGTGCGCCTGGGGCTTGTCCCGGCGGTCATCTCCCAGTACGTTGTGCCGAAGATCGGCCTCAGCCACGCGCGCGCCCTGTTCGTCAGCGGCGAGCGCATCAGCGCCATGCGGGCCTACGAGATCGGCCTGGTGCACGCCGTGACCGACGAAGCCGGGCTGGACGCGACGGTCGGTGCGGTGGCGACCGGGCTGCTGGCGTGCGGGCCGGAGGCGGTCGGCGCGGCCAAACGCCTGGTGGACGCGATCTGGGCGCTGGAACGGGACGAAGCCCGGCGCTACGCCGTCGAGGCGATCGCCGCGGCGCGCACCGGCGCAGAGGGGCAGGAGGGCATCCTTGCTTTTCTGGAGAAGCGCCGGCCGGCGTGGCGCGCGTGACCCGCTCACACGATGACACGGTGACAGGGTGACCTTTGTGCCCCTGTGCCCCTGTTTCGCTAGTCCCCGGCCTGCCGCCCCGGTTGCGCCCCGCGGCGGGTGATGCTACTATCTTGGCAGAACCCGACCCGTGCGACGAAGGAGCCCTCATGAAGCTGCATGAATATCAGGCACGCGAGATTCTGGAGCGCTACGGCATTCCGGTGACCGGCGGCGGCGTGGCGACCACGCCGGAGGAGGCGCGCCGGCTGGCCGAGGCGATCGGCGGGCGCGTGGTCGTCAAAGCGCAGGTCTTCGTCGGCGGGCGCGGCAAGGCCGGCGGCGTGAAGCTGGCCGACACACCGGAGCAGGCCGAGCAGGTCGCCAGGCAGATTCTCGGCATGGACATCAAGGGGCTGACCGTCGAGAAGGTGCTCGTCGCCGAGGCGATCAGCTATGAGCGCGAGATCTATCTGGGCGTCATTCTGGACCGTGCCAGCAAGCAGATCGTGCTGATGGCCTCGGCAGAGGGTGGCGTCGAGATCGAGGACGTGGCGAAGACCAACCCGGACGCGATCAAGAAGATCGCCGCCGATCCGATGCTCGGCCTGCTGGACTTCCAGGCGCGCGAGCTGGCTTTCGCTATCGGACTGACCGATGGCAAGCAGGCGCGCCAGTTCGCCCAGATCGCCAGCGCGCTCTACCGCGCGTATGTCGACACCGACGCCTCGCTGGCCGAGATCAACCCGCTGGTCGTCAAGGCCGACGGGCAGCTGCAGGCCCTCGACTCGAAGATCGTTCTCGACGACAGCGGCCTGTTCCGCCATCCCGACTTGGAGGCCATCCGCGACGACTCGGACGAGCCGGAGGCCGAGCGGCGGGCACGCGCCGCGGGCATCACCTTCATCAAGCTGGATGGCAACATCGGCTGTATGGTGAACGGCGCCGGCCTGGCGATGGCGACAATGGATGTCGTCAAACTCTACGGCGGCGAGCCGGCCAACTTCCTCGACATCGGCGGTGGCGCGGGCAAGGAGAAAGTCAAGGCCGCGCTCCAGATCATCCTGGCCGACCCGAACGTGAAGGCGGTGCTGTTCAACATCTTCGGCGGCATCACCCGCGTGGACGAGGTGGCGAAGGGGATCATCGCCGCGCTGGAGGAAGTGGACACCGACGTGCCGATGGTCGCCCGGCTGGTCGGGACGAACGAGGAGGAGGGGCGCAGGATTCTAGCCGCGTCGAAGCTCATCCCCGCCGACAGCCTGGCCGACGGCGCGCAGAAGGCGGTCGCGGCGGCGCGGGCGCGGGCGTAGCTCAGCGACGGCCGCGCCCGTTGCGCCGCTCGCCAGCCTGCGAAGCGCGGTCGACCGCTTTCGCCGTCCGCCGCCTTCGCCGGAATCACCCCGCCAGCCGTGCCAGCGCCGCATCGAGCATGCGGCGCTCCCCGGCGTCCCAGGCGCGGCTGTGCAGGGCGGCCAAGCGCGCGTGCCAGGCGGCGATGGTCTCGCGGCGGGCCGTGGCATCTGGCACGCGCGCGAGCCACAGCAGATCGCGCTCCAGCAGCGCAAGCTGCAACTCGACCTCGGTATAGCGGCAGGCCACGGCGGGCAGGCGCTCGGCTTTGGCCGCCGGGTAGCCGGTGCCCTCGACCAGTTCGTGCGGCTCCATCCGGAACAGCCCGGCCAGCAGGACGATCGTGCGCTCGCTGGGGAGGGCCAAGCCCATCTCGAAGTGCGAGACGGCGACACGCGAGGCTGCCAGCCGCTCCGCCAGATCTCCCTGCGTCCAGCCGCGCTGCGCCCGCAGCCGAGCGATCCGCTGCCCGAGCGGCTCGTTGGGTTGGTGCGGCACATCCATTGCCGGATTATCGCAACCGTGTGGGCGCCTGTCAAGGCGGCGCGCCCGGCGGTGGATGCCGCGGTCTTCCGCGGCCCTCTTTCCGGCTGCCTGCGCCCGCGTAGCGCGGCGCCGATGCTTGACAAGCGCCGCCCGTGATGCCACAATACGGAGCGAAATATACCTTCTGTGGCAGGACGACGTCGGAGGACGAGTTCGTGGCCCATATCGCGCCGCGCCGGCCCGCGCTCCGAAGTCCGGGCACGCCATCCACCGGCAGCAGCGCTGCCCAACTCGTGGCGCGCTTCGCGCTCGCGGCCGGAGCTGCCTGGTGTTGCCTGAAGCTCGCCAGCGCTGTGGACCGCCGGCCGCGTTTGGTGGCAGGCGGCCCCGCCGCCGCGCCTGCCGTACCCACCGCTGAGCTGGGCCGTTGGCTGCGCCAGGCCCCGGCTCACTCCCACCCCCTGCCGGTGCTGATCGCCGGGCAACCCGCGCTCGTTCTCCACCTGGCCCATGAGGGCCGTCCGGTGGCCGCGGCGGTGCTGCTGTTCGCGGACGCGAGCGCCGTGGACGTCGACCGGGCCGCCGCCGCCGCCGCGCTCGTCGCCCAGACCCTCGACGCCGAGCGGCAGGTCGCCGCGCTCCACCTCCAGGCGGAGGAGCTCGAAGCCCGCGCCCATGTGCGCGAGATCCAGATCAGCCGCAACCTCATCCGGGGGGTGATCGACGCCGTGCCGATGGGCCTGGCGCTGCTCGACGCCGACGGGGTCGTGCTGGCCGCCAACCGGGCGCTCGCCGAGCGCTTTGGGCTCGACCCGGCGGCGCTGGTCGGCATGGAGTATGAGGCTGCGATCGGGCCGTGGCAGGATGCGCCTGCTGCGCGGACGCTGGCGACCGGCATGCCGGGGCTGGTGCGCCGCATGATCAGCGCGCCGGACGGGCGCGAGACGCTGCTGGAGATCGCCAGCTTCCCCTTAACCGCAGCTGATGGCCACCCGCGGCAGGTCGTCGAGGTCTGGGAAGATATCACCCAGCGCGTCGCCCTGGAGACGCAACTCGTGCGCGTCGAGCGGCTGGCCGCGATTGGCCAGCTCGCCGCCAGCATCGCCCATGAAGTCGGCAACCCGCTACAGGCCATCCAGGGCTTCCTGTCGCTGTTCCTCGAGCAGTGCCAGCCGGAAACGTCCAATCGCCGCTTCCTTGAACTGGCGGAGGAGGAGATCGATCGGATTGTCGCCGTGCTGGCCCGCCTGCGCGACCTGTATCGCCCGAAGGCCGATGTCCTCGCCGATGTACAGGTGAACGATCTGGTGGATCACGTTCTGCTGTTGACCCACAAGCAACTTGAACGGAGCCGCATTTCCGTCATCCGCGAACTGGACGTGCAGTTGCCGCCGATCCGCGCGGTGGCCGATCAGCTCAAGCAAGTGCTGCTGAACCTGGTGTTGAACGCGATCGATGCGATGCAGAACGGCGGCATCCTGCACGTCCGCACCGCGCTGGCCACCGACGAGGGCGACACGCCGTCCGTCCGGATCGATGTGACCGACAACGGCGCGGGCATCCCGCCGAACCAGCTTCCGCGCATCTTTGATGGGCTGCACACCTCGAAGGAGCGCGGCATGGGCCTGGGGCTGTATACCAGCAAAGCGATCGTCGAGCGCCACATGGGCCGTATCAGCGTGCAGAGCACGCCGGGCGAAGGCACGACCTTCGCGATTGTGTTGCCTGTGCGGGCGGAGGAGAGGCAGCGATGAGCCAGACCGCTCGGATCCTCATTGTCGATGATGAGCCGGCCGTCCGTGTGATGCTGGAAGCGGCGCTGCGCCCGCAGGGCTACCGGGTGGAGGTGGCCGGCAGCGGTGCGGAGGCGCTCGAGCGGCTGACCGGCCAGGAATACGACCTGCTGCTGCTCGATCTGCGCCTCGGCGACGCCGACGGGATCGACATCCTGCGCGAAACCAAGACGCGCTACCCGGCGACCGAGGTCATCCTGCTGACGGCTCACGGCTCGATCAACAGCGCGATCGCGGCGCTGCGCCAGGGTGCGTTCGATTATCTGTTGAAGCCGGCCCAAGTGCACGACATCCGTGAGCGGGTGGAACGTGGGCTGGCCCGCCGTCGCGCGGCGGTGCAGAAAAGTGAGCTCATTCAGCGTATCACCGACAGCGCGCGGGCGCTCGGCGTGCTGGACGGCGGGGGCGAGGCCGCAGCCTCGCCGCCCAGCTCGGATCGCATCGAGATCGGGCCGCTGCTGCTGGACCTGCGGCGGCATCGGGCCACGCTCGGTGGCCACGTCCTCGCCCTGACCCGCACCGAGTTCGCGCTGCTCACTGCGCTGACGCAGCAGCCCGATACCGCGCTGAGCTACGGGATGCTCTCGGAGGCGATCTATGGCCGGCCGCAGCCGGAAGATGAAGCTCGCGCGCTGCTCCGGCCGCATATCGCTCGCCTGCGCCACAAGCTCGAGGCGACCGGCGTGAGCGGGATCGCGCTGGTGAGCATCCGCAGCATGGGGTATATGCTGCGCACCGGAGAGTAACGGCGAGCAGGTGCGAGGGGTGCGGGAGGCGATACTGCTACCCTCATCCGGTGGCCGTTTCATGCGTTCATGCAAGGACACACCCTCATGGCCCCCCAACTTCCGTCCCGCGTCAGCATCCGCGAGGTCGGCCCGCGCGACGGCCTACAGCACGAAGATGTCATCCTCACCACCGAGCAGAAAATCCGCCTGATCGACCACCTCTCGCATACCGGTGTCACGCTGATCGAGGTTGGCGCGTTTGTCCGCCCCCAGAAGGTGCCGCAGATGGCGGACACCGGGGTGGTCTTCGAGCGAATCACGCGGCAGCCGGGCATTGTCTATAGCGCGATCGTGCCGAATGTGGTGGGGGCGCGGCGGGCGGTGGCCGCCAACGCCGACGCGATCCAGGTCTTTCTCTCGGCGTCTGAGAGCCATAACCGTAGCAACGTCAACATGAGCATCGAGGAGTCGCTTGCTCAGGCCGCCGATGTGGCGCCGATCGTCATCGGTGCGGGCAAGCTGTTCGATGGCGTGATCTCGGTCGCGTTCGGCTGCCCGTTCGAGGGCGATGTGCCGGCCGAGCGGGTGCTGGAGATCAGCGGGCGGCTGCTGGACATGGGCGCGGCCCAGATCACGCTCGGCGACACGACCGGGATGGGCCACCCGCTGCTGGTCGGAGCGCTGGTCCGGGCCTTCCGCGCGCGCTTTCCGCGGGCGGCGCTGCGGCTGCACCTGCACAGCGCCCGCGGCGCGGGGCTGGCGAACGTGCTGGCCGGGCTGGAGGCCGGCGTGGACCGCTACGACGCCAGCGCCGGCGGGATCGGCGGGTGCCCGTTCGCACCTGGCGCGCCCGGCAACCTGTGCAGCGAGGACCTGGTCCATATGCTGCACGAGATGGGGATCGCCACCGGGATCGACCTGCCGGCGCTGATGGCCTGCGCCCGTGAGCTGGAGGTGCTCCTCGGCCACGAGGTGCCCGGCCAGACGATCAAGGCCGGGATTTGCAAGCATCTCGCGCCCGACGGTGCGCCGCGCCCGCCGGCGTGACGGCAGGGAGGTGTGGCGAGCCGCAGGCTCTCCGCGGAAGCGCTCGCTTGCCGGCGCAGAGGCGGTCTGAAACGCTCAGCGGGGGATGTGGGGCCGCCGGCCCTCAGACCGCGTCGCCCGGCCGGACATGAGGGATCTGGGAGGGCGAAGCTCGCCAAACCTCCCCTGTATCAGCCAGCTTCTCAGCGCCAGCGGCGTTGAGCTGGCGAGCAAAGGATTACGGGGAGGGGTGCCTTCCCGAACCCGGCCCTGTTTTCAGGGGGAGAAGCATGCCCGAAATTCGCCAGAACATGGCGACCAAAGAATGGGTGATCATCGCGACGGAGCGCGCCAAACGCCCGGAGGCGTTCATCCAGGCGCCGAAGCCGCCACCCGAGGAGCGCCCGGCCTGGGACGCGCGCTGCCCGTTCTGCCCCGGCAACGAGGAGCACGACCTGGAGCGGCTACGCCTGCCGCAAGGCGGCGATTGGCGCCTACGCGTCGTCGCGAACCGCTACCCGGCGCTGCAGGAGGACGGCCCACGCGAGCGCCACTACGACGGCGTCAACCGCTGGATCAGCGGCGTCGGCTACCACGAGGTGGTGGTCGAATCGCGCCTGCACAACACCTGCCCGGCGCTGGAGACGCTCGACGAGGTCCAGGCCACCTTGGTGGCGTTTCAGATCCGCGGCTTGGCTTTCCGCCGCGATCCGCGGATCGAGCAGGTCATCTGCTTCAAGAACCACGGACCGACCGCCGGGGCCTCGCTGGTGCACCCGCACGCGCAGATGCTGGCCCTGCCGATCGTGCCATACTCCATCCGGGCACGCATGGAGGAGCAACTGCGCTACTGCGACGACCACGGTGTCTGCGCGATCTGCCAGATGCGGCGCGACGAAGAGCAGGAGCGCACGCGGATCGTGCTCGAAAGCAACTGCTTCACTGCCTTCGTGCCCTATGCCGCCTACTCGCCGTTCCATATCTGGATCGTGCCGCGCCGTCACCACGCCAGCTTCCTCGACGCAGCGCCGGACGAGGTCGCCGATCTGGCGCACGTGCTGCGCACGTCGCTCCGCAAGATTTACTTCGGCCTGAACGACCCGGACTACAACTACGTGATCCGCTCCTCGCCGGAGCGCGACCGCTATGCCGAGCACCTGCACTGGTACCTGGCCGTGGTGCCGCGCGTCGCGCACACCGCTGGCTTCGAGCTCGGCTCAGGGATGTACATCAACACCGCTCTGCCCGAGGAGAGCGCCCGCTTTCTGCGCGAGGTTACCCCGCCGGACGAGCGCTGAGGCAGCACCCGCCGTGGACGGCCAGTCGTCCAGGTGAAGAACCAGGAGAGGAGAGCCGAGCCACCGTTTTGCAGTGAGGCGACGCCATGGATCGCTCATCCGCCGGAACCGCCTGCCCTTGGTTCGCGCCCGCCCTGTCGCACGAGCAGCGCGCGACAAGCCAGCGCGCCCTGCGGCTCCTCTTCGGCGCCTACATCCTGGCGTTCGCGCTCAAGCACATCGGCGCGAGCTGGGATGTCGCCTGGCACTTCCGCTTCCTGCGTGACGACCTGATTCCGCCGCACATCATCAACCTGGCGGGCAACTTCATCGCCGGCGGGCTGCTCTTCTTCCAGTACCGCACCGGCGTCGGCGTGGAGCGGCGCAGCTTTCTGGTGATGCTGGCCGGCCTGGCGATGTTTGTCATCGCCGTCCCGCTCGATGTGCTCAACCACCGTATCTTCGGGCTGGATGTGACGATCTGGAGCCCGCCGCACCTCACGCTCTTCTTCGGCTCGACAATCTGCCTCCTCGGGCTGCTCTGGTCGTGGCTGCAGCAGGCCGCGCCCGGCGCGTGGCGCACGGCCTACACCTTTGTGTTTCTTGTCCTTGTGATGGACTGCGCGATCTTCGTTCTCGGCCAGCAGGAGTACGGCGTGCTCGCGCTCGACGCCTACAACCGCGGCGTCTCGACCGCCAGCGCCGACCTGATCGCGCTCGCCCGCGGCAACGTCGCCGGGTTCGTCTCCGGCGGGATCCCGGAGTGGCTGTATCCGCTCTGGATGGTGACGACTGCGACGGCGGTGATGTTGTTGGCGCGGCTGGCGCAGCCGGGACGCTGGACCGCGACGCTCATCGCGGCGCTCTACCTGCTCTACCGCGCCGTGGGTGCTGCGCTGCTGACCGCGGCGGAGTTCCCGCCGTCGTTCATCCCGCTGATGCTCTTGTTCGCCGCGCTCGCGCTCGACCTGACGGCGCGCGCCAGGCGCGCGCCGCTCGCCAGCGCGCTGGCGGTGGTCGCCGCCTTCTACGGCAGCGCGGCGCTGATCGGCGCATGGACGCTGATGCCACCGTTCGCGCCCTGGACGGCGCCGCTGGCGCTACTGGCGGTGTGGGGCGAGGCGGCGGCCAGTTCGCAGTTCAGAGTTCGTAGGTTTGAGTTGTGAGTGATGGCAGACTAACCGTTGCACGCTGAACTTTGCACTTTGCACCCTGAACTTCCCACCTGCCCGTGCTACAATACCGGCTCATGGCAAATGGAGGAGCGAGGCGGTGGCGACCGACCCGATCACCGAGGCGATGGGCTGCTACAACCCGGATAAGGCGCTTCAGCCGGGCAACGCGCGCTACCAGGATTCGACGCGACGCGCGGCACACCCATCCACGGCCGGCTCCTGCGCTGGTTGCGCGCTGAGTCGCCCGATAGCAGGTGGGATCACCTGGCCCTCTGCGGCCACCGCGGCTGCGGCAAGTCCACCGAATTGGCCCGCTTCCGGGTGATGCTGCGCGACAATGGCTACCTGCCGCTCTACAGCGCCGCCGATACGGATGTGCCGGCCGGGGGCGATCTGAGCTTCGGCGATATCTTCCTGCGCATGCTGCGGATGCTCGACGGGGAGTTCCGCGCCAACCCGCAACACGGGTCGCTGCCGGATACGGTGATCGGGCGGGTGATGGACGGGTTTCGCAAGGTGACGAAAATACAGGAGCAGGAGATCGAGCGGGCGCCGAGCTACGCCGGCGAGGTCGGGCTTGGCATCACCACGCCGTTCGCCAGACTGCTCGTCGGCTTGAATGCGCTGCGCAAGAGCACCGGCGAGGAGTGCGAGGAGATCCGCTATCTGAAGGAGGCCGCGAGGCTGTGCGCCGCGCTGCTCGCCTGGGGCGCGGTCTGCGCCAGCATTGATGATGCCGATGAGGCGCGCCGGCATTACGGACGGGCGCTCGGTCTGTATCGGGCGGTGGGGGAGCGCCTGTGCGAGGCCAATACGCTAAAGGCGATTGGCGAGGTGCGCGCTTCCAGAACGCATACGACGCGGCGCTCGGCCTGCGCGCGGCGGAACTGTTCGCCGCGATCAGCATGGGCGACCGCGCGGAACAGCACCGGCGGGCGGCGGAAGAGGGTTAGGACGCCGGAAGGCGCGTGGGCCATGGATGCCGCCCGGGGCGCGGGGCGGAGTGACCCCGCCCCTACGTCACTTTGTCATCTTGTCATCTTGTCATCTTGTCACGAACCGCATGACCGCCATCCACTCCTTCGCCGACCCGCGCTCCGATGAATTCCGCGCGAACGCCGCGGCCTACGGCCGGCTGCTCGACGAGCTGCGCGCCGCGCTCGCCGCGGCCCGCGAGGGGGGCCGGGCCGAGGCCCGCGCCAAACACGAGGCGCGCGGCAAGCTCTTCGTGCGTGATCGGATCGATCGGCTGATCGACCCGGATACGCCGTTCCTCGAACTGTCGCCGCTCGCTGCCCACGAGGTGTACGAGGACGACGTGCCCGCCGCCGGGATCGTCACTGGCATCGGGCGCGTGGCCGGCCAGGAGGTGATGATCGTCGCCAACGACGCCACGGTGAAGGGGGGCACCTACTACCCGCTGACGGTCAAGAAACATCTGCGCGCCCAGGAGATCGCGGCGGAGAACTGCCTGCCGTGCATCTACCTGGTGGATAGCGGCGGGGCCTTTCTGCCGCTCCAGGCCGAGGTCTTTCCCGACCGCGAGCACTTCGGGCGCATCTTCTACAACCAGGCGCAGATGTCGGCCCGCGGCATCGCGCAGATCGCCGCGGTGATGGGCTCGTGCACCGCCGGCGGGGCCTATGTCCCGGCGATGAGCGACGAGGTGGTGATCGTCAAAGGAACCGGCACGATCTTCCTGGGCGGGCCGCCGCTGGTCAAGGCCGCCACCGGCGAGGATGTGACCGCCGAGGAGCTGGGCGGGGCCGACGTCCACACCCGCATCTCCGGCGTGGCCGACCACTACGCCGAGAACGACCTGCACGCCCTGGCGATCGTCCGCGCGATCGTCGCCAACCTGAACCGGCGTAAGGAGTGGCCGTGGGAGCTGGCCGAGCCGGAGGAGCCGCGCTACGACGCGCGCGAGATCTACGGCATCATCCCCGCCGACCCGCGCAAGAGCTACGATGTGCGTGAGGTGATCGCCCGGATCGTGGACGGCAGCCGGCTGCACGAGTTCAAGGCGAAGTACGGCGAAACGCTGGTCTGCGGCTTCGCGCGGATCATGGGCATGCCGGTCGGGATCATCGCCAACAACGGCATCCTGTTCTCCGAGAGCGCACTGAAGGGCGCGCATTTCATCGAGCTGTGCTGCGCCCGCGGAGTGCCGCTGGTCTTCCTGCAGAACATCACCGGCTTCATGGTCGGGCGCGAGTACGAGAACCGCGGCATCGCCAAGGACGGCGCCAAGATGGTGATGGCGGTCGCCAATGCGCAGGTGCCGAAGTTCACCGTGATCATCGGCGGCTCGTTCGGCGCGGGGAACTACGCGATGTGCGGGCGAGCCTACGGGCCGCGGCAGCTCTGGATGTGGCCGAACGCGCGCATCTCGGTGATGGGCGGGCAGCAGGCGGCCAACGTGCTGCTGACGGTGCGGCTTGATGCGCTGCGGGCGCGCGGGCAGGACATGTGCCCCGAAGAGCGCCAGGCGTTCACCGCGCCGATCCTCGCAACCTACGAGCGCGAAGGGCACCCGTTCTACTCGAGCGCCCGGCTATGGGACGATGGTATTATCGACCCAGCGGACACCCGCATGGTGCTGGCGCTCGGCCTCTCGGCCGCTGCCAACGCCCCCGTTCCACCGACACGGTTCGGGGTGTTTCGGATGTGACGGGGTGGACGAATCAAGGCGGCCGATTGCAGGGTAGCGCTGATGATCTGAACGTCTTCGCGCGAGATACGGCCGGCGTTCCTCCGTTCGCCGGTCGGTCACCCGTAGAAATCGGTGAACCCATCCGCATCGAGCCGCTCGAGCATGCGCCGCAGCTTGTCGGCGGATTCGGGCAGGGGCGCGGCGGCCAGCGCATCCGGCGCGATCTGCGCGGCGCGGCCCCAGGCGTGCTGCGGCTGGCCGAGCGCCAGCTCCAGGAGCTCGGTCAGCGCGCGGCGTAGGCGGGGCGAGTCCTCGCCGCGCAGCTTGGGCAGCACCTTCTGCTTGATCTGCTGGTCCAGCGCCTGCTGCGGCGCCAGCACCCCGCGCGCCTGCTCGATGTAGCGCAGCATCTCGGCGATCGCCCGGTAGCCGAACGGCTGCCCGGCGCGCGCGACGATCGTGTGTATCCGCGCGATCGTCTCCCACGCCGCCTCGTCCACCGCGCCGCGGTAGGACTGGCGGAACGCCACTAGATCGACATCGGTCAGCTCGATCACATTCGCCCGGTCGAGCAGCTTGTCGGAGAGCGAGTGCGTGCTCTCGTCCACATTGACCGTGCCGGTCAGCCGGACGTTCAGCGGCAGGCGGAAGGGGTTCGGCAGCACCTCCCCGGTGACGGTCTCAACGGTCGTGCCGGGCGCACCAAGGTCGATCAGGCGCTCGTCGGTCTCCAGCGCGCTCAGGATCGGCGCGAGGTAGTATTCGGGCCGGGCCAGGTTCATCTCGTCCAGGCAGACGAAGTACGGCGCGGCGGGGTCGGCGGCGGCCCGCGCCAGGAAGCGCAGAAACGGCGTCGGGTGGAACTTGCCGGTGATCGCGTTGAAATAACCGAGCAGATCGCGGGCGTTGTGCCAGTCCGGCTGCACGGCGACGAGCAGGTAGTGGTCGTTCTCCGCGCCGGCGAGCGCGTCGGCCATCACCGCATCGGCGTACAGGCGCGTCAGGCGCGTCTTGCCGGTGCCGGAGATGCCTGGCAGGATAACCAGCGGTTTGGTCTGCAGGGCGACGTGGTAGGCGCGGATGAGCGCGTCGGACAGGGCGAAACCGCGGCACTGCACCCGGGCGACGATGGTCTCGATCGGCGGGAGCGGCGGGGTGTACTCGGTGCGGCGCTCGCGCAGCGCGGCGGCCGGCTCCAGCGCCTCGGCGGCTTCCATCAGCGCCTCGTTCAGCGGTAGCAGCGCCAGCGCGTTCGCGATCAGCTGCGCGGCGAACTCGGGCCGCGCCACCCGTGGGTCTTCCCAGGCGTAGGCGAAGCCGGCGAGCAGGTAGTGCGCGCCGCGGGTGGCCAGGTACCGGTCGAGCCAGGTCTCAGACAGAGCGGCCGGGAGCGGGGAAGACAGGAAGACCGGGTCGGCGAGGTCTTGCCCCCTCGCTGCCTGGTCTCCTGGCCTCCGTATCCCCCGTCGATCGGCGAAGCGCACCTCGGTCACGCCCTCGACCAGCGGCAGCCAGATCGCGCGGCCCTCCTCCCAGACGCGGCGCAGCTCGGGCTTGCGCGCCCCCCAGACCTGCAGCACCACCAGGATGCGCCGCTCCTCGCCGCTGACGGCGATGTAGACTCCCGCGCCGCGCGGCGGGCGGTCGATCGCGACGTGGTACTCGTCGATCGGGGCGCGCTCGCCGGCGCCGCGGTTGA
Organism: Roseiflexaceae bacterium; assembly: GCA_042408595.1. GTDB lineage: Bacteria > Chloroflexota > Chloroflexia > Chloroflexales > Roseiflexaceae > JBHOQX01. The sequence goes on along the minus strand of JBHOQX010000006.1, from coordinate 32,976 downwards.
CATACCGCTGGCTCTTGTAGCTCACTTCGTAGAGCGGCCACTCGCGCGGCAGGCGGCGGGCGGCCTCGGCCTCCAGCGCGCCGGCGAGCGCCGCGAGCGCCGGGTGCAGTCGCTCCTGCACGGCGGCCCAGCGCTCGGCCACACCCGGCACATGCAGCGATTCGAGAACCTCCGGCGTGAAGCCGGGGAAAGCGGTCGTCTCGGTCATCTCGCCCCGCGGTGCGCTCGTTGCTATGCGAACAAATGTATTTTAACACCGCTGGCGATTGTGTGCGACGGAGGGTAGAAGGCAGACGGTCAGACGGTCAGGAGCTAGGCTCCAATCTGCACTCTGCACGCTCCACGCTGCACATGCCGCCCCCCTGGAAATCTTGACACTGCTCACTCGCACGCTCGTTCGAAACGCCGCGCCGGGCGAGCCGATATGTGGTATAATGAAGCGGTCTGAGGAGGGCGTGCATTGGCGATTAGCAAGCCGCAAAATGCCACAGTGATCGAGAGCCTGAGCGACGGGTTCCGGGCGATCAACCGCCGGCCGTGGCTCGTGCTCGTGCCGCTAGCTGTCAATCTGTTCCTGTGGTTCGGCGTGCAGTTGTCGTTCGAGCCGCTCGTCGACTCGTTCTACCGCCTGTTGCAGCAGTTGCCGCAGGAGCCGACCGCTGGCGACCTCCAGGCCCAGTACGAGCAGATCCTGGCGCTCGGCCGGCTGGACATGCGGCAGCCGCTAGCGTTGCTCAACTTTGTCCCGCTGCTGATGCCCTACACGCTAGACCCGCGCGCGTCGGACTCGCTCAGTGGCAGCTTTCCGGCGGTGCAGGCCCTGCCACAGCTCGTCGAAGCGGCTCGCCCGACGATCACCGTCAGCGGCCCGGGCGGGGCGCTCCTGGCGCTGCTGGTCGTGAACGCCGTTGCGCTGGCGATCAGCGCGGTGTTCCTCACGCTGGTCGGCGAGGCGGTGCGGCGGGACCGGGCGGCGCTGCCGGTGATGCTCCGGCGCAGTTGGCGCGCGGGGCTGGCGCTGTTCGGCTATGTGGCCGTGGTGGCCGGGGTGCTGCTGCTGCTCGGCCTGCCGTTCGGCTTCTTCGCGCTGCTGCTGCTGCGGCTGAACCCGGCGATCGGCCTGTTCGCACTGGCGATCGGCTGGTTCGTCGTCTTTTGGGTTCGTATCTATATCGGCTTCGCGCCGGAGGCGATCGCGATCAGCGGCAGCGGACCGTTTCAGGCGATGCGTGCCAGCTTCAATATCGTCCGGCGCAACTTCTGGGGGACGCTCGGGCTGCTGGCGCTGGCCGAGATCCTCATCCCGTGGGGGTCTGGCGTCATCTGGTACAACCTGTCCGGTACCCTGCCCGGCCTGCTGGCGGCGATCGCCGGAAGCGCGTATATCGGCAGCGGGCTGCTCGCCGGGCGCATGGCCTTTTATCGCGAGCGGCTGCGCCGCTGGCAGGCCTCGACCGCGGCCCCCGCCGCCCGGTCGTCGGTCTAACGATACTCGAGGGCCGACGACAACCTATCCATCGCGGCGCCGGCCTGACTGTTCCGTTGTTCTCTACGCTTTGTTCGCTGCATCAAGAGTGAGTAACCGTCGATGACCACAGAATCAACTACTGTATCAAGCCCGACCGCCTACGACGAGAGCCAGATTCAGGTGCTCGAAGGCATGGAGGCGGTGCGCAAGCGCCCGGGCATGTACATCGGGCCGACCGATATCAATGGCCTGCACACCATGGTGCGCGAGGTTGTCGATAACTCGGTGGACGAAGTCATGGCCGGCCGCGCCACAACCGTCGAGGTGACGATCAACGCCGACCACTCGGTGACGGTGTCCGACGACGGCCAGGGCATCCCCGTTGGCCCACACCCGAAACTCGGCATCAGCACGCTCCAGGTCGTGATGACCATCCTCCACGCCGGCGGCAAGTTCGGCGGCACCGGCTACAAAGTGTCGTCGGGCCTGCACGGCGTCGGCGTCTCGGCAGTGAACGCCCTCTCCGAGTGGATGCGAGTGGATGTCTACCGGAACGGCCGGCATTACATGCAGGAGTACCGCGCCGGTGTGCCCCAGGCGGATGTACAGGATCTGGGCACGACCGACCGCCATGGCACGACGACCACCTTCCTGCCGGACAAGACAATCATCGAGACGCTCGACTACAACTTCCGCACGCTGGCGCAGCGCTTCCGCGAGATGTCGTACCTGAACAAGGGGCTGCGCTTCAAGTTCGTCGATAAACGCGACGGCAACGAGCTGAATTTCTATTTCGAAGGCGGGATTCGCTCGTATGTCCGCCACTTGAACCGCGACAAGAATGTGCTGCACAAGCAGCCATTCTACGTCGACCGGATCGTCGATGATGTGGCGGTCGAGATCGCGCTGCAGTACACCGAATCGTTCGATACCGACTCGATCTACTCCTTCGCCAACAACATCAACAACACCGACGGCGGCTCGCACGTCTCCGGCTTCCGCACCGCGCTGACACGGGTGATCAACACCTATGCCCGCGCCAAGAACCTGCTGAAAGAGAATGAAGCCAACCTAACCGGCGACGACGTGCGCGAAGGGCTGACGGCGGTGATCAGCGTCAAGCTGCGCGACCCGCAGTTCTCCTCGCAGACCAAGGAGAAACTGGTCAGCCCGCAGGCCAGCAGCGCGGTCGCGACGGTCTTTGGCGATGCGTTTCAGGCCTGGCTGGAGGAGAACCCCCAGGACGCCCGGCGGATCATCGAGAAGACGATCGCCGCGGCGCGCACGCGCCTGGCGGTGCAGAAGGTGCGCGAGACGGCGCGCAAGAGCGCGATGGAAGGTTTCTCGCTCCCGGGTAAACTGGCCGACTGCTCCGACACCAACCCGGCGCACTGCGAGCTGTATATCGTCGAGGGCGACAGCGCAGGCGGTTCGGCCAAACAGGGACGCGACCGACGCTTCCAGGCCATTCTGCCGCTGCGCGGCAAGATTCTGAACGTCGAGAAGAGCCGCCTCGACAAAATGCTCTCGAACAACGAGGTCAAGGCGCTGATCACCGCGATCGGCGCCAGCGTGGGCGATCAGTTCGACCTGTCGAAATTGCGCTACCACCGCATCTGCCTGATGACCGACGCCGACGTGGACGGGAGCCATATCCGCACCCTGCTGCTGACCTTCTTCTTCCGCTACATGCGGCCGATCATCACCAACGGGCACCTGTACATCGCGCAACCGCCGCTCTACCGCCTGGAGTACAACAAGCAGGTGCGCTACGTCTACTCCGACAAGGAGCGCGACGACTGGCTGGCCACCCTGCCGAAGGATCAGCGCGACAAGGCCAAGATTCAGCGCTACAAGGGGCTGGGCGAGATGAACGCCGAGCAGCTCTGGGAGACGACGATGAACCCGGCGAACCGTATCGTGCTCCAGGTGACGCTCGAGGACGCGGCCCAGGCCGATGAGACCTTCACGATGCTGATGGGCGACATGGTGCCGCCGCGCAAGCGCTTCATCCAGACGCACGCGCTGCAGGTGCAGAATTTGGATGTGTAGTCATTGCGCTTGGGCGGCGAATCATCGAGGGGCCAGCAGCTGCAACGCGGCTGTCCTCTTTAGGCGATGCCGATCCGGTTGAGCGCCAGCCTGGAGCCTTGGTGCGCCGGCGCGCGCTGGAAGGCACACTACGACAGCCCTTAGGCTTGATAGTGTCCTGAATCAGGCCCGTCGGCTGAGCCCGCAGGACCAAGTGCGGCTGACTGCGTTCCTCGAGCGCGCGCTGCGCGGCTGAGTGCGATGTTGGATATGGGGATGGCAGATCCCTCCGGCTCCGACGAACTGACGTGGCCAGAGGTTGCCGATACTTTGGAGCGCGAGCGCGACTCTAGCGAGCTCGCGAGAATTGTCATGCCGCCTTCAGGGGGCGTCCGCGTACCGCCTGAAGGCGGCAGACGTTGATCGGTACGAATCAGATAGGACTGTGCTCTAGCTCAGGATGGCGGACCTCGCCGCCTCTGCGGGCCTCGCTCATTCCAAGGATGCACCGACCCTCGCCGTCGCCATGCGTGAGGCGGGTCGTTGGTTGGTGAGACTCAACACGCGCGTATCAGTCGGGCCATCCGGCTGGTGACCACCGCCCGCGTCGCGAGTGGCAGGATGCGCCGCGGTGCCCCTCCCGCGTGTCGGGCCGCGGCGATCACCGTCAGGAGGTGCGCGCCGCGTGCCACGCCGCCGCGGCGTGGCGCCCCTCCGGATCGAGCGCCGCGGCGCCGAGGAAGTGCTCGCGGGCGTGCTCGGTCTGGCCGGCCGCAGCCAGCAACTCGCCGATTCGGAAGCGCAGCTCGGCCTGCCGCGCGGGTGCGCAGCGGCCGAGCAATGCCTCGGCCGCACGGAGCGCCAACGCGCCCTCTGCAAGGCGGGATTCCTCGAACAGATGCGCCGCGAGCGCGCATTGGAGCGCCGCTGCCATCTCCGGCGCACGCGCAGCTCGGAGGCCAGCCCGTAGCCGATCTTCGACGGCATGCGGGGCGGCGCCGAGCACCATCTCGGCCTCCGCCAGGGACAGATGCGCTGTCGCGTTCGTCGGATCGAGCGCCAGCGCCCGACGGGCCGCCGCTGCCGCTTCCTCGCCATGGCCCTGCGCCAGCAGCGCCCCGGCCAGCGCCGCATGGAACGACGCCTGCCATGGCAGCAACGCAGCCGCCCGCCGCAGCGCCGCCACGGCCTTGTCGGGCGCGCCCAGCGCCACGGCGAGCACGCCGCGCAGCGCCAGCCCATCCGCCGACCAGGGCCAGAGCGCCAGCGAGACACGCAGCAGTGCGTCCGCCTCCCAGTAGCGTGCCTGTTCGAGGGCCAGCCGCGCCAGATACAGCGCCAATGTCCGCACCGCGAAGGTGACTATCACGATGGCCGCGAGCAGCCCGGCGATCGTTTGAGCGCTGCTGACGAATGACGCCAGAAAGAGCGCGGAAAGCAGCCCGCCCTCGGGCGCAAGCAGCAGGTAGGCGCGGGCGCGCGCCAGGGCGATTCGGTATGGGGGAGCGTTTGTCATCTCGGGCCTCTTTCCAGAGTGCAGATCGACCAATGGCAGGGAACAGGTTGGCTGATTGGGCTTCTCCGTGCGTTCTGGCAGTGTGGCGATTGTGGCGACGCTGATGTCTACCGTGGGCTCACGAGCAGTGTAGCTCCCTGGTGTGACAGGAACGGTCACACCATCGCACGAGTGTTGGTGTCGCCGGAGCTTCGCAAGGGCGGTATAATCAGCGAGTGCGCGATGGCCGACACGGACGAAGAACAGAGGGCGAAGGTCGGTCTGGCCTGATGTCGATCGGCGCGTTTTGAGAATGCCAGCGTTCGTCGTTCATCATCCGTCCTGATTAATAACCGGAGTATCAGCGATGACTCAGATCACCCCGCCGGTGCGGGTGCGCTTCGCCCCCAGCCCGACCGGCTATCTGCACATCGGCGGCGTGCGCACCGCGCTGTTCAACTGGCTGTTCGCCCAGCACTACGGCGGCCAGTTCATTCTGCGCATCGAGGACACTGATGAGAAGCGCTACGTGCCCGGCGCGGCGGACGACCTGATCGAGTCGCTGCGCTGGGTCGGCATCGATTGGGATGAGGGGCCGGATATCGGCGGCCCCTACGGCCCTTACGTCCAGTCGCAGCGCCATGAAGCAGGCATCTACCGGCCGTATGTCGAGCAGCTTCTGGAGGCGGGCCAGGCGTACATGTCGTTCACCACGCCCGAGGAGCTCGACCAGATGCGCGCCGAGGCCGAGGCGCGCGGCATCAAGGCCTTCCGCTTCCGCGGCCCGGAGCGCGACTGGCCGCTCGAGCGGCAGCGCGAACTGGCCGCCAGCGGCAAACCATACACCGTACGCCTGAAAGTGCCGCTCGACGGGACGACCAGTTTCAGCGACCTGATCCGCGGCGGCGAGCAGATCACCGTCAACAACGCCGACCTGTACGACATCGTGCTGGTGAAGTCGTCCGGCATGCCGGTCTACCACCTCGCACACCTGGTGGACGACCACCTGATGCGCATCACCCACGTGATGCGCAGCGAGGAGTGGGTGCCGAGCACGCCATACCACGTGCTGCTGTACCAGGCGTTCGGCTGGCCGATGCCGGCCTTCGCCCACGTGCCGGCCGTGCTGCGGCCCGATGGGCGCGGCAAGCTCTCGAAGCGCAAGGACGACGTGGCGACCAACCGTTTCTGGGAGCGCGGCTACTTGCCAGACGCCATGTTCAACTATCTCGTGCTCCAGGGCTGGAGCTACGACGACCACACCGAGATCATGACCCGGCAGGAGATCATCGAGCGTTTCACCATCGACCGGGTGCAGTCCTCGCCGGCGCGCTGGAACCCTAAGAAGCTGAAAGACATGAACGGTATCTACATCCGCCGCCTTTCGACGGAGGAATTGGCGGATCGCCTTTTGCCGTTCCTCTCCAAGGCCGGGCTGATCGGCTCGCCGCCGGGCGACGCCGAGCGCGCCTATGTCCGCCGCCTGACACCGCTGATCCACGAGCGGCTGGAAGAGCTGAGCGAGGCGCCGGAGCTGCTCGAGTTCTTCTTCCGCGACATCGCCACACCCGAGCCGGGGCTGCTGATCCAGAAGAAGATGGACGCCGCCGGGACGCGGGCGGCGCTGCTGGCCGTGTCCCAGCGCCTGAGCGCGCTGGAGAACTGGACGGAGCCGCAGCTGGAAGCGGCACTGCGCGCGCTGGCCGAGGAGCTTGGGCTCAAGCCGGGGCAGTTGTTCGGCGCCATTCGCGTCGCCGTGACCGGGCGGACGGTCGCGCCGCCGCTGTTCGAGACGCTGGCGGCCCTCGGGCGCGAGCGCTCGCTTGCCCGGATCCGGGCCGCCGCCGAGGCGCTGGGGCGGGGCGAGGAACGATGAATGATGAACGGCCCGGGAGTTAGGGTTCGTTGAGCGGTTTCTGAGCTGAACGCTGAACGCTACGAACTCCACATCCTGGCCGCTGGCTTCTTGCTCATGGCTCCTTACCGGAAAGGAGGCGCCCATCGGCCAAACCGGTGCTCGCTGGTGATCCGCTGCAACACGAAAGGAGCAGACGCATGTTCGCACGGCGTATCGCGTCCCTGGCGCTTGCCATCGGCCTCCTGATCGCCACCGCCTTCGCGGCCCGCCCTGCCGCCGCCGCCCCTGCCCCCGGCGCCGCCGTTCCGAACGAGTACATCGTCGTGTTCAAGGACAACGTGATCGATGTCGACCAGCGGGTGCAGGCGCTCGCCGCGCGCCACGGCCTGACGGTGGACTTCATCTACAGCCACGCCCTGAAGGGCTTCGCCGGCCTTGTCCCGGCCGGCGTGCTGGCCCGGCTCCGCGCCGAGCCGGAGGTCGCCTTCATCGAGCAGAACCGCGTCGTGTCGATCGACGCGCAGACCATCCCGACCGGCATCAACCGGATCGGCGGGCCGTCGAGCCCGACCGCCCGGATCAATGGCGTGGATGAGCGGGTGAACGTGGACGTCGCCGTAATCGACACCGGGATCCAGACCAACCATCCCGATCTGAATGTCGTCGGCGGGAAGAATTGCATCGGCTTCGGCTCCAGCTACAACGACCAGAACGGCCATGGCACACATGTTGCTGGGACGATCGGCGCGATCGACAACGGAAGCGGCGTTGTCGGCGTGGCCCCCGGCGCGCGGCTGTGGGCGGTGCGCGTGCTCAACCGCTTTGGCTCCGGCACCACGGCGACGGTCAACTGCGGTATCGACTGGGTGGCAGCCAACGCTGGCACGATCGACGTGGCCAACATGAGCCTGGGTGGCAGCGGCAGCGACGACGGCAACTGCGGCTACACCAACAACGACTCGGAGCACAAGGCGATCTGCAACGCCGTCGGCAAGGGCGTGACCTTCGTGGTGGCCGCCGGCAATGATCATGACAACGCCGCGAACCACATTCCCGCCGCCTACGACGAGGTGATCACCGTCTCGGCCCTGGCGGACTTCAATGGCGTGCCGGGCGGCGGCGCCGCGCCCACCTGCCGCACCGACCAGGACGACACCCTGGCCGATTTCTCGAACTTTGGCCCGGATGTGGACGTGATCGCGCCGGGCGTCTGCATCTACTCGACCTACGTCAACAGCGGCTACGCGACGCTCAGCGGCACCTCCATGGCCAGCCCGCACGCCGCGGGCGCGGCCGCACTCTACAAGGCGACCCACCCGTCGGCGACGCCGGCGCAGGTCAAGAGCGCGCTGCAGAGCGCCGGCAACCTGAACTGGAACAACAGCGACGACCCGGACGGGATCAAGGAGAAGCTGATCGACGTCAGCACGTTCTAGCTCCAGCCTCGACGGCGCGGTGACGGGGCATCGCCGCCAGCGTCACCGCGCCGATCGCCGGCGATCCGAACTGTCCGGTCGCTACGTATCCGTAGATGAACCCTTCTGCGGCGCTACCCCGACCCATGGGCGCGGCCGCCCGACAAAGGAACCCGCCCATGCCTGTGATCCGCTCCGTCGCGACCGCGCTGCCGCCGCATCTGGTGCCGCAGGAGGTGATCCGCGACGCCGCCCGCGCGCATTTCGCCACGGCCTTTCCGGACATCGACCGCTACATGCCGGTCTTTCGCCATGCGCAGATCGACACGCGCTACTTCGCCGCGCCGGTGGAATGGTACCTGGCGCCGCATTCGTTCAAGGAGTGCAACGATCTGTTTATCGCCGCGGCGCTCGATCTGGGCGAGGCCGCCGCGCGCCGCTGCCTGCAGGCCGCCGGGCTGGAGCCGGCCGATGTCGACCATCTGATCGTGGTTACCACTACTGGCCTGGCCGCGCCGAGCCTGGATGCGCTGCTGATCAATCGACTGGGGATGGGCGGCCACACCCGCCGTACCCCGATCTGGGGGCTGGGCTGCGCCGGCGGCGTGGCCGGGCTGGCCCGCGCCGAAGAGTACGTCCGCGCCGAGCCGGGCCGGCGCGCCCTGTTGCTCACGGTCGAGTTGTGCAGCCTGACGTTTCAGTGGAACGATCTGTCGAAGCGCAATTTGATCGCCGCCTCGCTGTTTGCCGACGGTGCCGCCGCGGTGCTGGTGGAAGGGGACGCCGCTCGAAAGGCCGGGCCGCCGGACCGCCCGTCAGGGCTGGCGATCGTGGCGACGCAAAGCACGCTCTGGCCCGAGACCGCCGACGTGATGGGGTGGGATATCGTCGATACCGGCATGCGGGTCGTCTTTTCCTCGCGCATCCCGCAGATCGTCGAGGCGCTGATGCGGCCGAACATCGCCGAACTGCTCGCGCCGCACGGCCTCGCACCCGACGACATCGACCACTGGATTCTGCACCCCGGCGGCGCGAAGGTCATCCGCGCCTATGAGCGCGCCCTCGGGATGGACCCGGAGCGGCTCGATCGGACGCGCGCGGTGCTGCGGCGCTGCGGCAACATGTCATCCGGCACGATCTTCTTTGTGTTGGAGGAGTTTCTGTGCAGCGGCGCGCCCGGCCCCGGCGAGCACGGCGTGCTGGCCGTGCTCGGCCCCGGCTTCAGTTGCGAGCTGGCGCTCGTGCGGGGGTGAGACGCGAGGTGCTGGCGCGGCGCACGCTGGTGGGCGTAGGCATTCGCCCTGGTAGCGGGCCATCGATCTATCAAGTCATTGCCCGCGCCGCCCTACCCGCGAAAGCGCTCGTTGAAGTCCTCGCGCTGCTCGGCAAGCGCGGCTTCGAGCTGGTTGCGGTTCACATACCCCATCTCGAACGCCACCTGCCCGAAGACGACGTACGTCCCGCTCTTCTGCAGCTCCGTCTGGCGCTGCGCCACGCGGCCAAGCTGGTCGCTGGTCACGATGCCGCGCCGCAGGAAGTACTCGCCCAGACGCGGCACGCCGCTGTAGCGCACCGGCCCGCCGGCCGCCTGCTCCTGCATCTCGACGATGCCGACGCGGAAGGTGCCCCGGCCGATCGTCAGCAGATCGCCGGGGTGGAGGCGGCTCTGCCCGGTGACCAGCACGCCGTTCAGGATGATCCCGCCGCTCGCCGTCAGCGGCACAATGAACCAGCGATCGAACATCTGGCGGAACTCGGCATGGCGCGCCTCGACGGCGCGGTCGGCCAGCACGATGTCGCTGCGCGGGCTGCTGCCCACGATCGCAGTGCGGGTCTCGACCGAGATGCTCCGGTCGAGCGGTGTACCGCTGATCGGCGTAAGGGTCAGCACTTTGGCCATGACGTTCTCCTCAGCCCGGGTGGGCCGCGGACGAATCACCCGCAGCGGGCGGACGCCCGCGGAGTGCAGCGACGGCTGGAGAAACGCTGGCTGGAACGCACCCCTAACCATAACATTTTCGCGGGCGCCTTGTCAACATGCCGCACGAGCGGTTCCGGCGGGGGATGCTATAATCGCCTCGAGGCGGGAGGTCGAGGCCGAAGCTGATGCACCGCGGATCGAGCCACGCGCGACCCCCATCTATCTTCCATGCCCATGCGCGCTCCGCCTGATGGCCGGCCTGACGGCGGTGCGAAGTCGTCCTGAACGGCTCGCGCCGGCGGAAGCCACCATTCTGTGAACACTGCGTGGCGATCCATCATGCCAACCTCCGACACTGTCCAGCGGGTCCGAATCTATCTGAACGAGCGCGACAGCCGCGACGGCCGCCCGCTCTATCTGTTGGTGATGGAGCGTCTCCGGCGCGAAGGTGCGACCGGCGCGACCGCCCTGCGCGGCATGGGCGGGTTCGGCGCCGGGCGGCGGCTGACAGGCGCGGCGAATGACCAGGCCCTGCCGGTTGTGATCGAGTGGGTGGACCGCGCCGACCGGGTGGCGCAACTGCTGCCGGAGCTGGACGACCTGCTGCCCGACGCGCTCATCACACTCGAAGATGTGCGGCTGCACCGGGCGCTGCTCACACCGTCCGGCCCGTTCGGCGAGCGGCTGGTCGCCGATGCCCTCGCCCCCGCGCCGCTCGCGCTTCCGCGCGAGACGTCCCTCGCCGCGGCGTTACGGGCGCTGCTCGTGCGGCCGCAGCCAGCGCTGCCGCTGCTGGAGGCCGATGGGCGTCTGCGCGGACTCGCGCGCGCGAGCGAGCTGGTGTCTGCAGCGGGCGGGCTGACGCTGCGGTTGCTGGCGGCGCTTTCACCCGAGGAGCGCGACGCGGCGCTGGCGGAGGTTCCGTCGCGCACATTGGCCGAGATCGCCACAGCGGAGCTGCACCCGATCGGCCCGGCCACATCCATCGCGCAGGCCGTCGGGTTGATGGTCGAGTGGGGGCTGGAGGCGCTGCCGGTGGTGGATGATGGTCGGCTGCTCGGGCTGTTCGGCGTGGACGAGGCGCTGCGAGCCGCCGCGGCAGCCGCCGGTGAGTCCGGCCCGCCACAGCCCCCGGTCGGCCTGCTGATGCAGCGCAGCCTGCCGCTGATCGATGCGGCGACCCCCGCGCCCGCAGCCCTGGCGCAGCTCCTGGCTGCGCCGGGGCGCGCCGTGTGGGTCGTGGAGGCCGGCCAGCCGCTTGGCCTGTTGAGCGACATCGAACTGCTGGAGCGGCTGCCGGGGGCGCTGCGTACCGGCTGGCTCGGCGTGCTGCGCGCGGGCGGGCGGGAGCTGCCGCCGCCGCTGGCGAGCGCCCTGAGCGAGCGAACGGCCGGGGCGCTGCCGCTCGCGCCGGCGGCCCTTCTCGGCGAGGCCGCCCCGCGCGACGAGGCCCTCCGCCGCATGCTGGCCGACGGCCTGGAGCGGCTGGCGGTGGTGGATGCAGCGGGCCGCCTGACCGGCGCGGTGAGCCGCTGGGCGCTGCTGCGCTCCCTGGCGCAGGAGGGCGGGCGTTAGAAGCTGTTTGCAACGGGGAGGTGTGGCGGGCGCAGCCCGCCACGATTTCGCCTCGTGCCTCCCATGCCCGATCTCGTTATTCAAACCACGTGGTGCCGGGGTACTGGTACTGCCGTGCGACCGCCTCATCGAGCGCGACGCCGATCCCGGGGCGGTCCGTCAACTGAATGAAGCCATCCTTGATAATGTCTTCTTTCTCGGCGGTGATCGTCGTCCAGTAGTCGCGGTGCAGCCAATGGAACTCCAGCACCAGGAAGTTCGGCACGCTGGCGCAGACATGGGCTGAGGCCATCGTCCCGATCGGCGAGGCGACATTATGCGGCGCGAACGGGATGTAGTACAGCTCGGCCATGTTGGCGATCTTGCGGCACTCGGACAGCCCGCCGCACTTGGGAATGTCGGGCATGATGATGTCCACTGCCTGCTGACCGATCAGGTCGCGGAAGCCGTGGCGCAGGTAGAGGTTCTCGCCGGCGCAGATCGGTGTTGAGGTCGCCTGCTTGATCTCGCGCATCGCCGCGATATTCTCCGGCGGCACCGGCTCCTCCAGCCACAGCAGGTGGAAACGCTCCAGGTCGCGCGCCAGCCGGACGGCGCTCGGCACGTCCAGGCGGGTATGGACATCCGCAGCGACCGCCACCTCGCGTCCAGCCGCGGCAGTCACCATCTCCACCAGCCGAACCATGCGCTCGTGCTCCCACTGGCTGGCGGTGTAGTTGAACGGATCCTTTGTAAAACCCGCCACTTCGCTACCGGCATGCCCGTAGGCGTGGATGTCGAGGTCGATCTTGATCGCGGTAAAGCCGCGGCGCAGCACGCCGTCCACCACCTGCTCGATCTCGCTGAAGTTCATCCCCGGCTCGACCTGGCAATCGGCATAGACGCGGACGCGGTCGCGGAACTTGCCGCCCAGCAGTTCGTAGACTGGCACGCCCAGCGCCTTGCCCTTGAGATCCCAGAGGGCGATCTCGATGCCGGTAAGCGCTGTGATCAGCGCGCCGGCTGTGCCGCCGTCGAAGACATAGCGCCGGCGAAACTCCTCGAACAGCGCGTCGATCGCGAACGGGTCGCGCCCGATCATGTGCTGGCGCAGCTCGTGGATGATCGCGATCGCCTGTACGCCGCCGTGGACGCACTCGCCCAGGCCGGTGATCCCTTCATCGGTCTCGACTTTCACCCACAGGTGCATGCCATGGCCGCTGGTTGCGGCGGTCTTGATCGCGGTGATGCGCATAGCAATCCCTTTCTGTTGCCGCTTGTGCATGGAACGCTGCCGGTCGCCGGGCGGCGTGCGATGCGCGAAGCGTGCGGCAAACGATCATCGTTCGGCAGGCAAAGGGCGCGTGTCAGGCGGGTGCGCTTTCCCAGACCCGCAGCCCGGTACGGCTGAGGTAGATCGGGATCGGCTGAAAGAGCGGGTCCGCCGCGGTGATCGCCTGGAGCAGCGCGCGCCGCTGGCTGGCGTCGGGACCGCAGAGCAGCGTGATCGAGCCGCCCTCGCCGCCAGCGCCGTTCACCTTCCACCCGAGCGCGCCATGTGCCTGCGCCAGCGCGATCACCCGGTCGGCGTCGGCGCTGACCAGCGCGGGGTGCAGCCGGCGCTGCGCCTCGATGTTGTCAGTCATGGCTCGTCCGAGCGCCGCAAAGTCGCCGGCGTAGAAGGCGTCGCGGGCGCGCCCCGCCGCCGCGCGCAGTGCTGCCAGCTCCGGGGCCGCGCCGCCTTGCCGCTCCAGCCGCGCGATCACCTGCTCGTGCACCGCCGAGGAGCTGTGCGTGCGGCCGAGAAAGATCAGCGCCAGCCGCCGCTCCAGCTCCCACCAGACCGCGTTAGGAACCTGGAGCTGCGAGACGGTCGCGTGCGGGTAGGCGAACATCTCGATAAAACTCACGCCACCGAACACCGCACAGAGCTGATCCTGGATGCCGCTCTGGAGCCCGAGTCGCCCGGTTTCGACGCGGTGAGCGCGAAAGGCGACCTGGTGTGGGGCCATGCGTCCTGGTGTCAGCGCGTCCAGCGCGCCAAGCAGCGCCACCGTCACCGCGGCGGAGGTGCCGGTGGACGCGCCGGCTGGCACCTCGGAGTGGATCGTGATCTCCAGCGCCAGGTCGCCCGGCGCGCCGATCTCGCTGATCGCCGCCTCGAGCAGCGGGTGGCGCTCAAAGGTCGAGTTGCCGGGCGTCACGGCGTAGCGCTCGCCGTAGTTCTCGGCGTGGAGGACGATCTGGTCCTGGCGGGCCGCCCGCGGATAGACGGCCACCTGCACTTCGATGTAGGGATACACGCCGATGTTGAAAATCTGGCCGTGCCCGGCGAACCAGGTGTCCGTCCACCCGCCGAGATCGCAGATGCGGATGGGCGCGACAGCGTTGATGATGCGCAGCGGGCGGGGTGAGTCGTGAGGCATCGTTCTGGCTGATCGACATGGCTTGCGCTGGCTATCTTACCACACACGCCGACGATTGATGGCTGGCTGCGTCATATCATCCGGCGAGCAGCCGGGCGGCCAGGAGCGCCGCCGCCCCGCCCACCAGCGAACTCAGGAAGTTCACCACATCGTTGGTCATCCAGGGCCAGCCGCGCAGCAGGGGGTACGGCTGCTCTTCTGGACCGCGGCTGCGCTCGGTCTCGCCGGCGGGGCCGCGGTACAGCGCCTGGAGCGTCGCGCCGAGCAGGCTGTCGGCCAGCGCGCCGGCCACCCCGCCGAGCAGCGCCGCGGGCGCCAGCCAGGGCAGCCACACGCCGCGTTCCAGCCGCTCGAACGCTGCCAGCGCCAGCCCGATCGTCAGCGCGCCCGCCGCGGCGGCCAGCGTCCCGGTCAGGGTGACGCCGCCGGATGTGCCGGGCGGCACCTGGCGGCCGGTGGTGACCAGCCGCGGCGAGCGGCGGCTCAGCACGCCCAGTTCGGTCGCCCAGGTGTCGGCGGTAACGGTCGCCATCACGCCAGCGAAGAGCGCCAGCAGCGCAGGCGGGTCGCCGCTGAGGCCGTAGAGCGTCGCCAGCACCCCGCCGGCGCCGCCGTTGGCCAGTGCCTGCCACAGGTCGCGCCGGCTGCCCTTCGCGAACTTCTCGCCGGCGATCCGCTCCTTCTGCCGCTGGCGGAAGCGCGATAGCGCGCTGGATGTGACGAAGAAGACGATCAACGCCAGGCCCCAGGCCCAGCCGCCAAAGCCGAAGGTGGCGGTGCCGGTCAGCACGGCGCCCAGCCAGCCCCCGGCGGTGAGTGAGCCGCGCCAGCAGGCCAGCCCGCCGATCAGCGCGCTGAGCAGCAGGCCGGCGGCGATGCGTGGGAGATCGAGCACGGTGGCAACTCGTCGGCAGCGGATTTGCGGTATGATAGCATGGTCGTGAGGCGCGCGACAACGGTGTCTGGTGGTTGCCAGCATGCCCATGGGCCGTGTCTTGGATAGATCTCCGCGTCACAGCCGCGACGAACGTCGTCCCACGCACAGGCAGTCGTTCTGAAACAGTAGGGAATGCGATGCCAAAGGTCACCTTCATCGGCGCGGGCAGCACCGTCTTCGCCCGCAACCTGCTCAACGACATCTTTACGTTTCCCGAACTGGCCGATGCCGAGATTAGCCTGTTCGACATCGACCCGGAGCGCCTGCGCACCTCCGAGATCGTCGGCCGGCGGATCGCGGCGGGGGCCGGCGGCAACGCGTGGATCGCGGCGACGACCGACCGCCGCACCGCGCTGGCCGGGGCCGACTACGCGATCTGCATGATCCAGGTCGGCGGCTATCGCCCAAGCACGGTGATCGACTTCGAAATCCCGAAAAAATACGGCCTGCGCCAGACGATCGCCGATACGCTCGGCATCGGCGGGATCATGCGCGGGCTGCGGACTATTCCAGTGCTGCTGGACATGTGCCGCGATATGGAAGAGCTCTGCCCGGACGTGACCTTTCTGCAGTACGTCAACCCGATGGCGATCAACTGCTGGGCGATCAGCCGGGCCAGCAGCATCCGGACGGTCGGGCTGTGCCACAGCGTCTTTCACACCGCGCACGAACTGGCACGCGATATCGGCGTGCCGGCGGACGAGATCAACTACATCTGCGCCGGGATCAACCATATGGCCTTCTATCTGCGCTTCGAGCGCAACGGCGAAGACCTGTACCCGCGCATCCGCCAGGTCTACGATGCAGGCCGCCAGCCGGAGAGGAACCGGGTGCGCTACGAGGTCTTCCGCCACTTCGGCTACTTCGTCACCGAGTCGAGCGAGCATTTCAGCGAGTACGTCCCCTGGTTCATCAAGCGCGACCGGCCCGACCTGATCGAGCGGTTCAACATCCCGCTCGACGAGTACCTGCGGCGCTGCGAGGCGCAGATCGCCGATTGGGAAGGGATGCGCGCCGCGCTCGAAAGCCCCGACCCGGAGGCGACGGTGCGCTATGAGCGCGAGCGTACCGAGGCGTGGCTCGGGCGACTGGCCGAGGAGGACCCGGAGCGGGCCGCCGACCTGCGCGCCAACTGGCTGGCGGAGGGCGCCGCTCCGAAGCGGCACTCCGGTGAGTATGGCTCGCTGATCATCCACGCGATCGAGACTGGCCAGCCGCGGGTGGTCTACGGCAATGTGCCCAATCAGGGCCTGATCGACAACCTGCCGCAGGGCTGCTGTGTCGAGGTGCCGGTGTTGGTGGACCGGAACGGCCTGCAGCCGACCAAGATCGGCGCGCTGCCGCCGCACCTGGCCGCGCTGATGCAGACCAACATCAACGTGCAGGCGCTGACGGTCGAGGCGGCGCTCACCCGCAAGCGCGAGCACATCTACCATGCCGCCATGCTCGACCCGCACACCGCCGCTGAACTCAGCCTCGACCAGATCGTCAGCCTGGTAGACGACCTGATCGACGCCCACGGCGCGTGGCTGCCGGAGTATCATTGAGGCGACGGACGGCGGAGGGTGCAGGACGCACGCGACCTCGCTGCGCGAGCAACGGTTTCCTATAGGATAAGCAGCTTTCCTCCGCCGTCCGTCCTCGTTCAAACTACGCCCGATCGGGAGAAACACGCCCGGCGACCGCGGCCAGCGCCGCGTCAAGGTCGGGGGCGACCATCGCTGCCACGCGCTCTGGCGGGACGAAAGCCGCCAGCGGTCCCAGCAGCGGCGCCAGATCGAGCCGGAGCGTCAGGCGCGCATCCGTGCCGTCGTCGGCGGGCGTGAACGTCCAGCGCGCCTCGACCATGATGAACTGGTCGGCGCGGAAGACGATCTCGCGCCCGTCCGTCCAGCGCACGTCGCCCTCGGTGCGGATGCTGCCAAACGGCCCGAATGCCATGTGCGTGGCGATGCGGGCGTGGTCGGCGTGGCGCTCCAGCAGCTCCACCCGCTCGACGCGCGGTAATAAGCCGTGCAGTGCGTCAGGCGACGACAGCAGCGCGAACACGGCATCGGGCGGCGCGGGGATGTGGCGCTCGCGGGCAACTTCGATCATGGCAGGCTTCGCATCTGCGGAGAGGAGAGACGGGAGATGTTCGGTCGTATCCCCCTCGGTCTCCGACCTCCAGCCTCTCTTCCGCGGCGGATTGTGGTATAATACCGCAAGATACGGGCCGCAACCCGCCGTGGATGGCGTGCGCCGATCTCGTGTTGCATTCGTACCAACTGGGAAGGAGCAGGATCAGCGATGGCTGAGAAGAAGTCAAAAACGGACGTGACGTCGCGCGATAAATCGGGGCGCGTGACGGATCACTTCTGCATGAACTGCGGCCAGCAGATCATGAACGACCGCGAGATGACGGTCGTGATGGACGGCCGCCGCCGCAACAAGACCTATCATCACAAGGCCTGCTTCCAGAAGAGCATCGGCGCGTAGCCGGCTCCGGCGACAGGTTTCAGAGGGATACGGGGGCAGGTTCAGGGCGTTTGTCCTGATCCGCGCCCCTTTTCGTTTCGTGCACGGACGGTGAGCCGCCGTCCATTCTATGATCAACCCTGTGGCTCGTGGATCCGGGCGCCATGCTGGACGACCGAACAACGCTGATCTTCCCGCGCACCGGCACCGCGGCGGCGCCGTTCGACTTCGCCGCCGGGATGGTGTGCTGCCAGGCGGCCGGGCCGGGCGGCCATCCGCTCCATGTGCTGATCGACACCGGCACGGACCCATCGGCGGTGGATGTGCGCCTGGCGCGCCGGCTCGCCCTGCCGACCGGCGGCAGCGGCCTGGGGCAGGGGGCCGCCAGCGACGCGGTAGCTTTCACCGAAGCGGTGCTCCCCTGGCTGCGCCTCGGCGAGCTGCAGATCCGCGACCTGTTCGCCCCGGCGCTCGACCTGCGCGTGCTGCCGTTCCCGGTGGATGTCGTGCTCGGCTACAATGTACTGCGCCAGCTGGCGCTACGCATCGACTACCAGCGTGGTGTCTTGCTGTTGGCTCATCCGGATGTCGGCGCGCCGGCCGGTGGCGAGGAGCTGCCGCTGCGCTTCTTCGAGCACTTTCCCGCGCTGCACGGGCTGGAGGTGGACGGGCGAGCGCTGCCGCTGGCGACGATCGATACCGGCTCGAACGCGGCGATCACGCTTGGGCCGGGGTTGGCCGGCGAGTTCGGGCTGCGGCCCGGCGCGGCGGGCGTCACCGCCGGCGAGGGCGCAGGGTTCGGCGGGAGGAGCCGCGTGCTGCGGCGGCGCTGCGGCGCGGTGCGGCTTGGCCCGTTCCGCCTGGAGGACGTGGAGCTGGATGCCCAGCTCGGCGCGGCGGGCGACCTGGCGCGGACCGGGCGGGCGAACATCGGCAACCGCCTGCTCGCCCGCTTCGCCGCCGTCTCGCTCGACTACAGCCGGGGTGTGCTGGGCCTGCGGCCACGTGACCCATGATGCGTGACGCGTCATCCTGCGCCGCCGGTCGCCCGGCGACACAGGCGGAGAGCGCAGCCCGCCACGCCTCCTCGGTTTAGATGGCTTTTAGAAATATCGGCTCAGGTTATCGAAAATCTGCCCGATGTCGCCGGTGCCGCCCTTCACCAGCAGCGTCCGCGAAAAATCGACGATCTTCTGCAACGCATCGGTGTCGGCGTCGTCGCCATAGGCCACAGGAAAGATGCTGATGCCGGTTTCGTCGAACTGCTGCTTGAGCTGATCGAACGAGGTCGTGCTCGAATTGTCGATCCCGTCAGTCAGCAGCACGATCGCCTTGATCCGCTCCTCGTTCGACGGCGGCAGTTGATCGAGCGCCTGCTTGCCGACCAGCAGCGCGTCGTAAATAGCGGTCTTGCCCTCCGCCCGCATATCCTGGATGGCGGTGTCGAGCGGGGTGCGGCTCTGGCTCAGCGGCGCGGGCGGCACGGCCACCTGCGCGCTGGAAGCGAACGTCACCAGCCCGACACGGTCCTCCGGCACGATCCGCTGCAGGAATGTGCCGAGGCCGGCCTTGACCTGGTCGAGCTTCTCGCCCTCCATTGAGCCGGATGTGTCCACCACCAGCACGATGTCGGCGCGCTTGCGGTTCTGTGCCCAGACATTCTTCGCGGCGACGATCACCTCGGCCGGCGGCACCGGCAGGATGTTCTGCACCCCCTGCGGCTGTACGCCGTACGCCGGGGTGATCGGGTCGGCCAGCGGTACATCGACGTTCGCCGGGCGGAAGCCGTAGGACATCGCCAGTTTCTGGCTGTCCGGCGTCATCAGAAAATTATAGAGTTGCTCTGCTGCGTCCTGCTCCTCGTTCGTCGCGCTGGCCATCACGATGAACGGATCGTCGTGCCAGAACGTACCCTCCTTCGGATAGATCGCGACCAGCGGCGTCGGCGGGTTTTTATTCTTGTTGAAGTCGATCAGCGTGATCTCTTCCATCGGAAACGCGCTGATGTACGACATGCCGAACTTGCGCATGTTGTCGCTGAACACCAGCGTGTTGTAGCCGTAATGCTTGATCGACTTGCCCAGGTCGCGGATGAACTGCTGGCTCTTCGGGTCCTGCACGTCGGCGACTGTCAGGCCGCGCTGCTTGCCGGTGGCGGCGTAGAGCTCGGCGATCAGCGTCGAGAGCGCGGTGGTGCTGATCTCCGGGTCGGTGTGGCCCCACGAGAAGCGGCCCCACTCCGGGTGGCCGAACCTGCCCCAGCCCTGCGGATCGTTCGTCAACGCCAGCAGGTCGCTCCAGCCGATCGGCTTGTTCGGCCAGCCGAGCGCCTCGGCCATCGGCTTCCACATCGAGATGACGACCGGGGTGAGCACCAGCGGCCGGTTCGAGACGGCGACGTTCGGATTGCCGCCCTCCTGCTTCAGCACCTCCAGCCAGATCGACGACGACGGCGACCAGATGGTTGTCGTGAGCTGGCCGTTCTTGATCTCGGTGCGCGCCGCGCCGCTGGATTTGTTGATCCCCTCGACGAAAATCGGCCTTCCGCCAACCTTCGCCCCGCTCGCGTTGAACGCCGCGATGCGTTCTTTCAGCCAGCCTTCCTTCTCCGGGCTGTAGGCGATGGTGATCTTGACGGCGTTCGATGGCGCGACGGGCGTGCCGTTCGCGGCGCTGCCGCCGATATCCGACAGGCCGCAGGCCGCCAGCAGCGCGCCGATCAGCGCGAGCAGGACCATCAACGAACTCTTGCGCATGCTGCGAACTCCTTGGTCAGCGGTTCACACGAGCCGGTTCTATTGTACTGTACGCAGCGCCCGCGCGGGTGTTGCAGATTCGAGGCAGCGCTGGCGCACTGCGCACCGGGCCGGCATGTCGGGCAGCAGTCCGGCGTGATGCATCACATCGATGGAGCGCCGCTTTCAGGGGGCGGGCACGCTCCGCCCGAAGGTGGCACGGCCATTCGCGCAGGATCGCGCACTCCCTGCGCCGCTGTACCATTCGTGGCCCAAACGAACCCCGCGTCCGTTGCCTCCTGCCGTTCTGAAGTATAATGCCCTTAGTTCCCCGCGATTTCGCAGGCAGTGAAGCGAGGTGCGTATGACCGTTCTCGACCTTTCCCGCGACGAGATACTCGACCTGTCGCGCGCGACGACGCTCTACGAGTGGACGGCGCAGAAGGCGATGAAGCCGCTGGTGATCGAGCGCGCCGCCGGCATCTATATGTGGGATGCCGACGGCAAGCGCTATATGGATTTCAACTCGCAGCTCATGTGTACGAATCTCGGCCACGGCGACCGGAGAGTGATCGAGGCGGTGCGGGCGCAGATGGAGCAGGTCTGCTACGTTGCGCCGACGGCGGCGACGACGGCGGTGCGGGCCGAGCTTGGCCGGCTGCTGCGTGAGATCACCCCCGGCAATCTGACCAAGGCGTTCTTCACCAACGGGGGCGCGGAGGCCAACGAGAACGCGATCAAGATCGCCCGCATGGTCACCGGGCGGCATAAGATCTTGGCCCGCTACCGCTCCTACCACGGCGCGACCGCCGGGGCGATCACCCTCACCGGCGACCCGCGGCGCTGGGCGGCCGAGCCGGGCATCCCCGGCGTCGTCCGCATCCCGGACTTCTACCCGTATCGCGCCGGCAGGGAGCCGGACGACCCTGCGTACGCGGCGGCGGTGCTGGACGCGACCGAGGAGATCATCCAGTTCGAGGGCCCGCAGACGATTGCGGCGATACTGATCGAGACAGTTGTCGGTACAAATGGCATCCTCATTCCGTCCGCCGACTACATCCGCGGCCTGCGGGCGCTGTGCGACCGGTACGGCATCCTGCTGATCTGCGATGAAGTGATGAGCGGATTCGGTCGCACCGGCAAGTGGTTCGCCGTCGATCACTGGGGCGTCGTGCCGGACATAATGACCATGGCGAAGGGGTTGACATCGGCGTACGTGCCGCTCGGCGCGACGATGGTCTCGGACGAGATCGCCGCGTATTTCGAGGACCACACGCTCTACGCCGGGCTGACCTACAACGCCCACGCGGTCGGTTGCGCGGCGGCGGTGGCCTGCATCAACGCCTACCGCGAGGACGGGCTGATCGAGCGAGCGGCGGCGCTTGGCGCCGTGCTGCGCGAGGAGCACCTGCGCCTGAAGGAGCGCCATCCGTCGGTCGGCGACGTGCGCAACATCGGCCTGTTCGGCATCATCGAGCTGGTGAAGGACCGCGCGACGCGGGAGCCGCTGGTGCCGTACAACCCGCGTCCGGATCAACTCGGCCCGATGCCGGCGGTCAACGCCGCGCTGCGCGAGCAGGGGCTGTTCACCTTCGTCCGCTGGAACACGATCTTCACCAGCCCGCCCCTGATCATCAGCGAGGCGGAGCTGCGCGAGGGGATGGCGATCATCGACCGGGCGCTGGAGGTGGCGGACCGTGCCCTGTAGTGCAACGTTCAGCCTGCGGAGTTCGGAGTTGGACTCTCCGCGGCGCACATTGGACCGACTACAGCGCGTGCACCAGGCACAAGGATCCGTGCTCATCCTTGGATTCTTTGCTGCGCACGTCGCCTTCTGCGCGTTGCATTCTGCATTTTGCACCGCGAATTCGGGGAGGGCGGCATGAAAACCTACCAAAACTTTATCGCCGGGGAGTGGGTTGTGTCGCGCGCGGCGCGGTACGTGCCGAACATCAACCCAGCGAATATCAACGATGTGCTCGGCGAAACACCGCTTTCGACCGCCGAGGAGGCGGCGGCGGCCTGCGAGGCGGCGGCGCGAGCCCTGCCCGGCTGGCGGCGCACCCCCGCCCCCAGGCGCGGCGCGATCGTTACGGCGGCCGCCCGGCTGATGGCCGAGCGCCGCGAAGCGATCGCCCGCGCCATCACCCGCGAGGAGGGCAAGCTGCTCTCTGAGGCGCGCGGCGAGCTGGCGCGTACGATCAACATCGTGGAGTTCAGCGGCGCGCACGGGCGGCGGCTCACCGGCCAGACCATCCCGCTTGAACTGCCGGCCAACTTCGGGTACACGATCAAAGTTCCGCTCGGCGTCGTCGCGCTGATCACGCCATGGAACTTCCCGGTCGCCATCCCGGCCTGGAAGATCGCGCCGGCGCTGGTGGCCGGCAACACCGTCGTGTTCAAGCCTTCGCCGCTGACGCCCGAAACCGCCGAGCTGGTGGTGCAGTGCTTTGTGGACGCCGGCGTGCCGCCCGGCGTGCTCAACATGGTCCATGGCGAGGCGGATGTCGGCGCGGCGCTGATCGACCACCCGGCGGTGCGTGGCGTCTCGTTCACCGGCGCGACCAGCACCGGCCTGGCGATCTACGAGCGGGCGGCGCGGCGCGGCATCCGGGCGCAGTGCGAGATGGGCGGCAAGAACCCGGTGATCGTGCTGGAGGACGCCGACATCGACTTGGCGGTGGCCGGGGTGGCTGCCGGGGCGTTTGGCTCGACCGGCCAGCGCTGTACGGCGACCAGCCGGGTGATTCTGACGCATCCGGTGGCGGATGCGTTCCTCGAAAAACTGGTGGACACCGCCTGCAAAATGCGCCTCGGCGACGGCATGCGCGACGATGTGGACATGGGGCCGAGCGTGGACGAGCGGCAGCTCAACCGGGTGCTGACGTATATCGAGATCGGGAAAGGCGAGGGGGCGGAATTGCTCTGCGGCGGCGGACGCGCCACCGATGGCCCGCTGGCGAACGGCTACTTCATCCGCCCGACGATCTTCGATCGGGCGCGGCCGGAGATGCGCATCGCGCAGGAGGAGATATTCGGGCCGGTGCTGGCCGTCTTCCGCGTGGAGAGCTTCGAGGAGGCGCTGGCGGTCGCCAACGACTCGCCGTTCGGCCTGACCTCGAGCATCTACACCCGCGACGCGGTGCGTATGTTCCGCTATATCGACGAGATCGAGACCGGCATGACCCACGTGAACTCGCCGACCCTCGGCGGCGAGGCGCAGGTGCCGTTCGGCGGCACGAAAGCGACCGCCGTCGGTCCGTTCGAACAGGGGACGGAGGTGTTCGACTTTTACACCGAGACCAAGGTGGCGTATATCGACTACACCGGCGCGACGCGCGAAGGGAAGTTGTATTGATCGTTCACCACTCAAGACGCCACGCATGAACCGGAAAGCTGGCTATCGGGGAGGTCGGGAGGAGCGCGATGACGACGCACCTGGAGCGCGAAATCCACAGCCAGCCGGAGGTGCTGGCCCGCCTGCTCGACCGCGAGGCGGAGCGTGTCCTGGCGATCGCCGCGCAGTTGCCGCCATTCGACTACGCGCTGCTGGCCGCCCGCGGCACATCCGACCACGCCGGTATCTACGCCGCCTACACCTGGGCGGCGCTCGCCGGCATCCCGGTCGCCATGGCGACGCCGTCGCTCCATACCCTCTACGACGCCCCGCCGCGCCTGGACCGGGCGCTGGTCGTCGGTATCTCGCAGTCCGGCCAGTCGCCGGATATTGTGATGGTGCTGGTCGAGGCGCGCCGGCAGGGCCGGCCCACCCTGGCGATCACCAACGACGGTGGCTCGCCGCTGGCCGCCGCCGCTGACCACGTGATCGAGCTGCACGCCGGCAAGGAGGAGAGCGTCGCGGCGGCCAAGACCTACACCGCGCAGTTGCTGGCGGTCGCGCTGCTAGCCGCCGCCTGGAGCCGCGATCCGCAGGCGCGGCTGGACGAGGTGCGCCGGGCGCCGGAGGCGGTCGCCGCCACGCTGGTCGCCGCCGCGCCGGTCGCCCAGCGCGCCGAGCGCTATCGCTTCATGGAGCAGTGCCTGGTGCTCGGGCGCGGCTTCTGCTACACCACGGCGCTCGAGCTCTCGCTCAAGCTCAAGGAACTGACCTATGTGATGTCGAACGCCTATTCGTCGGCCGATTTCCGCCATGGCCCGATCGCCACGGTCTACGATGGGCTGCCGGCGATCCTGATCATGCCGCGCGGGGCGGCGTTCGATGACATGCTCGACTTGGCGCGCGAGCTGCACGGGCGTGGCGCGGAGCTGCTGATCGCCACCGATGACGAGCGCGCCCATCCCCTGGCGACTACACTGCTGCCGCTGGCCGGCAGGTTGCCGGAGTGGCTCAGTCCGCTGGCGGCGATCGTGCCGGGGCAACTGTTGGCGCTCCATCTCGCCCTGGCGAAAGGCTTCGACCCCGACCGGCCACGCGGGCTGATGAAAGTGACGCGGACCATGTAGCCTGGGTGCGGCAATCCAGCTCCGTTACCGGATTGGGTGCTTGCACGACGCGACGCTCGCTCGATGCCACGCCGACGGCTTCCGCAATGAGTGTTGTAACGAGCGCGTTGAGCGACACGCCGTGAGCAGCAAGCAGCACCAGCCGGGCATGAAGAGTTCTGGGCAGGCGCACCAGGAATGTGCCGCTGGCCGCCGGGAGGCGCCGAGGGACCGGGAGCGGCTACCCTTCGGCGCGGTATGTCTCGATCGCCGTTTCCATCCCGTCGCGCCGATCCCCGAAATGCCAGGAAACTCAGGGTTCACCGCAACGTACGCTCCATCCTCATCGCCCCATGCGACTGCCGCACTATATGTTGGCAACGCACTGTTCCTCTCTTTCGATAATCGCCAGAAGCTGCCGAACCTGATATGGCTTTGCGTTGCCGCCGATATCCTGAACATTGAGGAGTACCGGGTGCCGGGCGCGTATAGATGCGGTGGCTGCCACGCTGCCGCGCTCGCGTAAAGCCATAGCACTCTGCTAACGCGCATAATGATGCACACGGTCGCTGGCCCGGCGGGAGGTGCCGGCCCTCCACGCCGCCCCACCCCGTCCCCCTGTCGAAGTCTCACGTCCGCGGGTTTGGAGAGGCGTCGCCGCTCGCGCCCCCGACATGGACGGCGCTCTGCCACGCCGGGCCAGGACACCACCCGCCGCCCCGCCGTGTGCTATAATCCGCCATGCCGATTCGTTTCAGCAGCAGCCCGCCGCCACCACGAGATGCGCCCATGAGCGTCGAAGCGTCGCAGCCTGCCAGCCCGGCCCGCACGCCCGCCGACGAAGCTGAGCTGCGCAGCCAGATTCTGGCGAACCTGCTCAAGGTCTCGACCTACCTGGTCTCGGTGCTGGACCTGCCCCAGCTGCTCAGCAGCCTGGCCCACCGCGTCGTCGAGGTCGTGGCGTCGATCCAGGCCAGCCTGCTCTGGATGTACGACCGGCAGCGCGGCGTGCTGGCGGTCGCCTCGGAGCACGGGCTGGAGCCGGGGCCGGCGCGCGATGCCGTGCTGGGCATGCAGCTCCGCCCCGGCGAGAGCCTGGCCGGGGGCGTCTTCCAGCGCGGCGAGCCGCTCTTGATCGAGGGGCGCTGGCGCTATCGCGAGCAGCTCGGCGAGGTGCTGCCGCGCAACCAGGAGGGTGCCCGCCAGCTCCTCAGCCTGCTGCCGCGCGAACTGACGGCGGTGATGCTGCCGCTCCGCGTCGGCCAGGAGGTCATCGGCGTGCTGGAGCTGCTGAACCTTGGCTTCTCCCCGCCGCTGCGCCGGCAGGATCTTCAGGCGCTCCAGACGTTCGCTAACCTGGCGGCGGGCGCGATCAAGAACGCCCAGCTGCACGCCGAGATGGTCGCCAACAAGAGCCGTCTGGAGGCCTTCGGCGCGATCGGCACCGCCGTCAGCTCCGCCGGCGATCTGAACGAGCTGGTCGGAAACGTGCTCGATGTGACCATGGGCGTGGTCCGGGCCGGGGCCGGCGCGTTGCTCCTGCTCGACCCGGTGCGGAGCGAGCTGCGAGCCGGGGCGCTGCGCAACCTGCCCGCGGCCTGGGGCGACCAGTGCGGGCATCTGCCCGTCGCCGACTCGTTCTGCGAGGAGGCGGTGCGCTACGGACAGCCGATCCGCCGCCCGCTGCTGCCGGAGCCGCCCGAGGATGCCCTGCTCGCCGCCGGGCTGCATAGCTGCGTCTACCTGCCGCTGCTGGCCGGCGGCACGGTCGTCGGCGTCGTCTGCCTGTTCGGCGACCAGACACTCCACGAGCGCGTGGATGTGCCGGTGCTGATGACCATGGGCAACCTGATCGGTTTCGCGATCGCCAACGTCATGCTGTACGAAGATAGCCAGACCGAGCGGCGCAAGCTGACGGCGGTGATCAACAGCATCGCGGAGGGGGTGGCGCTGTGCGACGGCCAGGGCCGGCTGGTGCTGGTGAACGAGACCGCCCGCGCGCTCCTGTCGATCGAACAGGTGCCCTACCAGCAGCCCCTGAGCGAGATGCCGGATTTCTACGGCATCCGCGACCTGGAGGGCAATCCGCTACCGGTCGAGCGGCTGCCGCTGGCGCTTGCGCTCTCCGGCAAGGTCTTCCACGACTACCGCGTGCTCGTCCGCGGCGCGAGCGGCCTGGATACGGTGATGAGCTTCAGCGGCGCGCCGGTCTACCGCCATGAGGATGGCATGATCGAAGGCGCGGTGGTTGTTTTCCGCGATGTGACCAGCAGCCAGAAGCTGGAGCGGGCCAAGGACGACTTCCTGGCGGTCGCGGCGCATGAGTTGCGCAGCCCGCTCGCCGCCGTCCGCAGCTACACCGACCTGCTGCTGCGCCGCGAGCAGGCGCGCGACGAGTCGTCATCCGATCTGCGCGGGCTGACGGTGCTCGGCCAGCAGGTGTCGCACATGCTGCGCATGGTGGACAACCTGCTCGATGTGTCGCGCCTCGATGCCGACCAGATCAGTCTGCATCTCCAGCGGGTGAACCTGGTCTCGCTGGTGGAGCAGGTGCTGGAGCAGCAGCGCGCCACTGCCGGCGATCGCGCGCTGCTGCTCGAGGCCGACCGGCGCGAGCTGCCCCTGGTCTGCGACCAGATGCGCATCCGCCAGGTGCTGACGAACCTGCTCAGCAACGCGATCCGCTACAGCCCCGCTGGCACCACGGTCTGCGTCTCGGTCGGACTGAAGCGCGCCGGCGACCTGCTGGCGCGGCACCCGGCGCTGGCCGAGGCGCGCGGCGAGGGGGCGCCGCCGCTGAGCGACGGCGAGTTGCTGGCGCTGATCGGCGTGGAGGATCAGGGCGCGGGCATCTCCGAGGAGCAGCAGGCGCGGCTGTTCAAGCGCTTCTCCCGCGGGCGCGAACGGCGCGGCGAAGGGCTCGGCCTGGGCCTGTACCTCAGCCGCGAGTTCGTGTTGCGCCACGACGGCGCGATCTGGGCCGAGAGCCGCCCGGGCCAGGGGAGCACGTTCTACGTCGCGTTGCCGCTCGACCTCGAGGAGCGTTCGGAGTGCAAGGTGCACAGTCCAGGATGACCGCTCAACCGCCCGATGAATGGAGTGATGGCAACGGAAAGCATCCAGATGCAATTCAAAGACTACATCCGCACCCTGCCGCCCTACAAACCGCCGAAGCTGACCCGCCAGCAGCCGGCGGGCGTCGTCAAGCTCTCGTCGAACGAGAACCCGCTTGGCCCTTCGCCGCGCGCGCTGGCGGCGATGCAGGCGGCGCTCGCCGGTGCGCACCGCTACCCGGACGCCGGCGCCGTGGCGCTGCGGCAGGGGCTGGCCGAGCGCTTCGACATGCCGCCGGAGCAGATCATCTGCACCAATGGTTCCGATGAGATGGTGCTGCTGCTCTGCCTGGCGTTCCTCGGCGTGGGGGACGAGGCGGTGATGGCTGAGGGCACCTTCATCAGCTACTATCGCCGTACGCTGGAGATGGGCGCGCGCGCCGTGCGCGTGCCGCTGCGCAACTACACGCACGACCTGGAGGCGCTGGCCGATGCGGTGACGCCGCGCACCCGCCTCCTGTTCGTCTGCAATCCAAACAATCCGACCGGTACCTCGAATGGCGCGGCGGAGGTGGCCCGGCTGCTGGATCGCGTGCCGGAGGATGTGCTCGTCGTGCTCGACGAAGCCTACATCGAGTTCGTCGAGCGCCCAGACTTCCCGGACTCGCTGGCCGAGCTGCGCGCCGGTCGGCGCAATCTGATCGCGCTGCGGACGTTCGCCAAGATCCATGGCCTGGCCGGGCTGCGCCTGGGCTATGCCTTCGCCCATCCGGATGTGGTCGATTATCTGGAGCGCGCCCGCCCGACATTCAATGTCAACCTGCTGGCGCAGGTCGGTGGCCTGGCGGCGCTGAGCGACGACGCGCATCTTGAGCGCAGCCGCGCGCACGCCCGCGCCAGCCGCGCGTACATGACTGCCGCGCTGCGCGCGCTGGGCCTCGATCCCCTTCCGAGCGAGACGAACTTCGTCGCCGTGGTGGTGGGCGACGATGCGGCGGTGACGGAGGCGCTCATGGAGCGCGGCTTCACCGTCAACCCACTGGCCGGCTGGGGGCTGCCTGGGATGATCCGCGTCTCGTTCGGGTTGGAGGACGAAAATCGCCGCTTCATCGCAGCGCTGCGCGAAGTACTGGGGGAGCTGCGGGTTGGGGCATGAAGGACGAAGGACGTAGGACGAAGGACGAACGCTAGGCGCAGGAGACGAGGAGCCGAGGAGACAACCGGAGCAGGAGCGAGTCAATCTCCTGCTCGCCTGATCTCCCCTTCTCTTTGTCTGAGATTACCGCCCACCGTCCCTCGTCCATTGACGGTATCATCTACTTTTGTCGTTCGCTCGGTGTAGTTTATCGCTCCGAGGAGGCGGCATGTCTGGCCCGATGCGTTCCGGCCTGATTTTCGGCCTGACGGCGCTCGTCCTGGTGCTGGCGGTTTCATGGATTCCGGCCATCGGCGTGCTGCTGGTCGCCCCGTTGGTGGTGCTGGGCCTGGCGACCGCCGCAGGCTATTTAGCGGTGCGCTGGGGCGCGCCAGCGGCGCGGATCGGCGGGGCAACCATGGCCGGGGCGCTAACCGGGGTCGGCGCACTGGTCGGCTCGATGCTCTTCTTCATCATCGTCATCTCGCTCGTTCGCTGGATCACGCCAAACTTTGAGCAGGAAATTATTGAGGAGTTACTGGCGGAGCAACCAGACATAACGATCACACCGGAGCAGGTCGGGGCGATCCTGACGGTCGCCATGCCGTTGGCCGGCTTCTGTGTCGGCCTGATGGAGTTGCTGCTGGCGCTGGGGTTCGGCGCGCTGGGCGGCTGGCTGGCGCTGCGCAACCAGGCCCCCGCCCCCCCGCCGCCGCCGATGGCCCCGCCGCCGCTTGCTCCGAGTGATGAGGCCAGGGGCTAACGGCTGGGGGTTGGGGTTAGGGCCTACACCTCGTATCCTACCCTTTGCACCCTGTCACCGTGTCGCCCGCTGACCAAGTCGTCCTGTCACAAGTGCGGCCCGTTTCTCCACCCGGCACGCAGCCGGCACCTGACATTCTCCGCATAGGTATTCAGCCGCTCGCACAGCCGTGCATAGTCGCCGCTCCGCAACACGTCACGTGCGGCCTCCTCGCTGTTCACCACCCCGGCCACGACGATCTGTGGCCCCACGCCCGCCTGTGTATACCAGACATCGGTGAGACGAACACCCAAGCGCTGCAAACGTGGCCCGAATTCGCTTGACATAAATTCTAGGCAATCGCGTTCGCAGTCGTCGCGGATGTCCCAGGAGAGGATGAGGCGCATAGGAGCCATACGAGCGTGATGAGAGAGGCATGCGGAATGAACAGGATGCACACAGGCGGTGTGGTAGCATTCCGCATGCAGTAACTGATGTTTAGATCGATGCGCGCAGGGCGGCCTCGAAGATCGTCAGCGCCTCGTCAGCCTCGGCCGTTGTCAGCACCAGCGGGGGGCAGAGGCGGATCGTGGACGCGCCGCAGGTCAGCAGCAGCAGCCCGCGGGTGAAGGCTTCGTCCATGAGCCGGTGGGCCAGCGCGCGATGCGGCTCCCTGGTGGCGCGATCTTTGACGAATTCGACGCCGATCATCAGGCCGCGCCCGCGCACATCGCCGATCGCCTCGTAGCGGCCCTGCAACTCCTCCAGGCCGTCCATCAGGTGCGCGCCGACGCGCGCGGCGTTGTCCGCCAGTTCCTCTTCGACCAGCGCGAGCACCTCGGTCGCAGCGGCGCAGGTGAGCGCGTTGCCGCCGTAGGTGTTGCCATGTGAGCCGGGCTGCCAGAGGTCGGTCAACTCGCGGCGGGCGATCATCGCGCCGATCGGCACGCCGCCGCCCAGCCCCTTGGCCGAGGCGACGATATCCGGCACGATCCCCTCGTGCTCAAAGGCCCACATCTTCCCGGTGCGGCCCACGCCGCTCTGGACTTCGTCGCAGATCAGCAGGATGCCGTACTGGTCGCAGATGCGCCGCAGGCCCGGCAGGAAGCCCGGCGCAGGCACGACATACCCACCCTCGCCCTGGATCGTCTCGACGATGATCGCGGCCACGTCCGGCGGCGGCGCGATGGTGTGGAACAGCGTCTGCTCGATATAGTCGAGGCAGACGTCCGTCACCCGCTCGGGCGACACATCGAACGGCGGGCGGTACGGGTTGGCGTAGAAGGCGTGGAAGGCGCCCGGCACGAGCGGGTAGTAGCCGCGGCGCTGCACCGGCTTCGACGCGGTGAGCGAGAGCGAGCCGTACGAGCGGCCGTGGAACGCGCCGAAGAAGGCGATGATCCCCTGCCGGCCGGTGACGTAGCGCGCCAGCTTGATCGCCGCCTCCACCGCCTCGGTGCCGGAGTTGCAGGGAAAGACGCGCCAATCGTAGCCCTGCGGCATCACCGACGTGAGCTTCTCGCCGAAGCGCACCATCGGCTCGCTGTAAAAATCGGTGCCGGCCATATGGATGAACCGGCCGGCCTGCTCGCGGATCGCGTTGACCACGCGCGGATGCGAATGCCCGGCGGAAACGACCGCGATCCCGGCGTTCATGTCCAGGTAGCGGTTGCCGTCCACATCCCACACGCGGCAGCCCTCGCCCCGCTCCATCGCGAAGGGATAGACTCGGCCCATCGCCGGAACATACACCTGCCGGTCGCGCTCGACCAGCGCCCGGGCGCGCGGGCCGGGGATCACAGGCGCGCTGCCAGCCACATCGATCAGGGGGTCAATCGTTGTTGTCACAAAACCTCCTCGCCGGCGACAATGCCGGTTCGGCGCGTACGAAACGGGGAAACGCGCATGTCCCGGAGCGCCATTGTAGCTGAGGGCCGGCGGGAGTGTCAAGGCGCGGCGCTCGCCCATTAGGGCTTCTCAGTTCATTAACGGTGCGAGTAGCCAGCGCAGTGCAGTGGGCAGGTAGGCGCTCAGTTCACTCCAGACATCAGGAAGGAACGCGCCTGGGCGGTGCCGTCGTATGAGATTGATAGCCAGATTCCGTAGCCACGCCAGGCAAACCCCGACCTGCCGCCCATGCAGGCGGTCTTCATGGAAGGTCATGTCCCGCACCCAATGCACGCTATTCTCGATCGCCCAGTGCTGGCGCAGCAGCTTGAGCAACCGTTGCGCCGGCAGGCTTACGGCTGATCGGCTGGTTACAATCGTCACCTCTTCCACGCTCCAAAGGTCGTGTGGGCGCTTCTTACGCCAGCGCCGCAGCCAGCCGATTTGGGCCACCCCTACCCAGCCCCAATCTTCTGCCAGATATGGCCCCAACTCACCCGCTTCCACCACCCACAGTTCACGTATCTCCAGCCTCCCGCGCGACTTCTCGATCGTGCAAGCATCTGGCGCCCGCCGCGCCCGCAGTGCGCGCCGCATCGTGTCAGTCACGCCCGCCGCTTGGCGTTTCTTTCGGCGTGGCGGCGCAATCTCCACCTCCCTCACCGGCAGTGGCGCTGGCGCTCCAGCCTGGGGGGGAAAGGACCGCTTCAGCCACCCACGCATCCAGCAACTGCTCTATTTCGGCCTGGTTGCCTTTCACGCTCCCGGCGTAGTCGCCCTGCTGCTCGCTAATCGTCTTCGTCACCTGCGCGTTGAGCAATCCGGCATCCATACTAATGGTTCGACCTTTGAGCGGCACCTCGCTCAACAAGAGCAGCAAGGCCGCGACTTCATCCCCGCCACTTGCCTCGCGTTGGGCCAGAACGGTCGCACCTTCGTGGGCCACCAGTGACACCACATGCAACGCCTCAACATCGTCGCGTTTGCTGCCGCGCAAGCCCTTGCCATCGGCACTCACCCCACCCACTGGGTGATCGAGCAACTGTTCGAGCCACGGCCGCATCTGGCGATCGAGGGCGTCGGAATCCAGGCGACTGAGCAGATCGCGCACCGTGTTGTAGGAGGGGAAATGCGGGCTGCGCGCACCCAAGGGACGCCAGAGCAGCCCCCAGCGCTGGTGTGCCCAGACCCAGGCACCGCGCAGACTGTCGTGACCGTGCAGCATCCCCAGCAACACCAGGCCGAGGAGCGTGGCCAGCGGGAAGCGACGACCTTTGCGGCTGCGTGGGTCCGGGAAAGTCGCCAGAGTGCCGAGCAAGCTGTCTGGATGGGGTTGGAGAGCCATTCGTCACACCTCCACACACTCTTCGTTCAGTAGTGTGGAGCGTAGCACAAAGTTAAAGAACTGAGAAGCCCTAG